>NZ_MLCF01000021.1 GCF_001879105.1 Mangrovactinospora gilvigrisea | reverse complement strand
CCGCCCCGCCCCCGCCGATACGGATGCCCGCCCCGCCTCCCCCGCGCCCGGCCGTGCCGCCCGCGCCGTCCGCGCCGTCCGACGGCGAGCTGATCCGGCGCACCATCCGCGAGGTCGAGCCCGTCGCCGACCAGGCGGTGGGCCATCTCTACGCCGTGCTCTTCACCGAGAACCCCGGGCTGCGCTCGCTCTTCCCGGTCGCCATGGACCTGCAGCGCGACCGCCTGCTCCGCTCCCTGCTCGCCGCCTGCCGCCTCGCCGACGACCCGCCCGCGCTGGAGCGGATGCTCGCCCCCATGGGCCGCGGCCACCGCCGCTTCGGCACCCTCGACGCGCACTACCCGCTGCTGGGCCGCGCCCTCTTCGCCGCGCTCGCCCGCTACGCGGTCGGCACCTGGACGCCGCAGACCGAGGCGGCGTGGGGCCGCGCCTACGCCGCCGTCGCGGGGATCATGATCCGCGCCGCGCGGGAGTCCGAGCTGACCGGTGAACCCCCGTGGTGGCAGGCCGAGGTGATCGGCCATCGGATGTGCTCGCCCGACATCGCCGTCATCACGCTCCGCCCCGACCACCCCTACCCCTACCGCCCCGGTCAGTTCGCCACCCTGGAGACGCCCTGGTGGCCACGGGTGTGGCGGAACTACTCCATCGCCTGCGCGCCGCGCGCCGACGGCACGCTGGAGCTCCAGGTGAAGGCGGTCTCCGGGGGCTGGGTGAGCCGCGCGCTGGTGCACCGGGCCCGCCCGGGCGACGTGATAAGGCTGGGCGCCCCCGAGGGCGCGATGGTGGTCGACCCCGACTCCGAGGACAACGTGCTGTGCATGGCGGGCGGCACCGGCATCGCCCCGCTCAAGGCCATCGTCGAGGACCTGGTGAACCGTCAGCCGCGGCGGCGCGTCGAGCTGTTCTACGGCGCCCAGTACGCCGATCGGCTCTACGAGCTGGAGCCGCTCACCGAGTTGGCGTCGCGCTGCGCGTGGCTGTCGCTGCGCCCGGTGGTGGCCAACCCGCCGGCACGCGGGCTGCAGGGCCGGCTGCCGGATGTGGTGCGCCGGTACGGGCCCTTTCCGGACACCGATGTCGTGCTGAGCGGGCCCCCGGAGATGCTGCGCCGCTCCAGGGCGATGCTGCTGGGCCAGGGGGTGCCGGAGGAGCGGATCATCCACGACCCGCTGGAGGCGATGGGGGAGGCGTTCTCGGGCTGAGCGGCGGCGATGCGGGGGCGGGGCCTAGGTGGGGACGCGGCGGTGCCCGGGCGGCTCAACCGGGCCTGGAACGGCCGGAATTCGGCCTTCTTCGGTGATAGTCAGCGACATATCGTTGACGTACACCGAAGAAGGAGGCCGATTCCGGTGCCCAAGTTTCCGCACGATCCGCACGATCCGTTCGATCCCTTCGACCCCCCGGAGCCGCCCGAGCCCCCGGAGCCGCCGTTCCCCGAACCGCCGATGCCGCCCGGTCCGCACGGTCCGTTCGGCGGGCAGCGGCGCAAGGGCTTCCCCGGCATGGGCCGCGGACGCGTCCGCGCGGTGCCGGTCGGCAAGCCATGGGGTCCGCCGCCGCCGTTCGGCGGTCAGCACCACCGCGCGGGGCGGAAGCCGCGCCGCGACGAGGTGCGCGCGGCGGCGCTGCTGCTGCTGGAGGAGCGCGAGATGAGCGGCTACGAGGTGATCCAGGAGCTGCAGGCCCGGACGCACGGGCTGTGGCGGCTCAGCCCCGGGATGCTCTATCCGCTGCTGCAGCATCTGGAGGAGGAGGGGCTGGTGGAGGCGTCGCGTCGGCGGGGGGCGCGGGCGTTCCGGCTGACCGACGCGGGCGAGGAGGAGGTTGCGGCGCACCGCGAGGAGTGGGGGGAGCCGTGGGACGCGGCGGTGGAGGCCGTGGACGACGGGGTGATGCAGCTGCAGTCCGCGTTGCAGCAGGTGACGGCGGCGGCGTGGCAGGTGGCGGAGGCGGGGACGGGGCCGCAGCTGGAGCGGGCGAATGCGCTGCTGTCCAAGGTGCGGCGTGAGTTGTACCTGATGCTCGCGGAGGAGGACGCGTCCCCCGAGGACGCGGTGCCGGACGACGCGTGACGGCTTGCGCGCCGTCGTGCTCGCTGTCCGCCGCCCCTCCGCCCCGGCACCCCACCCGAGCCGCTGCGCGGCCCGGCAGGCAGGCGGGCGCAGTTGTATCCCTACACTGCCGGGGTCTCCCCCCTTTCCCCCCTGCGAGCCGCAGGTCGGTTGGGGCCGGGGTCGAGTCCTGGGTGCTGCACTGCCGGGGTCTCCCCCCTTTCCCCCCTGCGAGCCGCAGGTCGGTTGGGGCTGGGGTCGAGTCCTGGGTGCTGCACTGCCGGGGTCTCCCCCCTTTCCCCCCTGCGAGCCGCAGGTCGGTTGGGGCTGGGGTCGAGTCCTGGGTGCTGCACTGCCGGGGTCTCCCCCCTCGTGACCCCGGCAGTGGACCTCTAGATTAGTTGACTTATTGTCATTGTCCAGTCACACAAGCCATATTGGCTTACTCGTGACAGGTGGGCCAGATTCACGCCCCGAACGCATCCCCGCCGCTCGTCAGCGCGTCCAGTTCGACGATCTCCGCCGCCTCCGGCTGCCACCGCAGCGCCCGCGCGTTCGCCCGCAGCTGGTCCGGACCCGTCACGCCCGCGATCACCGAGGACACCGCCGGCTGCGCCGCGAGACCGGCGATCGCCACGTCCAGCGGCGAGAGTCCGCGCTCCTTGCCGAAGGCCTCGACGCCCTCGATGACGTCCCACGGCGCCCCGTCGAGAATCCGCCGGCGCCGCTCGTCCGCCAGCCGTGTGCCGGCCGGGGCCGCCTCGCCACGGCGGTACTTCCCCGTCAACAGCCCGTGCTCCAGCGGGAAGTAGGGCAGCAGGCCCAGCCCGAACGCCTCGCACGCCGGCACCAGCTCGTCCTCCGCCGCGCGGTCCAGCAGGCTGTACTTGTTCTGCGCGCTGACGAAGCCCGGCAGGTGACGCGTCCGCGCCGTCCAGCCCGCGTCCGCCACCTCCCACGCCGCGTAGTTGGAGCAGCCCGCATAGCGGATCTTGCCCTCCCGGACCAGCTCGCCCAGCGCGTCCAGCGTCTCCTCGATCGGCGTCGCCGGGTCCGGGCGGTGGATCTGGTAGAGGTCGATCCAGTCCGTGCCGAGCCGGCGCAGCGACGCCTCCACGGCGATCCGGATGTAGCGGCGGCCGCCCCGCGCGCCCCAGTCCGGGCCGTTGCCGCCGCGCATGTCGCTGCCGAACTTGGTGGCCAGCACCACCTGGTCGCGGCGGCCCTTCAGGGCCTGGCCCAGCGCCTCCTCCGAGGCGCCCGGCGCCGCGCCGTAGACGTCCGCCGTGTCGAAGAGCGTGACGCCCTCCTCCAGCGCCGCGTCCACGATCGACGCGCCGATGGCGGCGTCCACCTTTCCCCCGAACTGATTGCAGCCGACGCCGACGGCCGAAACCACCAGACCCGACGACCCCAACCTGCGATATTCCATCTCGGTGCCCTTCGTCTCCGTCATGCCACAGACCCTAGATCCGGAATCCCAGGGAGGACAGCGCATCCCATGGACCAACTGCTCCCCGTGCTGCAGCGGAACGCCCGCGGAATCGTGCTCGACGAGCGGGACGGCTCCCCCGTCCCCGACGTCGTCCTGATCAAGCGCACCCGTCCCGGCGGGATGCCGCCGTACTGGGTGATGCCCGGCGGCGGCGTCGAGCCGGACGACCCCACCCTCGAGGACGCGATGCGCCGCGAGGTCTCCGAGGAGCTCGGCGCCACCGTCGGCCCGGCCGTCCCGGTGCTCGTCGACACCGAGCCCACCACCGGCGCGGACGGCACCGCAGGGGTGAAGGTGCAGGTCTTCTTCGCCTGCCGGCTGCGCACCCTCGACCCGGCGCTGCGGCACGGCCCCGAGGTGGACGCCCCGGTCGGCAGCTACGAGATCGTCCGCGTCCCCTTCTCCCGCGCCGGGCTCGGCTCCGTCGACCTGGTGCCCGTCGCCGCCCGCCGCTACCTCCAGCAGAATCTGGAGGGCGTGCTGAGCCTGCTGGACGCAGTTGGTCCCGAACGTCCTTGTGGCGGACGATAATTGCCGCAAGCCCGGCGGCAATCTGCCGATACCCGCCGGGTCCCGGACCGTAACGCACCTGGAGAACCGCGCATGCCCGCCGACCGTCCGACGCTCGCCGTGTGCTTCGTCTGCTCGGGCAACATCTGCCGCTCGCCGATGGCCGAGCAGGTCCTCGCGGCCCGTGCCGAGGAGGCCGGCCTCGGCGCGCGGGTGCGCGCCGAGAGCGCGGGGCTGCACGCCTACCACGAGGGCGAACCCGCCGACCCGCGCACCGTGCGCGTCCTCGCCGCGCACGGCTACCCCGCGGCCGAGCACGCCGCCCGCCGCTTCGAGCCCCGCTGGTTCGACCGCTTCGACCACGTCGTCGCCCTGGACGGCGGCCATCTGCGGGCGCTCCGCCGGCTCGCCCGCACCCCCGGGGAGCGCGAGCGCGTCACCCTGCTCCGCGACTGGGACGCCGCCGCCCCGCCCGGCGCGGACGTCCCCGACCCCTACTACGACGGCATCGAGGACTTCGACGAGGTGCTGGCGCTCGTCGAACCCGCCGTCGACGGCCTCGTCGACCGGCTGCGCGCCGACCTCGGCGGCACCGCGAAGCCCGTGGAGCCCGACGAGCCCGACGAGGAGGTGGCCTGACGATGCCGGCGCGGCCCCCGACGCTCCGCAAGCGCCTCGACGCCCTGGTGCACAGCCCCGTGCGGCGGCTCTGCCCGCTGGGCGGCGGCTCGGTCTGCAGTGCCTACCGCGCCGACCTCGCCGACGGCGACACCCTCTTCGTCAAGACGCACCCGGACGCCCCGGAGGGCTTCTTCGCCGCCGAGGCGTTCGGGCTCGACCTGCTCGCCGACGCCCTGCCGGACGACTCCGGCATCGGGGTGCCGCGGGTGCTCTCCGTCGAGGACGACCTGCTGGTGCTGGAGTGGATCGACCCCGGCGTCGCCACCTCCCGCGGCGCCGAGCAGCTCGGCCGGGCACTCGCCGGGCTGCACGCCACCCCCGCCCAGCTCTTCGGCACCGCGAAGGCCGCGTTCATCGGCCCGCTGCCGCTGCCCGTCCCCGACCAGCCCTGCACCGAGCCCGCCGAGTGGCCCGAGTTCCACGCCCGCTACCGGCTCCAGCCGGCGCTGCGGGAGGCCTTCGACTGCGGCGGGATCTCCGCCGAGGACGCCCGGGACGTGGAGGAGGTCTGCGCCGCGATCGCCGAGCTGGCCGGGCCGCCGCAGGGCCCGGCCGTCGTCCACGGCGACCTGTGGAGCGGCAACGTCCACTGGGACAGCGGCGGACGGCCCTGGCTGATCGATCCTTCTGCGCAGGGCGGCCACCCCGAGGCCGACCTGGCGATGCTGCGCCTCTTCGGGATGCCCCAGCTGCACCGCGCGCTCGACGCGTACGACGAGGCGTCGCCCCCGGCCCCGGGGCGCGAGGGGCGGGTGCCGCTGCACCAGCTGCACCCCCTCCTGGTGCACGCGGTGCTCTTCGGCCGCGGTTACGGTGCCGAGGCGGGCCGGGCGGCCCGCCGGGCGCTCGACGCGGCGGCATGACCACCCCCCCCCGAGACCTGTGAGCCGGAGAGCGAGGACCTGATGAAGGCGTTCCGCCTGGACGAGCTGGACGCGGAGCGCGCCGCACACGAGGGCGCCTACCTGCGATTCCTGACGGAGCGGAGCATGTCCGTCGGGCTGTATGCGCTGGAGCCCGGCGAGACCGACGGCCAGCGGCCGCACCGCCAGGACGAGGTGTACGTGGTGGAGAGCGGCCGCGCGGTGCTCACCGTGGGTGACGAGAGCCGCCCCGTCTCGCGCGGCAGCGTGGTCTTCGTCCCGGCCGGGACGCCGCACCGCTTCCACCACATCAGCGAGTCGCTGCGGGTCCTGGTGGTCTTCTCTCCCCCTGAGGCCTGACGGGGGACGGTCCCCGACCGTACCCGGAGACTCCCCTGATCCTGCCCCGGGACGCCTTCCCCGCGGCCGGATCCGCCCTACCATCGAAGACAGGCGGACACCGAAAGCCGCCATCAACCCACCGACACCGAAGGAACCCCGGTGAACGAAATGAAGGAAGCGTTCAGCAAACTTCCGGCGTGGGCGATCGGGGTCATTGCCATCCTGGCCGTCGTCTTCGTCGGCTGGCTCGTCATGGCTGTCCTCGGCATCCTGTTCGGCCTCTTCTTCAAGATCCTGATCCTCGCGGTGGTCGTCGGCGCCGCCTACCTGTTCTTCAAGTTCTTCACCACGCGCCACTAGCGCGCGGCGGAAGGAAGAACGCCCGGAGGGGCGGGTCCACCCGGACCCGCCCCTCCGTCGTGCCCGCCCGCGGCCGTGTGCCGTGCCGCCGGCCGCCGCCTACTGCCGGCGCGGCAGCTTGGGGCGGCCCAGCCGCCGCATCATCCGGGACGTCCGCGACTCCAGCCGCTGCTCGTCCGCCGCCGGCCCCCGCTCCGGCGCGTCCGACGCGCTCTCGCCCTGCTCGGGGATGCCATCGGCGCGCGCCGGGCCCGTCCCCGGCCGGGCCGCGCCCAGCCGCGAGGCCCGCACCGCCGGCTCGCCGCCCAGCGACTCCGGGGCGGTGGAGAACCCCGGGCTGCTGAACCCCGGCCGGCGCCGCGCCTCGCCCGAGGAGGGCGAGTCCGGCGAGCGCCGGGCCGGCGTCACCGGACCGGGGGTGGCGCGCGGCACCCGGCCGCGCGACTCCAGCCCCTGCGCCGTCGCGATGCTGCGGTCCACGAAGGGATCGATGCCGTTGCGGGTGAGGGCCTCCCGCCAGTCGTCCCGGGCGCGCTCCATGTGCGCCCGCTGCGCCGGCGACTCGCGGCGCGCCGCCGAGGAGTGCCGCATCGCGGTGACGAGCAGCGCGGCCATCCCGGCGACGAACGCGGCGAGCGCGATCGCCGCGAAGAGCCAGCCGGCGGTGCGCAGCGACTCGGCGAGCGGCGGCTCCGGCTTGAACGCCGCCATCAGGTAGCCGACCACCAGGAAGATGACCGCCGCCGCTCCGGAGAGCACCGGGGTGAGGACGAGCATCACGGGGCCGACGCCGGACGGCTTCTTCAGCACGGCCGAGAGCGTGGAGCCCCGCTCGTCCGCGGACTGCTCCAGCAGCAGCTCGCGGGCGGCGAGGTACTCGGCGTACTCCTCCGCGGCCGCGGCGGCGATGGCCGGCGCCGCCTCCAGGGCGGCGGTGCGCAGCTGCTCCAGGTTCAGGACAGGCGTGGACTCCAGGGCCCGGCCGACGCGCTCCGAGCGCAGCGCGTCGGCCAGTACTCGTTCGAACTCCGGCCGGTCTTCCGCCCGCAGATGCGGAGCGCTGTCCATGTGTTCTCCCGATCGTCCCAGATGGCACGCGGCGAGATGCCGCACGGCGCGGTCCCCGGGGCGGCGCCCTTCCCGCCGCGGAGTTCCGTCACCACCGCGTGAAGCAGCCGCCGTACTAAGGATGGTGACGTTCTATCAGGGCGGTGCGGTTGCCGGGCGCCGATGTCGGGGACAGGGGTCCCCCACGAACCGATGGTAGAGCGGGAAGCGGACCGGAGGGCAGGGCGCGAAGGAAATGCGCCCCATCCGGGGACGGCGGGGCGCGAAGCGCTTCCTCGGGTCGAGCTGCGGCGCCTACTCCGCGGGCTCCACGGGGAGGCTGCGCACCAGCATCGGGCCGTCCATGGTGACGCCGCCGTCCATGGCGACGACCAGTCCGCCGGCGTACACATGAGGGCCCGTCACATACTCGCTGGCGTGGCCCTCCTCGGCGTCGACGGCGCCGGTGAGGTAGGGGATGGGGCTGTGGCCGTGGACGATCCGGGAGCCGCCGAAGGCGTCCAGCATCTCGTGGACGGCCTGCGGCCCCGATTCGCCGCGGAAGGCGAACCGCTTGGTGAGCCTGCGGAAGCACTCCCAGTACGCCTCGGCGTCGCCCTGGTGCAGCACCTTGCGGAGGCTGTCGTGGACCTCGTCCGCGGTGGAGCCGTACTCCAGGTAGGCCGTGGTGTCGGAGTGGACCAGCAGGTAGTCGTCCTCGACGGTGAGCGCGGGCAGGCTCATCATCCACGCCATGTGCTCGTCGGTGAGCTGCTCCAGGTCGGACTGCTGGCCGCCGTTGAGGCGCCAGGCGGCGAGGAAGGAGGCGGTGCCGGCCGAGGAGTGCACCGGGGTGTCGCCGAACCTCTTCGCGCCGAGCAGCAGCAGCTCGTGGTTGCCGAGCAGCGCGCGGGCCTGGCCGCCGACCGCGCCGGCCTGCGGGCCGAGCGAGGAGACCAGCTCGATGACGCCGATGCCGTCCGGGCCGCGGTCGGTGAAGTCGCCCAGGAACCAGACCCGGGACCGGCCGCCGGACCAGCGCTCGGCGCCGTCCGGGCCGTTCACGAGGCCCTGTTCGCGCAGCGCGGCGACGAGTTCGGCGCGGTGGCCGTGGACGTCGCCGACGACGAAGAGGCGCCCGGGCGTCTCGTCGTCCGCCTCGGCGACGGGCCGGTCGACCAGCGTCGGCGTGGGGTCCTCGGCGACCGGCTCCAACGGCACGGTGGGCGGGCCGTCGGGGCCGGAGGCGTCACCGCCGGCGGGCGCGGGGATGGCCGGCGCCGGGGTGGCGGGGGCCGGCGGCACGGGCGCGGCGGGCGCCGGTGCCGCGGGCGGGGCCGGCACGGGCGGTGCCGGGGGCGCCGGAGGAGCGTCGGGGCGCGGGGGTACGGTGGCCCGCTCGCCGATCGCCTCGGCGACGACAACAGGCATCGCCTGGAGGGCGTCCGGCCGGCCGGCGTCGAGATGCGGCGCGCCCGGACGCCACTGCGCGGGGTTGGGGTCCACCGATGTCATTGGGCCATCATAGGAATCCGGATGATGTCCCGTCCGCAGCTGGAGGGGACAGAATCGCTTCAAAATCGCCACGGGACCGTCTTGGGCCGGTTGGCACCGATTCGCTCCGGCCCCCTTCGGGCCCCGTGGCGCGGGTTCATCCCCGTCCGGGCGCGCGCGGCGGACTCACCGTGCTGCGCGCCGGTCGGCGCTGCGAGGACGCCCGCACGATCAGTTCGGTCGGGACGATCTGCTGGAGGGGCGCCCCGGTGTCCTCGCCCTCGATCGCGTCGATGAGGAGTTGGACGGCGGTGGTGCCGATCTGGCGGGGCCTCAGGGAGAGGGTGGTCACGGGCGGGTCGGTGGCGGTGTAGGCGTCCGACTCGCTGCAGCAGACCAGCAGCAGGTCGTCCGGGACGCGGAGACCGTAGCGGCGGGCGGCGGAGAGCAGGTCGGTGCCGTTGGGGTCGAAGAGGCCGTAGACCGCGTCGGGCCGGTCGGGGCGGGAGAGCAGCCGGTCGGCGGCGCCCGCGGAGGCGCAGGCGTCGTGGGCGCGGTACGTCTCGTACACCGGATCCTGGCCGACCGACTCGCACCAGGCCAGGTAGGCGTTGGTGGAGAGCCGGGTGTAGGTGTCGGTGCTCGTCCCGGTGAGGAGGCCGATGCGGCGGGCGCCGGCCTCCGTCAGATGTTCCATGATCTTCAGGACGGCGGCCTCGTGGTCGTTGTCGACCCAGGCGCGCACCGGGGTGGACCCCGGATTGCCGTCGCTGACCACCGGAACGCCCTGCCGGTGCAGCTCGGTGACCACCGGATCGTGCTCGGCGGGATCGATGACCACCGTGCCGTCCAGGGCGACGTTGGACCAGACGTCCTGGACGCAGTGCTGCGAGGAGCCGGGCAGGATCACCAGCGCATAGCCGCGGTCGAGCGCCGCGGAGGTGGCCGCGCGCACTATTTCCGCGAAGTAGGCGAACTCCGTGAAGGTGAACGGTTCGTCCCCGTAGGTGGTGACGGTGAGGCCGATCAGCCCGGACCTGCCCGTGCGCAGGGTGCGGGCGGCGGCGGAAGGGCGGTAGCCGAGGCGTTCGGCGACCTCCCTGACGTGCAGGCGGGTGGCGTCCGGCAGCCGTCCTTTGCCGTTGAGCGCATCGGAAACGGTGGTGATGGACACTCCGGCTGCGGCGGCGACGTCCCGGATACCGGCCCGTCCCAGCCGCCGGGTGAGATTATGGTTCGCAGCAGCAGTCATGGCCAGGCGATACTAGGGCGCTTTTCAGCCCGGTGGAGACCGTCCCTCGCAATTCGATGCAAATACGTTTCTCCTTGATCGAAGCAGTCAGTTTGCCTTCGGTTCATGGGATCTGACGGTGCGTAACCCTTTCGATTGCGGGTTCTGGCAACGGACGGCGGCACGTCCAGCGGGTATGCCAACCCATGACATCTCACCTTCACGGGTGACATGCGCGCCCCTCGCGCCGGGGTGGCGCGCCCTGGCGCGCCGGGGGGCGCGCCAGGCGGCCGTGGTCACGCGGCGCGGCGAATCGTAGGGTGATCGGGTCAGGGGCGCGCGATTCTGCCGAAAGGAAGCGGACGATGACGAGCGGTGCGGAGGCAGGGCAGCCGAGGCTGCGCGAGGCGCTGAAGGGCATTCCCAGCTACAAGCCGGGTCGCCCGGCCGCGGCGGGCGGGGCCGGCGGGGCGGGCGCGCCCTCGTTCAAGCTCTCCTCCAACGAGAACCCCTACCCGCCGCTGCCCGGCGTGCTGGAGCGGGCCGCCGCCACCGCCGGCGCGATGAACCGCTACCCCGACATGTCCTGCGCCGGGCTGACGGCGGCGCTCGCCGACCGGTTCGGCGTCCCGCCCGAGCACATCGCCACCGGGACGGGCTCGGTGGGCGTCGCCCAGCAGCTGCTGCAGGCGACGGCCGGGCCCGGCGACGAAGTGATGTACGCCTGGCGGTCCTTCGAGGCCTACCCGATCGTCACCCAGATCTCCGGGGCGCGCTCGGTGCAGGTGCCGCTGACCGCGGACCACGTCCACGACCTGGACGCGATGCGGGACGCGGTGACCGACCGCACCCGGCTGATCTTCGTCTGCAACCCCAACAACCCGACCGGCACGGTGGTGCGCCGCGCCGAGCTGGAGCGGTTCCTCGACGCGGTGCCGCGCGACGTGGTCGTGGTGCTGGACGAGGCCTACCGGGAGTTCATCCGCGACGCGGAGGTGCCGGACGGCGTGGAGCTGTACCGGGACCGCCCCAACGTGGTGGTGCTGCGGACGTTCTCCAAGGCATACGGCCTCGCCGGGCTGCGGGTCGGCTTCGCGGTGGCGCACACGCCGGTGGCGGAGGCGCTGCGGAAGACGGCGGTGCCGTTCGGGGTGAGCCAGATCGCGCAGGACGCGGCGGTGGAGTCGCTCGCCGCGGAGGACGCGCTGCTGGAGCGCGTGGACGCGCTGGTGGTGGAGCGGACGCGGGTGGTGGACGCGCTGCGGGCGCAGGGCTGGGGGGCGGAGCTGGCGCCGGCGACGCAGGCCAACTTCGTGTGGCTGGCGCTGGGGGAGCGGGCGGCGGAGTTCGCGGGCGCGGCGGAGGAGGCGGGCGTCGTCGTCCGCGCGTTCCAGGGCGACGGGGTGCGGGTGACGATCGCGGAGCCCGAGGCGAACGACATCTTCCTGGCGGCGGCGCAGCGCTTCCTCAAGGACCTGTAGGCCGCCCCTCCGCCCCGGCACCCCACCCGGGCCCGGTCGCGGTGCCGGTGCGGGTGCCGTGTCTGCTGCCCTGAGCCCGGCTCCCCGCCCGCACTCGCCTGTCGGCGAGGGGGCGCTGGATGGTCTGCCTGCCCCGTTGCCGTGGCCCGGCGCGGGCGCGGTGCCGGTGCGGTGCTGTGTCTGCCGCCCTGAGCCCCGGCACCCCACCCGCCCGTCGGTGAGGGGGCGGCGCCCGGTGGCCGTTCGGTGGCAGCGGACCGTGCACCCCCGGGGCGGGCGCGGTGCCGGGGCGGAGGGGCGGCAACTGCGGAGTGGGGCCGCTTACCGCAAGGGTGAACCGCGGAGGTGCGCCGTCCCCTTGGGCGGAGGCGCGTCGTTGGGCCGTGCGTCCCGCCTTCCCCCGGAGGACCACGCAAGGAGCCCGCCCCCCCATGAGCGACAGCAGTCTCATGAGCGACCACGTCGACCTGCACGCCCACATCGACGCCGACGGCCAGGTCAGCGTCGACGACCTGCCCGTGCCGGTGGACGGCGGGCTGCCCTCGTCCCCCACCGCCGCCGTCGACGCGGTCGTCGCCACCGCCGCCGAACTCGCCGCCCAGCTGGGCCACTCGGTGATCGCCGCGGTCAGCGACCTCCGCCCCGGCCACTACCCCCTCCGGCTCCGCGTCCACGCCGACGGCCGCAGCGAGCGCATCTGGCCGGGCGACCCCCGCCTCCCGATGGACACCCCGACCGCCGGCGCCGGCGCGCCCGTCCCCCCGTCGCCCCGGCACGCCGCGCCCGAGGAGGACCGCAGCCCCGGGCTCGACACCGCCCCCACCCACAGCCGCATGGAGACCCTCGACATGCCCGTCGCCCCCACCGCCTCCCCGCTGCCCAGCAGCGCCCTTGACGCTGCCGGCCTGCCCACCGTCCACGACCTGCTGGGCGGCGCCGCCGACCCGGCCGGCCGGATCCCCGCCCAGACCGGCTGGCGGCGCGGCGTCAGCAGCGCCAGCGGCGGGCTGATCGCCCTGCAGCCCGGCCGCGCCGAGCGCTCCGCCCGGGCCGCGCGCCGCACGGTGATGAAGGACTTCGACGGCCCCAAGACCGTCGTGGTGGTCAACCCCAAGGGCGGCGCCCACAAGACGACCGCCGCCCTGCTGCTCGCGGCCACCTTCGGCACCTGCCGCGGCGGCTACACCCTCGCCTGGGACAACAACGAGTCGCGCGGCACGCTGGGTTGGCGCGCCGCCCCCGCCACCCACGGCCGCACCGCCGTCGACCTGCTCGGCGAGGCCGAGCGCATCTCCGCGGCCCCGCAGGCCGGCGTCGGCGACCTGGACGCCTTCGTCCGCGGCCAGGGCTCCTCGCAGTTCGACGTCCTCGCCTCGGACGAGTCCGTCGACTCCGAGGTGCTGATGAACGGCCGCTCCTTCGACCAGCTGCACACCCTGCTGCGCCGCTTCTACCGGGTGATCGTCGTCGACACCGGCAACAACATGCGGGCCGACAACTGGCTCGCCGCGGTGGACGCCGCGGACGCGCTGGTGGTGGTCTCGACGCTGCGCGAGGACACCGCCGCCTCCGCCGCGTGGATGATCGACGCGCTGCGCGTCAACGGCCAGGGCGACAAGGTGGCGCGCGCCGTCACCGTGCTCTCCGACTCCGGCCCGCACCAGGACCGCGGCCTCATCGACCGGCTGACGGGCCACTTCCGCCGGCACACCCGCTCGGTGGTGCGGGTGCCCTACGACGACGCGCTGGTCGCCGGCGGCCGCACCGGCTACGCGGACCTCGCCCCGGAGACCCGCGAGTCGTGGATGTTCGCCGCGGCGGCGGTCGCCGACGGGCTGTAGGCACCCGCAACGGCACGTCGCGGGTGCCCCGTTCGGCCCGGCACGGCCCCGCACGGGGCACCCGTCGACCCTAGCCCTCATCCGCCCTTTGCCCGAAAGCGGGGGGCGGTGATCGTCGCTGCCGAGGCAGGCCCATAATGGAGCTTGTGAACGTGAATGCATTCACAAGCGCCGGACGGCGACGTGCAAGGGAGTCGATGACGTGCAGCTAGCAGCAGCAGCGGCCGACCACATACGGCTGGCGGCGTCGTCCGGGCAACTGGACCTCGCCCGCTGGCAGTTCGGCATCACCACCGTCTACCACTACTTCTTCGTCCCCCTGACGATCGGCCTCGCCGGCCTCGTCGCGGTCCTGCAGACCGCCTGGGTGCGGACGAACAAGCCGGTCTACCTCAAGGCGACGAAGTTCTGGGGCAAGCTCTTCCTGATCAACATCGCGATGGGCGTGGTCACCGGCATCGTGCAGGAGTTCCAGTTCGGGATGAACTGGTCCGCCTACAGCCGCTTCGTCGGCGATGTGTTCGGCGCCCCGCTGGCGATGGAGGCGCTGCTCGCCTTCTTCTTCGAGTCGACCTTCGTCGGGCTGTGGATCTTCGGCTGGGACAAGCTGCCCAAGCGCCTCCACCTCGCCTGCATCTGGCTGGTGTTCATCGGCACCATGCTCTCGGCGTACTTCATCCTCGCCGCCAACTCCTTCATGCAGCACCCGGTCGGCTACGCCATCGACCACGCCACCGGGCGGGCCCGGCTCACCTCCATCACCGAGGTGCTGTTCCAGGAGACCGCGGTGACGGTGGCCTTCCACACCCTCACCGCCTGCTTCCTCACCGGCGCCGCCTTCATGATGGGCATCTCCGCCTACCACCTGGCCCGCAAGCGCCATGTCGCGGTGATGCGCACCAGCCTGCGGCTGTCCCTGGTGGTCGCGGTGATCTTCGGCATCGGCACCGCGGTGAGCGGCGACTCGCTCGGCAAGGTGATGTTCCGCCAGCAGCCGATGAAGATGGCCTCCGCCGAGGCGCTGTGGGAGACCCAGTGCCCGGCGCCCTTCTCGGTCTTCGCCTACGGCAACGTCGCCAAGGGCCACAACAGCGTCGAGCTGTCGGTGCCCGGGGTGCTCTCCTTCCTCTCCGACAGCGACTTCAGCTCCTGCGTCCCCGGCATCAACGAGACCAACCACGCCGAGCAGCAGAAGTTCGGGCCCGGCGACTACAAGCCGAACATCCCCGTCGCCTTCTGGGGCTTCCGGCTGATGATCGGCTTCGGCATGGTCTCGCTGGCGATCGGCGCGGTCGGGCTCTGGCTCACCCGCAAGCGGTTCTGGCTCAGCGAGCGGCTGCGCGCCCAGCGGGGCGACCCGGACGCGGTGCCGCTGCTCGCGCTCACCAAGGACCGCGCCCTCGGCGAGCGGCTGAGCCCCTGGTTCTGGCGGATCTCGCTGCTGACCATGCTCCTCCCGCTCTTCGCCAACTCGTTCGGCTGGATCTTCACCGAGACGGGCCGTCAGCCCTGGGTGGTCTACGGGCTCTTCCGCACCGAGGACGCGGTCTCCCCGGGCGTCTCCTTCGGCGAGGTGCTCACCTCGCTGGTCGTCCTCACCGCCCTCTACGGGATCCTCGCGGTCATCGAGGTGCGGCTGCTGATCAAGTACGCCAAGGCCGGTCCGCCCGAGCTCAGCGAACGCGACCTGCACCCGCCGACGCGGATCGGCGGCCCGCCGTCGCTGCCCGGGCCCCGCGCGGGCGGCGGGGACGCCGACCGGGACGAGGACCGGGACGACGAGGACGCCGACCGGCCGCTGGCCATCGCCTACTGAATCGCCTACCTGAGGGGAGGAACGGACACCATGCAGCTCCACGACTGGTGGTTCGTCGTCATAGCCGTGCTGTGGACGGGCTACTTCTTCCTGGAGGGCTTCGACTTCGGCGTCGGCGTCCTCACCAAGACCCTGGCCCGCGACCGCCGCGAGCGCCGGGTCCTGATCAACACCATCGGCCCGGTCTGGGACGGCAACGAGGTGTGGCTGCTCTCCGCGGGCGGCGCCATGTTCGCCGCATTCCCCGACTGGTACGCCACCCTCTTCTCCGGGTTCTACCTGCCGCTGCTGGTCATCCTGGTCTGCCTGATCGTCCGCGGGGTCGCCTTCGAGTACCGCGGCAAGCGGGACGACGCCCGCTGGCAGACGCGCTGGGAGCACGCCGTCTTCTGGTGCTCGCTGCTGCCGGCGTTCCTGTGGGGGGTGGCCTTCGCCAACATCGTCCGCGGGGTGCCGATCGACGCCCACCGGGAGTACGCGGGCGGACTGCTCGGCCTGCTCAACCCGTACGCGCTGCTCGGCGGGGTGGTGACGCTGAGTCTGTTTGTGCTGCACGGGGCCGTGTTCGTGGGCCTGAAGACGGTCGGCGAGGTGCGGCTGCGGGCCCGGCGGGCGGCGTACGCCGCGGGCGTGGTGGCGGTGCCGGCGGCGCTGGGGTTCCTGGGTTGGACGCAGGCGCAGCGCGGGGACGCCGGGACGCTGATCACGGCGGCGGTGGCGGCGGTCGCGCTGGTCGCCGCGCTGGGCTGCGTGCGGGCGGGGCGCGAGGGGTGGGCGTTCGTCTTCTCGGGCGTGGTGATCGTGGCGTCGGTGGCGACGCTGTTCCTGGCCCTCTTCCCGGACGTGATGCCGTCGACGCTGAACGCGTCGTGGAGCCTGACGGTGGGGAACGCGGCGTCGAGCGCGTACACGCTGAAGGTGATGACGTGGGTGGGGGTGGTGATGGTGCCGCTCGTCGTGGCCTATCAGGGGTGGACGTACTGGGTGTTCCGGCGCCGGATCGGTGTCAGGCACATCCCGGCTTAGCGGTGTTGCCGCCGCCCCGCGGCCCCGGCACCCCGCCCCGCCGCCCCGGCACCCCGCGCGGACCGCGCGAGGGCCGGGGCGTCGGCGTGTCGGTGTCGGGGATGGGCGTTTCCTTGTGGTCGTCTGGTGACGAATAGTCACCTAATCACCCATAAGGGGGCGAAGTGACCCAGCTGGCGCTGAACAACCTGGACCTGGCCCGGTGGCAGTTCGGCATCACGACCGTCTACCACTTCCTCTTCGTCCCCCTGACGATCGGCCTCTCCGGACTGGTGGCCGGCCTGCAGACGGCGTGGGTCCGCACCAAGGACGTCACCTATCTCCGGGCCACCAAGTTCTGGGGCAAGCTCTTCCTGATCAACCTCGCGATGGGTGTCGTCACCGGCATCGTGCAGGAGTTCCAGTTCGGGATGAACTGGTCCGCCTACAGCCGCTTCGTCGGCGACGTGTTCGGCGCCCCGCTGGCCATGGAGGCGCTGCTCGCCTTCTTCTTCGAGTCGACGTTCATCGGGCTGTGGATCTTCGGCTGGGACCGGCTGCCCCCGAAGCTCCACCTCGCCTGCATCTGGATCGTCGCCGTCGGCACCATGCTGTCGGCGTACTTCATCCTCGCCGCCAACTCCTTCATGCAGCACCCCGTCGGCTACCGGATCAACCGCACCGCCGGCCGCGCCGAGCTCACCGACTACCCCCGGGTGCTCTTCCAGGACACCACCCTCACCGTCGTCTTCCACACCCTCACCGCGGCCTACCTCACCGGCGCCGCGTTCATGATGGGCATCTCGGCCTACCAGCTGGCCCGCGGACGGGCGGTCCGGGTGGCCCGGAAGTGCCTGCGCCTCAGCGCGGTGGTCGGGATCTGCGCCGGGCTGCTCACCGCGGTCAGCGGCGACTTCCTCGGCAAGGTGATGTTCGAGCAGCAGCCGATGAAGATGGCGGCCGCCGAGGCGCTCTGGGACACCCAGTGCCCGGCACCCTTCTCGATCTTCGCCTACGGCAATGTCGCCGAGGGGCGGAACACCGTCGAGCTGCAGATCCCCGCGCTGCTGTCGTTCCTGGCCAAGAGCGACTTCAGCTCCTGCGTCCCCGGCATCAACCAGACGAACCACGCCGAGCAGCAGCGCTACGGGCCCGGCGACTACCGCCCCAACATCCCCGTCGCCTACTGGGGCTTCCGCTGGATGATCGGTTTCGGGATGGCCGCCCTGCTGGTCGGCGTCGTCGGGCTCTGGCTCACCCGCAACCGGTTCTGGCTGAGCGAGCGGCTGCGCGCCCAGCGCGGCGATCCGGACAGCGTCCCGCGCCTTGCCGTCACCCGCGGCCGTGCGCTGGGCGCCGGGCTCACCCACTGGTTCTGGCTGATCGCGATGATCGTCATGGTCTTCCCGCTGATCGCCAACTCCTGGGGCTGGATCTTCACCGAGATGGGCCGTCAGCCCTGGGTGGTCTACGGGCTGATGCGCACCTCCGCGGCCGTCTCCCCCACCGTCTCGGGCGGCGAGGTGCTCACCTCCATGACGGTCTTCACCGTGCTCTACGCCGTGCTGGCGGTGGTCGAGGTCGGGCTGCTGATCAAGTACGTCAAGGCCGGGCCGCCCGAGCCGACGGACGAGGACCTCAACCCGCCCACCAAGGTCGGCGGCGACCCCGACGACGCCGACAAGCCGCTCGCCACCGCGTACTGAGAGGGACGTCAACGGCCATGCACCTGTACGACTGGTGGTTCGTCATCATCGCCGTCCTGTGGGTCGGCTACTTCTTCCTGGAGGGCTTCGACTTCGGGATCGGCATCCTCACCAAGCTGCTGGCCCGCGACCGCGCCGAGAAGCGGGTGCTGATCAACACGATCGGCCCGGTCTGGGACGGCAACGAGGTGTGGCTGCTCACCGCCGGCGGCGCGACGTTCGCGGCCTTCCCGGAGTGGTACGCCACGCTCTTCTCCGGCTTCTACCTGCCGCTGCTGATCATCCTGGTGTGCCTGATCATCCGCGGCGTCGCCTTCGAGTACCGGGCGAAGCGGTCCGGCGAGTCCTGGCAGCGCGGCTGGGAGGAGGCCATCTTCTGGTGCTCGCTGCTGCCCGCCGTGCTGTGGGGAGTGGCGTTCGGCAACATCGTCCGCGGGGTGAAGCTCGACCGGCAGCACGAGTACGTCGGCAACTTCCTCGACCTGCTGAACATCTACTCGATCCTCGGCGGGGTGGTGACGCTGCTGCTCTTCACGATGCACGGCGCGGTCTTCGCCGGGCTGAAGACGGACGGCGCGATCCGGGTGCGCTCCCGCAGGGTGAGCCTGATCTCCGGCTCGCTGGGCGCGATGGCCGCGCTGGCGTTCCTGATCTGGACGCAGTTCGACCACGGGACGGCGGCCGGCTTCGCGCTGCTGATCGTCGCCGCGCTGGCGCTGATCGCGGCGCTCGGCTGCGTCCACGCCGGACGCGAGGGCTGGGCGTTCACGCTCTCCGGGACGGCCATCGCGGCGGCGGTGGCGATGCTCTTCGTCTCGCTGCACCCGGACGTCATGCCGTCCACGCTCAATCCGGCGTGGAGCCTGACCGTCTCGAACGCCTCGTCGACGCACTACACGTTGGTGATCATGACGTGGGCGGCCTGCGTGATGGTGCCGATCGTCCTCGCCTACCAGGCCTGGTCGTACTGGGTCTTCCGGCGCCGCATCAGCACCCGGGACATCCCGGCGTCCGCCTGAGGGCGCCCGCCCGCCCCGGCCCGGCCGTCAAAGGCGGGCAAAGCGGCAGGGGCGGTGCACGGTGAGCAGCACATAAAGGGGACAATGAGGGATCGTGAAGCCCGTAGACCCCCGACTGCTCCGCCACGCCAGCGCGGCCCGCGGCTTCCTCGCCGCGTCCGTGCTGCTCGGCCTCTGCGGGGCGGGCCTGGTCATCGCCCAGGCCGTGCTCATCGCCGACATCGTGGTGGGCGCCTTCGAGCAGGGCCGCTCCCCGGCCTCCCTCGGCACCGAGCTGGGTCTGCTCGCCGCGGTGGCCGTGGGGCGCGCCGCCGCCTCCTGGCTCACCGAGGTGCTCGCCCACCGCACCTCGGCGGCGGTCAAGTCCGATCTGCGGCGCAAGCTGCTGGCGCACGCCACCGCCCTCGGCCCGTCCTGGCTCAACGGCAGGCGGAGCGGCGAGCTGACCACGCTCGCCACCCGGGGCGTCGACGCGCTGGACGACTACTTCTCCCGCTATCTGCCGCAGCTCGGGCTCGCCGTGGTGGTGCCGGTGGCGGTGCTGGCGCGGATCGTCGTCTCCGACTGGGTCTCCGCGGTCATCATCGTCTGCACCATCCCGCTGATCCCGATCTTCATGATCCTCATCGGGCTCGCCACCCAGAAGCGGATGGACCGCCAGTGGCGCACCCTGGCGCGGCTGTCGGGGCACTTCCTGGACGTCGTCGCGGGGCTGCCGACGCTCAAGGTCTTCGGCCGGGCCAAGGCGCAGACCGAGTCGATCAAGAAGATCACCGGGGACTACCGCCGCGCCACCATGAAGACGCTGCGGGTGGCGTTCCTCTCCTCGTTCGCGCTGGAGCTGCTCGCCACGCTCTCGGTGGCGCTGGTCGCCGTCACCATCGGCCTGCGCCTGGTGCACGGCGGGCTCTCGCTGCACACCGGGCTGCTGGTGCTGGTCCTGGCGCCGGAGGCGTATCTGCCGCTGCGGCTGGTCGGCGAGCGGTTCCACGCCAGCGCGGAGGGCGTCTCGGCGGCCGCCGAGGTCTTCGCGGTGCTGGAGACGGAGGCGCCGGCGCGCGGGCGGCGCCCGGTGCCGGACCTGCGGACGGCGGAGATCCGGGTGGAGGGCGTCACCGTCCGCCGCGCCGGGCGCGCCGAGCCGGCGCTGGACGGGGCGGAGCTGACGCTCCGTCCGGGCGAGCGGGTGGCCGTGGTCGGGCCGAGCGGGGCGGGCAAGACGACGCTGCTCAACGCGCTGCTGGGGTTCGTCCGCCCGGACGAGGGACGGATCACGGTCGGCGGGGTGCCGCTGGAGGAGCTGGACCCGGCGCAGTGGCACGCCCGGATCGCCTGGGTGCCGCAGCGGGCCCGGCTCTTCGCGGGGACGGTGTCGGAGAACGTCCGCCTGGCGCGGCCGGAGGCGACGGACGCGGAGGTGGCCGCCGCGCTGGCGGACGCGGAGGCGTCCGGGTTCGCGGACGCGCTGCTCGGCGAGGGCGGCGCCGGGCTCTCCGCGGGGCAGCGGCAGCGGGTCGCGCTGGCGCGGGCGTTCCTGGCGGACCGTCCGCTGGTGCTCCTGGACGAGCCGACCGCGGGGTTGGACGCGGAGAGCGAGGCGGCGGTCGTCGCGGCGGTGGGGCGGTTGTCGGCGGGGCGGACGGTTCTCTTTGTCGTGCACAGGTCCGCGATGCTGGCGGTGGCCGACCGGGTGCTGCGGCTCACGGCCGGCGCGGTGCCCCCCCTCCCGATTGCCCCAGGCGCTCCGCGCGGGGCAATCCCCCAGGGCGCCGGCGCCCCGGCCGGGGCGGGCCCGGTGCCTGTGCAGTCGGCAGCCGCCGGCTCCGGAGCGCAGACGGCTGCCGACGGCGCTCGCCCCGCGACCGCCCCGGGCGGGGTGCCGGGGCTTGGGCCGGCAGACGGTGAGCACGACGGCGCGCTACTGAAGAACGCTGCGCGACCCGTACGGGGACGTTTGAGCCTCGCCGCCGTGCTCGGCGCGCTCACCGCGATCTGCTCCATCGGCCTGCTGGCGACCAGCGGATGGCTCATCAGCCGCGCCAGCCAGCATCCCCCCGTGCTCTACCTGATGGTCGCCGTCACCGCCGTCCGCGCCTTCGGCCTCGGCCGCGGCTGCTTCCGCTACGCGGAACGCCTCGCCTCCCACGACGCCGTCTTCCGCATCCTCGCCGACCTCCGCGTCTCGGTGTACCGCAGGCTGGAGCGCCTCGCCCCGGCCGGCCTCCCCGCGTTCCGCCGCGGCGACCTGCTCTCCCGCCTCGTCGCCGACGTCGACGCCCTCCAGGACCACTTCCTGCGCTGGCTGCTGCCGGCCGCCGTCGCCGCCGTGGTGGCCGTCGCCACCGCCGCCGCCGTCGGCGTGATGCTGCCCGCCGCCGGCGTCGTCCTGCTCCTCGGCCTCGCCCTCGCCGGCGTCGCCGTCCCCGCGCTCGCCGCCCGCGCCGCGGGCCGTGCCGAGCGCGGCGTCGCCCCGGCCAAGGGGCGGCTCTCCACCGAGGTCGTCGACGTGCTCTCGGCCGTCGACGAACTGACCGTCAGCGGCGCCCTGCCGCGCCGCCTGGCCCGCGCCGACGAGGCCGACGCCGAGCTGACCCGGCTCGCCGCCGCCTCCTCGTCCACGGCCGGCCTCGGCTCCGGGCTGATCACCCTGCTGACGGTGCTCACCTGCGCCGCCACCGGTGCGCTCGGCGTCGCCGCGGTGCACTCCGGCGCGATGGGCGGCCTGCTGCTCGCCGTCGTCATGCTCACCCCGCTCGCCGCCTTCGAGGTGGTCTCCGGGCTGCCGCTGGCCGCCCAGCACCGGCAGCGCAGCCGCCGCGCCGCGCAGCGCGTCGAGGAGCTCTCCACGGACGGCGCCGGCGCCGCGGACGTCCCCGCCGAGCCGGCCGCCGACGCGGCGCGGCCCGCGCCCGCCTCGCCGTTCCCGCTGCGCGCCGAGGGCCTGACGGTGCGTTACGCCTCGGCCGCCGCGGGCGCCACCGCCCTGCGCGGCCTCGACCTGGAGCTGACGCCCGGCCGGCGGATCGCCGTGGTGGGCCCGTCCGGCTCCGGCAAGACCACCCTCGCCCACGCCCTGCTGCGGTTCGTCGCCCCCGCGGAGGGGCGGATCACCCTGGCCGGCGTCGACGCCGCCGCCGTCCCGTCCGACGAGGTGCGCCGCCTGGTCGGGCTCTGCGCCCAGGACGCCCACCTGTTCGCCAGCTCCATCCGCGAGAACCTGCGGCTCGCCCGCCCCGGCTGCGGCGACGACGAGCTGCGCGCGGCGCTCGCGAAGGCCCGGCTGCTGGAGTGGGTCGACGGCCTCCCGGACGGCCTGGACACCCTGGTCGGCGAGCACGGCGCGCTGGTCTCGGGCGGCCAGCGGCAGCGCATCGCGCTGGCCCGGGCGCTGCTCGCGGACTTCCCGGTGCTGCTGCTGGACGAGCCCGCCGAGCACCTCGACCTGGCCACCGCCGACGCGGTGATGCGCGACCTGCTCGCCGCGACCGGCGGCGCGGGCCGCGCCACCGTGGTGATCACCCATCGGCTCGCGGCGCTCGCCGACGCGGACGTCGACGAGGTGCTGGTGCTGGACCGCGGCGCGGTCGTGCAGCGCGGCCCCTGGTCGGAGCTGATCGCGGCGGAGGGCCCGCTGCGCTCTCTGTGGGAGCGCGAGACCGACGCGGACCGCCTGGCAGGCGCGGCGCTGCTGGCGGACTCCCCGTAATCTGCCTGTATGGCACCGAACCGGGCGAAAGCCACCCGAATTCCTACGCTCTCCACGTTCGGGCTGGACGACCTCGTCAGCGAGGTCAACGAGCGCCTCTCGCTCGCCGCGGCCACCGCCGACCGGATGCGGGAGCTGCTGGAGGCGATCGTCGCGGTCGGCTCGGGCCTGGACCAGCACGCCACCCTGCTGCGCATCGTGCGGACCGCCATCGACCTGGTCGGCGCCCGCTACGGCGCGCTCGGCGTGCTCGGCCCGGACAAGACCGTCAGCGACTTCATCACCGTCGGCATCGACGACGGCACCCGCGCCGAGATCGGCGACCCGCCGGTCGGCCGCGGCATCCTCGGCGCCCTCATCGACGATCCGCGCCCGCTGATCCTCGACGACCTCTCCACCGACCCCCGCTCGGTCGGCTTCCCGGCCAACCACCCCCCGATGCACAGCTTCATCGGGCTGCCCATCCGGGTCCGCGACACCGTCTTCGGCAACCTCTATCTGACGGAGAAGCTGGACGGCGGCCACTTCACCGCCGAGGACCTGCAGCTCCTCCAGGCCCTCGCCGCGGCCGCCGGGGTGGCCATCGACAACGCCCGCCTCTACGAGGCCAGCCGGCAGCGCGAGCGCTGGATCGCCGGCGCCGCCGCCGTCACCACCGCCCTGCTCTCCGGCGAGGCCGACCCGGAGGCCGTCGGCGAGGACCCGCTCAACGTCGTCGCCGAGCAGGCCCGCCGGCTCGCCGACTCCGACGACGCGTTCGTGCTGCTGCCGCTGGAGGGCGGCGGCATGGGGGTGGAGGCCGGCGCCGGACGCGAGGCCCGCGACCTGCTCGGCCTCGAACTGCCCGCGGACGGGACCGTGGTGCGGCGCCTCGCCCAGGGTGACAGCGTCCTCATCGACGACCTGATGACGGCGGCCGACGTCTCGGTTCCCGAGGCGCGCGCCTTCGGCCCGCTGCTGGCGCTGCCGCTGAGCGCGGAGGACCGCGTCCTGGGGATGCTGACCATGGTGCGGCTGCCCGGCCGGCCGGTCTTCACCGACGCCGAGCGCGATCTCGCGGAGAGCTTCGCCTCGCAGGCGGCGCTGGCGCTGGTGTTCGCCGAGGCGCAGAACACCCGGCGCCGGCTGGATGTGCTGATGGACCGCGACCGGATCGCCCGCGATCTGCACGACCTGGTCATCCAGCGGCTCTTCGCCACCGGGATGATGCTGCAGACCGCGGAGAGGTCGGTGCAGGTGCCCGTCGTCCGGGAGAAGATCGACCAGGCGGTGGACGAGCTGGACGCCACCATCCAGGAGGTGCGCACCACGATCTTCGCGCTCCAGCAGGGGCCGGAGAACGCGCCGGCGGGGCTGCGGGCTCGGGTGCTGCGCGAGGTGGCGGTGATCGCGCAGGGGCTGGGGTTCCAGCCGTCGGTGTCCTTCGTCGGACCGGTGGACGCGCGGATCGCCGACCCGGTGGCGCGCAATCTGCTGGCGGCGCTGCGGGAGATGCTCTCCAACGCGTCGCGGCACGCGGCGGCGTCGAGGGTGGAGGTGCGGGTGGCCGTCGAGGACGGCCGCCCCGCGCAGGCGGTGCTCTCGGTGGCGGACGACGGCGTCGGCATGGCGGCGGCGACGCGCCGCAGCGGGCTGGAGAACCTCCGCAGGCGCGCCGGGTCGCTGGGCGGCGGCGCGGAGTGGGGCGTCGGCCTCGACGGTCGCGGCACCCGCGTGACCTGGCGGGCGCCGCTGAGGGACTGACGGCGCATCGCCCCGTCAGGGGCGCGGGGAACCGCGCGGGTGGGTCGAGCGGACCGGGCAGCCGAAACCCGGCCCTACGCCCCGCGGCGCTCGCGTCCCTGCGAGGCGAGCAGCTCCTCGACGACCTGCGCCACGCCGTCCTCGGTGTTCGGCGGGCACCGGCGCGTCGTCGCCGCCAGCACCGCGGGATGCGCGTTGCCCATCGCGTACGACCGCCCCGCCCAGGCCAGCATCTCCAGGTCGTTCGGCATGTCGCCGAAGGCGGCGACCTCCTCCGGCGCTATCCCCGCCTCGGCCGCGTACCCGGCCAGCGTCGCGGCCTTGCTGACACCGACCGCGGAGATCTCCAGCAGCGGGCTGGACCGCGTGACGTCCGCCCAGTCGCCGATCACCTCGCGGCCCAGCCGCAGGAACGCGTCGGGCTCCATCGGCTCGCGGCCGCTGCCGTCGTCCATTGGCCGCTGCTGGGCGACGATCTTCACGATCCGGCCCGGCGACGTCTCCCGGACCAGCTCCTCCGCCGGGCCCGCGCCCAGCACGCCCGGGACCGTGCCGTTGTCCTCGGCCCACAGGTCGTACTCCGGGTCGTGCAGGAAGCCGTGGGTGAACTCGATGCCGAAGCGCACCCCGGGGACCGCCGTGCGCAGCGCCTTGACCACCTCGGACGCGGCCTCCTGCTCCAGCGGCGTGGCGCTCAGCACCCTGCCGTCCGCCAGGTCGAAGACGAGCGCGCCGTTGGAGCAGATCGCCACTGTGTGGGTGCCCAGGCAGCCCCCGACCACCTCCATGAACCGCGGCGGCCGACCCGTGACGAAGACCACCCGCAGCCCGGCCCGCTCGGCGGCGGCCAGCGCGGCCCGGGACCGGGGGGAGACGGTCCGCTGCGCGTTCAGCAGGGTTCCGTCGAGGTCGGTGGCGATCAGCCGTACGGGGGGCAGCGGTGGCGTAGTCACCGCTCCATGGTCGCCCATACTGCGGAAACACCCGAACCGCGCCCCCTGGGCCCGGCCCGTAGCCTGGTCGCCATGGACCTGAGCACCGTGATCCTCCCCATCTACCGCTGGCGCACCGAGGGGCGCGCGGTGTGGCAGCGCGCCGAGGCGCTCGGGCTGCACGCCGGCTACACCTACGACCACCTCTCGTGGCGCGGGGAGTTCCGGGAGGGCCCGTGGTTCGGGGCGGTGCCGACGCTGGCGGCCGCCGCCGAGGCGACCGGCCGGCTGCGGCTGGGCACCATGGTCACCTCGCCCAACTTCCGCCACCCGGTGACGCTCGCCAAGGAGCTGATGTCGCTGGACGACGTCTCCGGGGGCCGCGTCACCATCGGCATCGGCGCGGGCACCGCGGACGGGGCGGACGCCACCGCGCTGGGGCAGCAGCCCTGGTCGCCGCGCGAACGCGCGGACCGCTTCGCGGAGTTCACCGCCCTGCTGGACGAGCTGCTGACGCACCCCGCCACCACCCACGGGGGCGCCCACTACTCGGCGCACGAGGCCCGCATGATCCCCGGCTGCGTGCAGCGGCCGCGGCTGCCGCTGACGGTGGCCGGCAACGGCCCGCGCGGCATGCGGGTGGCGGCCCGGCTCGGGCAGGGCTGGGTGACCACCGGCGGCGATCCGCGCACCGGCGAGCGCGGTCCGAAGGCGGTGGCCGGGCAGCTGGAGCGGCTCGCCGAGGCGTGCGGCAAGGAGGGGCGCGACCCCGCGACGCTGCGCACGGTGCTGCTCGCCGGCTTCACCGACGACCCGTTCCTGGCGTCGCCGGCCGCCTTCGCCGAGCATGCCGCCGCCTACCGGGAGATCGGCATCGACGAGCTGGTGCTGCACTGGCCGGTGCCCGGCACCCGCTTCGACGGCGACCAGGGGGTCTTCGAGCGGGCCGTCACGGAGTGGACGTCGGGGCGGCAGGCCTGACGGCCCGCAGCCGCGCCGCCGCTCAGGCCGGCCGGTTCTCGGCCAGATAGCCGCGGGAGCGCTCGCGGACCTCCGGGGAGAGGCCGCGGGCGATCTCCCCGATGGTGCGGCCGCGGAGGCTCTCCCGCCAGGCGTCGTCCGCGTCCTGCATGATGCGGTCGACCGTGCACCGCCGCACGCACTGCTCGGCCGGTATCGCGCAGACGCCGCGCTGCCGGATCTCGGTGCAGACGAAGGCGGAGGCCTCGCCCTCCACGGCCTCCACCACGTCCAGGACGGTGATCTCGGCGGCGGGCCGGGCCAGCCGGAAGCCGCCGCGCGGACCGCTGGTGGCGTGCAGCACGCCGGAACGCACCAGCGACTTCAGGTGCTTGGCGAGGTAGGCCTCGGGGAGCCCGTAGAAACCGGCGAGGGTGCGGCGCGAGGCGACCGTGCCCGGGGGGCCCTGCGCGAGCAGCACCGCGCAGTGCACGGACCACTCCACGCCCTGGGACAGCTTCATGGCGTCCACCCTATCGGTTCGACCACATCGTGGAGTTGCCGTATCTATGATGGATATCTAGTATCCACGATAGAGCCTGATCGTGGTTCCGAAGGGGGAGACGCGTGCGGATGCTGCTGGTGGCCGTCTCGGCCATGTTCATGGCCCAGTTCGACCTGTTCGTCGTCAACATCGCGGTGCCCTCGCTCCGCGGCGACCTCGGCGCCGGCCCGGGCGCGCTGGAACTGGTCGTCGGGGGCTACGCCTTCGCCTTCGCGGCCGGGCTGATCACCGGTGGCCGACTGGGCGACCGGTTCGGCTACCGCCGGGTCTTCATCGCCGGGATGGCCGCCTTCTCGGTGGCCTCGCTGCTCTGCGGGCTCGCCGTCGATCCCGCCCAACTGGTCGCCGCCCGGCTGCTGCAGGGCCTCTCCGCGGCGGCGATGGTGCCGCAGGTGCTCTCGCTGATCACCGTCGGCTTCCCTCCGGAGGAGCGCGGCCGGGCGATCGGCTGGTACGGCTTCTCCTCGGGCGTCGG
Organism: Mangrovactinospora gilvigrisea; assembly: GCF_001879105.1. Classification (GTDB taxonomy): domain Bacteria; phylum Actinomycetota; class Actinomycetes; order Streptomycetales; family Streptomycetaceae; genus Mangrovactinospora; species Mangrovactinospora gilvigrisea. Next base: position 31,103 of record NZ_MLCF01000021.1, on the reverse strand, counting down.
CGCGCTCGCCGGGCAGATCCTCGGCGCGCTGCTGCTCCAGGCGAATGTGCTGGGGCTCGGCTGGCGGACCGTCTTCCTGGTGAACGTCCCGGTCGGGGCGGTGGTCATCGTCTTCGCGCGGCGCGAGCTGCCGCGCGGCGAGCCGCGCGCGGCGCGCCTGGACCCGGTGGGCGCGGTGGGGGTGACGGCGGCGCTGGCGGCCGTGCTGGCGCCGATCTCGCTGGGGCCGGACGCGGGGTGGCCGCTGTGGACGTGGCTCGTCCTCGCCGCGGCCGTCCCGCTGGGCGCGGCGGCGCTGGCCTGGCAGCGGCGGCTGCGGGCGCGCGGCGGCAGCCCCCTGCTCGACCTGGCCCTCTTCGGCAACCGCCGCTATGCGCGGATGCTGGCGGCGGGGGTGGCGTTCCAGCTCTACTTCGGCAGCTTCATGTTCACCCTGACGCTGCTGCTGCAGCAGGGGTTCGGGCGGAGCCCCTTCCAGGCGGCGCTGATCTTCCTCCCGCAGGCGGTGCTCTTCTCGGCGTCCTCCCTTGCCGGTTCGCGGATCGTGGCGCGGTACGGGCCGGGGGTGACGCGGGTCGCCTGCGGCGGGCTGCTCGCCGGGGTGCTGGTGCTCGGGGTGCTGGCGTCGGCGGTGGACAGCGCGCTGTGGCTGGTGCTGCCGCTGTCGCTGATCGGCCTCTGCAACGGGCTGGTGCTGCCGCCGCTGATGGGCGCGGCGCTGCGCGAGGTGCGGGCGGAGCAGGCGGGGGCGGCGTCCGGGCTGATGACGACGTCCCAGCAGTTCGCGAACGCCGCCGGGGTCGCGGCGCTCGGCGCGGTGTACTTCGCGGGGGCGCACGCGGTGGTGACGGCGGTCCACGCGGGGCTCGCCGCCGTGGTGCTCCTGCTGCTGTGACGACGCCCCGGCTACGGCTGGGCCGTCACCTTGAGGCGGCCCGCCAGCCAGTGCATGGTGTGCGGGATCTCCTGCGTCCAGGTGTTGAAGTTGTGGCCGCCCTGGTCGCGGACGAGGGTGGTGACGCCCATCGGCTGCCGGGCGAGCCTGGCGAAGGCCAGCGTCTGCTTGTAGTCGGCCTCGGTCCGGCTGGTCGTCAGCAGCGCCTGGACGGGCGGCGACGGCAGGTGCTTGAGGCGCCACACCAGGTCGTTCTCGGCGCGGTACTTCCTGCTGCCGTCGTAGAGGCTGCCCGTCGTCGGGTCCTGCAGCGCGTGGAAGTACGCGGAGAGCGCCACCGCCGAGCCGAAGCGGTCCGGGCTGGTCATGGCGATCTTCAGGGCGCAGTAGCCGCCGGTGGAGTCGCCGGCCATCGCCCAGCCGGCCGCGTCCGGTGCGGTGCGGTAGCCCTCGCGCACCGCGCGCGGCACGTCCTGGGAGAGGAACTGCAGCGCGTGCGGGCCGCCCGGGACGTCGGTGCACTCGGTGTCCCGGCTGTCCGTCGCGGAGCGGATCATCACGTAGATCATCGGCTTGGCGGTGTGCGCCGCGAGCCCCCGCAGCTGGTACTCGGGCAGCTTCATCTTCTTGATGAGCGCGACCGCCTCGCCCGGGTAGCCGGTCAGCTGCACCACCACCGGGAACCGTTTCTTCTCGGCGCCGTGCGCGAAGTACTGCGGGGGCAGGTAGACATAGCCCGTCTCGGAGAGCCCGCTGACCGCGCCGCGGATCGTCACGTTGTCGATCCGGCCCGTCTGGGCGGGGGCGTTCTTGCCCTGGTAGCGGACGGCCTGATGGCCGGTCACCACCAGATGCCGCGCCTTGGCGCCGGCCGTCACCTGACTGATCTTCGCCGTGTCGTGCTGCGTCCCCAGCAGGTCCGACCAGCTGGTGTAGAACATGAAGTCGGCGTTGACGGCCGCGGCGAAGGCCGAGACGATCGCCAGCTGGCACGCCACCAGCATCCCGACCCGGCCCGCGACCATCGCGGGACCGCGCCGCGCCAGCCTCGGCCACAGCCAGACCGTCAGCACGATCAGCCCGATCGCGATCAGGATCAGCAGCAGCACGAACTTCTTCGCGGTCAGTCCCACGTGTGTTGCCTTCCGGTCACTGAGGAGGGCCGCCGGCGTCGGCGGCACGTCCCCCTGCGTTCATCCGTGGGGAAGACTGCCGCCGTACAGGCCGGGTTGGGTTTGTTACATAACCGCCTGAAATCCGTGTGGTTCGCGATTGCGCGATCAACGACCCGATCGGGTGGCGGGTATCCGCAGGCTGACGTTGCGTCCGGCCCCGAGCCCGGCGGCCAGCCCCACCCCGCACGCGACCAGCAGCAGCACCAGCGGAAGCGTCCAGCTCCCGGTGGCCTGGCGCAGCAGCCCGGCGCCCACCGGGCCGATCGCGGCGATCAGATAGCCGATCAGCTGGGCCATCCCGGAGAGCCGCGCCGCCACGGCCGCGTCCCCGGCGCGCAGCACCAGGATGGTGAGCGCCAGCCCGAACGAGCCGCCCTGGGCGAGGCCCAGCAGCACGGCCCACAGATAGGCGCCGCCGATCGGCGCGGCGAGCAGCCCGGCGAACCCCGCGGCGTTGCAGCCCACCATGACCACCACCAGAGCCCGTTGGCCCCCCTGTCGCCCGCCACCGCCCTTGTTTCGAAGTCTCATCCCCCGTCCCGCGGCGAGCGGCACCAGGAAGGCGCTGAAGAGCTGCACGAAGGTGGAGAAGGCGAAGACCGCGCCGGCGTCGGCGTGCGACATCCCGTGGTCGGTGAAGATGGTCGGCAGCCAGGCGATGGCGGTGTAGCTGAGCAGCGAGCAGATGCCCATGAAGACGGCGATCTGCCAGGCCAGCGGCGAGCGCCGGAGCCATCCGGAGGGCTCCTGCCCCGAGGACGCCGCCGCCGCGCGCGCGGCCGGACGCTCGTTGCGCACCAGCTGCGGCAGCCAGACGACGAACGCCGCGGCGGCCAGCAGCGCCCAGACGCCCAGCGAGCCGGCCCAGCCGCCGAGGCTGCGCTCCAGCGGGACGGAGAGCGCCGCCGCGGCCGTCGCCCCGCCGATCATCACGGTGGTGTAGACGCCGGTCATCAGCGCGGCCTTCTCCGGGAAGTCGCGCTTGACGATGCCCGGCATCAGCACATTGAGGACGGTGATGGCGAGCCCGGTGAGCACCGAGCCGCCGAAGAGCGCCGCCTGGGAGGGCAGCACCCGCAGCAGGATGCCCGCCACCAGCAGGCCCAGGCCCAGCAGCACGGCCCGCTCGGTGCCCTGACGGCGCGCCAGCCAGGCGGCCACCGGGGCGCCGACCGACATCATCAGCACCGGAAGCGTGGTGAGCAGCCCGCCACCGCCGGAGCCCAGGTGGTAGCGGTGCTCGATCTCCTCGACGAGCGGCGAGACCGCGGAGACCGCGGCCCGCATGTTGGCCGCGACGAGGACAAACCCGAGCATCGCGAGCACGGCGGAGAGCCGCTGCGAGCGGGGTGCGAAGGGGCGGTGGGGCGCGCCGGTGCGCGCGCCGGTGGTGAGCGACATGGCTGTTCCGTGGTTCTGTGGTTCGCGGTGCGGGGGGCGAGGAGGACCGGGGCTTCGGGGCGCGTGCCCCGGGAGCTACTCCTGGTCCAGCAGGGTGTGGACGGCCTGCACGGGCTCGTCCAGCAGGCGGCGGCAGGCCGCCTCGGCCTCGTCCGGATCGCCGGAGGCGACCGCCTCGACGAGGGCCAGGTGGGTGGCGACCGAGGTGGTCGGCATCCCCTCGTCGCCGAAGGCGGCGAGCATCGCCTCGCGGACGGTGCCGCGGAAGAAGCCGTAGACGCCGCTGAGCGCCGGGTTGTGGGCGGCGTCCACCAGGGCGGTGTGGAAGGCCAGATCGGGGTCGATGGTGCCGCTGCCGCCGGGGCCGAACTCGTCGAGCACGTCCTGTTCGTCGGCGAGGGCGGCGCGCATCGCGGCGAGGTCGTCCGGGGTGCGGCGGACGGCGGCCAGCCGGGCGGCGTCCGTCTCCAGCGCCACCCGCACCTCGAGGACGTCCCGGATGCCGGCGCGGCGCATCGCGGCCAGCGCGGACTCGGGGTCGACGGTGGAGACGACGAAGGTGCCCTCGCCCTGGCGCGACCGCAGCAGGCCGGTGTGGGCGAGCACCCGGACGGCCTCGCGGACGGTGTTCCGGCCCACCTGGAGGTGCTCGGCGAGCTCGTGCTCGGTGGGGATGCGGGAGCCGACGGGCCAGGTGCCGGCGGCCAGCTCGGCGCGGAGCTGCTCGATGGCGTGGTCGACGAGGGAGTGGCGGCCGGCGGCGTGCAGCGGCATGGCGGCTCCTCCTCGGGTGCGTCGGCGCGGTCCGGTGTCCGGTGGCCCGGTCATCCTACAACCGACACGCGGTGATCACACACCTGTCCAATAACAGCGTAAATGATGATTGAAAGATAGATTTGCCCGTCATGGGATGTTGCCTCGTCGGAGCGATCGCCGCCTTCTTCCCCCGCCTGGTGCTGGTCGCCGTGTGGCTGTCCACCAGCCTGGTGAGCAAGGCCTTCAGCAACTGGCTGTGGCCGCTGCTCGGGCTGATCTTCCTGCCGTTCACCGCGGTCGCCTACGTCTTCGCCCACGAGTTCGCGTTCACGGCCGGGGCCGGCTCCGGCGTCCACGGGGCGCTCACCGGAACGGGGTGGGTGATGATCGGCATCGGGCTGCTGCTCGACCTCGGGACGCACGGCGGCGGGGTGCTCAGCCGCCGCAAGTCAGCGCAGCGCTAAGAAGGGCCGCGGCGCCGTCAGGAAGGTGTCAAGACGCCCCGGGACCGGGTGACTTCGGGACGTCCGCGGGCTTCACTCGCCGCATGGCGAGCGAACGCGTTCCACCACCCGCGAGGGACGGTCGGGTCGGACTGTCGGGGGACGGTTCGACCACGGGCGCGCGCCCTCGCCGGCCGCGGCGGCCGGGCAGCGGAGGACTGCCCGCCCCGCTGGCCTTCTGCGCCGCCTACGGGCTCGCCGTCGCCGTCTCGCTCGCCCTCGGGGCGGCGGGCGCGCGCCACGACACCGACGCCGACCTGCTGGTGCTCACCCTCGCCGCGGCGGTCTCCGGGCTCTTCGCCCGGCGGCCGGCGGGCGCGCTGCCGATCGGCCTCGTCTACTGGGCGTTCTTCGACGGCTTCCTGCTGCACAGCGACGGCAACCTGGGCTGGGACGGCTCCGAGCCGCACCGCCTCTTCGTGCTCACCGGCGCGGCGATCGCGGGCGCGCTGGCCGCGTTCGCCGTCCGGCTGATCCGGCAGCCGCGCCGCTGACCGCTGCCGGCCGGGTCGCCCGTGCGGCTACGGCTACGGGTGCGGCTCGGCGAGCGAGACCGCGTCGGACGGGGGCGTCCCCTTGGGACGCCGCGGTTCGCGGACGCCCGCGCCGCCGTCGTCCCGCCCGGAGCCGCCTCCGGGGAGCCACGGCGGCCGCGACCACCGGCCGCCGCCGAACCTGAGCTTGCGGGGGAGGCGAAGTCTGGCCATGGATCCAGGGTCGATCCGTCCAACTCCGGGCGCAAGACACCTATATGACTATTTTTCGGTGAGCCGCTCCAGCACGAGGGCCACGCCGTCCTCGTCGTTGCCGGCCGTCACCTCGTCGGCCGCCTCCTTCACCTCGGGGTGCGCATTGCCCATCGCGACGCTGTGGCCCGCCCAGGCGAACATCGGCAGATCGTTGAGCATGTCGCCGAAGGCAATGGTCCCGGGGGCGGTGACCTTCAGCCGGCGCGCCGCGAGGTTCAGGCCGGTCGCCTTGCTGAGGCCCGGCGGCAGCAGCTCCACGGTGTCGTCCCCGGCATGGGTGACGTCCACCGTGCCCCCGATGCCGCCCACCAGCTCCACCGCAGCCGAGTAGAGCTCGCTGTCGTCGAGGCGGTCGTGCTGGATGTAGGCGCGGGTGATCGGCTCGGCCCAGAGCCGCTCCGGGTCGTCGGTGACGTCGATCGGCAGCGGCGACTCCAGCCGGTAGCCGGGCGAGGTGACGACCTCGCCGTCCAGCCCGTCGCGGCTCACCGCGACCAGCAGCGGGCCGAGTTCGCCCTCCAGCTTCTCGATCGCGGCGCGCGCCGTGCGGCGGTCCATCGTCACCGAGGTGAGCAGCCGGTGCGCCCCCGCGTCGTAGAGCTGGGCGCCCTGCCCGCAGACCGCCAGGCCGGTGTAGTCGAGGGAGTCCAGGATGTGCCGGGCCCAGGGCACGGCGCGGCCGGTCACCACGATGTGCGCGGCGCCGGCCCGCTGTGCGGAGGCCAGCGCCGCGCGGTTGCGCTCGGAGATGGTCTTGTCCGAGCGCAGGAGCGTGCCGTCGAGGTCTGTGGCGACCAGCTGGTACGGGAATGCGGGTGAAGTCACCCGACCAGTGTCACATCCGCGCGATGGTCATGATCGCGGCAAACGGACGCGTCAGCCCTTCGGCGCGGCCGTCGGCTCCAGCACCTCGCGCCCGCCCAGGTACGGGCGCAGCACATCGGGGACCCGGACCGAGCCGTCGGCCTGCTGGTGGTTCTCCAGCAGCGCCACGATGGTGCGGGAGACCGCGCACAGCGTGCCGTTGAGGGTGGCCAGCGGGCGCGTCGCCGACTTGCCGGTGCGCTCGTCGGTCTCGCGCATCCGGATCGACAGCCGCCGCGACTGGAACTCGGTGCAGTTGGAGGTGGAGGTGAGCTCGCGGTACTTGCCCTGGGTGGGCAGCCACGCCTCGCAGTCGTACTTGCGGGCGGCCGAGGAGCCGAGGTCGCCGGTGGCCACGTCGATGACGCGGAACGGCAGCTCCAGCGACGTCAGCCACTGCTTCTCCCACTCCAGCAGCCGCCGGTGCTCGGCCTGGGCCTGCTCCGGCGCGATGAAGGTGAACATCTCCACCTTGTCGAACTGGTGGACGCGGAAGATGCCGCGGGTGTCCTTGCCGTAGGAGCCGGCCTCGCGGCGGAAGCACGGCGAGAAGCCCGCGTAGCGCCGCGGCAGCGAGGCGCCCTCCAGGATCTCGTCCATGTGGTAGGCGGCGAGCGGCACCTCGGAGGTGCCGACCAGGTAGAGCTCGTCCTTGTCCAGGTAGTACACGTCGTCGGCGGCCTGGCCGAGGAAGCCGGTGCCGGCCATCGCCTGCGGCTTCACCAGCGCGGGCGGCAGCACCGGGACGAAGCCGGCCTGCTGCGCCTGGTTCATCGCCGCCTGGACCAGGGCGAACTCCAGCATCGCGCCGGGGCCGGTGAGGTAGGCGAAGCGGGCGCCGGAGACCTTGGCGCCGCGCTCGGTGTCGATGGCGCCGAGCAGCTGGCCCAGCTCCAGGTGGTCGCGCGGCTCGAAGCCCTCGGCGGCGAAGTCGCGGGGGGTGCCGATGGTCTCCAGGACGGCGAAGTCCTCCTCGCCGCCGACCGGGACGTCCGGCTCCACGATGTTGCCGATGGCGAGCGCGAGGCGCTGCGCCTCCTCGGCGGCCTCGTGCTGCTCCGCGTCGGCCGCCTTGACCGCCGCGGAGAGCTCCCCGGCCTGCTTCAGCAGCGCCTGCTTCTCCTCGCCCTGGGCCTTGGGGATCCTCTTGCCCAGCTGCTTCTGCTCGTTCCGCAGCTCGTCGAAGCGGGAGCCGGCGGACCTGCGCCGCTCGTCGGCGGAGAGCAGGGCGTCCACCAGGCCGACGTCCTCGCCGCGGGCACGCTGGGAGACGCGTACCCGATCCGGGTCCTCACGGAGCTGTCGCAGGTCAATCATGAGCCCAGGGTATCGGCAACCGGGGCGCCCACTGTGCACGGTGTGGAAGACGGTGGACGTCCCACGTCGGGCCTGTGGATAACTTTCGGCGCCCGCGGAGCGCGACGGGCCTTCGGTGCGGTGCGTGACCGGAGTGTCAACACCGCGTGAGCAAAGGCTTCTAAGCGATGTGTCGACTTTGGCATGGGGCGCGAAGACCCGCGCACACCCTGTGGATAACTTCCCGAATCCTGTGGACAAGCCCTGTGGACAGCCTGTGGACAACTCCCCCTGGGGCTGTGGAAAAAGCTGGTGGGGCGGGTCGTTCAGGCCCGTCCGTCGCGGCAGTTGGCGAGCCAGTCGTGGGCGGCCCGGAACTCCGCGTCCGAAGTCCCCTGCCCCAGCCGGGGTTCGGCGCGGTCGGCCCGCGGATACGAGCCCAGGAAGCGCACCTTGGGGCAGATCCGGTGCAGCCCCATCAGGGCCTCGCCCACCCGCAGGTCGTCGATGTGCCCGTCGAAGTCCGCGATGAAGTAGTAGCGGCCCAGCCCCTCACCCGTCGGACGGGACTCGATCCGGGACATGTTGACGCCGCGCACCGCGAACTGCTGGAGCAGCTCCAGCAGCGCGCCCGGGTGGTCCTCCGCCAGCCACATGGCCACCGTCGAGCGGTCCGAGCCGGTGCGCGCCGGCGGCCGGCCGGGCCGCCCGACCAGCACGAAGCGGGTGGTGGCGGACGCCGCGTCGTTGATCCCGGTGCGCAGCGGGACGAGCCCGTACTGCGCCGCCGCGAACTCCCCGGCGAACGCCGCGTCGTAGCGCCCCTCGGAGACCATCCGCGCGCCGTCCGCGTTGGACGCGGCGGACTCCCACTCCGCGTCCGGCAGCTCGGTGCCCAGCCAGCGGCGCACCTGGCTCTGCGCGACGGGGTGGCCGGTGACGGTCTTGATGTCCCCGAACTCCGTGCCCGGACGGGCCAGCAGGGCGAACTCGATGGGCAGCAGCACCTCGCGGAAGATGGTCAGCGGCTCGCCGCCGGCCAGCTCGTCGAGGGTGCCGGGGACCGGGCCCTCCACGGAGTTCTCCAGCGCGACGAACGCGGCGGCGGCCTCGCCGCGGCGGACCGCGTCGAGCGCGGCCGGGACGGAGGTGAGGGGGAGGAGCTCGCGGGTGGCGGCCTCGGGGAGGGTGTGGAGGGCCGCCTCCGTGAAGGTGCCGGAGGGGCCGAGGTAGACGTAGGACTGCGCGGCGTGCGGGGCTGGTGCCATGGAGTCAGGTTAGTCGCCGGCTCGCTGTCCCATTCAGGCCTCCAGGAGGGGTTGGCCCACGTACTCGCCCGGGGCGCAGCCCGGGGGGACGGCGAACAGGGCGCTGGAGACGTGGCGGACGAAGACGGAGAGCGCGTCGCCGCGGTCCAGGCGGCGCTGGACGGGGACGAAGCCTGTGCGCGGGTCCGCCTGCCAGGCGACGAAGAGCAGCCCCGCGTCCGGGGCGCCGTCCGGGTCGTAGCCGTCGTGGAAGGAGAACGTCCGCCGCAGCAGCGTCGCCCCGCCGTTGGACTGCGGCGCCGCCAGCCGGATGTGGGCGTTGGCGGCGATCGCCGGCAGCCCGTCGGAGCCGGTCGCCGCGAGGTCCATCGGCGTCCTCTCGGGCGCGTGCGCCGGCGCGGAGAGCGGCGCGCCGGTGGACCGCCGCCGGCCGATCACCGCCTCCTGGCGGCCCCCGTCCAGCTCGTCCCAGTCGTCCAGCAGCATCCGGATGCGGCGCACCACCGCGTACGAGCCGCCGCGCATCCACGCCTGGTCCCCGGACGACCGCGGCACCCAGACCTTGCCGAGCGAGGCCGGGTTGCCGGTGCCGTCGACCTGGCCCATCAGATTGCGCGGGGTGCGGTCGACGGTGGCCGCGCCGGGCGCCCGGTTGAAGCCGGACATCTGCCAGCGGACGGCGGCGGTCCCCCGGGCCAGCCGCTGCACGGTGCGCAGCGCGTGCCAGGCGACGTTGGGGTCGTCCGCGCCGATCTGCACGAACAGGTCGCCGTCCGAGCGCGCCGGGTCCAGCTGGTCCTGGCCGAAGGCCGGGATCGGCGCGAGCGCCGCCGGGAGCCGGTCGCCGAGGCCGTCGACCCGGGCGAAGAGCGAGCGGCCCAGCCCGAAGGTGACGGTGAGCCGGGACGGGCCCGCGTCCAGCGCCACCTGGTCGTCGTCGGACGGCGGCCTGCCCTCGGCCATCGCGGCGGCCGCCGCCGTCCAGCGGCGCAGCAGGGCGGCGAGGGCGCGGCGGGACCGCCCCGCCGGGCGCAGGTCGAAGGCGGCCAGCTGGCCGACCGCCTGGGCGCGTTGGGCGATGCCGGCCTGGTGGGCGCCGTGGAAGGGCACGCGGTCGGTGCCCACCGCGGTGAGCGGGGTGGGCGCCGGCGCGGCGGTCAGCGCCTGGGCGGCGGCGGCACCCCCGGCGCCGGCGGCGAGGCCGGCGGCGGCGGTTGCGGCGGCGGTGCCGAGCAGCCTGCGGCGGGTGACGGGGCCGGGGGATTCGGGCTCGCTCAACGGACCGTCACCTGGCCGTAGACGGTGATCTCGTCGATCGCGGAGGTGCGGACGGTGATCGCGACGCGCCAGCGCCCCGGCATGGGGACGGAGACGCTGCTCGCGGCGTAGTGGCCGGTGTCGAGGTGGTTCGTCTTCACGGGGATCGGGCCGATGTCGCGGGCGGGCAGGGTCAGGCCGACGTCCAGTTCGGCGACGTCCATGGGCTTCTTCGACGGGGTGGCGAGCAGCACATGGAGGGTGTTGCCGCCGGTCCGTCCGGGATCCAGGGTGACATCGGCCGTGCCGCGGCCGTTGGCGCCGCCGGTGTCGAAGGGGATGGTGACGGTGTTCTGCGGGGCCGCGCGGCGGGTGGCCGCCGGGGACGGGGACTTGGCGGCGGCGGCCTCGTTGCGGGCCGGGTTGCTGTTGGTGAGGACGGTGGTGACGGCGAGGACGGCGACCGCGAGGGCGGTCTCGGTGAGGACGGAGCGCCGGAGGAGGGCGGGGGTCGGGTCGAGGCGCTCGGCGCGGCGGCGTGCCGCCGCGGTTCGGGCGTTCTGCTGGCGCTCCAGTTCGGCCTTGCGCTTGGTGGTGCTCGCTGTTGCCGCCCCTTCGCCCCGGCACTCCACCCCGCCGGGGGCGCCGACCGCCGGGGTGCTGTCCGTGAGTTGGGCGACGAGTCTGCGGGAGGCCGCGGCGGCTCCGACGATGGTGGCGACGAGGAGGAGCTTGATGAGCAGGGTGCGTCCGTAGTCCGTCTCGTACAGCGCCGACCAGGTGCCGACCTGGCGCCAGGACTGGTACGTCCCGGTCGCCGCCAGCGCGGCCACGCACCACAGGGCCATCCTGGAGAACTTCCGGACGGCCGCCGCCGGCACCCGCTCGTCCGTCCCGCGCAGCGTCAGCAGGATCGTCGTCAACCCGCCCAGCCACAGCGCCATCGCCATCAGGTGCACCATGTCCAGCGGCAGCGCCAGCCCCGGCTGGATGCCCACCGCGGCGTGGTCGGCCGCCGACCAGGTCGCCGCCAGCCCCCACGCCAGCAGCGCCCCCACCAGGCCCAGCGCCCAGCGCAGGTCGCGGCCCGGACCGGCGGTGACGTCCTTCGCCCTGCCCAGCCGCACCGCCAGCACCGACAGGAAGACGGCGAAGACCGCGAGCAGCAGCAGCCGCATCCCGAGCGCCGTCCCCAGCCGGGTCCCCAGCGTGCTGCGGATCAGGGAGTAGGAGAGCGCCTTCCCCGGCCCGCCGCCCGCGGTGTGCGGACCGTAGAGGAGCAGCACGGCCACCGTGGAGAGCAGCAGCGCCGCCCAGGAGCCCTGCAGCAGCCGCTGCACGTCCGGGCGCCGCACCCCCCGCGTCCACAGCAGCAGCACGAACGCCGAGCCGCCGACGAGCAGCGCGAACGCCGCGTACGCCACCCCGCGGGCGATCTGGTACGCCCACTCCACCGCCGCCGTCCCGCCGACGGCCGGCTTCTCGCCGGGCGCCGCGGTGGTCGCCGAGGCGTGGCCGATGTTGAAGGTGAAGGCGCCGCCCACCGGGTGGGTGTCCGCCGAGATCGCCTGCCAGGCCACCGTGTAGGTGCCCTGGGCCAGCCCGGACCGCAGCGCCACCCGGGCGGTGTCGGTGCGGCCGCCGGCGTGGCCCGTCCCGCCGGTGTCGGCCCGCGAGCCGTTGGGCGCGAAGACCCGGACGTCGTCCGCGCGCAGCGTCACCGACTCGCTGAAGGTGAGCACCACCTGGCCCGGCGCGGCGGACGCGCCCAGCGTCTGCCCCTGCCCGGGCGTGGAGCTCTCCAGCTGGGCGTGCGCGGACGCCGGCGCCGCGCCCGCCAGCAGCAGCACCAGCGCGGCGGCGGCCGCCGCCAGCAGCGTCGTCGCCCATCGGGAGACCCGACGTATCGTCACCGGAATTCGCCCCCTGTGCCGGTCAGCCGGCCGAGCCGGGCCGGTACGTCATCGACTCGACCGGCACCGTGACGGTGCGCGGCCCGGACTGCGCGAACGTCAGCCGCAGCGTGATCGAACCGCCCTCCTTGAGCGGCTTCTTCAGCCCCTGGAGCATCAGGTGGTTGCCGCCGCGGGCGAGCGCGAGGGTGCCGCCGGCCGGCACATTGAAGCCGGTGACCTCCTGCATGCTGCCGCCGCTGGTGGTGTCCATGGTGACCGTGGTGGCGTCCTGGCTGGTCACCCGCGTCAGACGGTCCGTGGTGCCGCCGGAGTTGGCGACGGTGAGGTAGGCCGCGGCCATGCCGCCGGCCGCCGGCTTCGGCACGTACTGCTGCTTCACCGTCAGCTTCGGCGGGGTGTGCGTGGCGCCCTTGGCGGCGGCCGAGGCCTGGCTCTCGGCGCCGCCGGCGGAGCCCTTGCCGGAGCCGCCGCCCGGCGGGACGTCGTTGATGAGCAGCGGCAGGTCGTGGGCGAAGGTCTGCGGCGTGGACTGGTCGTTCATGAAGATGACGTGCGCCTTGCCGTCCGGCGCGAACGGCACCACCTGGGTGCCGTGCACGGCGGTGATGGAGCCGTCCTTGGCGACGGTGGCCGGGGAGACCCCGATGCCGACCTTCCGGGCCGCGCCCTGGATCGTCTTGAAGTCGCCGGTGAGGCCGATGAAATGGCTGCTGAAGGAGTCCAGCCAGGTGCGGATGGTCCTCTTCGAGTCGTGCGCCGGGTCGGTGGTGACGAAGACGACGTCGACCTTCTGCTGCTCGGCCTTGGGCAGCTGCTGGAGCGCCACGGCGATGTCGGCCATCGTCGTCGGGCACTCGTCCGGGCAGTGCGTGTAGCCGAAGTAGAGCAGCGTCGTCCTGCCGGCGGTGTCCTTGCGCAGGTTGAAGGGCTTGCCGGAGGTGTCGGTGAGCGTCACGTCGGGCTTCGCCCACGGGGTGTCGAGCGCCGTCGCCCGGTAGACGGACTTCGGAGAGGGGTGCGAGGAGACGGTCGCGGCCGAGTCGGAGCCGGAGCTGGAGCAGCCGGCGAGGACCAGGGCGCCGGCGGCGGCCGCGGCGGCCGCGGCGACGGCGAGCGCCCTGGGGCGGCGGGTCCGGGTGCGGTCCGGGGTGGTGGAGCTGGGGAGCATGGCGGGATCAGGACTTCCGTGCGGGAGGGGTGGATTGGCGGTCCGAGGGGGAGGGGCGGCGGCCGGGCCGCCGCCCCTGGGGCGGTGTCAGGAGCCGGCGCGGCCGCGGCGGGCGGCGCGGAACCCGAAGGCGCCCACGGCGACTCCGGCCGCGCCGACCACCAGCGCCGCGACGGCCAGGCCGCGGGCGGTGCCGTCGCTGTCCGAGGACGCGGCGGACGCCGGGGCGGCGGCCCTGGTCGCGGCGGCGCCGGAAGCGCCGGTCGCGGCGTCGCCCGAGGACGCCGGGGTGAGGGTGAGGACGGGCGCCGGGTTCTGCGGCTCGGGCCGGCCGGCCTGCGCCGGCTCGATCCACCGCACGACATCCTTGCCGCCCTGGTCGCTGTACGTCTGCAGGGCCTTGAACGTCAGGCTCTTGGCGTCGGACGGCAGCGGACCGGCGGAGACGGTGAACTGCTGGAACTGGTTGGGGGCGATCTTCCCGCCGGACCAGGTCACCTTGGAGACGGCCTGGGTGACCGTGCCGTCGTCCGTCTTGATGGGCGTCTTGAGCGTGGTCTTCTGCACGGTGGCGGTCCAGCCGGGGACCGGCTGGACGCTCACCGAGGCGAGCGGGTGGTCGGTCGGGAAGTACACCTCGACCTTGACGGTGTCGGCGTTGTCCTTCTCGTTGGGGACCTTGAACGCCAGGGTGCTGTAGCTGCCCTGCGGGGCGCTGGACGGATTGACCGTCACATGCGCGCTGGCCGGGACGGCCAGGCCGAGGACGGCGACGCCGGCGGCGGCGCCGGCCAGGGAGAGCCTGCGGATGCGGTTCATGCGGTGCTCCGGTGGTGTACGCGCGTGAATTTGGCAGGATGCGGAGGCGCGCCACAGTTCGCGCGGTGGGTTCCCGGGCGTCCGGCCGCGGTCCTCACTCGCGCAGTTCCCCGCGCCCCCTTGGGGGCGCGTCGTCAGACTGCGGGCGCGTACGCCACCGGAGGGCCGCGGCGGGTGGTGGTGTGGCGGAGCAGGGTGAGGGTGGCCGGGAGATGGGGCCTGCGGGGGCGGCGGACGCGGCGCGGGCGCGGGCCCGGCGTGCCGAGCAGCAGCGCCGACGCGAGCGCCAGGGCGAGCCGCAGGCCCCCCGCGGCGCGCGCCGCCAGCCGCACCACCAGCCAGAGCGCGGCCTCGCCGCGCCGCAGCCACCAGCCGGCGGCGAGCGCGGCCAGGGCGTGGCCCGCGATCATCGCGGGCGTCAGCCCGAGCACCGCGGTGCCGACGGCGTGCCCGGCTCCCGCCATCCCCGCCATGCCGCCCGAGGCGTGTGCCGCGGCCTGCTGCCGCAGCATCCCGTCGAGCCCCGCCTGCCGCACCAGCCGGACGGCGTCCGCGCCGTGCGCATGCCCCCCGCACAGCAGGCCGGCCGCGATCCGGTCGGCCGCGGAGCGGGTGGCGGCGGCACCGGAGGTGCCGCACTGGGCGGCCATGAAGAGCATGTGCAGGGCCAGTTGGCCCACAGTCAGGCCGGCGGCGATGGAGACCGTGGAGCGCTCCCGCCCGGCGAGCGCGGCCGCCGTACAGGCCACCGCCGCGAAGGCGGCGGCCAGTGCGGCCACCGGTATCGGGGGTGCGCCGGGGGCGGACAGGGAGTGGCCGGCGGCCGCGAGGCCCACGCAGACCAGCGCGAACAGGCCACCGCGGAGCAGCCGGAAGCCCGGCGCCGCCGCGGACGCGGTGCGCCGCGCACCGCGCGCGGAATCCGGCAGGCCTGTCATAGCGGTCACATCGTCCCACGGGGCTGTCGCCGCCTTGTAGGGGGCCCTGGGACGGGGCCCAGTGGGGCAATCTCCCCGCCCGATCGTGGGCCGATCGGGTGCCGTCGGCCTGACAACACGCTTAGCTCACCGTAGCGGCGGCAATACGTATCCATATGTGGAGCCGCAGCCAGGAGGCTGGAGCGATGAACATCCGGTGGACCATCCACCTGAGACGCGAGGCTGCGAGCGTGCCGCTGGCACGCAGGATTCTGCTCGGCACCATGGACTCCGTCGGCGTGGACGCGCAGGTCTCCCAGGACCTGTGCGTGGCGCTGAGCGAGGCGTGCGCCAACGCCGTGGAGCACGCCGGCCACGGCGCTCCCGACGAGTACCGGGTGACGGTGACCATCGACGGCGAGCGCTGCGGCGTGGAGGTGGTGGACTTCGGGCCCGGCTTCGGACCGGACCCCCATCCCGTCGACGGCCAGGACCTCGCCGCGGACGAGGAGCAGGACCAGGAATGGTTCCTCTCCGACGCCGCGGCTCTTTTCTGCTCCGACTACGCGGACTATCCCGACTACGACGCCTTCGACGAGGCGTTCGGCCAGTACAGCGAGCCGCTGGCGGTGCTGCCGGCCGACCCGACCGCGGAGTGCGGCCGGGGGCTGTTCCTGATCAGCTCGCTGATGGACCACGTCCGGTTCACCAACCACCCGTGCCGCGGCGCCGTGGTGACCTTCGACAAGGCGTTGCGGTGGCGGCCCGGTACCGGCGCCGCCACCCGCGCGCTGCTCAGGGCGTCCTGAGGGTCACTCGGCCGCCGGCAGGCCGGCGTGCTCGGCGAGCCAGGCCTCCACGTCCGCGGAGGTGCGGGGCAGGCCCGCCGAGAGGTTGCGGTGGCCGTCCTCGGTGACGAGCACGTCGTCCTCGATGCGGACGCCGATGCCGCGCCACTCCTCGGGGACGGTGGTGTCGTCCGGCTGGAAGTAGAGGCCGGGCTCGACGGTGAGCACCATGCCGGGCTCCAGCGTGCCGCCGACGTACGCCTCGGTGCGGGCCGCCGCGCAGTCGTGCACGTCCAGGCCGAGCATGTGGCCGGTGCCGTGCAGGGTGTAGCGGCGCTGCAGGCCGATCTCCAGGACCCGCTCGACCGGGCCCTCGAGGATGCCCCAGGAGACCAGGCGCTCGGCGAGCACCCGCTGGGCGGCGTCGTGGAAGTCGCGGTACTTGGCGCCGGGGCGGACGGCGGCGATACCGGCCTCCTGGGCGTCGTACACCGCGTCGTAGATCTTCCGCTGGAGTTCCGTGAAGCGGCCGGAGACCGGCAGGGTGCGGGTGACGTCGGCGGTGTAGAGGGTGTCCGTCTCCACACCGGCGTCGAGCAGCAGCAGGTCGCCGGGGCGGACCGCGCCGTCGTTGCGCACCCAGTGCAGGGTGCAGGCGTGCGGGCCGGAGGCGGCGATGGTGCCGTAGCCGACGTCGTTGCCCTCGACCCGGGCGCGCAGGTTGAAGGTGCCCTCGATGTACCGCTCGGAGGTGGCGGCGGCCCGGTCGAGGACGCCGACCACGTCGTGGAAGCCGCGGACGGTGGAGTCGACGGCCTTCTGCAGCTGCTCGACCTCCCAGGCGTCCTTCACCAGCCGCAGCTCGTGGAGGAAGACGGCGAGTTCGGCGTCGCGCGCGGCGTCCAGGCGGTCGGCGAGCGCGGCCTCCAGGGCGGCGTCGTGGCCGCGGACGATGCGGGTGGGCACCGCCGGGTCGGCCGCCTTCAGCTCCTCGGCGACCTTGCGGACGTCGCGGCAGGGGAGGCCGAGCAGCTGCTCGCCCTCGGCGAGGCTGTTGCGCCGGCCGACCCACAGCTCGCCCTGGCCGTCGAGCCAGAACTCGCCGTTCCCGCGGTCGGAGCGGGGCAGCAGGTAGGCGGTGGCGTCGTGGCCGCCGGAGGTGTTCGGTTCGAGCACCAGCACGGCGTCCTGGGTCTGGTCGCCGGTGAGGTGGACGTACTCGCAGGCGGCGCGGAAGGGGTACTCCGTGTCGTTGGAGCGCGTCTTGAGGTGGCCCGCGGGGACGACCAGGCGCTCGCCGGCGAAGGCCGCGGAGAGCGCGGCGCGGCGGCGCGCCGCGTGCGGTGCCTGCGGGTCCGGGGCGAGGCCGTGCCGCTCGGTGTCGGACCAGCCGGACCGCATGAAGTCCTTCAGCGGGTCGGAGACGGCAGGGTAGAGGCCGTTCTTGCGGGGTTTCGGGTCTTCGTCGGTCACGCGTTCCATGCTAGGACGCGGATTTCGGCCGGTGAACAGGTCCCGCGTCCCCCCGGCACCCGCAAGGCAGCTAGGAGACGCGCCGGGGGGAGAGCAGGTAGTGGTAGTCGGCCGGTTCGGGGGCGGTGAGCAGGACGGGGCGGGTGGGGGTGGTGGCGTGCAGCAGCACGCGCTCGGCGGCGACGCCCTCGATGCCGTCCCGCAGCCACTCCCCCGTGAAGGCCGTCTCCAGCGCGGGGCCGGTGCGGCGGGCGGCGACCCGCTCGTGGCCGCGCACGCCCGAGCCCGCGTCGGAGACGCCGAGCTCGACGGAGTCCTCGTGGAAGCGGACGCGCAGCGGCGTCTGCTGGTCGGCGGCGAGCATCACCCGGCGGACGGCGGCGGCCAGCTCGGCCGCGTCCGCCTCGACGGTGGTGGCCGCCTCGGCCGGATCGGGCATCAGCCGGGCGAAGCCCGGGAGGCGGCCGGTGAGCAGGCGGGTCGTCAGCCGGCGGGCGCCGTAGGCGAGGGAGAGCAGGCCCTCGCCGCCGCCGTCGTCCTCGGCGCCGAAGGCGAGCTCGACCTCGGTGCCGCCGAAGGTGCGGGCCAGGCCCTCCAGCAGCCGGGCCGGGATGAGCGCGGTGTGCGGGCCGGCCGCCCCGATCGGCGACCAGGGCAGGGTGCGGCGGGCGAAGCGGTAGCGGTCGGTGGCGGAGAGCGTCAGCGTCGCGCCGTCGGCCTCCAGCAGGATGCCGGTGAGGGCGGGGACGGTGTCGTCCCGCCCGGCGGCGCGGGCCACCTGGGCGACCGCCTCGGCGAGCTCCGGGCCGGGGACGGTGCCGGCCGGCGGCGGGCCGGGCGGGGCCGTCGGGTACTCGTCGAGCGGCAGCGCGGCGAGCGCGAACCGGGCGCCGCCGCCCACCAGTTCGGCCTCCGCCGCGCCGCCCTCCGGATGGCCGACGCGCAGCACGACGGGGCCGCCGCGCAGCGCCCGGGCGAACTCGGCGAGCGGACGGCCGGGCAGCAGCACCCGGCCGGCGCCGCGCGCCGCGAGCACCGCCTCGGCGGGGAGTTGGGCGCGGGCCGCCACCTCGTGGTCGAAGCAGGAGACCGCGGGCGGGCCGGACGGCTCGCCGTCCCCCGGCTCGCCGGGCACCTCCACCAGCAGCCCGGCGAGCACCGGCAGCGCGGGGCGCGGGGGCAGCGCGCGGGCCGCCCAGCCGAGCGCCTCGGCCCAGGCGGCGCCGTCCAACTCGAGCTCGAACGCGAGGGGTTCCATACCCCGACATTCGCACGCGGGTCCGACAGTGCGGCGCGGCGTTGCGGGACGTCGAACCGGAGCGCCGCGGTCCGCGCCCCGGCTCGCCGCGGCGTGCGCCGATGCGCCCCCGGCCGCGGGCCCGTCCGCCCCTCCGGGGCCGTACGATGGAGTACGCAGTGATGTGAGATTGCCCGCAACCGGTGGCAAGGCGACCGGCGTCCTCGCTGGTGGGGCAGAGTTTGGCGACGTGTGACGACGCTCAGACCGACACACTCCCCCCGTCCGTCCCATGCGAAACCCGAGTACGGACTAGATTGACGAATCGCCACCCGGCGCCAGGCCGGCGCCACTTCACAGCGCCAGGCGTCCCGTGATGCGCTGGGGATCGAGCGAAACGGCGAATCACGCAGCAACAGGTACCGACAGGCACCAACACGCACGCCCTGCACCATGCTCCGCCACGAACAACACCTGCTGTGCTCCGCGAAGTAACGGAAGGGACGAGCGTCCATGCGCGCCATGCGTTGGAATCGGAGCAACCCGGGTCGTCGGCGTCGGGCGCGCCGCACCGTGGTCTCGGCCGCGGCCCTGCGCTGTGCCGAGCAATGGAACTGGCCCGTTCTGCCGGGCGCCGGCCTCGATCCGCAGGGGTCGGGAGCCTGCGTCTGCCGGCGGGGCGAGGAGTGCCCCTTCCCCGGCGAGCACCCGCTGGACCCCCCGCTGCTCGCGGCGACCGCAGACCCCCGGATGGTGCGCTGGTGGTGGACGGCCCGCCCGGACGCCCCGCTGCTGGTCGCGACCGGCTCCAGGGTCGCCGCGGTGAGCCTGCCGCGGGCCGCCCAGCGGGCCGGGATGATGACCCTCGGCCGCGGCCCGGTGGTGGTGACGCCCTCCCGGGTGGTCTGGCTGATGCGCCCCTACTCCTTCGAGCAGCTGGGCGAGTTGCTCAGCGATTTCGAGTGGGTGCCCGGCACCGTCCGCTTCCACGGCGAGGGCGGCTGGGTGACGCTGCCGCCGAGCCGCGGGGGCTCGGGGGTGGTGCGCTGGGGCCGTCTGCCCGAGCTGGACGCGCAGGGGATGCCGGAGCTGCCCGACGCGGTGGAGCTGATGGGCGACGTGGTCGCGGGGGCGCGCCGCCTCGTGTGAGCCGAGGCGTGCGCACCCCCGCGGGGCGCCGGCCGGCGGTCAGAAGGTGTAGCCGCCGGCGGTGTTGACGGTCATGCAGGCCGTGGAGTCGTCGGCGCTCTGCGCGCTGGCGCTCTTCGGCACCGAGCCGGCCTTGGGCAGCGCCGAGCTGTAGTCGTCGCCGCTCGGCCAGTCGGCGCCCACCCGCAGCGTCACCTGCCGCACGTCCGAGGCCGCCTTCACCGCGCTGGTCGGGATGCGCAGCGCGCCGGCCACGGCCGTGGCGTCCGCCTTGGCCTGCGTGTTCCCGGTGGGGTAGACGAGCTCGGTGCTGGTGTCCGACCCCTGGGTGGGGGCGTTGCCGCCGTTGACGGCCTTGCCGAAGCCCTGCTTGACGAGGCCCTGGGTGAGCGACTTGGCGCGCCCGGGGGTCAGGGAGGCGTTCTGCACCGACACCGCGATCGAGGACGTGTCGGCGGCGGAGGCCGAGGCGCCGGACGAGGAGCCGGACGTGGCGCCGCCGCCCGCGGCGGAGCCGGAGCCGGCCGGAGACGCGCCCGAGGAGGACGTCGAACCCGCCTTCTTGGGCTTGCCGTTCTTGTCCAGCGGCACATCGTTGCGGACCATCGCGAACAGCTGCTTGGCGTCCGAGGTCGGCACCACGTGCGCCTGCGGGTCCTGCGGGTCGGGCGCCCACGGCATGGTCAGCATGGTCATCCGGTCGAGGTCGACCTTCTTCAGCGTGGTGCCCAGGCTGTAGAGCCTGCCGATGCTGTCGATGCCCTTGTCGACCGAGACCTTCTTGGTCGCCTGCTCGGCGAGGGAGGTGAGCTTGCTCGGGCTGCCCATCGTGGAGTCCGACTTCATCTTGCGGAGCAGCGCGTTGAGGTACATGTGCTGGGCGTGGGTGCGGCCGATGTCGCTGCCGTCCTCGAACCCGTGCCGGGTGCGCAGCCACTCCAGCGCGGTGACGCCCTGGATGGTGTGCGTCCCCTTGGTGAGCCTCAGGTGCGAGTCGGGGTCGTGGACGTTGGACTTGACGCAGACCGGCACCCCGCCGACCGCGTCGGCCATGTCCACCACGCCGGAGAAGTCGACCATCATGTAGTGGTCGATCGGTATGCCCGTCAGCTTGTACCAGGTGGCGACGGTGCAGCCGGGGCCGCCGTGCTGGAGGCTGGTGTTGATCGGG
This sequence comes from Mangrovactinospora gilvigrisea, assembly GCF_001879105.1. Taxonomy (GTDB): domain Bacteria; phylum Actinomycetota; class Actinomycetes; order Streptomycetales; family Streptomycetaceae; genus Mangrovactinospora; species Mangrovactinospora gilvigrisea. Next base: position 10,301 of record NZ_MLCF01000021.1, on the reverse strand, counting down.
GCGCTGCCGGCCGGGTACTTCTGGCCGGTTTTGCCGTCCTTGCACTCCGGTATGTCGACGCGGGTGTCGCGCGGGATGCTCAGCACCGAGGCGTTGCTGCGGTCCGCGGAGACGTGCAGCAGCATCTCGACGTCGGCGAGCGGCTTGCGGGCGGCGTCCGCGGCGGAGCCGCCGAGCTTGACGTTCTCCTTGCCCGCCCGGCTGTCGTTGCCGATGAGCAGGATGTTCAGCGGCGTCTGCCCGGCGGCGTTGGCCTTCGACTTGTGCATCGGGGTGTCGCCGAGGGTGAGGTCCCCGGCGTTGTGCTGCAGGTTGCCGTTGAGGTGCCGGTAGTAGGCGTAGGCGCCGCCGGCGCCGAGCAGGACGACGACGGCGAGGATGCCGCCGGTCCACTTGAAGAACCGGCCGGCGCGGCTGCGGGGCTTCCGGCGGCGTCGGCGCCCACCGCTTCCGCGGCCCGATGCGGCGGGGGACGCGTGGCTCCGCCGGCCATCGGCACGGGCACGGACGTCGGTCGTCATCGAACGGCCTTTCCCTGCAGGGGACAAGAAAACGTCAGGTGGGGCAGCCTAAGGCCCGATCCGTTGGATACCTGTGCTCGATTTGTAATTTCTGGGAAAGTCACAGCACCGGATGACGGTCGGTCATCGGCCGGTGCCGCTGCGCTCAACCGAATCCCGAGCAAACTCCACGGGATCGGGTGAACCGGGCGTGGGTGGTTTCACGCCGATTCCGCTCTGGCATGTCCAACTCCGCTGGCCGATACGACGTCAACACGGCGCGTGGCGACGGCGTGTCGCGGCCTCGGGGGTTTTTGCATCCGGGCCGCGGGTTGTTACGGTGGGAACCAGCCCGGTCGCTGGTGCATCCCCCGTCGCCAGCGATCGGGCCTTTTGCGTGCGCCGCGCACCGCCCCGCGGGCTCAGTAGGCTGCAGGCCGTCAGTGCTGCGCGCCACCGCGCGCCAGTGGGACCGGACAGAGCAGGAGAGCCGCGAAGATGGGCAAGAGGAAGGCGCAGGCCGCGCGGGGTTCCGCGGGCCGGGAGCAGCTCGAGAACGGCGAGGTGCCGGTCGTCGGCGCCCGGGAGCCCTGCCCCTGCGGCAGCGGCCGCCGCTACAAGGCCTGCCACGGTCGGGCCGCCTCGCACGCCGCGCAGGAGCTGGTGCGGCGCCCCTTCGAGGGCCTCGCCGGCGAGGCCGACTGGATCGCGCTTCGCGAGCTGGTCCCCGCGGCGACTGCCGAGCTGACGGTTCGTCCGGAATATCTCGAACATGCGGTCGGGGACGGCCCCGTTCGAGTGGTCCTGGCCACCGTGCTGCCGATGGCGTGGCCCGCGCTGCGCCGCGCGGACGGGACGGTGCTGGTCGGGCTGCAGACCAACGCGGCGACCGGCGACGCCAGCCGGGACGCGGCGCAGGCGCTGCTCGCCGCGCTGGCCACCGAGCCGGGCTCGCCGGTCGCCGCGGGCCGCGCCGAGCCGGGCGCGCCGCGGCTGCAGGACGTCCTCGACCCGTCGGCGGTGCTGGAGCCGGCCGTCCACGAGGGCTTCGACTTCTGGCTCGACCAGGCGCTCGCGGACGGCGCGGAGCCGGCCGCCGAGGTGCGCGAGTCGCTGGACCGCGCCAACGCCACGGTGATCCCGACGGTGCGGCTGGGCGGCGGCCTGGAGGCCGCCTACTGGTGCGCGGCCGGCGAGCGGAACCACCTGCGGTGGGTGCTGCCCCACGACGAGGAGCGGCTGCTGGACGCCGTCGCCCGGCTGTATGCCGCCGGCGAGGCGGGGCTCGGCGAGGGCACCCGGTTCGTCGGCTCCTTCCGGGCCCACGGCCTGGCGGTGCCGGTGTGGGACCTGCCGACCGACATGGCCGCGGAGGCGGTCGAGGGGCCGGCGGCGGAGTGGCTCGGGCGCTTCGAGAAGGCGCTGGCCGCGGACGCCCCGCTCACCGCCGAGGAGCGCCGGGCCCGCTCGGGGCTGACGAACCGGCAGATCACCCTCTCCTGACCGGTCAGGCCCGCCGCCCCCACCCGGAGGCCGTTCTGCCGTTGGAGCGGCCGCCCGGGCGGCGGGCCGGCGCCGCTCCGGGCCGGAGCGCGACGGTCGACCAGACCGTGGTCTCCGCGGCGCGGTCGCGGACGCCCCAGTCGAGGGAGAGCGCCTCGACGATGCCCAGGCCCCGGCCGCCGTGCGCGGTGAGCGAGGGCCGCGGCGTCCGCGGGAGGGTCGGCCCCCCGCCGTCCGTGACCTCCAGCGTCACCACGTCGCCGGGCGCGGGCCCGTCCACCTGCCAGGACACCCTTATGATCCCGCCGTGCTCGCCGCGGCTCAGCTCCGCGTCGGGCCGGCCGTCCAGCGGACGCCCGTGCCGGAACGCGTTGCTGAGCAGTTCGGAGAGGACCAGCGCGGCGTCGTCGACCGCGGACTCGGGGACGCCGAGCGCGGTCAGATCCGCCGTGAGGCGGCGGCGCGCCCTGCTCACCCCGGCCGGGCCGTGCGGAAGCAGCATCGTTGCCGATGCACTGTGCGAAACTCTGCGGTCAGCAGTCACCGTCGTCACCCCCGTACCTCCTCCGTCCGGCGTCGAGAGTTGGATGCCCGTGCCATGTCATGGGGAAACGGGGCCGAAGACGGTGTTGAGGGCTTGTGACCCGGAGGTTACACAGGTACAGGCCCGAAGGCCCCCGCGGACAATCGGCACGGGTATCGAACATATCGTCGGGGTAAGCGGCCCGGAGAGGCCCGAAGCAACACGCTTACCGTGGACACACCGGGTCTCGGTCAAGCTGAGAAACGACGTGACAGGTATTCAGGGGAGGCACAGCTGTGAGCAGTGAACGCGGCGAGGACATCAACGGACCGGTCGGCGGGCAGCCGAACGCCGGTTCGGGTGGTCCCGACCTGCCGCCGCCCCCCGCCTACCAGCCCGGCGCGGAGCGGCCCCAGGACGAGCCGCGCGGCGCGGGCGACGGCGCGGCGCGGACGTCGGAACCTCAGCGTGAGCCGGACCGGGCCCCGCGGCAGGAGGCGCAGCCCGGCCCCGCGCACCACCAGGAGCAGCCCAGCCCGCAGAACCCGTACGGCGGCCAGGCCGGCCCGCCCACCACGCCCGGCCAGCCCACCGCCGGCCAGCCCACCGCCCCCGGCCAGCCCGGCCCCGGTGCGCACGACCCGTTCGGGCAGCCCCAGCCCGGCGCGGGCGGCGGCGCCGGCGGTTACGGCTTCGGCGCGGAGGGCGCCGCGACGCCGCCCCCGCCGCAGTACCCGGGCGGCACCGTCTGGGGCGCCCAGCCGCCCCCGTTCGGCGCGGCCCCGGCGAAGCCCAAGAACCGCCGCGCCGGCCTGATCGCCGCCGCGCTGCTGGTGACGGCGCTGGTCGCGGGCGGTATCGGCGGCGGCATCGGCTCCTACGCGACCAGCCACTCCGACAGCAGCGGCAGCACCACCGTCTCCTCCCAGGCCGACCAGGCGAACCTCAACCGCTCGCCGCACAGCGTCGCCGGGATCGCCAACGCGGCGCTGCCGTCGGTGGTCACCATCAAGGCCGAGGGCTCCCAGGAGTCCGGCACCGGCACCGGCTTCGTCTACGACAAGCAGGGCCACATCCTGACGAACAACCACGTGGTCGCGCCCGCGGCCGGCGGCGGCAAGCTGACCGTCACCTTCTCCGACGGGCGGAGCTACAACGCCAGCGTGGTGGGACGCGCCTCCGGCTACGACGTCGCCGTCGTGAAGCTGGACGGCGCCGGCAGCCGCAACCTCAAGCCGCTGGCGCTCGGCAACTCCGACAAGGTGGCGGTCGGCGACAACGCCATCGCCATCGGCGCCCCGTACGGCCTCAGCGGCACGGTGACCACCGGCATCATCTCGGCGAAGAACCGCCCGGTGGCCTCCAGCAGCAGCGAGGGCGGGTCCTCCTCGGGGCAGTCCTCCTACATGAACGCCCTGCAGACCGACGCCCCGATAAACCCGGGCAACTCGGGCGGCCCGCTGCTCGACGCCAACGGCGCGGTGATAGGCATCAACTCCGCGATCCGCACCTCGGACAGCGGCGGCGGCAACTCGCCGTTCGGCGGCTCCACCCAGCAGTCCGGCTCGATCGGCCTCGGCTTCGCCATCCCGATCAACCAGGCCAGCCGGGTCGCCCAGGACCTGATCCAGACCGGCAAGCCGGTCTACCCGGTCATCGGCGTGCTGCGGAACGACGACTACAGCGGCAACGGCGCGCAGATCGCCACCCACGCCATCCAGGGCACCCCGGCGGTCACCCCCAACGGCCCGGCGGCGAAGGCCGGTCTGAAGGCGGGCGACGTCATCACCAAGCTGGACGGCGTGCCGATCGACAGCGGGCCGACGCTGGTCAGCGAGATCTGGTCGCACAAGCCGGGCGAGACGGTCGGCGTGGAGTACACCCGCGGCGGCCAGAACCACACCACGCAGATCACGCTGGGCAAGCGGGTCGGCGACGCCGGCTCCTGACCGGGCGGCGACCGCGACCTGATCCCCCGTCGGCCCCCGACCCGTTAGGGTGGGGGCCGACGGGGTGAGGTGCCCGAGCGGCCTAAGGGAATGGTCTTGAAAACCATCGTGGCTTCGCGGCCACCGTGGGTTCGAATCCCACCCTCACCGCACAGCGCAGATAAGCGCAGATGAGAAGGGGTGTCCGGAACAATCGGGCACCCCTCTCTTTTCGATTACTGTCGCACTGGAGTGCGTATCTGTCGCAGGCTGATGCACCGTCAGTGTGCCATCTGTGTGCCGACTTCGGCCGCTCCTGCCGTCTCCGGCACGGCTGCTGACGTGCTCAGGAGTCCTCGGGGGGCTCCTCCGGATCCTCCTCAAGGGCCTTCTCGATCAGCTCGTTGGACGCCTTGCGGTTCCCCTTCGGCAGCCAGCACGCTCGGCGACCTCGACCGGGTTCACTCCAGCCTTGATCGGCATGGAGATGCCCGCGTGCCGCAGCGAGTACGGCACGTCCGCGAACGGCGAGTCCGCCTCCGCGGGAGTCGTCGCAACCTGCCGGGCCTCCTTCCAGGCGGCCGTGTACTCGTCCAGCAGCCGGGTGAAATGCCGAGCATGGCCGCCGTGGCAGTGCGTAGTGCACTTGTGATGGTGCGTAAGTTTCCGATCAAGATCTGGCATGTTCCTGCAGAAATGATCGGTGCGTCTCGGCGGCTGCTGCCGCGGCGGCCGGGAAAGCGAGACGGCACGCGATGCTTCCGCGCGTCCTTCCCCACCACCACCGCCGTCGGGTCGGCCGGCTGCCGGCTGCCGGGCTGCTCGGCGTCCTGCTCCTGGGCTCCGCGGCCGGCGGCCTGAGCTCAGCGCCCGCGGCCGCACACGGCCCGGCAACCCTCGCCAGCGCTTCGTCGGCCGCGGCCGCACCTCCAGTCCACGCGGAGCACGCCCGCTCCCTCGCCGGCCGCTCCGGGGCCCACGCCCGCGCGGGCGACGGCACCACGCTGGTCGACGAGACCTTCGAGGGCGCCACGGTGGCCGACCCGAACTTCATGGGCCTCAACAGCGCCTGCCTGACCGGCGCCGCCTCGACCGCCACCGCCTCCAACGGCCTGGGCGGCTGCACCACCCACACCGTCAACGCCCCCACCGCCGGCACCACGCCGGGCTACCTGCAGCTGACCGACACCCAAGGCAACGAGGTCGGCGGGATCGTCTACAACCAGGCCATCCCCGCCAACGCCGGACTGCACGTGCAGTTCAAGCAGTACCAGTACGGCGGATCCACCGCGGACGGCATCGGCTTCTTCCTCAGCGACGGCTCCAAGACCCTGACCCAGACCGGCGCCGCCGGCGGCGCGCTGGGCTACGCCCAGGGCATCGGCCAGAACGCGCCCGGCGCCAACGGCGGATACCTCGGGGTGGGCCTGGACTCCTGGGGCAACTACGCCACCAACGTCAACGGCCAGGGCCAGGGCTGCCCCACCCCCGCCCCCAACGACAAGCGGGTGCCCAACACCGTCACCCTGCGCGGCCCCGGCCAGGGCCTGGACGGCTACTGCTACCTGACCAGCACCATCGCCTCCGGTGCCAGCACCCTGCCGGTCAACCTGCGCGGCACCTCCCTGGCCGACGCGGAGCGGCTGGTGGACATCACCGTCAGCCCCGGCGACTACCCCACCGTGACGGTGATGATCGACGGCACGCAGGTGCTGCAGTACACGATGACCGACAAGGTGCCCCCGACCTACAAGTTCGGGTACTCCGCCAGCACCGGCGGGGCCAACGACACCCACCTGATCCGCAGCGTCAAAGTCTCGACGATCAACCCGCTCAGCGACCTCAACCTCGTCAAGCAGATCGACCACACCACCCCGCAACCGGCCACCTACCAGGTCGGCGCGACAGTGCCGTACCAGTTCGTGGTCACCAACGGCGGCGCGCTGCAGCTGGACGACGTCGCCGTCACCGACCCCTCCATCAGCGACATCTCCTGCCCGAGCACCACGCTGGCACCCGCCGGCCAGCCCGGCTCGACCATGACCTGCACCGGCACCCACACGCTGACCGCCGCCGATGTGGACTCCAAGGGCGACTTCACCAACACCGCGCAGGCCGCCGGGACCAACCCCACGGGCACCGAGGTCAAATCCAACGAGAGCTCGGTGACCGTCCCGGTCACCTACCTGAAGCTGAGCAAGACCGCCGACCCGGCCAGCGCCGAGCCCGGGGGCAAGGTCACCTACACCGTCACCGCCGAGAACGTCGGCGCGGACTACACCGGCGCGACCTTCACCGACGACCTGACCGGGGTGCTGGAGAAGGCCGACTACGACAACGACGCGAGCGCGACCACCGGCACCCCCGCCTACGCCGAACCCAAGCTGACGTGGACCGGGGACCTGAAGCACGGCCAGAAGGCCACCCTCACCTACAGCGTGACCGTCAAGAAGGCCGGCATCGCCCCGCCCGCCCAACTGGTCAACACCGTCACCGGCCCCAGCGACTCCAACTGCACCGGCACCGCGGCCGCGGCGCCGCCGTGCAGCACCACCGTCCCGATCACCTGGATCGACGTCACCAAGAAGGCCGACCCGGCCAGCAGCGTCAAGCCCGGGCAGAAGGTCACCTACACCCTGACCGCCGTCAACAAGGGCGCCGCGCAAGCGCGCGGGGCGACGCTGACCGACGACCTGACGCCGCTGCTGGACGACGCGGCCTACAACAACGACGCGAAGGCCAGCACCGGCACCGTCACCTACAGCAGGCCCACGCTGACCTGGACCGGCGACCTGGCCCCGAACGCCACCGCCGTCATCACCTTCTCCGTCACCGTCGACCAGGTGGACCGCGGCGACGGCAACCTCGCCAACACCGTGGTCGGCCCGAACAGCTCCACCTGCCCCAAGGGCAGCACCGACGCCTTTTGCACCGCCGGCCCGAAGGTGACACCCCCCACCCCGAAGCCGACCCCGACCCCGACACCGACGGTGCACCCGGGCAAGCCCGGCCCGGCCGGCGCCGCCCTGCCCCGCACCGGCGTCCAGGACCTGACGACCGTCCTGGGCATCGCCGCCGGCTGCGCCCTGCTCGGCGGCCTCTTCCTCACCGCCGCCCTCCGGCGCCGAGGCACGCGCGGCTGAACCGCGTGCGGGCGCCGCGGCAACAAGACCGCGGCGCCCGTCCCCGCGAGCTCCGACCCACGGAACCTCTATCGCCTGGGGGGATCCTCCGGATCCTCCTGCGGCTCGTCCTCAAGGGCCTTCTCGATCAGCTCGTTGGACGCCTTGCGGTTCCCTTTCAGCAGCTTCGCGTAGATCCGGTAGAGCACCGCGAGGCTGTGGCCGGCGCGCTCGGCGACCTCGACCGGGTCCACGCCGGCCTTGATCCACAGGGAGATGCCCGCGTGCCGCAGCGAGTACGGCACGTCCGCGAACAGCGAGTCCGCCTCCGCGGCGGTCAGGGCAACCTGCCGGGCTTTCTTCCAGACGGCCGTGTACTCGTTGGACGACACCCGTCCACCGCGGACCGCGCTGAAGAGCCTGCCGTCGGGGGCGGTGCCGTGGGCCTCGATGTGCTCGCGCAGCATCCGGACGAACTCCGGCGGGATGGGGATCGAGCGGGTGGTCTTGCGGGCCCGGTGCTTCAGCCCGCGGTCCTCGTAGGGGCCGCCGTCGTCGGTCCACCCCGAGCCGACCTCGGGCCGGGTCGAGGCGAGGATCAGCTCGCCCCACCCGGTCCCCGGCAGCACGCAGTCGGCCTTCTTGAGCATCGCGGCCTCGCTGGGGCGGGTCGCCGCGAAGTAGATGCAGCCGAAGAACGCCCTCAGGTGTTCGCCACGCGCGCCCTGACCGCGGACAGCCTCGATGAGCGAGCGGGACTGGCGCGGGCCGGGGACGTACCGCAAGTCGACCTCGTCCTCCGTCTTCGGCACCGTCCAGTCGATCGCGTCCAGGGGGTTGGACGGCAGCTGCCCGCGCTCCACGGCGTAGTTGAGCGCGTTGTGCAGAGCGTTCCAGCGCCGGCGGATGGTGTTCTCCGCAGCCCGTTCGCCGTCCAGCCGCAGCGTGATCGCCTCCAGAGCGGCCCGCATCGGATCGGACCTGGCCGCATCAGGCAGCGGCAGCGAGTTCGCCGCGACCCACTGGAGGACCCGCCCTACAGCCTCTGGCGGCTCCTCCACCGCGATTCTGGGCACCCGCCGCCCCTCGGGCCCCGGGACGAGCTGGTAGGCCCACAGACGCAGCGCCAGACGCAGTTCCTTCCGCTCGGGTCGGCCGCCCTTGCGGCCCGTCACGAGCACCGGCGTGACGGCCAGCAGCATGTCGCCGAGGCCGGCGCGGTGCTTGGCACCGACGCTGGCCCACTTCATCGCCATGTAGGCGAGCGAGTGCTCGTACCAACTCGCCGTGTTCAACTCGCGCACCTCGGACTCGGGAAGGCCGGTCTCCTCGTCGAAGCGTTCGCGCTTGCGCAGGGCCTGGAGCAGCTCGGTGCGGCGGCCGTCGGCCTGGGGCCGCAGGCGGTAGCCCTTGTTGAACGTGCTGCGGCCTACCCGCCACCGGACCACGTAGGGCTTGTTGCGGCCCTTGCGCACGGTGATGCCCCAGACGTCGACGTCGTAGGTCAGCACAGAGGCTCCTCCCCCCGGGCGGCGAGCCAGGCCTCCACATCGGCCGGGCGGAACCGCAGCTGGCCGCTGGGCTGCCGGATGCAGCGCGGGGCCTGCCCCTTCGCACGCCACCGGTAGAAGGTGGCGCGGTCGATGTCCAGGTACGCCAGGACCTCGCTCAACTTCATGAGCTTCTCGAACTTCCTGGGCACGAGCGGTCACTTCCCCTCGGTGGCAGCGGCTTGGGCGGCGTCGTAGCGGCTGGGGTGGTAGTCGGACATCAGGCGGCCACCGGAGCGCAGGCGGCAGCGCTCGCCGCGCGCGGAGTGGCAGTGCGGGCAGGCCACCGCCAGCGGGCCCGTCGCCGGCCGGACGACTGGCCGGCCGGCGGATGCGATCAGCTCGGCGACGGGGCGGGGGCGGAGTACCGCTCCGGCGGCGGCACGGGTGCGCTGATCGCGCAGGGCCGCGAGGTAGCCCTGGACGTCGTCGGGGTCGGCGTCGGGGACCTCGGCGGGCTGGCCGGCGCCGACGATGTCGCGGGCGCGGTCCTCCCGGATCTTCCTGACGCCCGTGCGGACGTCGGCGGGCATCAACCAGCGGCTCTCGGCGGCGAAGTAGCGGACGACGGCCTTCATCGTGTCGTCGTCCAGCGGGAGGTCTTCGAGGGCGGCGGCCCAGGCGCGGGCGTCGGACTCGCCGACGGTGCGGCGGTCGAAGGCGGCGACGTGGGCGAGCAGGCGGGCGGCTTCGGACGGGGTCATGCGGGATTGCTCTCCTGGCGTTGGAGGCGGGCAGCGAGGTCGAAGGCATCGGCGGCGCGCTGGTCGGCGGTCGATGCGGCCGCGGAGCCGGGTCCGTTCCGGCTGCGGAGGGGGACGACGGCGGCGCCTGTGGCGGGCACGGCGTTCATCACCTGGTTGAGCACCGATGGCAGCACCGAGGGATCCAGGCCCTTGGCAGCCCATGCCGCCAGGGCGCTGCGGATGTCGTCGGGGTCGTGGCCCTCGTCGACGAGCTTGCGGAGCTGACGGCCCGTCTTTCCGATGACGTCCTCCGGCGGGCGCCGGCTGCAGTGGTCGATCCACTCGGCGATCAGCTGCTTGGGCGTGGCGGGCGCGGGCGGCTGTGCCGCCCCGACGGAGTCGGTAACTGTGGATGTGGAAGTGGTAGTGGAATACGCGCGCGCGTAGGACCCATCGGGAACCCCTCGCGAGGGGTTCGGTTGGGGTTCC
>NZ_MLCF01000205.1 GCF_001879105.1 Mangrovactinospora gilvigrisea | reverse complement strand
TGCACAATGGGCGCAAGCCTGATGCAGCCATGCCGCGTGTATGAAGAAGGCCTTCGGGTTGTAAAGTACTTTCAGCGGGGAGGAAGGCGGTGCGGTTAATAACCGCGCCGATTGACGTTACCCGCAGAAGAAGCACCGGCTAACTCCGTGCCAGCAGCCGCGGTAATACGGAGGGTGCAAGCGTTAATCGGAATTACTGGGCGTAAAGCGCACGCAGGCGGTCTGTTAAGTCAGATGTGAAATCCCCGGGCTTAACC
>NZ_MLCF01000204.1 GCF_001879105.1 Mangrovactinospora gilvigrisea | reverse complement strand
CGCCGGGCCCCTAACTTCATGGCCTTGGACTTTAGCCCTCAGTTCAAGGTCATGAAGCACGTATCCACGATTCCGCCTTGCTTGCCCCACGCCACACGTTCACGATCGCTTGGGGCGAACGAGCGTGAACACGCGGCCGGTATCGTGGAAGCCGCCGATCCGGGACTGGCATATTCGCCCTATTTGCCCAGAGAGTCAGTTATGGCGGTTCTTGATGAAGTACCGACTTTCAGCATGATCGCCGAAGAAACCCGCAGATGACGAAGTGTGCTCCCCGCGGACGCGGGGATGGT
>NZ_MLCF01000203.1 GCF_001879105.1 Mangrovactinospora gilvigrisea | reverse complement strand
TGGACGCGGGCCAGCAGCCGGTCGGGGACGATCTGCATCAGATAGGAGAGCAGCGCCACGTTGGTCGGGGCGAAGAAGAGCACGATCGCCCCGAGCAGCGCCGCCGCGGCGTACGGGGTCCCCGCCAGCAGGGGCAGCGCCGCCGCGGCGGGCACCGATCCCCAGCCGACGATGATCAGCAGCCGGTAGCCGCCGACCCGCCGCACCATCCGCTCGGCGGTGATCGCCCCGACCAGGCCCAGCCCCGCGATCACCGTCTCGCAGGAGCCGATCACCTGCGGGGACGCGCCGTGCTGGCGCAGCGTCACCACGAAGAGGAACGTCATCGCGCCGAAGAGCATGTTGACGCCGGCGGCGAAGACGCAGATGTAGCGCAGGAAGCCGTTGCCGCGGACGAACCGCAGGCCCTCGGCGAGGTCCTTGCGGAAGGTGGAGCGGCTCGCCCGCTCCTCGGCGTCCGGGCCGAGCGGGGTGCGCAGCAGCAGCGCGG
>NZ_MLCF01000202.1 GCF_001879105.1 Mangrovactinospora gilvigrisea | reverse complement strand
CCAGTAGAAGCCGTGGCCGGCGAGGGTGAGGAGGTAGGGCAGGCGGCCGATGGCGGGGAAGCGGACGCCGCCGGTGAGTTCGATGGGGATGCGTTCTTCGTAGGGGCGCAGGTCGAGTTCGGTGGGTTGGGCGAAGCGGGAGAAGTTGGCGACGCACATGACCAGGTCGTCGCCGTATTCGCGGAGGTAGGCCAGGACGGCGGGGTTGGCGGAGGGGAGTTCGAGGTAGCTGCCGAGGCCGAAGGCGGGGTTCTGCTTGCGGACTTCGATCATGCGGCGGGTCCAGTGCAGCAGGGAGCTGGAGTTGCTCATCTGGGCTTCGACGTTGGTGACCTGGTAGCCGTAGACGGGGTCCATGATGGTGGGGAGGGTCAGGCGGCCGGGGTCGCTGCTGGAGAAGCCGGCGTTGCGGTCGGGGGTCCATTGCATGGGGGTGCGGACGGCGTCGCGGTCGCCGAGCCAGATGTTGTCGCCCATGCCGATTTCGTCGCCGTAGTACAGGACGGGGGAGCCGGGCAGGGACAGCAGGAGGCTGGTGAAGAGTTCGATCTGGTTGCGGTCGTTGTCCAGGAGGGGGGCGAGGCGGCGGCGGATGCCGACGTTGGCGCGCATGCGGGGGTCTTTGGCGTATTCGGCGTACATGTAGTCGCGTTCGTCGTCGGTGACCATCTCCAGGGTGAGTTCGTCGTGGTTGCGCAGGAAGATGCCCCATTGGCAGCCGGAGGGGATCTGGGGGGTCTTGGCGAGGATCTCGCTGATGGGGTGGCGGGATTCGCGGCGGACGGCCATGAAGATGCGGGGCATGACGGGGAAGTGGAAGGCCATGTGGCATTCGTCGCCGCCGGAGGTGAAGTCGCCGAAGTAGGGGACGACGTCTTCGGGCCATTGGTTGGCTTCGGCGAGGAGGACGGTGTCGGGGTAGTGGGTGTCGACTTCCTTGCGGACGCGTTTGAGGAATTCGTGGCTGGCGGGGAGGTTTTCGCAGTTGGTGCCTTCGGCGGCGTAGAGGTAGGGGACGGCGTCGAGGCGGAAGCCGTCGATGCCGAGGTCGAGCCAGAAGCGGAGGGCGGCGAGCATTTCTTCCTGGACGACGGGGTTTTCGTAGTTGAGGTCGGGTTGGTGGGAGAAGAAGCGGTGCCAGAAGTACTGTTTGCGGACGGGGTCGTAGGTCCAGTTGGATTTCTCGGTGTCGACGAAGATGACGCGGGCGTCGGGGTACTGCTTGTCGTCGTCGGCCCACATGTAGTAGTCCCCGTA
>NZ_MLCF01000201.1 GCF_001879105.1 Mangrovactinospora gilvigrisea | reverse complement strand
CAGGGCGGGTGGGGTGCCGGGGCGGAGGGGCGGCAACAGGAACCACGGCCCACCGTGACGGTCAGGAGGTCGTCGCTCCCTCCCCGGCGCCGGCGCCGGCCTGCTCGGTCACCCGCACCTCCCCCGCCTTGAGCGTCGCCAGCCGCGTCGCCCGACGCGCCAGCGCCGTGTCATGGGTGACCATCACGAACGTCAGCCCCAACTCCTTCCACTGCCGCTCCAGTTCACCCATCACCTCGTCCCGCATCGCCTCGTCGAGGTTCCCCGTCGGCTCGTCCGCCAGCAGCACCTTCGGCCGCTTCACCAGCGCCCGCGCGATCGCCACCCGCTGCTGCTGCCCCCCGGACAGCTCCGCGGGAAGGTGCGCGGCCCGCTCCGCCAGCCCCACCGACTCCAGCGCCTCGCCCGCCCGGGTGCGCCGCTCCGCCGTGCCCACGCCCAGCGGCACCAGCGCCGTCTCGACGTTCTCCTGCGCGGTCAGCGTCGGTATCAGGTTGAAGGACTGGAAGACGAAGCCGATGCTCTCCGCCCGCACCCGCGTCAGCTTCGCCTCGCTCAGCTTCCCGAGGTCGGTGCCGTCCAGCTCGACGCTGCCCTTGCTGGCCCGGTCGAGCCCGCCCAGCAGCTGAAGGAGCGTCGACTTCCCGCCGCCGGTGGGCCCCTGGATGACGAGCCGGTCGCCGTCCGGGATGGTCAGGTCGATACCGCGCAGCGCCCGCACCTTGGCGGCGCCGCGCGGGTACGTCTTCACGACGTTTCTCAGTACATACATGGTGGAGGTTCCAAACCGCTCAACGGGGACAGAGGGGACGAAGGGAGCCGCGGGCCCGGCGCGTCACTCGACGCGCCGCAGCGCGTCCGCCGGCCGCAGCCGCGACGCGCGCCAGCCGCCGTAGCCGCCGGCGATCAGCCCGCCGGCCACGGCCAGCACCACGGCGAGCACGATGACGGTGACGGAGACCGGCGCGGAGAGGGCGATGTCCAGCGTCTTGGACGCCGCCTGCCGCCCGAACCCGCCGCCGCCCCCGCCGGGGCCGCCGCCGGGGCCGCCCTGGCCGCCGCCCATGCCGCCGCTCCCGCCGAGCGAGGCGGTCAGCGTCGGGCTGATCGCCGTCACCACGTACGACGCGGCGACGCCCAGCACGATGCCGATCACGCCGCCGAGCAGCCCGTTGGCGAGTGCCTCGCCCATCACCTGGCGGGTGACGCGGCCGCTGGTCCAGCCGACCGCCTTCAGCGTGCCGAACTCCCGCACCCGCCGGCCCACCGCGGAGGCGGTCAGCAGCGCGGCCACCACGAACGCGGCGATCAGCACCACGATCGACAGCCACCGGCCGACCTTGGTGGCCAGCGAGGACGCGGTGGAGAGCGAGCCGGAGACGGTGGAGGCGAGGTCGGCCGAGGTGGTGACCGTGGTCCCGGAGATGTTCTTCTGGATCGCCGCCTTGACCGAGGAGATGTCCTTGGAGGACGCGGTCTTCACATAGACGGTGGTCACCTTGTTCTTGGCGTCGCCGAGCGTCTGGGCCTGCTTCAGCGGGATGTAGACGTTGGCGGAGGAGGACCCGCTGTCGGCGGTGGCGATGCCGACGACCGTGAACTTCGTCCCCGAGATGGTGAGCGTGCTGCCGGTGCTCAGCTTCTTCTGCTTGGCGTAGGAGGAGTCGACGACCGCCACCTTGGCGTCGGTCTCGGACGCCTTGAACGTCCGCCCCTTGGTGATCTTCGAGGAGGTGAGCGGGCCGAGCCCGAGGTGCGCGGTGTCGGTGCCGTAGACCGAGTAGGAGTTGACGTTGAAGTCGGCGCCGCCGCCCTGCACGCCCCCGCCCGGCTGGCCGCCGCCCTCGCCGCTGCCGCCGCGCGCGCCCTGCCCCGCGCCGCCGGAGGACTGGTTCTGCTTGTACTGGCCCTGCTTGAACTGGCCGTTGATCTTGACGACGTTGAGGCTCAGCCCGCCGACCGCCTGGGAGACGCCGCTCTGCCCGGCCACCTGGGACACGGTGGAGGAGGACAGGCTCTGGAAGCCCTGTACCATCACCCGGTCGCTGCTCTGCGTCTTGCTGCTGCCGTTCGACTGGGCGCCGAACTTGAAGCGCGGGCCGCTCTGGCCCGAGCTGCTGGGGGCCTGCGCCGCCTTGCTGACCGTCATGTCGGTGCCCAGGCCGTAGAGGGACTGCAGGACCTTGCCCTGCGCCTGGTTCATTCCGGACGACACCGAGCTGACGACGATGACGAGCGCGATGCCGAGGGCGAGTCCCGCGGCGACGACGAGCGAGGCCTTTCTGCGGCGCCGCAGCTCGCGCCTGAGGTAGGTGAAGAACATGGCCGGAGGTTAGGCAGGGACGGTGAGGAAGCCGTGGGGCCGGAGTAAGAGGAGCATGAGAACGCCTGCTCGCCCCACCCCGGCCCCGGCCCCCGCCGACCGC
>NZ_MLCF01000200.1 GCF_001879105.1 Mangrovactinospora gilvigrisea | reverse complement strand
CCACCACCGTGCGGATCCTCGCCACCCTGCTGAAGGCGGACGGCGGGACGGTCGGCGTCGACGGCTTCGACGTCGCCGCGCAGCCGGCCCGGGTGCGGCAGTCGATCAGCCTCACCGGGCAGTTCGCCGCCGTCGACCAGATCCTCACCGGCCGGGAGAACCTGGTGCTGGTGGCCCGGCTGCGGCACCTGGACGGCCCCGGTGCGATCGCCGACGGCCTGCTGGAGCGGTTCTCGCTCACCGAGGCGGGCGGACGGCGGGTCGCCACCTACTCCGGCGGCATGCGGCGCCGACTGGACATCGCGATGAGCCTCATCGGCAACCCCCCGGTGGTCTTCCTCGACGAGCCGACGACCGGGCTCGACCCGCAGGGCCGCATCGAGGTCTGGCGCACCGTCAAGGCGCTCGCCGGCTCGGGCACCACAGTGCTGCTCACCACCCAGCTGCTGGACGAGGCCGAGCAGTTGGCGGACCGGATCGCGATCCTGCACCAGGGCCGGATCATCGCCGACGGCACGCTGGAGGAGCTGCAGCGGCTGCTGCCGCCCGCGAAGACGGAGTACGTCGAGCGGCGGCCGTCCCTGGAGGACGTCTTCCTCGCCATCGTCGGTGAGGGCGCGGGCGCGGGCGAGGACGAGGACGCGGGCACGGGCGCCGCGGAGGGGGAGGAGCGGGCGTGAACCACTTCGTCTCGGACGCCGTCGTGCTCACCGGCCGGACGCTGCGCCATGTCACCCGCAGCGTCGACACCATCATCACCACCGCGATCACGCCGATCGCCATGATGCTGATGTTCGTCTACGTCTTCGGCGGCGCGATCCGCACCGGCGCGGCGTCCTACGTCGACTACATGCTGCCCGGCATCCTGCTGGTCACCATCGCCTCGGGCATCGCCTACACCGCGCTGCGGCTCTTCACCGACCTGCAGAGCGGCATCTTCGAGCGCTTCCACGCGATGCCGATCGCGCGCTCGTCCGTGCTCTGG
Source organism: Mangrovactinospora gilvigrisea (assembly GCF_001879105.1). Taxonomy (GTDB): domain Bacteria; phylum Actinomycetota; class Actinomycetes; order Streptomycetales; family Streptomycetaceae; genus Mangrovactinospora; species Mangrovactinospora gilvigrisea. The sequence continues at coordinate 1,284 of NZ_MLCF01000200.1, read as the reverse complement.
GCGCATGTGCTCACCTCGCTCGCCGCCAACCTGATCTCGCTGGTGGTCGTGGTGGGCGTCGCGCTGGCCATCGGCTTCCGCTCCGGGGCCGGGGTGCTGGGGTGGCTGGCGGTGGTCGGCATCCTGCTGCTCTTCACGCTGGCGCTGACCTGGATCGCGGTGATCGCCGGGCTCTCCGCGAAGACCGCGGAGGGCGGCGGGGCGTTCTCCTACCCGCTGATCTTCCTGCCCTTCCTCAGCTCGGCGTTCGTGCCGACCCGCACCATGCCCGGCCCGGTGCGCTGGTTCGCCGACCACCAGCCGGTGACATCCATCGTCAACGCCATCCGCGACCTGCTCGCGCAGGCGCCGGTGGGCACCGGCATCTGGACCGCGCTCGCCTGGTGCGTCGGCATCCTGGTGGTGGCGTTCGGCTTCGCGATGGTCGTCTATCGCGGCAAGGTCTCCTGAGGCAGGCTGGGGAGCATGCTCACCATCGGCCGGCTGGCGGCGCACGCCGGGGTGACGGTGCGGGCGGTGCGCCACTACCACCGGATCGGGCTGCTGCCCGAGCCGCGGCGGGACGAGTCGGGGTACCGGGTCTACGACGCGGCCGCGGTGGTGCGGCTGATCCGCATCCGCACCCTGGCGGACGCGGGCGTGCCGCTGGCCCGGGTGCAGGAGCTGCTGGACGCGGGGCCGGAGGAGTTCGCCCGCGGCGTCGCGGAGATCGACCGGGGGCTGCGGACGGAGGCCCGGCGGATCCAGGACGCCCGCAGGCGCCTCGCCCGGCTCGCCGCCGGCGACCATCTGGCGCTGCCGGACAGCGTGGTGGGCTACCTCGACCGGCTGCGCGGCCTGGGCGTCGAGGAGCGGTACGTCGAACTGGAGCGGGACGCCTGGATCATGGTCGCCGCCGAGGTGCCGGACCTCATCGACGTCGTGATCGCCAAGAAGCACGAGCAGTTGGACGACCCCGACATGCGCAAGCTCTACAGCCTCTGCGGCGGCGCGCTGGACTGGCCGCCGGACGATCCCCGGCTCTACGAGATCGCCGACCTCCTGGAGCGGATGCGGCTGCGCGCCGAGGCGGCCGGCGAGCTGGCGCTCGACGCCTTCGACGACGGCTTCGTCGCCCTCCTCGACTCCGCCATGCTCGAATCCGCCCCCGGCGCCCACCGCCTCCTGGAGATCCTCGAATCCCGCGGCTGGCACGGCTGGACCCGCCTCGAACGCACCCGCCCCCCGACGCCGAACGGCTGACACGACCGCCTGCCGCGGCGCGGGAAGCGTGCCCTACTTCGC
>NZ_MLCF01000020.1 GCF_001879105.1 Mangrovactinospora gilvigrisea | reverse complement strand
GGTCGTGGCCATCGTCGTGGGCGTGCTGGTCGTCGCCGCCCTGGTGGTGTGGCGGGTCCGCAGGCACCGCAAGGAGAAGGCCGAGGAGGCGGCGGCCGAGCAGGAGGGGGACGCCGCCCCCGAGCCGCCCGCCGAGGGCGCCTCCACCACCACCCCCCACGGCGCCACCGCCGCCACCGCCGCCGACCCCGCGCCCAACGGCGCGGGCGAGGACCCGGGCCCGAAGCCCGAGGCCGGGCCGCAACCCCCGGAGGGGCGCGGGGAACGGCGCGACTGAGCGGCACGGACCCGGCGGCGGCCGACGGACGCCGAGGGGAACGCCGAGGGGCGGGCCCGGTGCCGCGGCACCGGACCCGCCCCTCGAACCATCCCGCTACTTGCGGTCGTTCCGACGGCTGTCGGACCCCTCGGAGACCTTCCCGAGGTCGTTCCCGCTGGCGAGTCCGGCCCGCCGCAGCGCATCGGCCAGCGCGCCGCTGCCGCCCCCGGAGGAGCCGCCCCGGTCGCGGTCGCGGCCACCACCCTGACGCCCGACCTTCGCCCGGTCGCCGCGGTCTCCCCGGTCGCCGCGGTCACTGCGGTTGCCGCGCTCGCCACCGCCGCCGCCACCGCGGTTCCCGCCGCGCTCGCCGCCCCGGCCGCGGTCGCCGCCGCCGCGATTGCCGCCACGCTCCCCGCGGCCCCGCTCGCCGCCGCCGCCGGCTCCGCCGCCGCGCTTCTGCCTCGGCGCGCCGGCGCCGGCCCCGGCCCCCGCCGCGGGCGCGTCCGCCGCCGGCTCCTCGCCCGGCAGCGGGTCGTCCAGACGCAGCGTCAGCGAGATCCGCTTCCGCCGGATGTCGACCTCCAGCACCTTCACCCGGACGATCTCACCCGACTTCACCACCTCGTGCGGGTCCTTGACGAAGGACTTGGACATCGCCGAGACATGGACGAGCCCGTCCTGGTGGACGCCGACGTCCACGAACGCGCCGAACGCCGCGACGTTCGTCACCGTGCCCTCGAGGATCATGCCCGGCCGCAGGTCGACCAGCGTCTCGACGCCGTCCTTGAACTCCGCCGTCTTGAACGCCGGCCGCGGGTCGCGCCCCGGCTTCTCCAGCTCCTTGAGGATGTCCGTCACCGTCGGCAGGCCGAAGGTGGCGTCCACGTAGTCCGCGGGCTTCAGCCCGCCGAGCACCTTGGCGTTGCCGATGACCTCCTTGACGTCGCCCCCGGCCGCGTCGACGATCCGCCGGACCACCGGGTACGCCTCCGGGTGCACCGCCGACGCGTCCAGCGGGTCCTCGCCGTCCGCGATCTTCAGGAAGCCCGCGCACTGCTCGAACGCCTTCGGCCCGAGCCGCGCCACCTCCTTCAGCTGCTTGCGGGAGGTGAACCGGCCGTGCTGCTCGCGGTGGAGCACGATGTTCTCGGCGAGCCCGGAGCCGATGCCCGAGACCCGGGTCAGCAGCGGCGCGGACGCGGTGTTGACGTCCACCCCCACCGCGTTGACGCAGTCCTCGACCACCGCGTCCAGCGAGCGCGACAGCTTCACCTCGGAGAGGTCGTGCTGGTACTGGCCGACGCCGATCGACTTGGGGTCGATCTTCACCAGCTCGGCGAGCGGGTCCTGCAGCCGGCGCGCGATGGAGACCGCGCCGCGCAGCGCCACGTCCAGCTCGGGCAGCTCCTGCGAGGCGTAGGCGGACGCCGAGTAGACGGACGCGCCCGCCTCGGAGACGACGACCTTCTTGGCCGTCACATCCGGGTGCAGGGCGAGCATCTCGGCCGCCAGCCGGTCCGTCTCGCGGGACGCCGTGCCGTTGCCGATGGCGATCAGCTCGACCGCGTGCTCCTTGCAGAGCCGGCCCAGCGTCTCGATCGACTTGTCCCACTGCTTCTTGGGCTCGTGGGGGTAGATCGTCTCGGTGGCGACGACCTTGCCGGTCGCGTCGCAGACGGCCACCTTGACGCCCGTCCGGATGCCCGGGTCGAGGCCCATGGTGGCGCGGGTGCCGGCCGGGGCGGCGAGCAGCAGGTCGCGCAGGTTGGCGGCGAAGACGTCCACCGCCGCGTCCTCGGCCTGCTGCTTCATCCGGGAGCGGACGTCGATCTCCAGCTTGACGATGAACCGGGTGCGCCAGGCCCACCGCACCGTCTCCACCAGCCAGCCGTCCGCGGGGCGGCCCAGGTTGGAGACGCCGACGTGCTTGGCGATGCGCCGCTCGTAGGAGCCGGGGCCGGTGGAGAGCGGGTCGCGCTGCTCGGGCTCCACCGTCAGCTCCAGCACCTCCTCCTTCTCGCCGCGCAGCAGCGCCAGGACGCGGTGCGAGGGGAGCTTGGTGAAGGGGTCGCCGAACTCGAAGTAGTCGGAGAACTTCGCCGCGTCGTCCTCGTTGCGCTTGCCCTTGCGGACCTTGGACAGCAGTCGGCCGCGCTGCCACATCTCCTCGCGGAGCTGGCCGATGAGGTCGGCGTCCTCGGCGAACCGCTCGGCGAGGATGGCGCGGGCGCCCTCCAGCGCGGCGGCGCGGTCCGGGACCGGCCCGTCGGGGTCGATGAACCCGGCCGCGGCCTGCTGGGGCACCGTCATCGGGTCGCCGATCAGCTGGTCGGCGAGCGGCTCCAGGCCGTTCTCGCGGGCGATCTGCGCCTTGGTGCGCCGCTTGGGCTTGAAGGGCAGGTAGATGTCCTCCAGGCGCGCCTTGGTGTCGGCGGCCATGATCTGGGCCTGCAGCTCGTCGGTGAGCTTGTCCTGCTCGCGGATCGAGTCGAGGACCGCGGTGCGCCGCTCGTCCAGCTCGCGCAGGTAGCGCAGCCGCTCCTCGAGGGTGCGCAGCTGCGCGTCGTCGAGCGCGCCGGTGGCCTCCTTCCGGTACCGGGCGATGAACGGCACGGTGGCGCCGCCGTCCAGCAGCTCGACCGCGGCGGCCACCTGGCCATCCCGCACGCCGAGTTCTTCGGCGATCCTTTGATCAACAGTCGTCACGATCGTGTATCCGCCTTCTGGTGAGGTACGGGCTGCATTGTGCCGCTCTGCGGCACCGCTTGTCGTCCCCGGCCCCTGGGGGAGTTGCGCTCGGCGCGTCGGACGCCCGGCGTCCGCCGCATTCACCACCACAGAGATAGGACCGCTCACGCCGTGTGTCCAGCGCGGGCCGTCCGAACCCTTGCGCGAGAGCTGCGGCGCGAGGGATTCTTCCCCCCACAATCATCGGATGTCTATGCTGGCCTCCGATGCGCCGGCAGGAGAAGAGGACCTTCGCTGACATGACAGCCACGACCAGCCACCCGCACACGGCCGACCCGGACGACGCGGCCGGTGCGGCGGCGGGCTCCGCGGGACGGATCACCGCCCTGGAAGCCCTCGACATCCGCTTCCCCACCTCCCGGGACCTCGACGGCTCCGACGCGATGAACCCCGACCCGGACTACTCCGCCGCCTACGTGGTGCTGCGCACCGACGCCGGCGACGGGCTGGAGGGCCACGGCTTCGCCTTCACCATCGGCCGCGGCAACGACGTCCAGACGGCCGCCATCAAGGCCCTGGAGCCGTTCGTGGTGGGCCTGCCGCTGGAGCGGGTCGTCGGCGACCTCGGGGGCTTCTCGCGCGGCCTGGTCTACGACTCGCAGCTGCGCTGGCTCGGCCCCGAGAAGGGCGTGATGCACATGGCCATCTCGGCCGTGGTCAACGCCGCCTGGGACCTCGCCGCCAAGCGCGCCGGGCTGCCGGTCTGGAAGCTGCTGGCGCAGCTGACGCCCGAGCAGGTCGTCGACCTCGTCGACTTCCGCTACCTCAGCGACGCGCTCACCCCCGAGGAGGCGCTGGACATCCTGCGCGCCGCCGAGCCGGGCAAGGCCGAGCGCATCGCCCGCATCGAGCGCGAGGGCTACCCCGCGTACACCACCACCCCCGGCTGGCTCGGCTACAGCGACGAGAAGCTGGAGCGGCTGTGCCGCGAGGCCGTCGCCGACGGCTACTCCATGATCAAGCTGAAGGTCGGCGGGAACGTCGAGGACGACCGCCGCCGGATGCGCATCGCCCGCACCGCTGTCGGCCCGGACATCCGCATCGGCACCGACGCCAACCAGCGCTGGGACGTCGCCCCCGCGGTGGAGTGGATGCGCGCGCTCGCCGAGTTCGACCCGTACTGGATCGAGGAGCCGACCAGCCCGGACGACGTCCTGGCGCACGCCGCCATCCGCAAGGCGATCGCCCCGATCAAGGTGGCCACCGGCGAGCATGTGCAGAACCGGGTGGTCTTCAAGCAGCTGCTGCAGGCCGGCGCGGTGGACGTGGTGCAGATCGACGCGGCGCGCGTCGGCGGCGTCAACGAGAACGTGGCGATCCTGCTGCTGGCCGCCAAGTTCGGGGTGCCGGTCTGCCCGCACGCCGGCGGCGTCGGGCTCTGCGAACTGGTCCGCCACCTCTCGATGTTCGACCTGGCGGCGGTGAGCGGCACCGAGGAGGGCAGGGCGATCGAGTACGTCGACCACCTCCACGAGCACTTCCTCGACCCGGCCGGGGTGCGCGACGGCCGCTACCTCCCGGCGGCGCTGCCCGGCTTCTCCGCCGAGATGCGCCCCGAGGCGCTGGCCCGCTTCAGCTTCCCCGACGGACCGGAGTGGCGGATGAGCTGACGCCGCGGCGGGTCCGTCCTATACGGTGCAGCGAAGGTCTCGCGACCGGGCGCGCCAACGGAGCGTCAGCTCCCTTTTGGTGACGCAACGCTGAGCGTGCTGTTACGCACGGTGCTGGTATCGACGCGCTGGATGAGGCAGAATGAGCACGTCGTGCACAAGGCTGGCCCTGGCACGGTTGCGAGGCCGCTGGGGAAGGCGCACCTCGTCCTTGTAGCCAGGAGGTCCCGGTGACGACACGTGGAGTTCTGTACGTGCACTCCGCGCCCCGCGCGCTGTGCCCGCATGTCGAGTGGGCCGTCGCGGGGGTGCTCGGCGCGCGCGTCGGCCTCGACTGGATCCGCCAGCCGGCCGCGCCCGGCACCTGGCGGGCCGAGCTGTCCTGGCAGGGCGAGCCGGGGACGGCCTCCAAGCTGGCGTCCGCGCTGCGGGGTTGGCAGCTGCTCAGGTTCGAGGTGACGGCTGAGCCGTGCGCCTCGGCGGAGGGCGAGCGCTACTCGTGCACGCCCGAGCTGGGCATCTTCCATGCGGTGATGGGGCCGCACGGCGACATCCTTGTCCCGGAGGACCGGCTGCGCGCCGCGATGGCCCGCTCCGGCCGCGGTGAGTCCGAGCTGGAGGCGGAGCTGTCCCGGCTGTTGGGCAAGCCCTGGGACGACGAGCTCGAACCGTTCCGCTACGCCGGTGAGGGCGCGCCCGTCCGCTGGCTGCACCAGGTCGTCTGAACACGCCTCGGGGCCGGGTCCCACGCCGGCGGCGTCGGACCCGGCCCCGAGGCGCGGATCATGCGGTCCGGATCGCCAGCACCACGTTGGCGCCGCCGAACCCGAACGAGTTCGACAGCGCGCCCAGCGGCCCGTCGGCCAGCTTCCGCGGCTCGTCGACCACGATGTCCAGGTCCACGTCCGCGTCCACCTCGTCGAGGTTGATCGTCGGCGGGGCCAGCCGCTCGTGGAGCGCCAGGACGGTGAAGACCGCCTCGATCGCGCCCGCCGCGCCCAGCGTGTGACCCGTCATCGACTTCGTCGCCGACACCGGGATCGCCGAGGCCCGCTCGCCCAGCACCCGGTGCAGCGCCTGCGCCTCGGCGGTGTCGCCCAGCGGCGTCGAGGTGGCGTGCGGGTTGACGTGGTCGATGTCCTCCGCCGTCATCCCGGCGTCCTCCATCGCCGCGCGCAGCGCCCGCTCCACGCCCGAACCGGTCGGGTCGGGCTGGGCGATGTGGTGGCTGTCGGCGGAGACGCCGGAGCCGGCGATCTCCGCGTAGACGCGCGCCCCGCGCCGCGCCGCGTGCTCCGCGGACTCCAGCACGAGGATGCCGGCGCCCTCGCCGAGCAGGAAGCCGTCCCGGCCCGCGTCGAAGGGGCGCGAGGCCAGCTCGGGCTCGTCGTTGCGCTTGCTGAGCGCCATCATGTTGGCGAACGCGGCGAGCGGCAGCGGGTGGATGGCCGCCTCGGTGCCGCCGCAGATCACCACGTCGGCGCGGCCGGCGCGGATGATGTCCAGGGCGTAGCCGATGGCCTCGGCGCCGGACGCGCAGGCGCTCACCGTGGTGTGCGCGGCGACCTTGGCGTTGACCTCCAACCCGACGTTGGCGGCGGGGCTGTTGGGCATCAGCATCGGGACGGTGTGCGGGGAGACCTTGCGGGGCCCGCTGTTCTTCAGGTTGTCGTACTGGCCGAGGAGCGTGGTGACGCCCCCGATGCCCGTACCGACCACCGCGGCCACCCGGGTGGGGACGGCCTCCGGCTCCGACGCGCCCTCCGGGACGCTGCCCGCGGGCCCCGTGAAGCCCGCGTCCGCCCACGCCTCGCGCGCGGCGATCAGCGCGAACTGCGCCGAGCGGTCCAGCTTGCGGGCCTGCACGCGCGGCAGCACCTCGGTCGGCTCGACCTTCGCCGGCGCACCGATCCGGACCGGCAGCTCACCGAAGAGCTCCTCCGGCAGCTTGTCCGCCCCCGACCGGCCGGCCAGCAGTGCCTCCCAGGTCGAGGAGGCATCGCCGCCCAGCGGGGTGGTGGCGCCGAGGCCGGTGACGACCACGGTCCTCGAAGTGGCGTTCACCTGATTCCTTTCACAACTCACAACGTGTCACAACGTGTACTGACGAACATGCCCAGAACGGACAGTATGCCGTCCGACCGCGACAGGCTGGACACGGTGGGACGCACGCGCCCGCCAACCGGCTCCGGTCCGGGGACCGGGGCAACCGATTGGCGGGCGCAGTGACTTCAGCCCTGGTGGGACAGGATGTACTCGACGGCGTCGCCGACGGTCTTGAGGTTCTTCACGTCGTCGTCCGGGATCTTCACGTCGAAGCGCTCCTCGGCGGCGACGACGACCTCGACCATGGACAGCGAGTCGACGTCGAGGTCGTCGATGAACGACTTGTCCAGCTGGACGTCCTCGGTGGGGACACCGGCGACCTCGTTGACGATCTCGGCCAGACCGCTGACGATCTCTTCCTTGGTGGCGGCCATGGGGCGCTCCATTCTCGTGTTCCGTGCCGGCCGGCGGAATCAGCCGATCGGCGGATGGGGGTTCCGGGTTGTGCAATTGACGGTGCGAAGGACGGGTGGTCCGCCGCGCGGACGGTCAGGGCAGGACGACCACCGCGGCCGCGTACACCAGACCCGCCCCGAAGCCGATGAGCAGCGCGGTGTCGCCGCTCTTCGCCTCCCCGGAGGCCAGCATGCGCTCGATGGCGAGCGGGATGCTGGCCGCCGACGTGTTGCCGGTCTCGGCGATGTCGCGTGCCACCGGAACCCCGGCGGGCAGCTTCAGCGCCTTGATCATCGCATCCGTGATGCGCATGTTCGCCTGGTGGGGGACGAACACGTCGAGCTGGTCGGCCGTGATGCCCGCGGCGTCCAGCGCCTGCTGGGCCACCTTGGCCATCTCCCACACCGCCCATCGGAAGACCGTCTGGCCCTCCATGGTGAGCGCGGGGTAGGTCGCCTCCTTCGACGGCCCGCCGACGCCGGCCTCGCCCTTGAAGGCGTCCCACGCCTGCGTCTGGGTGATGACGCCCGCCTGGGCGCCGTCCGAGCCCCACACCACCGGGCCGATGCCGGGCGTGTCGGACGGGCCGATCACGGCCGCGCCGGCGCCGTCCCCGAACAGGAAGGCGGTGGACCGGTCGTGGATGTCCGTCAGGTCCGACAGCCGCTCCACGCCGATGATCAGGACGTGCTCGGCGCTGCCGTTGCGCACCATGCCGTCGGCGAGGTTCAGGGCGTAGCCGAAGCCCGCGCAGGCCGCCGAGATGTCGAACGCCGCGGCCGGCGAGGCGCCGATCCGGTCCGCGATCTCGGTGGCGACCGCCGGGGTCTGCTTGAAGTGCGAGACGGTGGAGACCACCACGCAGCCGATCTGCTCCGGACGGATGCCCGCCTGCGCGATCGCCTTCCCGGCCGCCGCCACCGACATCTCGGTGACGGTCTCCTCCGGGCCGGCCCAGTGCCGGGTGGCGATGCCCGAGCGGGTGCGGATCCACTCGTCGCTGGAGTCGATGTACTGCAGCAGCTCCTCGTTGGGCACCACCCGGTGCGGGCGGTAGCCGCCCACGCCGAGGATCCTGGAGTGCTCCGCGCCGCGGCGCGGCGTGATGGCGTGCGTCACTGGGCCCTCCCAGGGGCTTCGGTACGAGGGGCGCGGACCGCGCGGGACGGGGCGGGCGTGCCCGGCGTCACGACGAGCCCTTGGGGTGCACGCGCAGCAGCGGCTGACCCGGCGTCACCTCGTCGCCGTCGGCGACAAGCCACTCCACGGCCTTGCCGCCGTGCGGGACCGTCAGCACCTCCTGCTCGTAGCGGGAGACCACGGTGGCCACCGTCGAGTCGGGGGCGAGGGTGGCGCCCTCCGAGATCGGGGCGCGCTGCACGGTGCCCTTGAAGGGAGCCACCACCAGGTGCCAGGTCGGCGACTGGTGGATGGGGTTGTCGGCGGTGCCGTGCTTCTCGATCAGCTCGCGGGCCGCGTCCAGGTCGGAGGGCTTCTTCAGCGCCACCGTCTCCACGCCGGGCAGGTTCCGCTTGATCAGGTTGGTCAGGGTGCCCGCCGGCGGGACCTCGATGACGCCGGTGACGCCCAGGTCCTTCATGGTGCGCATGCACAGGTCCCAGCGCACCGGGTTGGAGACCTGCTTGACGATCCGTCCGATCACCTGCGCCCCGTTGTGCAGGATGCGGCCGTCCTCGTTGGAGATGTAGCGGCAGCGCGGGTCGGTGACCGAGATCGCCGGGGCGAGCTCCTGCAGTCGGCCGACCGCCGGGGCCATGTGCTCGGTGTGGAAGGCGCCGGCCACCTGCAGCGGGCGGACGCGGGCCTTCTCCGGCGGGTCCGCGGCCAGCGCGGCGAGCTGCTCGAAGGTGCCGGCCGCGACGATCTGGCCGGTGCCGTTCCAGTTGGCCGGGGTGAGGCCGTGCGAGCGGATCTTCTCGGCGACCTCGTCCGCGTCGCCGCCGATCACCGCCGACATGCCGGTCTGCGTCACCGCGGCGGCCTCGGCCATCGCCAGGCCGCGCTGCCGGGTGAGCACCAGCGCCGACTCGGCGCTCATCACGCCCGCCCCGGCGGCCGCGGTGATCTCGCCGACGCTGTGGCCCGCGCACGCCGACACCAGGCGGTGGCCCTCCGAGGGGCGCGGGAAGAGCGAGAGCGCACCGAGGATGCCCGCGGCGACCAGCAGCGGCTGGGCGATGGCGGTGTCCTTGATGGTGTCCGCATCGGCCTCGGTCCCGTAGTGGACCAGGTCCAGCCCGGTCACGGCCGACCACCAGCGCATGCGGTCCATGGCGCCGGGCAGTTCGAGCCAGGGGGTCAGGAAGCCGGGCGACTGGGCGCCCTGGCCGGGAGCGACGATAACGAGCACGTCCTCAACCTTCTCGCGTCGACCGCGCTCCGCACGGGTGGGGACCCGGACGAAGATCGGTACTGGGCCTTGTGGGGTTCCTACATTGCACCGGGATGCCGACTCGCCTCGTCCAACCTGCCGTACGTCAGGGCGATCCGCAGGGTGAACGCGGAGCGCGCCTCGGTCGGTGTGTAGCCCGTGACGTCCGCCACACGTCGCAGCCGGTAGCGCACCGTATTGGGGTGGACGAACAGCAGCCGGGCGGCGCCCTCCAGGGAGGAGGCCTGCTCCAGGAAGACCGACAGCGTCTCCAGCAGCGTAGGCCCGCTGTCGCGCAGCGGGATGTAGATGTCCTCCACCAGTTGGCGGCGCGCCTCCTCGTCGCCGGCCATCGCCCGCTCCGGCAGCAGCTCCTCCGCCTGCACCGGGCGGGGCGCGTCCGGCCACGCCGAGCAGGCCCGCAGCCCGGAGGTGGCGGCGGCGGCCGAGCGGGCCGCGCCCAGCAGGTCCGGGACGCTCGGGCCGACCACCACCGAGCCCGGCGCGAACTGGCCGATCAGCGCGCGGGCGGCGGCGGACGGCGACAGGTCGCGGCTGTCGGCGGACGCGGACGTCCCGGAGGCGTCCCCGCCGCCGACGATGACCACCAGCCGCGGGCCCATCACGCCGGTGAGCACCTGCAGCCGGGCGTGCCGGGCGGCCCGCCGGATGGAGTCGACCACCAGCGAGGAGTCCCCGCCGGGGGCGGTGCCCACCACCACGAAGACATGCGCCGGGTTCTGCCAGCCGAGCGCCGCGGCACGGGACAGCACGCCCTCGTCGGCCTCCCCGGAAAGCAGCGAGTTGACGACCAGCGCCTCCAGCCGGGCGTCCCAGGCGCCGCGCGCCTCGGCGGCCCGCGCGTACACCTGGGCGGTGGCGAAGGCGATCTCCCGGGCGTAGACCAGCACCGCCTCGCGCAGCGCCTGCTCGTCGCCGGGCGCGGCCACCTCCTCGATGGCCTCCTCCACCACCTCGATGGTGGTGCGGACGATCTCCACCGTCTGACGCAGCGTCACCGCCCGGGTCAGCTCGCGGGGGGCGGTGCCGAAGACGTCGGTGGAGATCGCCGAGTCCCGACGGCCCTGCCGGGACTGGCGGAACCAGTCGGTGAAGGCGGCGATGCCGGCCTGGGCGACCAGGCCGATCCAGGACCGGTTCTCCGCGGACATCGCCCGGTACCAGGGCAGCCGCTCGTCCATCCGCGCGATGGCCGCCGAGGCGAGGCGGCCGGCGGCCTTCTCCAGGCGGCGCAGCGTCTCGGCGTGGCCGCTGCTCTCCGGCGGGCCCACCGGGCGCGCCGACTCGGCGGCCGCGGAGCCGCTCCTGCCGGCCGCGGGCTTGGCGGGGCTCTTCGAGGGCTTGGTCTCCGACACGGTGTCAGCCCGCCTGACCGAGCTCGGCGAGGACGGCGTCGGTCAGCGGCGGCCAGAGCTCGCGCGCCCAGGCGTCGAAGTCGCGGTCGGTGAGCACGACCAGCGCGGCGGGCCCGCCCGCTGCGTCCGGGTCGACCCACAGGAACGTTCCGGACTGCCCGAAGTGCCCGAAGGTGCGCGGCGAGGAGTGCGCGCCCGTCCAGTGCGGGGACTTGTGGTCGCGGATCTCGAAGCCCAGCCCCCAGTCGTTGGGGCGCTGGTGGCCCAGCCCCGGCAGGACGCCGCTGAGCCCGGGGAAGGCGACCCGGAGCGTGGCGTCCTCGACGGTGGCGGGGTCCAGCAGGCGCGGCCGCAGCAGCTCGGCGGCGAACCGGGACAGATCGGCGGCGGTCGAGACCCCGCCGGAGCCGGCCGGGCCGGCGAGCGCGGAGTCGCCCATGCCGAGCGGTTCGAGGACGGCCTGCGCGAGGTACTCGGGGAAGGCGATGTCCGTCGCCTTCTGCACGGCCTCGGCGAGCACCTCGAAGCCGGTGTTGGAGTACAGCCGGCGGGTGCCGGGCGCGGCCGTCGCCCGGTCCTCGTTGAAGGCCAGCCCGGAGGTGTGGGCGAGCAGGTGGCGCACGGTCGAGCCGGGCGGCCCCGCGGGGGTGCCGTACTCCAGGGCGCCCTCCTCCACGGCCGTGTGGACGGCGTACGCGGTGAGGAGCTTGGTGACGGACGCCAGCGGGAAGCGCCGGTCCTGGGGGCCTTGCGTGGCGACGACGCCGTCCGCGGTGACGACGGCCGCGGCGGCCGAGCCGACCGGCCACCCGCCGAGCTGCTGTAGTGCCTTCATAGCTCCTGACTCTACGGCCGTCGCCGCGCGGCGTTCGCCGCCCCGTCCCCGCGGAGCGGGGAGCGGGTGGGGCGCCGGGGCGGAGGGGCGGCGAACAGCGACCACCACACCGCCTAGGCCGTCACACCGGCGGCGAGTTCGCGCAGCGCCTCGGCCGTCTCCGACCCCGGCACCGCGCTGTAGGTGACGATCCGCATCTCGGAGTCCGCCTCCGGCAGCCGCAGCGTCTCGTACCGCAGCTCCAGCAGCTGCCCCGTCGAGGGCAGCCGCACCCGCTTCACGCCGTGCGTCTTCTCCTCGACCACCTGCGACTCCCACAGCCGCCGGAACTCCGTGCTGCGCTCCCGCAGTTCCCCCACCACCTGGCACAGCCGACGCCCCTCCGGATTCCGCCCGGACTCGGCGCGCAGCACCGCCACCTCCAGCCGCCGCAGCTCCGCCAGATCGGGATGGCGCAGCTCCGCGTCCGCCCCGTCCAGGAAGAGCCGCTTCGCCGAGTTGCGGTCCTCCGGCGGCGACGCCACCAGCTCCGGCCACAGCAGCCCGCCCAGCCGGTTCCAGGCCAGCACGTCCAGCGCCCGCCCGTAGAGCAGCGCAGGCACCGTCTCCATGGAGTCCAGCAGCGCCTGCACGCCCGGCCGCACCACCAGCGGCGGCTCCGGCGGGGCGTCGGGCGCGCAGCCGCGGCCGGTCGCGGCCCAGTGCGAGGCGTTGCGCAGGTACGCGTGCTCGTCCGCGGTCATCCGCAGGCCGCGGGCCACCGCGCGCAGCACGTCGTCCGAGACGTTGCCGCCGCGGCCCTGCTCGATGCGGGTGTAGTAGTCGACGCTGATGCCGGAGACCGCCGCCGCCTCCTCGCGGCGCAGCCCGCGCACGCGCCGACGCGCCGCGCCGCCGGTCAGCCCGAGCTGAGCGGGTTCGACGGCGGCACGACGTGCCTTGAGGAACTCACTGATGCGTGGTTCTGCGCCCATGAGGACCCATTATCCGCCACCCGCGGGCGGGATCGGGCCGGAAGCGGGGGACGTCACCCCCGGGCGTCGGCCATGACCAGGTCGGCGTTGATGCGGGCGGCGGCCGTCGCCGCGGCGGCCGCGGCCGCGCCGACCTGCGCGGAGAGGTCGACGGCGTTGCCGGCCGCCCACACGCCGGGGACGGAGGTCGCGCCCGAGGGGTCGGCGAGGAGGTGGGTGCCCATCCCGGAAGGGTGCTCGACGGGCTCCAGCCCCAGCCCCGCCAGGAAGTCCACCCGGGCCTCCATCCGCGTCGCCACCGCCACGGCCTCCCTCGCGACCACGGTGCCGTCCGCGAGCCGCAGGCCCGTCAGCCGGTCGTCGCGCACCTCGACCCCGGCCACCTCGCCGGGGACGGTCTTGACGCCCGCGCCGGCCAGCAGCCGGGCGTCCTCGCCCTCGGGCGCGGGGCGGTCGTGGGTGAAGAGCGCCACATCGTCCGACAACTGGCTGAAGAGCAGCGCCTGGTGGACGCTCATCGGGCCGGTCGCCAGCACGCCGATGGCGCGGTCGCGCACCTCCCAGCCGTGGCAGTACGGGCAGTGCAGCACCTCGCGGCCCCAGCGCTCGCGCAGCCCGGGGACCGGCGGGAGCACATCGGTGAGGCCGGTGGCCACCAGCACCCGACGGGCCCGCACGGTGCGCCCGCCGGCGAGCTCGGCCGCGAAGCCGTCGCCGTCCCGGCGCACCGCGGCGACCCGGCCGCCGACGATCCGGCCGCCGTAGCCGGCCACCTCGGCCCGTCCGCGCCGCAGCAGTTCGGCGGGCGGGGTGCCGTCCAGCGCGAGCAGCCCGTGGACGCCCTCCGCCGGGGCGTTGCGCGGCTCGCCGCCGTCCACCACCAGCACCGACCGGCGGGAGCGGCCCAGCATCAGCGCGCCGCTGAGGCCCGCGGCCCCGCCGCCGATGACGAGTACGTCGTACCTGTTCCTGAAGTGTTCGCTCATGCCGCCACGGTGCCGGGCCGCTGCCGCTCCGGCAAGGAGCATTGCCGTTATGGCAAGCTGGGGGCATGGCGGACGAGAAGGACCTGGAGAAGGCGCTGGACGGCGTCGGCGCGCGGCTGCGCGCGCTGCGCACCGAGCGGGCGCGGACGCTGGCGGAGGTGTCGGCGGAGACGGGGATCTCGCCGAGCACGCTCTCCCGGCTGGAGTCCGGCGACCGGCGGCCCGTGCTGGAGCTGCTGCTGCCGCTGGCCCGGACGTACGGCGTCACGCTGGACGAGCTGGTGGACGCGCCGCCCACCGGGGATCCGCGGATCCATCTGCGGCCCTTCACCCGGCACGGGATGACGGTGCTGCCGCTGACCCGCCGGGCCGGCGGGGTGCAGGCCTACAAGATGGTGCTGCCGCCGGGGGACGGGCGGCGCGAGCCGACGCCGCAGACGCACGAGGGCTACGAGTGGGTGTACGTCCTCAACGGGCGGCTGCGGATGGTGCTGGGGGAGCGGGACATGGTGCTGGAGCCGGGCGAGGCGGCGGAGTTCGACACCCGGCTCCCGCACTGGTTCGGCGGCGCGGACGAGCACCCCGTCGAGTTCCTCAGCCTCTTCGGCGCCCAGGGCGAACGCGCGCACCTGCGGGCCCGCCCGGCGCGGAACGGCTGACCGCCGCGGCGAGGTCGTGCCCGCGGCTACCCGCCGGCGATCGCTTTGTTGCCGGCCGTCTGCGCCTGCTGCAACCCCTTCGCCACCGGCGTCCTGCCGAGGAAGACCTGCTGCAGGATCGGGTCCATCGCGGTGGCCCCCGCCTGCACCTTCGGCCCCAGCGGCGCGGGGAACGTCGTGCCGTCCGCGGCGGCGACGAACGGGGAGACGTCCTGCCCCTGCTTCTTCCAGTAGCCGACGAACGCCGCCTGGTCCGCCTTCACCCCCGGGAACGCGTACCCGCCCGAGGCGATCGCCTGCTGCCCCTGCGCCGAGCCCAGCCAGCGCATCACCTTCAGCGTCGCCGCCTTGTGCGGCGTCTTCGCCGAGGCCAGCGCCGACACCCCGTGGATGACGCCGACCCGCCCGGCGGGCCCCTTCAGCATCGGCGCGATGCCCCAGGAGAACTTGGCGCCCTGACGGATGTTCTGCAGGTTGTACGGCCCGGACTGGAAGAGCGCGATCTTGCCCTGGGTGAACAGCTGCAGCGTCTTGTTGCCGTTGGTGTTGGTGTCGGCCGCCGGCGGCGACACCTTCTCCTTGTTGATCAGGTTCACCACGTACTGGATGGCCTGCTCGGTCTTGGGGTCGGCGTCGGCGAACCTGTCGCCCTTCTGCCACACCCCGCCGTTGGAGCCGGCGAAGTCCCAGTAGATCGCCTGGCCGTCGTAGGAGGCGTTGAAGCCGTACTGCGCACCGGCGCCGCTGCCCTTGGTGAGCTTCTTCGCCGCCGCGAGGAAGGTGTCGTTCTTGCCCGTCGGGTCCCAGGTGAGGTCGGCCGGGTTGACGCCCGCCTTCTTCACCAGGTCCTTGTTGTAGTAGAGCGCGATGGAGTCCCACAGCTGCGGCACGCCCCACACCGTGCCGTTGCGGGTGTAGAGGTCGGTGACCGACTTCTGCCAGCCCGACTGCTCGTCCTTCAGCGGGGTGCCGACGTCCAGCAGCTGGTGGTTGTCGGCGTAGATGCCGAAGTTGGAGGTGTTGGTCCAGA
Organism: Mangrovactinospora gilvigrisea; assembly: GCF_001879105.1. Taxonomy (GTDB): domain Bacteria; phylum Actinomycetota; class Actinomycetes; order Streptomycetales; family Streptomycetaceae; genus Mangrovactinospora; species Mangrovactinospora gilvigrisea. Next base: position 19,657 of record NZ_MLCF01000020.1, on the reverse strand, counting down.
AGATGTCCGGCGGGTTGCCGCCGCCCACGTCCGAGGTGAGCTTGGTGAAGTAGTTGGCCCACGGGACGACCTGGACGTCCACATGGATCTTCGGGTTCGCCTTCTGGAACTGCGCGAAGGACTGCCGGTAGGCCTTGGCCACCTGGTCGTCCCAGAGCCGGAAGGTCACCGTGGTGGTGCCCTTCGCCGAGTTGGACGACGAGCCGCCCGACGACGGCGAGCAGGCCGCGGCCCCCGCGGACAGCAGGAGCGCCCCGGCGAGGGCCATGGACTTGCGTCTGGAGATTCTCAACTCTTCATTCCTGTCAGGGAGATGGAGCGGACGACATGGCGCTGGAAGAGCAGGAAGAGCAGCACCAGGGGTGCCATCGCCACGGTGGTGGCCGCCGTGACGAGCGTCCAGTTGCCGTTGTACTGGCCCTGGAGGTTGGCGGTGGCCACGGTCAGCACCTGCCAGGTCGGCCCGGTGGTGATGATCAGCGGCCAGAGGAAGTTGTTCCAGTGGGTGACGATGGTGATGATCGTCAGCGTGGCGAGGATGGGACGGCTCATCGGCACCACCACGTGCCACAGCACCCGCGGCGTCCCGGCGCCGTCCACCCGCGCCGCGTCGATCAACTCGCCGGGGATGCCCCGGAAGTACTCGCGCAGCAGGAAGATCGCGTACGGCGAGCCGAAGACCGTCGGCAGCACCAGCCCCCAGAAGGTGTTCCGCAGCCCGGCCTGCGCCATCATCGTGTACAGCGGGACGAGGGTGACGATCTGCGGCACCATCAGCGTCGACAGGTACACCCAGAACAGCGCGTCCCGGCCCGGGAAGCGCAGCCGGGCGAAGGCGTAGGCGGCGAGCACCGAGCAGAGCAGCTGGCCGACCAGGATGACGGCCACCATCTGCACCGTCACCACCAGCGGGGTGACGAAGCCGTACTCGCCGGAGAAGAGGCCGCTGTAGTTGGAGAGCGTGAAGGGCGAGGGGAAGGCCAGCGGGCTGGTCTGCGAGCCGAACTGACGGGGCGTCTTCATCGAGGTCAGCAGCGACAGCAGGTACGGCCCGACGGTGACCACCGCCCCGGCGGCCAGCACCAGATAGGTCGCGGCGTTCCCCGCGATGCGCCTGCCCGCCACCCGCTTAACCGAGTTCATAGGTGATCCTCCGCCGGAACCAGAGCTGCTGAGCGACCGTCACCATGACGAGGACCACCAGCAGCGCCACCGCCAGCGCGGCGGCGCGGCCCAGCCGGAAGTCGACGAACGCCTCCTGGTAGATGTGCGAGGCGATCACGTCGGTGTGCCCGGCCGGCCCTCCGCTGGTCATCGCGTACACGGTGTCGAAGACCTGGAAGCTGGAGATGATGCCGGTCACCAGGATGAAGAAGGTGGTGGGCCGCAGCAGCGGCAGCGTGATGTGCCAGAAGGTCCGGACGGCGGACGCCCCGTCGATCCGCGCCGCCTCGTACAGGTGCCCGGGGACGGCGCTCAGCCCGGCGAGGAAGAACAGCGAGACGTAGCCGACCTGCGACCACACCGACACCGCGGCGACCGACGGCAGGGCCAGGTTCTCGCTGGAGAGCCAGGTGATGCGGTGCCCGATGATCGCGTTGAGGACGCCGTCCGTCGGGTCGAACATCCACTTCCAGACGACGCCGAGGGCGAGCGGCGCGCAGATCCACGGCACGATGTAGAGCGCGCGGAAGAACGCCGAGCCCGGCAGCCGCCGGTTCAGCAGCAGCGCCACGCCGAGCCCGAGCACGGTCTGGACGGGGATCACCATCGCGGTGAAGAGCGCGGTCACGGCGAAGGAGTTGCCGACGGCCGGATCGCTGAGGATGTCCCGGTAGTTGCGCAGCCCGACGAAGGTGGACGGCGAGACCAGGTCCCACTGCCGCAGCGAGAGCCAGAGCACGACGAAGACCGGCAGCACCAGGAAGAGCCCGATGCCCACCAGACTGGGCGTCAACAGCGTGTAGGCGACCGCGGTTTCGCGTCTTCGCACCCGGAGACTGATCACGGACCCAGACACTAGTCCGGAAGCAAACGCCCCGGCACCCCACTTCCGACCCGTGGAACGGGCCGGGCGGGGTGCCGGGGCGAAGGGGCGGCGATCAGTGCGCCGCGCGAACCCGCGGCGCTACGCGTCGCCGCCGGCGGAGCCCGGGTGCGCCGCCGCGACGTCGAGCAGCTCGTAGCGGTCCAGCGCCTCCTTCGGCGCCGAGCGGTCGACCTTGCCCTCCCGCGCCAGCTCGGTCAGCACGCCCAGCACGATCGACTGCGCGTCGACGTGGAAGAAGCGCCGCGCCGCGCCGCGGGTGTCGGCGAAGCCGAAGCCGTCGGTGCCCAGCGACTGCCAGGTGCCCGGCACCCAGCGCGCGATCTGGTCCGGCACGGCCCGCATCCAGTCGGAGACGCCCACGATCGGGCCCTCCGCGCCGGTGAGCTTGCGCGTCACGTACGGCACGCGCTGCTCCTCGTCCGGGTGGAGCAGGTTGAACTCCTCGGACTCCACCGCCTCGCGGCGCAGCTCGTTCCAGGACGTCGCCGACCACACGTCGGCCTTGACGTTCCACTCCTCGGCGAGGATCTTCTGCGCCTCGATCGCCCAGGGCAGCGCCACGCCGGAGGCGAGGATCTGCGCCGGGATGGCGCCGGCCTCGCCCGCCTTGTACTTGTAGAGGCCCTTGACGATGCCCTCGGCGTCCACGTCCTCCGGCTCGGCCGGCTGGTGGATGGGCTCGTTGTAGAGCGTCAGGTAGTAGAAGACGTCCTCGCCGGCCGGGTGCTCCGCGGTGGAGCCGTACATCCGCTCCATGCCGCTCTTGACGATGTGGGCGATCTCGAAGCCGAACGCCGGGTCGTAGGAGACGGCCGCCGGGTTGGTCGAGGACAGCAGCTGCGAGTGGCCGTCGGCGTGCTGGGTGCCCTCACCGGTGAGCGTGGTGCGGCCGGCGGTGGCGCCGAGCACGAAGCCCTTGCCCATCTGGTCGCCGAACTGCCAGAACTGGTCGCCGGTGCGCTGGAAGCCGAACATCGAGTAGAAGATGTAGACCGGCACCATCGGCTCGCCGTGCGTCGCGTAGGACGTGCCGGCGGCGATCATGTTGGCGGTGCAGCCGGCCTCGGTGATGCCGTCGTGCATCATCTGGCCGGACTTCGACTCCTTGTACGCCAGCAGCAGGTCGCGGTCGACCGACTCGTACGTCTGGCCCTGCGGCGAGTAGATCTTCGCCGACGGGAAGAGGGAGTCCATGCCGAAGGTGCGGTACTCGTCCGGGGCGATCGGCACGAAGCGCTTGCCCCAGTTCTTGTCCCGCATCAGGTCCTTGAGCACCCGGACGAACGCCATGGTGGTGGCGATCTGCTGGTTGCCGGAACCCTTCTTCATCGCCGAGTAGGTCTTCTCCTCCGGCAGCGGGAGGGTCACCGGCTTGACGGTGCGCGTCGGGACGAAGCCGTCGAGCCCCTTCCGGCGGTCCGTCATGTACTGGATCTCCTCCGAGTCCGGGCCCGGGTTGTAGTACGGCGGCAGGCCGTCCTCCAGCTCGCGGTCCGGGATGGGGAGGTGCAGGCGGTCGCGGAAGCGCTTGAGGTCCTCGACCGTCAGCTTCTTCATCTGGTGGGTGGCGTTGCGGCCCTCGAAGTTGGGGCCCAGCGTCCAGCCCTTGACGGTCTGCGCCAGGATGACGGTCGGCTGGCCGGTGTGCTCCACCGCGGCCTTGTAGGCGGCGTAGATCTTGCGGTGGTCGTGGCCGCCGCGGCCCAGGTGCAGCACCTGGTCGTCGCTGAGGCCCTCGACCATGTTGCGCAGCCGCTGGTCGTCGCCGAAGAAGTGGTCGCGGATGTACGCGCCGGTCTCGGTGGCGTAGGTCTGGAACTGGCCGTCCGGGGTCTTGTTGAGCTTGTCGACCAGGACGCCGTCGACGTCCCTGGCCAGCAGCGGGTCCCAGGAGCGGTCCCAGACCAGCTTGATGACGTTCCAGCCGGCGCCGCGGAAGTACGACTCCAGCTCCTGGACGATCTTGCCGTTGCCGCGCACCGGGCCGTCGAGCCGCTGCAGGTTGCAGTTGACGACGAAGGTGAGGTTGTCGAGGTTCTCGCGGGCCGCCAGGGACAGCTGGCCCAGCGACTCCGGCTCGTCCATCTCGCCGTCGCCGAGGAAGGCCCACACGTGCGACTTCGAGGTGTCCTTGATGCCCCGGTCGTGCAGGTACTTGTTGAACCGGGCCTGGTAGATCGCGGAGAGCGGGCCGAGGCCCATCGAGACGGTCGGGAACTCCCAGAAGTCCGGCATCATCCGCGGGTGCGGGTAGCTGGAGAGGCCGTCGGGGAACTTCGACTTCTCCTGGCGGAACCCGTCCAGCTGGTTCTCGGTGAGGCGGCCGAGGAGGTAGGCGCGGGCGTAGATGCCCGGGGAGGCGTGGCCCTGGAAGTAGACCTGGTCGCCCGAGAAGTCCTCGCCCTCCTTGCCCCGGAAGAAGTAGTTGAAGCCCACGTCGTACAGGCTCGCGGAGGAGGCGAAGGTGGCGATGTGGCCGCCGACGCCGATGCCGGGGCGCTGCGCCCGGGAGACCATCACCGCGGCGTTCCAGCGGGTCGCCGCCAGGATGCGCCGCTCGATGTCCTCGTTGCCGGGGAAGAACGGCTCACGCTCGGTCGGGATGGTGTTGATGTAGTCCGTGCTGAGCAGACCGGGTACGCCTACCTGCTTCTCCCGGGCACGTTCCAGCATGCGGAGCATCAGGTAGCGGGCGCGCTCGCGCCCGCGCTCGCTGACGACGGCGTCCAGGGACTCCAGCCATTCGCCGGTCTCCTCGGTGTCGATGTCCGGGAGCTGGCTGGGAAGGCCGTCACTGATGATCGAGAAGCGCTCTCGTCCGGAAGCCACGCTGCATCCTTCTCTGTTACTCGGTCCGAAGACTCGATAGGGGTCTGTCTCTCGCGCCGCCCCCATCGTGTCTCCCGGGCAGGGGAGGTGCCATGCCCGGGGGCGGATAAGGGGTAGGTCCGCCCCGTCACAGGCCCGGTGCGCCCCGCTCGCGATGGGTGTCGCGCCGGTGCCCGCCGAACCGCCTACCGAACCACTTTACGACGCGCTCAGGCGCGATAGCGACAACAGGAGCACAACATAGATACAACACCCGGCGGGGTCTATGGAACCCCCATGGCCTGGGCCGGACGGCGGATCGGTCCGCCCATTGGGAGGGATTGACGGGTGGGTACTTGCGCGATTCGTCCGACACGTGTGGACTACGCCCACAGACGGCTTCGCAGCAGAGCGGGGCCGCTTTCTCCAGGAGGTCGATCCGTGAGCGCGACCGCGGACCACGCGGAGCAGCCCAGCCTTGCCGAACGGCTGGGCTTTCAGTCCGGACAGGTGGTCCAGGAGCTCGGCTACGACGACGACGCCGATCAGGAGCTCCGCGAAGGCATCGAGGAGCTGACCGGGAACGAGCTCGTCGACGAGGACTACGACGATGTCGTGGACTCCGTCGTGCTCTGGTTCCGGGACGACGACGGCGACCTGACCGATGCGCTGGTCGACGCCGGAGAGTCGCTCGACGACGACGGCGGGAACATCTGGCTGTTCACCCCGAAGACGGGCCGGGACGGCTACATCGAGCCGAGCGACATCGGTGAGGCGGCCAAGACGGCCGGCCTTGCGCAGACCAAGACGTTCAACGCCGGCAAGGACTGGTCGGGCTGCCGACTGGCGGCGCCGAAGAAGGCGCAGGCCGGCAAGCGGTAACGGCGTACCCACGAAGGCGAGGAAGGATCCGCTCCCGAGCGGGAACCCGGCACTAGGATCAGCAGTTGACCTGGAGTCGGGACTTTCGCGTATCCGAACGCGGATCCCATCGCCGGGTCCCTCCGCCGGCGCGGCGGAGGCACCCGGCGGCGCACGACCACGTACGTCGAAAATCTGAAATCGGGAGGACCAGTGGGTGTCAGCCTCAGCAAGGGCGGCAACGTCAGCTTGAGCAAGGAGGCGCCGGGGCTGACCGCGGTCAGCGTCGGTCTGGGTTGGGACGCGCGTTCGACCACGGGCGCGGACTTCGACCTGGACGCGAGCGCCCTGATGACGGATGCCGCCGGCAAGGTGATCTCCGACCAGCATTTCGTCTTCTTCAACAACCTCAAGAGCCCCGACGGCTCGGTGGAGCACACCGGGGACAACCTGACGGGTGAGGGCGAGGGCGACGACGAGGTGATCAATGTCAACCTCGCCGCGGTCCCGCAGGACGTGGCCAAGATCGTCTTTCCGGTCTCGATCTACGAGGCGGAGGCCCGGCAGCAGAACTTCGGCCAGGTCCGCAACGCCTACATCCGCGTCCTGAACCAGGCCGGCGGCGCCGAGGTGGCCCGCTACGACCTGTCCGAGGACGCCTCCACCGAGACCGCGATGGTCTTCGGCGAGCTGTACCGGAACGGCGCCGAGTGGAAGTTCCGCGCCATCGGTCAGGGCTACGCCTCCGGCCTGCGCGGCATCGCGCAGGACTTCGGCGTCAACGTCTGAGCAGCGTCCGGGACAGCGTCCCGATCGAGTATCACGGGGGTGCGGGGCCGGCAGGACACCGTGCGGCGATCCTTCCGGCCCCTCCTCCAGAAGGAGGAAGCAGCAGCATGGTCACGCTCGCCAAGGGCGGCAACGTCTCGCTCAGCAAGGCCGCCCCGGGGCTCACCAGTGTGTCGGTGGGCCTGGGCTGGGAGGCCCGTTCGACCACCGGAGCCCCGTTCGACCTCGATGCCAGCGCGCTGCTGTGCTCCGCGGGGCGGGTGCTGGGCGACGACTACTTCGTGTTCTACAACAACCTCAAGAGCCCCGAGGGCTCCGTCGAGCACACCGGCGACGACCTCACCGGCGGCAGCGGCGGCGACGACGAGACGCTGCTCGTCGATCTGTCGCAGGTGCCGATGCAGGTCGACAAGGTGGTCTTCTGCGCGTCGATCTACGACGCCGAGGTGCGCGGGCAGAACTTCGGCCAGGTCCGCGACGCCTACATCCGCGTGGTCAACCAGATCGACGGCGCGGAGCTGGCCCGCTACGACCTGTCCGAGGACGCCTCCTCCGAAACCGCCATGATCTTCGGTGAGTTGTACCGGTATCAGGGGGAGTGGAAGTTCCGGGCCGTGGGCCAGGGCTATGCCTCCGGACTGAGGGGTATCGCCCTCGACTTCGGAGTCAACGTACAGTAAAGCGGCCCGTATGCAGACGTCCCGCCTTGAAAGGCGTTGAAGAACCTTGTTGCTCAAGACCTTCGGCTGGTCGATGGCCCTCACGGCCGTCGGATTCGCCGCAGCCGGCTTCCTGTGGGGGTGGAGCGGGCTCGCCGTGGTGGCGATCCTGTCGATCCTTGAGATCTCGCTGTCCTTCGACAATGCGGTGGTCAACGCCGGCGTCCTGAAGAAGATGAATGCCTTCTGGCAGAAGATCTTCCTCACCGTCGGCGTGCTCATCGCGGTCTTCGGCATGCGGTTGATCTTCCCGGTCGCCATCGTGGCGATCACGGCGAAGATGGGGCCGATCGAGGCGTTCAACCTCTCGATCAACCACCCCGACCACTACAAGGAGCTGGTCACCGCCGCCCACCCGGCGATCGCCGCATTCGGCGGAATGTTCCTGCTGATGATCTTCCTGGACTTCATCTTCGAGGACCGGGACATCAAGTGGCTGGGCTTCATCGAGCGGCCGCTCGCCAAGCTGGGCAAGCTCGACCTGCTGTCGGTGATGGTCGCGCTGGTGGTGCTGGTGGTGGCCTCCTTCACCGTGGCCAAGCACGTCGGGCACGGCGGCGGCGACGAGTCGTCCACGGTGCTGCTCGCCGGAATCCTGGGCCTGCTGGCGTACCTGGTGGTCGGAGGGATCTCCGGGCACTTCGAGGAGCAGCTGGAGGAGCAGGAGGAGAAGGACGAGGAGGAGGAGAAGGAGGCCGAGGCGTCCGGGCGCAAGCCGGTCTCCGCGGTGGGGCTGGCCGGCAAGGCCGCCTTCTTCATGTTCCTCTACCTCGAGGTGCTGGACGCCTCCTTCTCCTTCGACGGCGTGATCGGCGCCTTCGCCATCACCAACGAGATCTTCCCGATGGCGCTGGGCCTGGGCATCGGCGCGCTCTACATCCGGTCGCTGACGGTCTACCTGGTCCGCAAGGGGACGCTGGACGACTACGTGTACCTGGAGCACGGCGCGCACTACGCGATCGGCGCGCTGGCGATCATCCTGATGATCACCATCGAGTACGAGATCAACGACGTGATCACCGGCCTCATCGGCGTGGTGCTGATCGGCGCCTCGTTCTGGTCCTCGGTCCGCCGCAACCGCAACGAGGCCGTCGCCGGCGGCGACGGCGAGGGCGGCAGCGGCGCCGGCCCGGGGCCGTCGGAGCCGGCCGCGGTGACGTCGGAGTAACGGTCCGCCACCGCCTTCGAGCGGCTTTGCCGGGGCTCGGTTGATGATCCGTCAGCCGGGCCCCATCCTTGTGCCATGGGCATCGTGGAGCGGCTCTTCGGCCGGCGGGGCATGGCCGGTGTCGGCGACCACCCGGATCGCGTCACGCTCACCCGCGGCAGCCCGCTGCTGTCGCTCACCGAGCACGGCGCGGCGATGGGCAGCCTGCGGGTGAGCCTCACCTGGTCGATGCGGCAGGCGGCGGTGGAGCAGCGGGAGCGGCGGCTGGGCGCCAGCCTGCGCCCGTCCCGGCTCTTCAAGCCGATCGAGGCGGAGTCGCCGAGCTCGGTGGCGATGGTGACGGTCGACCTCGACCTGGGCTGCATGTACGAGCTGGAGGACGGCACCAAGGGCGTCGCCCAGCCGCTCGGCGGACTCTTCGGCGACTTCGACCGGCCGCCGTACGTGCAGCTGAGCGGCGACGACCGGTTCGGGTCGTCCGGCGAGACGATGTACATCAACCTCGACATGCACGACAGGATCCGCCGGATGCTGATCTTCGCCTACATCTACGACGGCACCCCGGCGTTCGACCGGGCCAAGGCCGTGGTGACGCTCTACCCGTACGTCGGGCCGCGCATCGAGGTGCACCTGGACGAGCGGGCGCCGGAGGCGCGCTCCTGCGCCGTGGCGATGGTGGAGAAGCACAACGGCGAGCTGATGGTGCGCCGCGAGGTCCGCTACGTCTACGGGTTCCAGGCCGAGTTGGACCGCCTCTACGGCTGGGGCCTGGAGTGGGCGCGGGGCTACAAGGACCGGATCTGAGGCCTGCCGCCTCGCGCCCGGGGCCGCGCCTCAGCGGCGGTGCGGCTGGAACTGCGGGCCCTGCGGGGGCAGCGCGAAGGCCGGCGGCTCGGCGGGCGGCGCGGCCGTCACCGGGGAGGGCGACGGGTCCGGCGGGGGCTCCTGGCGGGCCGGGTTGCCGGCCGGGGTGGCGGCGACCGGCTCGGCCCGGCGCCGGTTCTCGGCGGGCTCGGGCGGGGCGCTCCCGGAGGAGGGCTGCCGCGCGGGCTCGGACGGCCGCGCCTCCTCCTCCTCGGGGTCGTCGATGCGGATCCCGAAGTCGGTGGCGAGGCCGATGAGCCCGGAGTCGTAGCCCTGGCCGATGGCGCGGAACCGCCAGGTGCCGGCGCGGCGGTAGAGCTCGCCGCAGAGCAGTGCCGTCTCGACGGTGGCGCCGGGGACGACGAAGCGGGCCAGCGCGCGGTTCGGGTCGGTGCCGTTGACCACCGCGTCGTTGAGGTCGAAGAGCAGCACCGCGAGGCCGCTGACCTTGCCGAAGGTGCCGCCGTCGGTGGAGGCGGCGATGACCACGCGGCGGACGTCCGCGGGGAGCCGGGCCAGGTCGATGTCGATGCTGTCGGTGCGGCCCTCCGGCCCGCGCGTCTTGGCGCGGCGCTTCACCAGGTGGCTGGGGTGGGTGGGCTGGTTGTAGAAGACGAAGTCGGTGTCGTTGCGCACCTTGTCGTCGGCCCCGAGGAGCAGCGCGGAGGCGTCCACGTCCGGCACGGCACCGAGGCTCCACCGGATCACCGCGCGGACCGCGGTCGCGGACAGCGGGATGTGCGTTCCCTTGGCCAGCTCCTCCGTCATAGGGCCCCATCATGGCGCATCGGACCGGCCGGTAACGAGTCCTCACCCGGCTGGAAACCTCGGTCACGTACGATGAACGGCCCAGAAGGCAAAGAGATTTCAAAATTGCGCAACTAAGGGGGAGGCTTATGCGGCATTTCGGGCATCTCGGGGAGGCTGAGCGGAACCGCCTCTTCCATCTGTCGCCCGAGCCCTTCGCTCGGGACACCTCCTCCGCCACCCTCGCCGCCGCGCTCGGCGCCACCCTCTACGCCCCCGCCACCCGCCCCCGGCTCGCCGCCGACGTGCGGCGCCAGGCGGCCCGCGGCGTCGTCTCGATGGTGCTCTGCCTGGAGGACGCGATACCCGACGACGCCGTCCCCGCCGCCGAGGAGAACCTGGTCGCCGCGGTGGCCGAGCTCGCGGCGGACGCCTCCGACGCCGCGCCGCTGCTCTTCGTCCGGGTGCGCCACCCCCGCCAGATCGGCTCGCTCACCGACCGGATGGGCGCCTCGGTGGGACGGCTCTCCGGCTGGGTGCTGCCCAAGTTCGACGGCGAGACCGGTGCCGCCTTCCTGGACGCCGCCGCCGAGGCGGAGGACGCGTCCGGGCACCGGATGCTCGCCATGCCCGTGCTGGAGTCGCCCGAGCTCGCCCATCTGGAGACCCGCCGCGAGGAGCTGTCCGGCATCGCCGACGCGGTGGAGAAGCACCGCGAGCGGGTGCCCGCGCTGCGGCTGGGCGTCGCCGACCTGTGCGCCGCGTACGGGCTGCGCCGCTCGCCCGACCTCACCGCCTACGACCTCCAGGTGGTCGCCGGGGTGATCGGCGACGTGGTCAACGTCTTCGGCCGGCTCGGCGCGGACGGCGATCCGCGCTTCGTCATCACCGGCCCGGTCTGGGAGTACTTCCCGCTCGGCGAGCGGGTGCTCAAGCCGCAGCTGCGGGCGAGCCCCTTCGGCGCGCGCGACCGGCTCCGCTCGGAGCTGCTCGCGGAGGCCCTCGACGGCCTGATCCGCGAGGTCGAACTGGACCGCCACAACGGGCTGGTCGGCAAGACCGTGATCCATCCCAGCCATGTCGGACCGGTGCACGCGATGTCGGTCGTCTCCCACGAGGAGTGGAGCGACGCCGGCGACCTGCTGGGGCGGGACGGCGGCGGAGGGGTGCTGCGCTCGGCGTACACCAACAAGATGAACGAGGTGAACCCGCACCGGGCCTGGGCCCGCGGGGTCGCCCGCCGGGCGCGGGCCTTCGGGGTGGCGCGCGAGGGTGTCAGCTTCGCGGACCTGCTGGAGGCGTTCGACGTGGGGACGGTGGAGCCGTGAGCGGCGTGTGGTCGGGCGAGTGGGTCGAGCGGCGGCTGGGCGTGGGCGTGGACGGCGACGGGGTGCGCGGACAGGTCGGGCTCGCCGTGCGGCGCAACCCGCGGCGGGCGCATCTGCTGGTCTCGGGCGTGCTGGGCAAGCACGTCCCGGCGCCGCCGGAGGCGGTGCACGGCGCGGGCGTCGCCCTCGGCGGGCGGGTGCGGGAGCTGCTGGGCGCGGCGGCGTCCTCTCGGGCCGTCGTCCTCGGCTACGCGGAGACGGCGACCGGGCTGGGCCTGAGCGTCGCGGACGGCCTGGGCGCGGCGGTCTGCCTGCACTCCACGCGCCGCCCGGTGGCGGGCGTGCCCGCGGCGGGCGGCTTCGAGGAGGAGCACTCCCACGCGACGGGCCACCTGCTGCTGCCCGAGCGCGAGAAGCTGCTCGCCGGCGACGGCCCCCTGGTCCTCGTCGACGACGAGCTCTCCACGGGCCGCACCGTCCGCAACACGCTGCGCGCGCTGCACGCCCGCTGGCCGCGGGCCCGCTACGTGGTCGCGGCCCTGGTCGACGTCCGCCCCGAGGACGAGCGCACCGAACTCGCCCGCCTCGCGGTCGAGCTGGACACGATGATCGACGTGGTCTCGGCCGCCGAGGGCCGCGTCCACCTCCCGGAGGACGTCCTGACCCGGGGGACGGCGCTGGTCGCGGAGGTCGCGGCGACGCGGGCGGCCGCGGCGGCCGACGGCGGCGGCGGGGACGCGGGCACGCGGGGCGAGGGCGGTGCTGCCGGGGCCACCGGTGCGGCTGCCGGCGACGATGCCGGGCCGTCACGGCCGGGCGGCGGGCCGCCGGCCGGCCGCGCGGACGCGAACGCGGGAGGCGTCCCCGCGATCCTCGGCGGCGGCGCGGCCGCCGACGCGTCGGGGGGCTCCGTACCGGCCGCCGCCGGCGTCGTCGGCGGCGGCGCGAGGGCCGTGGGCCGGGTGGACGTCGGGTGGCCGGTCGATGTGCCGGACGGGGGGCGGCACGGCTTCACCGCCGGGCATCGGGCCCGGCTGGAGGCCGAACTGCCGCGGATGGGTGCGGCGTTGGCCGCCGCGCTGCCGCCGGCCGCGCGGCGGGTGCTGGTGCTGGGCACCGAGGAGCTGATGTACGCGCCCCTGCGGCTCGCCGCCGCACTCGGGGCCGCGGACGGCGACCGCGAGGTGCGGTTCTCGTCCACCACGCGCTCGCCCGTGCTCCCCGTCGACGACCCCGGGTACGCCGTCCGCACCCGCCTCGCCTTCCCCGCCCACGACCGTCCCGCCGACGGCCCCGGCGAGCGGTACGCCTACAACGTCGCCCCCGGCCGCCACGGCACCCCGTTCGACGCGGTCGTCGCCGTCGTCGACGCCGACGGCGACACCCCCGAACTGCACGCCCCCGGCGGCCTGCTGGACCGCCTCGCCTCCGACGCGGCCGCCGCCGTCCACCTCGTCGTGCTGCCGTCCCGCCCGCCCGAGCCGCTGCGCGGCCCCGCCTTCGGCTCCTACGCCCCCGCCGAGGTCGACTGGCTGCTCACCGACCTCTCCGAGGTGCCGCTGGAGGCCCCCGTCGAGGAGCGCGAGGAGGCCGTGCAGTCCGGCGGCGCCCACTACGCGGAGTCGCTCCCCGTCGAGTACCGCCCGTCCGCCGAGTACCAGGCGCTCTTCCGCGCCGCGCTGGACGCCTCCGCGGAGCGCCTCGCGCGCGCCGTCGGCGCCGTCACCGAGCTGGTGCTCGCCGAGCGCGGCCCCGACGTGGTGCTCGCCTCGCTGGCCCGCGCCGGCACCCCCGTCGGCATCCTGATGCGGCGCTGGGCCGCCGCCCGCCACGGCCTCGACCTGCCGCACTGCGCGGTCTCCATCGTCCGCGGCCGCGGCATCGACCCCGTCGCCCTGCGCCGCCTCGCGCTCCACCACGGCGCCGGGCGCGTCCAGTTCGTGGACGGCTGGACCGGCAAGGGCGCCATCACCCGCGAACTCGCCGCCGCGCTGCGCGAGGTGCCCGGGGCGGACGCCTTCGACCCGTCGGTCGCGGTGCTCGCCGACCCCGGCGGCTGCGTCCCCGTCTTCGGCACCCGCGAGGACTTCCTGATCCCCTCCGCCTGCCTCAACTCCACCGTCTCCGGCCTGGTCTCGCGCACCGTGCTGCGCGCCGATCTGATCGGCCCCGGCGCCTACCACGGCGCCAAGTTCTACGCCGAGCTCGCCGGCGACGACGTCTCGGCCGACTTCCTGGACCGCGTCTCCGCGCACTTCGCCGACCCCGCGGTGGCCGCCGACGCCGAGGCGACCGCCAAGCGCCTCGCCGCCGATCCCGCCGCGCGCCGGCCCGACTGGGCCGGTTGGGCGGCGGTGGAGCGGCTCGGCGCCGCCTACGGCATCGGCGACGTCAACCTCATCAAGCCGGGGGTGGGCGAGACCACCCGCGTGCTGCTGCGCCGGGTGCCGTGGCGCGTGCTGGTGCGCCGCGGCGCCGGCGCGGACCTCGACCACGTCCGGCTCCTCGCCGAGCAGCGCGGGGTTCCGGTGGAGGAGGTGGACGACGACGACCTGCCGTACGCGTCCGTCGGGTTGATCCACCCCCGCTACACCCGCGGCGCGACGGGCGGCGACGGACGCTCCGCCGCAGGGTAGATTCAGCGGGTTGACTGTTGACGGATGGTCATACGGACATGGGAGTTGACGCCGTGGCGGCGACGGGGACAGGCGGGGGCGCGGGCGCGCCGGAGGCGCGCGTGCTGGTCGCGAGCGACCTGGACAAGACGCTGATCTACTCCTCCGTCTCGGCGCAGCCGCCGTCCGCGGTGGGCTCCACCGGGCCCCGGCTGCGCTGCGTCGAGGTGTACCGGGGGTCACCGCTCTCCTACGTGACCGAGCGCGCCGCGCGGCTGCTGGGCGAACTCGCCCGCGAGGCCGAGCTGGTGCCCGTCACCACCCGCACGCTGGAGCAGTACGAGCGGGTGCGGCTGCCCGTCCCGCGGCCGCGGTACGCCGTCACCACCAACGGCGGCCGGCTGATCGTCGACGGCGAGCCGGACGCCGGCTGGGAGGCGCGGGTGCGGCGCGACGCCGCCGCGTGCGCGCCGGTCGGCGAGGTCGAGGCGCACCTCGACGCGCAGCGCGGCTACCCCTGGCTGCTGCGCCGCCGCACCGCCGAGGAGCTCTTCTGCTACCTGGTGGTGGAGCGCGGCCGGGTGCCGGCCGGCTGGCTGGACGCGGTGCGGGCGTGGGCGGGCGAGCGGCGCTGGACGGTGTCGATGCAGGGCCGGAAGATCTACTTCGTGCCGGAGCCGGTGACCAAGCAGGCGGCGGTGGAAGAGGTCCGGCAGCGGACGGGCGCCGCGGTGGTCGTCGCCGCGGGCGACTCGCTGCTGGACGCGGGGATGCTGGAGGCGGCGGACGTCGGGTTCCGGCCGGGGCACGGCGAGTTGGCCGAGTCGGGGTGGACGGCGCCGGGCGTGCTGCCGGTGGAGGAGACCGGGCTGATCGGCGGCGAGGAGCTGGCGCGTCGGATGCTGGCCGCGGCGCGGGTGGAGCGGGCGGCGGCGGAGGCCGGCGGCGGCGAGGCGGAGACGCGACCGCTGCGGATGACCGAGCTGCGGAACCGTCTCGCGGCGGGGTCGGAGGGGCCGGCGGGGGCTGCGGGAGCGGCGGGGCCGGCTGGCGCGGCGGGTTCAGTGGGGGCGTGAAGGGGCCGGCGCGCGCGGGTGGCGGGCACCCGGGCGCGTCCGTCGTGTGAGTGGTGCGGGGCTGGCGGGGCGTCGGTGACGCCCCCTACGCTGGGTGACGGCGGGAACTCCGTCGGTGTCTGCCCCTGGGGCGCGGCTCAGCCGCAACCGCAGGCGCCGCCGCAGCAACCGCCCCCTGCGGGACCGCCACCGGGCCCGCCCGCCGCCGACGCCGAGGCGCGGCCGCCCACGGCCACCGTCGACAGGAGCTTGACCGTGTCGGTGTGGCCCTCGGGGCACGGCGCGGGCGCGCCCGACTGGTCCATGGGGCGGTTCAGTTCATAGGTGCTGCCGCACTCGCGGCAGCGGTACTCGTAGCGGGGCATGCCCGGCAGCGTACCGCGAGGGGACGGGGGGACCGATGGGTGAGACCGACATGGCCGGGGTGCTGGACGCCGATCCGCCGGCGCTGCGGGACGCGGCGTCCCGCCTCGCCGACCTCGCCGCGTCCGTCGCGGCCGCGGGCCGCGCCTTCCCGGGCGACGCACCCCTCGCCGACGCCCCCGCCACGGCGGCGGCCCTCGCCGCCCGCATCGCCGAGTGGCGCGCCTGGACCACCGCCTCCGCCGCCACCCTCCAACACGCCGCCGACGCCCTCGCCTTCGCCGCCGAGGCCTGGGAAGCCACCGACACCGCCGTGGCCGGCATGCTCCTTCGCAACCTCCCGTCATCGGAGAGCCGATGACCGCGACCGAAGCCCGCGCCGCGGCGTGCCCGCGGCGCCTCGACGACCGGCACACTCCGGAAGGGACCGCGACCAGCCGGGGAACGGCGCTGCGGCCGCGGCGCCGCGGGTACGGCGCTGCGGCCGCGGCGCCGCGGGTACGGCGCCGCGGGTACGGCGCCGCCGCGCAGCCGGAGCCGGGGATCCTCGTCGGCCCGCCGCCTCGGCCCCGGCCCGCAGGAACCGCGACCTCCGAGGGGACGGCGCCACGTCCGGTGCTCTCCAGGAGCGGGCGCCGCAGCGTTTGCGGAACGCGTTCACCCGGCCGTCGCGTCGGCCCTGGCCTGCCCGGCCCGGTGTCCACCCCACGCCTTCTGCCCCTGCTACCCCTGCTACCCCTTCCACCCCGCGCGGCCTGCGGCGCGCCCGCGGTGGCCGGACCTGGTCCTGGGCCGGCAGCGCCGAGCTTGCGGGGTTGTACGGACCGCACCGGAATTGGGCCGAAGGGCGCTTGCGGCAGCGCACTTGGAGCGTCCCGTTCGCGCCGGCTGCCGGGCAGCGCCCCGGCGCCCCGGCGCTCCGGCAGTCCCGGCGTTCCCAGGGCCGGCGGACGCGGCCCCGGGCCGGCGGCCGGCCTTCGCGTCCACGTCGGGGGCGCGCCGTCGTGGCACCCGGAGGCAGCAGTGGCAGCGGTGGCAGCGTCGACGTGCCAGGTCGGTCGGGGCGCAGCAATACGCGGCTGGGCTGATGGAGTCTCAGGAATCGCCGGGGATCGAGGGGAGTCGGGGATGAGTGACGGGCAGTTCGGGGCCGGGGTGGTGGGGCGGTTGGGCGTGGCGGCAGACGGGCTCGCTCGGGTGGGGCAGGCGCTGGAGGGCGCGGCCGGGCGGCTCGGGGGCGTCAACCGGGCGCCCGGCGTGAGCCGTTGGCGCGGGACGGACGCCGACGCCGCGCGGGCCGTGCTGCGGCGGCTGCCGCACGGCTTGGAGGACGCCGCCCGCACCCTGCGCTCCACCGCCGCCGCCCTCCGCGAGCTGCAGGCCGCCGGCCCCGACGGCGACCAGCGCTGCGCCGCCGCCCTGCACGCCCTCGTCCCGCCCCCGGCGCCCCGCGGGCCGTCCACCGCAGCCGGCCCGCTGGACTACCCGCCCACGCACGGCGGCCCCGCCGCGGCCGCCGCCTGGTGGGCCGGCCTCGACGGCGCCGCCCGGGAGCGCATCCTGCACGCCCGCCCCGACCTCATCGGCAGCCTCGACGGCCTGCCGTCGGCCGTCCGCGACCGCGCCAACCGCCTGCAACTCACCGCCCTCCGCGCCGACCTGACGGCGCTCGTCACCGCCGCCGACGCCGCCCGCGCCGGCGCGCCCTCCGGCGTCGCCGGCCTCTCCCCGGACGGCACCTACGCCACCGCCGACACCGGCACCGCCGTCGACCTCGGCCGCGAGGAGAGCCTCGCCCGCGCCCACCTCGCCGCCCTCGACAGCGTCGAGCAGGCCCTGCGCACCCCGCCCGGCGGCGGCCCGCACCGGCTCCTGCTGCTCCTCGACAGCGTGCGCCCCCAGCTCGCCGCCGTCGCCATCGGCAATCCGGACACCGCCAAGCACGTCGCCGTCCTCGTCCCCGGGACGGGCACGGATCTCGGCGACGCCGCCCGCCTCACCGACCGCGCCGAGAGCGTCCGCGCCGCCTCCGCGCGCCTCGACCCCAGCGTCGCGTCCGTCGCCTGGCTCGGCTACCAGGCGCCGCCCAACATCCCCAACGCCTCGATCCGCGGCCTCGCCGAGGCCGGCGCCGGCCAACTGCACGGCTTCGTCGGCGGCCTGCGCGCCGCGCACGGAGCCACCCGCGCGCACCTCACCGTCGTCGCCCACTCCTACGGCTCCACCGTCGCCGGCGCCGCCGCCCGCCGCGGCGGCCCCGGCCTCGACGCGGACGACCTGCTCGTCGTCGGCAGCCCCGGCCTCTCCGTCCGGCACGCCTCGGACCTCGGCATCAGCCACCGCCATGTGTGGGCCGAGGCCGCCGCCGGAGACCCGGTGCCGCGCGCCGGCGCGCCCTTCCTCAGCGGCATGCCCGGCCCCGGCGAGCTCCTCGCCCCGCTCGGCGGCCACCCCCTGCCGCTGAAGGACGTCGAGGGCGTCCCGCCCAGCGATCCCGCCTTCGGCGCCAACCGCCTCGCCACCGACACCCGCGGCCACAGCGGCTACTGGGACCCGGGCCACCTCAGCCTGCTCAACCAGGCCCGCGTCGTCACCGGCCGCTACCAGGACGTCAGGCTGGAGCGCTAGCGCCACCGCCACCGCCGGTGCGACCGCCGGCGCTAGCGCCGCTGGGCCATCGCCTCGCGGATGCCGCGCACCACCTCGGCGGCGGTCTCCTTGATCCCCTCGGTCTCCTGGAGGAACGCCCAGTAGTCCGGGTGCTTGCGGTGCTCCGCCTCCAGCCCGCGCTCCACCCGCTCCAGCCGCTCCACCGCCTCGTCCAGCGGACGCGCCCACCGCGGGTCCACCACCGGGCCCGCGCCCGGCATCGACATCGCCAGCCGCTGCGCGTCCCGCACCGCGAACCGCGCCTGGTCGATCTCCTGCCGGGGATTGCGCTCCACCTCGTTGAGCCGACGCAGCCGGTCCCCGGGCGCCGCCACCGCGCCGTCCGCGTCGTTCAGCAGCGAGCGGACGGTGCCCAGCGCGCCGGTCGCGTCCGGCCAGCGCTGCTCGTCGCGGGCGCGGGCCGCGTCCGCCAGCCGCTGCTCGGCGGTGCGCAGCGCCTGCTCCGCCTGCCGGTCGACCTGCTGCAGATCCTCCCAGCAGGCCACCGAGAAGCGCCGCCGCAGCTCGCTGAGCGTCGGCTGCACCTGCTCCAGGCGGGTGCGGGCGGCGTCCAGCCGGGTGCGCAGCGACCGCACCCGGCGGTCGATCTCGCGGGCCCGCTCGGGGAGGCGGTCCGCCTCCGTCCGGATGATCTCGGCGGCGCGCTGCACCGCCGTCGCCCGCTCCAGCGTCGGCCGCACGCCGTGCACGCCGGCGCCCTCGTTGAGCTTGGTGAGGTCGGCGTTGAGGGCGACCAGACGGGCCATCAGGTCGTCCGCCTTCAGATTCGCCTTCTTCACCTCCTCCACCGAGGCCGTCGCCGTCAGCCAGCTCTGCTTGGCGCGCTCCACGGCGGGGGCGACCTGCGCCAGCTGGCCGGCGGCCCGCTCCAGCAGCGGCTCCAGCGCGGCGGAGAACGACTCCAGGTCGCGCCGCGCCCGGACCAGGTCCTCCTTGGCGCGGCTCAGCTCGCGCTGCGCGTCCTGCGCGGCAGAGGTCTCCAGCTCGGCGGCGTCCAGGTCGTGGCGGTCAAGGGTGTCGATGTAGGCGGTGGAGACCTCGTTGATGCGGGCGCCGAGCGTCTCGAAGTCGCCGAGGGCGCGGCGGGCGCCGGGCGAGTCGTCGACGGCGCCGATGGTCTCGATGGAGATCCGCAGGTCGCGCTGGGCGGTGTCGAGCTCGTAGAAGGCCTGGGCGGCGGCGTCCTTGGCGGACTGGGCGTCGGCCCGGGCGGCCTCGTTGCGGCGCCGCCAGGAGCGGGTGCCGCCGCCGGCGAACGCCATGGGCGCGGCGGCGAGCAGCAGGAAGGGGAGGAGGACGGCCTGCGCTGCCGCCGCCCGCGCGACCGCCGCCGCCGGGCCCGCGTTCCTGCTCGATGCCACGCCCACTCCTGCCCGTCTCCGCTCGTCTGCGTCCGTCCGTGGTCGGCCGCGTTCGCTCTGCTGCGACCCTACCCATCGTCCCATCCCGGACGGGCTCCTAGGAATGATCGCGGCACGCCCTCACGCGGACGAGACCGCGCGGCCGAGCCCTCACGCGGACGAGACCGCGCGACCGAGCCCTCACGCGGACGAGACCGCGCGACCGAGCCCTCACGCGGACGAGACCGCGCGGCCGAGC
>NZ_MLCF01000002.1 GCF_001879105.1 Mangrovactinospora gilvigrisea | reverse complement strand
GTCTCCGTCGCCGGTCGCGATGCTGTCGGTTGTGGTGCCGTCGTAGAACGTCCAGCCGACGACGCCAGCGTCGAGCGCGGCGCCGTTCAGGTACAGCACCATCACGCGCTGCCGGGTTCCGCCTTCAAGTGGTTTCACGTAATCAACCGTAGGAGGAAAGCAGCAGGCTGTTGATTGGCAGGGGTAGCCATCGCTGGTAGATTTTCACCATCCCGGAGTCGGTCGACTCGATGCCGACGACCCGCCACCCGAGGCGACAGATGTGGGTGGCGTCGGGGGGAGCCGTCTCGGCGCACGGGACCCCGCCCGATCTGCACATCCGGTCGCCATCGGCAGACGGCAGCGTCCGTGGATGCGGCCTGCCGCGGAGCGCCGCGGACGGCATCCGGCCCACCCTGCCGTCGCCCCGGGAAGCACATGAGGAGCACGGCCCGTGCGGTGGAGCGCCGACGGCGACGGCGCAGGAGCGGCGCTCTGCACGGTGGGCCTTCCCAGCCACGCGCCGCGGACGCAGATAGCCGATCTTATGTGCAGGCGCCCGGGACGACCCGAAGGCGTCAGCGGCCCGCCCTCGCATTGCACCTGAGCAGTCACCCTGCCGGCACCCGTGCAATGGCGACCCGCAGCGGTGCGCACGAACGTGGGGAGGATCTGCTCGCGTCGGCCGACACCAACCTGCGACGGTGCACCCAAACCGGGCGGCCACAACACACGGAGGTCGGCGATGGAGAACGTGCGCCCGGATGGCACCGGCTCTGTCCCGATCCGCTCCGGTCGCCGCACCTGGGCCTACCGACTGCTCCCGGCGCTCCTGTTGGCGGGCGGGATCGTGTTGGAGGTGTTGACCCCACCGGAGTTCAGCAGCGCCCCGCTGTACTCCGCAGCCGCCATGTCCGCCGCCGCTCTTCTGTCCTTCCGCGGAACGCTGCTGATCGGCCTGGCCGCAACCGGCGCCGACGCCGTGAAGATGGCCGTGCTGGGCTACCACCAACCGCTGGACAACAGCAGCGAGGTCGCCACAGTGGCGACCGTCGCCGCTGTCGCCCTGCTCACCAATGCCATCGTGCGACGCAGCGACAGCCGGGCCCGGTCGGCATCCACCGCGGCCGCCGCCCTCCAACGCGCGGTCCTGCCGCAGCCGCCGCCGGAGCTGGCCGGCCTGCGCCTGGCCGCCAGCTACCGGTCCGCGCTGACCGACACCCAGATCGGGGGCGACCTGTACGCCGTGCAGGAGACCCCGTTCGGGGTGCGCTGCATCGTTGGAGACGTGCGCGGCAAGGGCATCGCGGCTGCGGAGGCGGTAGCAGTCGTGGTCGGCGCGTTCCGTGAGATCTCCGACGAGGAAGGCGACCTGCGCACGGTCGCAACTCGACTGGAGGACACCTTGCGGCGCGAGGGAGGACGCCGTGCCGGCCTGGATGAGGTTGAGGGCTTCACCACAGCCGTACTGGTCGAGATCCCCAAGGACCGAAAGACGGTCCGATTGGTCAACTGCGGGCACCCGGCGCCCTTGTTGCTCCAACCCTCGCAGGTCGGTGCTCCTCGTGTGCGCATGCTTCACCCCAGCGTCCCGGCGCTGCCGCTGGGCATGGCCCTCGACACGCCTGGACCAGTGCTGGACGAGGTGGCCTTACCTGCTGGAACAACACTGCTGCTCTACACCGACGGAGTCAGCGAGGCCCGCAACAGCGCCGGGGAGTTCTACGACCCCGCACTCCGGCTTGCCGCGCTTCCCGTGGCGCACGAGCCGGAACAGCTCGTTCGGTGTCTCCTGGCCGACCTCACCCGGCACACTTCCGGCCGGTATGCCGACGACATCGCCGTCCTCGCCCTGACCCGACTGGTCTGAGCTCCGCTCGTCCAGACCCGCGCCATGGTCGCCGATGTGGCCGTCGCCCTGCTGCTGAACCGGCGCCATCCGGTCGACGCGGTGGCGGACGCCCGAGTGTGCAGCACCCCGTCGGCGGCGAGCCGGTCCAGCGCCGGCTTACGGGCAACGGGACCGCCGGACATACCCGGACCGTCCGCCCGGAGCTGGTCGGCGAAGGCGATCAGGACACTGGCCGGTCGGTGCTGCGGCACAGCGTGGTCCGAGGTCGAGGCGGGTCAGGGAGGGTGCGGATGCCGGGGCGTGCCCCGGCACCCGCCGGGGTCATGTCATCGGGTCGGCTTGAGGTTGAGGACGGTCATCGTGGTGTCCGGGCCGCTGGTGGGGCCGGGCACGTAGTTGGTGTTGGCCGGGCTGGGCCAGCCGGTCCAGTTCTTGGAGCTGGCCACGACGAAGGAGCCGTTGTCGACCAGGGGGCGGAACGGCATGTTGTCGACGGTGATCTTCTGGAGCTGGTAGGCGTACTTCTGTTGGGCCGCCAGGTCGGCGGGATTGGTGTTCTGCCAGGCGTTGAGGAGGCGGTCGGTGGTCGGGTTGTTCCAGCGGGTGTAGTCGGTGAGGGCCGGCTTGCCTTCCGGGGCGGTGTTGGCGCTGTGCAGGACGCCGAAGGCGCTGGCCCAGGCGCTGCTGCCGTTGACCTGCCAGTCCCAGGCGATGTCGTAGTCGCCCTTGGACAGCTGCGGCGTCATCTGCGCCAGCGGCACACGCACCGCGGAGACCTTCAGGCCCAGGTCCTCCTTCCACTGCTCGGCCAGCCCGTCGGCCCACACCGGCCAGTTGGTGTACTCGGCGACGGACTTGATGGTCAGCGGGTAGGCCTTGCCGCCCTTGGTGAACACGCCGCTGCTGTTGAGCTTGTAGGAGGCCTTGGCCAGCTCGGCCTTGGCCTTGGACAGGTCGGCGGTGACCTTCTGGTTGCGGTAGGCCGGGGCGATCAGGGAGCCGTAGACGGCGGCGCTGTAACCGGTGACATTGGCGACGCCCTGGCCGGTCGGCGCCAGCGGCAGCAGCTTTTGCGGGTCGGCGGCGTAGCTGAGCGCGCGGCGCACGTGGACGTCGTCCAAGGGAGCCTTGCCGGTGTTGTAGTCCAGTCCGGAGTCGCCGCCGGTGGGGTAGACCCAGTAGTGGTTGTGCGCCGGGTCCTTGGAGGTGAAGTACTTCTTGGCGCTCTGCCAGTTGATCGAGGTCCAGTCCAGTTGGTTGTTCAAGACCATGGCCTTGGCCGTCTCGGGTGTGGCGAAGGCCTTGATGTCGACCTTCTTGACGCCCTTTCCGGGCCCGCCCCAGTAGTTCTTGCGCATCGTCAGGGCGATCTGCTGCGGAGAGAAGCCGGAGACCGTCGCGGGTCCGGTGCCGACCGGGTCGGGGTTGGTCCAGGACTTGGGGTTGTGGTGGGCCCAGATGTGCTGGGGATAGATGTTGAGCGTGGAGAAGGTGGCGAGCTTTTGGTAGGCGGGCTTGGCGAAGTCGATGACCACGGTGTGTGCGTCGGGGGTCGCAAGGCTCCGGTAGCCGATCGGGACCACGGCCAGCCCGGGGGTCTTGGTCGGCAGCTCGAAGGTGTACCTGACGTCGGCTGAGGTGAACGGCTTGCCGTCGGACCAGGTGACGCCGGGGCGCAGATGGAAGGTGAGGGTCTTGCCGGCGTTGCTCCAGGCGAAGGACTTGGCCAGCCAGCCCTCGGGGGTCTTGGCGTGCATGGTGTCGATGCGGATCAGCGGCTCGTAGAAGAAGCTGGTCCCGGGCGCCTTGTCGGTCGCGGGGGAAAAGCCGTTCCAGTTGCGGACGAAGGTGGAGGTGGCCGAGCTGGCGGTCATGTTGAGCGTGTCGATGTTCGAGGCATCCGAGCCGGAGCTGCCGCGGCTGGTCGAGCAGGCGGCGAGGGTCGCGGCAAGGGCCAGGGCGGTCAGGGCCGCGGGCAGGGGGGAGCGTCTCACGGTCGGGTCTCCTTGAGGGATTGCGCGGGGGGTGCGGGGGCCAGCAGATGGGCGCGTCCCTTTTGGTGCAGCCAGCAGTGCACCCACTGGCCGTCGGGGAACTCGGTGCGCTCGGGGAAGGATTCGCGGCACTCGTCCATGGCGAACGGGCAGCGCGGGTGGAAGCGGCAGCCGGTGGGCGGATCGGCGGGGTCGGGCGGTTCCCCGAGCTCACCGGTGGCGGTGAACAGGCCCTCGGACGCCGACCCGGCCGCAAGCGAGCGCCCCGGATCGGGGGAGGAGTCCAGCAGCAGCCGGGTGTAGGGGTGCTTGGGGCTCTGGATGACCGCTTCCTTGGGGCCCCCCTCGACCAGCTGACCGGCGTACATCACGTCGATCTCGTCGCACAGGTAGCGGGCCGAGGCGATGTCGTGGGTGATGTAGAGCAGCGCCAGGCCCTCCTCGTCGCGCAGCTTGGCGAGGAGGTTGAGGACGTCCAGGCGGATGGAGACGTCCAGCATCGAGATGGGCTCGTCGCCCAGCAGCACCTCGGGGCGGACGGCGAGCGCGCGGGCGATCACCACGCGTTGGCGCTGCCCGCCGGACAGCTCGTGCGGGAACTTGTCCAGGTACTGCTCGGGCGGGGTGAGGTTGACCCGCCGCAGCAGGTCGATCACGCCATCCTCGACCTCGCGGCGGCTGCGGGCGTGGCCGTGCAGCTTCAGCGCCCGGCCCAGCGTGTAGCGCACCCGGTGCAGGGAGTTGAGCGACCCGAAGGGGTCCTGGAAGATCAGCTGGACCTTGCGGAAGTAGTCGCGCCGCGCGATCCCGCCGGCGGCCACGGGGCGGCCGTGCAGCCGTATCTCCCCCTCGGTGGGGGCGTAGAAGCGGCCCAGGATCCGGGCGACGGTGGTCTTGCCCGAGCCGGACTCGCCGACCAGCGCCACGATCCGGCCCCGGTGCAAGGCGATCCCGGCGTTCTCCACGGCGCGCACCACGGCGTTGTTGCCGCCGCGGTTGCGGACCTCGAAGTGCTTGCTGACCCCCACGGCCTCCAGCACCGGGGCAACGCTGTCGGAGGTGCCGCGGGGGGCGGGAACTGGTGTGTCAGGCATGGGCGGTCGCCTCCGGGTTCTGCGGGTCGTACAGCACGCACGCCACGTCCTGCGCTTCCACGGTGCGCAGCGGCGGGACGGCCTGCTCGCAGGCGGCGTGGGCGCGGGGGCAGCGAGGGCCGAAGGCGCAGCCCGGCAGGGGGTCGCGCAGGTCCGGCGGGCTGCCGGGGATGCCGGACAGCTCGCGCAGCGGCGCGTGCAGGGGCGGGAAGGAGTCCCGCAGGCCCTTGGTGTAGGGGTGCTTGGGGCGGTGGTAGAGGTCGGCGGAGGAGCCGATCTCCACGATGCGGCCGGCGTACATGATGGCGATCCGGTCGGCGAGCTCCAGCAGCAGCGACAGGTCGTGGGTGACGAACACGACGGCGAAGCCGAAGCGTTCGCGCAATCGGAGGACCTGGGCGAGGATCTGGCGCTGCATCACCACGTCGACGGCGGTGGTGGGTTCGTCCATCACCACCAGGTCGGGGTCGCAGGCCAGGGCGAGGGCGATCAGCGAGCGCTGCCGCATGCCGCCGGATAGCTCGTGCGGGTAGGCGGGGAGCCGGTCGGGGGCGATGCCCACCATCCGCACCAGCTCGCCGGCGCGCTGCCAGGCCGCGGCCCGGTCCAAGGAGGGGTCGTGGGTGCGCAGTACGTCGGTGAACTGGGCGCCCAGGCGCATGACGGGATTGAGGCAGTCCATCGCCGACTGCATCACGATGGCCAGCTGCCGCCAGCGGCGGCGGCGCAGCGCGCGTTCGCTCTGGGCGACGAGGTCGACGGGCTCGCCGTCTGCGGGGTGGTAGACGATGCGGCCGGCCGAGGTGACCGCGGGTGGCCGCTGCAGCCGGGTCAGGGCGGTGATCAGCGTGGACTTGCCGGATCCGGACTCGCCGGCGACGCCGAGGATCTCGCCGCGGCGCAGCGTGAAGGAGATGTCGCTGCAGGCCCGGGCGGATCCCTGGGGCGTCAGGTAGTCGACGCTGAGGCCGTCGACCTGAAGCAGGGCGGGGTCGGTCATGTGCTCCTCCCGGCGGTCTCGGCCGCAGCCGGTCCGGCGGCGCGGCGGCCGGCGGCGCGTGCGGCGTGGAACTTTTTGACGAGGCGTCGGCCGGCGGCGCTCAGCCGCGGGTTGGTGATCTCGTCGATGCCGAAGTTGACCAGCGCGGTGGCCATCCCGAGCACCGCGATGCACAGCCCCGGGGGCACGAACCACCACCACTGGCCGTTGAGGATGGCGCTCTGGCTGTGCGCGTCGGCGATCATCGTTCCCCAGCTGATGGTGTCGGTGGAGCCGATGCCCAGGAACGCAAGTCCCGCCTCGGCGAAGATCCCGGCCACCATGGCGCGCAGGAACATCGCCGAGATGATGCCGGTCAGATGGGGCATCACCTCGAAGAAGACGAGGCGGAGGCGGGTCTCGCCGACCATCCGCATGGCGACGGTGAAGTCGCGGCCGCGCAGCGAGAGGGTCTGCGAGCGCAGGTAGCGGGCGCCGCCGGGCCATTCGAAGACGGCGATGATCAGGGCGATCATCAGCCAGGGCGCGCCCTGGACGTAGCCGGCGACGATCAGGGTGAGGGCGAAGCTGGGCAGGGTGAGGAAGACGTTGGTGAAGGCCGTCATCACCCGGTCGTAGCGGCCGCCGACAAAGCCGCTCGGCACGCCGACGGCTGCGGCCAGCACGGTGGCCAGGACGGCGGAGACCAGGCCGACGAAGACCGAGCCGCGGGCGCCGAGCACGGTCTGGGCCAGCACGTCGTTGCCGGCGGTGTTGGTGCCCAGCAGGTGGCCGTGGCCGGGCGGTCGGCCGATGGCGTGGTAGTCGACCTGGTGCCCGGACCAGCCGATGAGCGACTGGGCCACCCAGGGACCCAGGAACGCCACCAGCAGGGCGAGCGCGAAGATGCCCAGGCCGATGCGGACGTTCCACTTGCGCAGGATTCCGTTGAGCATGGTGCTACCCCTCGTCCCTGGTGCGCGGATCCAGCAGGACGTAGACGGAGTCGGCGATCAGGTTGGCGACCAGCACGGCCAGCGTGATCATCAGGAAGACGGCCTGCATGACGGGGAAGTCGTGGCCGGTGGTGGCCTTCATCAGCAGCAGGCCCAGACCGGGGTAGCTGAAGACCATCTCGGTCATCAGCGTGCCGCCGAGGATCCCGCCGATGGCCATGGCCAGGCCGGTGATGTTGGGCAGCAGGGCGTTGCGGGCGGCGTACTTGAACAGCACCCGCCAGGCAGCAAGGCCCTTGGCGCGGGCCAGCAGCACGTAGTCCTCGCTGACGGTGGTGACCATGACGTTGCGCATGGAGAACAGCCAGCCGTTGAACCCGACGAACACCAGCGTGCAGGCCGGCAGCGCCCCGTACTTCAGCACGCTGAGCACGAACCACACATTGTTGAGGGAGAAGGGCACCTTGGGGTCGTAGCCGCCGCCGACCGGGAACCAGCCGAGCTTGTAGGAAAAGCCCCACAGGGCCACCAGCGACAGCCAAAAGGGCGGGACGGCGTGCAGGAAGGTGGTGGTCGGCGCGAAGATCGCATCGAAGCGGGAGCCGGGCTTCCAGCCCATGTAGGCGCCCAACGCGGTCCCCAGCACCCAGGCCAGCACGGTGGTGGTGCCCACCAGCAGCACCGTCCAGGGCAGCGCCTGCCCCACCAACTGGGAGACGGGGGTGGGGTAGTTGGTGACCGACACCCCGAAGTCGAAGTGGGCCAGGTTCTTCCAGTAGTCGAGGTATTGCCCCAGCAGGTCTTTGGTGGGGTCGCCGAAGAAGGTCTGGGCGGTGTGCACCTGCTCGGGAGTGGGGGCCTGGCCGGTCTGGTCCTGCAGGTCGCGCAGCAGGGTGTCGGCGGGGTTGCCGGGCATGAAGCGTGGCAGGACGAAGTTGAGCGACACCGCGGCCCAGGCGGTGAACAGGTAGAAGCCCAGGCGGCGGCGGAAGTAGCGCAGTGCGCCGCGGCGCTTGCGCGGCGCCGGGCCCGGCGCCGTTCCTGCCGGCGGTGGATCGGTGGTTGTCCGGATCGCATCCGGATCTGCGGCGGGCCGCACGGGGATAACCTCCAGGGTTCGATCTGGTGGTGCGGGGGCGGTCGGTGGCTGGGGGCGAGGGGCAACGACTGTGGTGCGGCGCGAGCAGGCAGGGGCATCCGGCCGGTCGGCGGTGGGGGAAGAGGGGGTGTGCCGGTGTCTTCCGGAGGTGCTGGGCGCCTCGGGGTGGAGGGCGGTCGGGGCAACGGCGTCGGCTCCTCTGACGGCGGTCGCCTTGGTGTCCGGCCCGACAGCGACAGCGCCCCAGAGGGGGTGCCGGCCGTCAACCCTTGGCGATGGCGTCCCCGTACTCATGGCGCATCGCGTCGCCTCCGCCGCTGCGCCACTGCTTGACCGCCGGAGCCCAGGCCGACATCGGCTTGCGGCCGGAGACGATGTCGGAGACCAGGTCGTACATCGTCGTGGTCAGGGAGGCGTTCTTCGACAGGGCCGTGTCGGAGTAGTAGCCGAGCGAGGCGCTGGTCTGCGCGATGGCGAGGAGCTTCTTTTGGGTCGCGAAGGCCAGGCGCAGCGCGGTGTCGTTGCCGGGGACGTAGAGGTACTCCGGGCCCTGGCAGAGGGTGGCGACGGGCTGGGCGGTGGTGACGGCCTCGGCCTTGCCGAGGGCGGTCGGCCTGATGGCTCCGCCGAGGCCCATCGTGTAGTGGCGGCCCTCGATGCCGTTGTCGAGGAACTTGCGCTCCTCGGAGCCGAACGGTGCGGCGAGGTAGTCCAGGACGTTCAGGAGCGTCTTGATCCGCGCCTTGGGCACCGTGGTGGGGATGGCGGTGAAGCCGAGCGCCCCGGTGCCCATGTCGAACACCGGCTTGGCGCCGGGGGTGGCGGCGAACGGCACGATGACGTCCAGGGTGAACGGCTGGGTCTGCAAATCGACCCGGTAGCCGGGGTAGGACTGCACGTAGGCGCCGAGCTGCTGGCCGCCGGCGACCTTGTCGATGGCGTCGGCGACGTTGGCGTCCGGCCAAAACAGGTTGGCCTTGAACACCTTGGCGCCGAACTCGATGGCGGCCGCGTACTCCGGCTGTTCGAACATGTGCTGGAGCTTGCCGTTGTGGGTGCGCCAGCCGGAGGTGGCGCCGTGCCACTCGGCGAACATGTGGACGTGGTTGACGTACGCCGGCTCCAGGACGTACTTCTTGCGCTTGGCGTCCAGCAGGTCCTTGCCCTTGTCGAGAAAGTCCTGGGCGCTGCTGAAGGCGATGCCGCCGACCGGCTCCCAGAACTTGCTGTTGACGACGTAGACCTGGCCGAGCCGCCCGTAGGTGACGACGGGTCCGTACAGGGCGCCGCCCATGACGGCGCTCTTCCAGGAGTAGGTGGGCAGGTTGGCGAGGTTGGGGAAGTCCTTGACGGCGTCGCCGCTCAGGTAGCCGGTGAGGTCGTGGAACTTGGCCTGCATCAGCTGCAGAGGCTTGGACAGGGCGCCGCCGTTGGTGGGGATCCACACCATGTCGCCGAGGTCGCCGGCGGCGATCAGTGCCTCGAGCTTGCCGGCGTAGCCGTCGCCGAGGTTGCCGTTGACCACGTCCATGGCCAGCACCGAGCCGAGGCGCTTGTTCAGCTCCTGCCAGTAGGAGTTGGACGCCATGCCGGGAGGCATCAGCGACCAGGTGCTGGTGATCGCGTTGATCTTCTTGCCGTCGCCGGGGGTGCCCTTGGTGGAGCGCGGGGTGGTGGACGGGTAGCGCAGGTAGGCCGGGTCGGTGCCGGGTGCGGACAGGTCCGGCTTGGCGAGCGTCTCCTTGGCGTAGGCGGGGAGGGTGAGCTTGGCGGACTTGGCGGCGCTGCCCTTGTCGGCACCCAGGGTGCTGCCGGAGCAGGCCGAGAGCGCTCCGGCGAGCGCCGTTGCGCCGGCGCCGGCCAGGACGGTCCGCCGATTGGGTCCCGGTCTGCTGGTGGTGGTGGATGCGTTCACGGGGCGTACTCCCTGGGATCGGGGCAGGCGGTGCAGGAGAGGCTGACGATGGGGCAGAGACGGCTGTGCGGTGCGCGGTGATCGGTCGCCGTGCCCCACCGGCTGGAGGGGGTCGTGGTCGCGCTTGGAGGTGGCGCGCGGGGGACGTCGACGTCGATGGTGGTGGCCGTCCGCCGGGCGAGGACCGCGCCGCCGCGATCGAGGCGTTCGCGGTGCGGCTGCAGGCTCAGCACGCGGCGCAGCGCGTCGCGGACGTTGGCTGGCCCGTGCGGGTCGTTGCCCTGCCGGATGCCGGGCGGCCGGGCGGGGGCGTCAGTCGAAGTGGGCGGCCAGTTCGGCGGCGACGGGAAGGACGGTGCGCGGAGTGCCCCCGTCGCGCAGCGACTCGGTGGCGGCGATGCCCGCGGCGACGGCGTCCCGCGCCTGGACGGGGGAGATTCCGGGGCGGGCACCGGTGCGCACGATCTGGAGGTACTCCCGCACCATCGCCGGGTCGGCGCCGCCGTGCGTGCCCTCGGCCGGGGGCACCTCGATGCGGCGGTCGCCGGCGCCGTTGTAGGTGGTGCGCTGGTTCCAGACCTTGACGTGCGCCCCCTGGCCGTCGCCGAAGTTCTCCAGCCGCCCCTCGGTGCCGATCACGGTGTAGTTGCGCCAGTAGTCCGGGGTGTACATGCACTGCTGGTAGGTGGCCTGTACGCCGTTGTCCAGCAGCAGGTTGACGTGGCTGAGGTCCTCCACGTCCAGGTTGGGGCTCAGCTCGCGCTGGGACAGCGGCGGCCAGTGGGCGGCGTCCACCCGCTTGGTCTCCTTGACGCCGCCGCCGTCGTGGCGGTCGGTGATGCGGTCGTAGAGGGTGAGGCCGCCCAGGGCTGTGGTGCGCGTGGTCCGCGCTCCGGCCAGGTGGTGGATCACGTCGATGTCGTGCGCGCCCTTCTGCAGCAGCAGCGAGGTGACGTTCCGGCGCTCGGCGTGCCAGTCCTTGAAGTAGAAGTCGCCGCCGTAGCCGACGAAGTGGCGGCACCACACGGCCTTGACCTCGCCGATCGCACCGTCGTCGATCAGCTGCTTCATCAGGCGGACCACCGGCATGTGGCGCATGTTGTGCCCGACGTACAGGGGGGTGCCGGTATCGCGTGCGGCGGCCAGCATCCGGTCGCAGTCGGCGACGGTGATGGCCATGGGCTTCTCCACGAAGACCGGGACGCCGGCGTGCAGCGCCTGCACCGCGGGTTCGGCGTGGCGCCAGTCCTCGGTGAAGATGCCGACGGCGTCCACCTCGGCGTCGGCGAGCAGCTCCTCGAGCCGGGCGGTGGCAAGCACCCCCGGACCGAACTTCGCGCGCGCCGCCTCGCGTCGCTCGGGCAGCAGGTCGCACACCGCGGCGATGCGGACGCCGAATCCGGGCCGGTGCTCGTCCTGGAAGATGTGCGAGCGCCGTCCGAGTCCGACGATCGCCAACCGGAGGTCCTCTGACGCCATGTGACTTCTCCTCATCGACAGCTGGCGGCGGGCAACGTGCGCCATGCTCTGCCCGCCCAATCTATTCTGTCAATGCTTGGGAAAATATCGGTGGGCCATTGACGGCGCGGCCCCGCGGGGCCTTCTGCCGGTCGTCAGGTGCACGGCGACTCGGGTGCGCCCGGCCCCCTCCGCAATGCTCGGCCGGGCAGCCCACGACCCCGCCTGCCGCAACCGCGCTGCCCCGGTCCCGAATCAGGCGCCGAGCGGTCCGGGTTGCCCTCCGGGCCTGGCACAGTAGGCGCATGCCGCCCATGGACGATCCGCGCGGAGACGGCCGCGGCGCCGCGCTCAAGCGCCTGCGCCGCAGCCACCAGGACACGGTGCTGGCCGCCCTCGCCCGCCCCGGCGGACTGAGCCGGGCCGAACTCGCCGAGCACACCGGCCTGTCCCGCAGCACCCTGTACACGATCGTGGGCGACCTGCTTGCCGACGGCGCAGTCCTCGAAGTCCCCGGCTCGGCCGTCCCCGGAAGCCGGGGCCGACGCGCCACCCGCATCACCGCCAATCCGCGCGGCGCTGTGCGCATCGGCCTGGACATCGGGCGGAGCCGGGTCCATGTGGCGTTCGTCGACACCGCCGGGCGCCGGCTGGCCACCGGCACCCGGCAACTGCCCCCGCTGCCGCACTGGAACAGGCGCACCGACGCGGCCATCGGCCTCATCCGGAAGGTCGCGGCGGACCACGACCTTTCCGCCGCTGCCCCGCGCGGCATCGGCATCGGCCTGCCCGGTCCGGTGCACCTGGACGAGCGGGGCCGCATCCTCGGCGAGGACACCCGGATCCGACAACTGCGCCGGGTCCAAGACCGCATCGGCGAAGCCTTCGGCGCACCGACCGCCGTCGGGAACAACACCCGCTACGCCGCCCTCGGCGAGGCCCTGTGGGGAGGGGCACGGGGCGCCGAGAACGTCCTCTACATCCGCGTCTCCGACGCGGTCGGCGGGGGAATCGTCTGCCAGGGGCGCCTGCTGACCGGTCGCCGGGGTGCCGCAGGCGAACTGGGGCACCTGGTCGCCGACCCGGCGGGGCCGCCGTGCTACTGCGGCGGATCCGGCTGCCTGGAGACCTACACCGCCATCCCGGCGCTGCTGGAGCAGTGCCGGGAGAACGGGTTGACCGTCGCGGATGCCGCCGACCTGGTCCGGGCGGTGCGTGCCGAGGACCCGGCGGCCTGTCGCGCCGTCACCGGCGCGGCCGACCTGCTGGGCGCCCACCTGGCGCGCCTGGCGGCCGTGTTCGACCCCGACCAGGTCATCGTCGGTGGACCGCTGGCCGGGCTGGACCGGGACTTCCTCGCCCGCATCCGCTCGCTGGTGCGGGTGCACTGCCTGGCCTCGGTGGGGGAGCCCCCCGAGGTCCGCGCCGCCGAACTCGACGACGACGCCGGAGCCCTGGGCGCGGTCGCCGCCTTGGAACGGGGCAGCGAACCCCTGAGCGTTGCCAACCTGCAGGCACGCTGAGCCGACGCGCTGCCGTGCGGAGCGGCCGAGCCCAGCAGCGCGCCCGGCGGTCCGGCCGGAGAAAGCTCCGCCGACGGGAGCAGTCCTGTCCTTGCCGACGGCTTGAAGGACCGCGCCGGACCGGCGCGCCCGAGGTGCGCACGGTGGTGAACGGCATGCTCGGCTCGACGGTCGGCGGCGGCCCGCAGGGCCGGACGGCGCGGCGCGTGCGTCCGTTCAGCCGCTCGCCCGCCTGAGCGCCTGGTCGATGGCGACCAGGATCGCGCCGCGCGAGGACGCCCGGTCGCCGAGGCCCGTCCAGACCAGCGGGGACGTGTCCGGGAACCATTGACGCAGGGCGCGGTCCAAGGCGGCTTTGAGCGGGGCCCCGATGGCCAGCGGGTAGCCGCCGAGCGTGACGGCCTGCGGCGCTTGAAGGTCCGTCAGGACCGTCAGTGCGCGGGCCAGTACGTCCGCGAGGCGCTCGATGGCCGTGCGGGCGACCGGGTCGGTGGCGGCGAGGGCGCCGACGGCGGCCGCGTACTGGTGCTGGGCGTGCGGGCCGTCGCCGAAGGCCACGCCGCAGTCCTCGGTGGCACTGCGGAAGGTGCCGAAGCCGACGGATGCGTCCAGGCAGCCGCGGCGGCCGCAGCGGCAGCGGTCGGCGAGATCGCCCAGGAGCATGTGGCCGGCCGCGCCCCAGCTGGCAGGCAGCCGGGCCTCCAGGTCGCGGCCGCTGGTCAGGGAGATTCCGGTGGCGAGGCCGACCTGCAGGTGCAGCAGCCGGTCGGCGTCGCCGACGGCCGGGTCTCGGCAGTTGGCCACTGCAGCGCACTCGGGGATCTGCCGGTAGGCGACGGGCACCTCTCCCAGCAGTGGTTCGAGCAGGTCGGCGAACGGCGCGTCCCGCCAGCCGAAGTAGGCGGACAGGACGGTGCGGCGGTCGGGGGAGAACTGGGCGGGCAGGGCGACGGCGACGCCGCCCACCTCGTGGCCGATGCGGGCGGTGAGGCGCCGGTAGGAGCGGTACAGGGCCTGGGCGGCCTCGTCGGGGCGGGGCGGGGCGGAAAAGTCGAAGACCTCCTCGGCGAGGATGCGGCCGCGCAGGTCGGTCGCGGCGACGCGGGTACGGTCCACGCGCATATCGATTCCGACTGCCGCCCAGTGCGCGGGGTCGAGGTCGAGCAGGACATGGGGGCGGCCCATGCCGCCGGCCGGGGCGGCCTGGGCATCCGTCAGGACCCGGTCCTCGACCAGGCCGGCCACGATGCGCCCCACGCCGGGGCGGGTGAGGCCCAGCCGGTCGCTCAGCTGTGCCCGGGACATCGGGCCGTGGTCGCGCAGGCAGCGCAGCACCAGCAGCTGGTTGTGCGAGCGCATCTCCCGCTGCGACAGGGCCTCGGTCATCGCACTCCCCTCCTCGGATTCCTCTTGGTGCCCGGCAACCTCTTGTCCCCCCATCCTGCCGCTGCTACAAAATTACATGCGTTTACTAAGTCGGCCGAACTCCACAGGACAGGACCCGAGGATGAGCGCTGCTTCCGGCACCACCTCCCGGCGAACACTGATCCACACCGCGGCGGCAGCCGCCGCCTGGCCGCTCGCATCCGGGTGCACCTCGCCCGACCCGCCCTCCCGCTCCAAGCTGCGCCTGATGATCCTGGGGGCGACTCCCCAGCTGATGACCCATCTCAATGCCGCCGTGCTGCCCGCCTTCCATGCCGCGACCGGCCTGAGGGTCGAGCTGCAGAACTCCGACTGGGGGTCGGCCTTCCAGAAGGTGACCACCGGCGCGGCCTCCAACTCGCTCGCCGACGTCTTCATGGTCGGGGGCATCTGGACCGCCGCGCTGGCCGCCAAGCACGTCATGCTCGACCTCACCGAACGCCTCAGGCGATGGCCCGACACCAGCCGGTTCCATCCGGCCGGACTGTCCGACGGCGCCTACCGGGGCCGCAACTACGCGCTCCCGGTCACCATGGACGTGCGCACCGGCGTGTACCGCCAGGACCTCCTGCGGGCGGCCGGCATCACCGCCCTGCCGACCACCTGGGCGCAATTCCGCGCCGCGGCCCAGCGGTTGAAGGCCCGCCGCGGCATGACCACACCGATCTTCTGGAACGTCGACAAGTCCATCGGCCTGCAGCAGACCTTCGCCCAACTCTTCCTCCAGGCCGGCGGCCGCTACTGGGACTCCGGCGGCAAGGCCGCATTCGACTCCGAAGCCGGCCACCAGGCCCTGGGCTTTCTGGTCGCCACCTTCCACGACGGACTGGCCGACGTGAACCAGGTCTACACCGGCAACGGCCCCGCCCCGCTGACCAGCGGAGCCTCCGCCATGACGCTCAACGGCTGGGCCGCGCAGCAAAACGCCCAGAGCAACGCGCCGCACGTCGCCGCACACATCGTCGCGGGCCCGGCCCTCGCACCCCATCCGGGCGCCCGGCCGACCCCAATCGCCTGGATCGACAAGCTGGCCATCGCCCACAACACCAAGAACCCCGACGGTGCCTGGCAGCTGCTCACCCACCTCGCCGGCGCGCGGCAGCTGGATGCCCTCGCCCGGCTGAGCGGAAGCCTGCCCGCCCGCAGCGACCTCGAGGCGGCCCCGTGGCTGACGCCCATGGCCCGGCAGGTGCTCGCCAACGCCGACCACGCCGTCTCACAGCCCGTCAATCCCGTGATGATGCAGCTCGGACCCGTGGTCCAGGCCCTGCTGGAGCCCGCGGTGCGCGGATCGGTCTCCGTCGCCGACACCCTGAAGGCCATCGACACCAAGGTGGACGCCCTGTATGCGTAAGGCATCCGGGCGCAGTGCGTCCCTGGACCTCGAGGCGGGGCAGCGCCGGGCGGCGCGGCTGCTCGCCGCGCCCGCGCTGGCGGTCCTTGCGCTGACCGTCGTGATCCCCCTGCTGTTCGCGATCGTGCTGTCCTTCACCCGCTACGACATGATCACCCGGCCGCGGTGGGTGGGCCTGGACAACTACCGCACCCTGCTGACCGACCCGGTCTTCGGCACCTCCGTGCTCAGCACGCTCTACTTCGCCGTCGGCCAGGTCCTCATCGGCATCGTGGCGGCCTTCTTCACCGCGATGCTCTTCAACCGCCGCCTCGCCGGCGGCGCCGCGATGCGCACCGTCATCTACCTGCCCCAGGCGATGTCGTACGTGACTGTCGCCCTGCTGTGGTCCTTCCTGTACGACCCGGCCAACGGGCCGCTGGACGCCATCCTGCGCGCACTGGGACTGTCCCCACTGAACTTCCTGACCAGCACGCACCTGGCGATGCCCGCGATCATCGCGATGTCGCTGTGGCGCAACATGGGCTACTTCATGATCATCATTTTGGCGGGGCTGAAGGCCGTCCCCGGCGATCTGATCGAGGCCGCGCAACTGGACGGCGCAGGCTGGTGGCGGCGCCTGGCCCACGTCATCGTCCCGCAGATGTCCTCCACCCTGTTCTTCGTCGCCGTCACCTGGTTCCTCGGCGGTCTGCAGATGTTCACCCAGTCCTACGTGATGACCCAGGGCGGGCCCGTCAACTCCACCCGCACGATCGTCTACTCCCTCTACGACGCCGCGTTCACCTCGCTGGACTTCGGCCGGGCGTGCGCCGTGGCGGTGCTGCTGTTCCTGGCTGTCGCCGTCGTCGCCGTGCCCGTGCGGATCAAGCAGCAGCTCAACGCCAGGAGGCTGCGGCATGCCCACTGACCCCACGTTCCGGCGCGCCCGCGCCTTGCGCCGCGGCGCAGCCGCGGGACGCCATGCCATCGCCCTGCTGCTGACAGCGCTGTACCTGGTGCCGATGCTCTACATCGTCCTGGTCTCGCTCACCCCCGACGGGCAGTCGACCACCGTGCTGCCCTCCCACCTTGCG
Organism: Mangrovactinospora gilvigrisea; assembly: GCF_001879105.1. Classification (GTDB taxonomy): domain Bacteria; phylum Actinomycetota; class Actinomycetes; order Streptomycetales; family Streptomycetaceae; genus Mangrovactinospora; species Mangrovactinospora gilvigrisea. The sequence continues at coordinate 296,401 of NZ_MLCF01000002.1, read as the reverse complement.
TTCGGCAACTTCCGCACCGCCCTGGCGGCCGCCGACTTCGGCCGCTTCTTCCTCAACTCCGCCTTCGTCACCGTGGTCGCGTCGGCCAGCCAGGTGGTGCTGTCGTGCATGGCCGGCTACGCCCTGGCCCGCCTCCCCCTGAAGAGCGCCCGCACCGTCATGGCGCTGCTGATCGGCCTGCTGGTGGTCCCGCCCGAGATCGTCATGGTGCCGCTGTTCGTGATGGTCACTCATGTGCCCTTCCTGGCCGGCAACAACCAGTTCGGCTCCGGCGGCGAGGGCATGCTCGACAGCTACGCCACCCTGATGCTTCCGCACCTGGGCTCGGCGCTCGCCATCTTCTTGATGCGCCAGTTCTACCGGGACCTGCCCGGCGAGTTGGGGCAGGCCGCACGCGTGGACGGCGCCTCCGAAGTAATGATTTTCGCCCGGATCTACACGCCGCTGACGCTCCCGGCCGTCGCGGTCGTCACGGTGCTGGCCTTCCAATCGGCGTGGAACGACTTCCTGTGGCCGCTGATCACCGTCCGCTCCAACCAGATGCAGACCCTCCAGCTCGGCCTGACCGTCTTCTACCAGCAAAACAGCACCCAGTGGAACCTGCTGATGGGCGTGGTCCTGCTGATGTCGCTGCCGGTCCTGGCCATCTTCCTGTTCTCCCAGCGCTACTTCCGCGACGGCATTTCCGCCGGCGCCGTGAAGCAGTAGACCCCGCACGCAAGGAGCAGCAATGCCCGACGAGGCGACCGCCCCGCCGCTGAACTTCGTGGTGATCCTCACCGACGACCAGGGCCGCTGGGCCATGCCCCGGCGCATGCCCGAACTGCAGATGCCCCACCTGGCCCGCCTGCAGCACGACGCTCTGGAACTCGACCAGTTCTACTGCGCCTCACCGGTGTGTTCCCCGGCCCGCGCCTCTCTGATGACCGGGCGGATGCCCTCCGCGCACGGCGTGCACGACTGGCTCGTCGGCGAGCGCCACCCGGACGCCAAGCCCGACCACTACCTGGACGGACAGCCCACCACCCCCGAGGTCCTGGCCGGCGCCGGCTACGAGTGCATGATGAGCGGTAAGTGGCATGTGGGCCACTCCCAGTGGCCCGCTCCCGGCTTCACCCGCTGGTACGCCCACCGCTTCGGCGGCGGACCCTACTACGGCGCACCCGTGTGGCAGGACGGCAGACCCGTCGATCAGGAGGGGTACCTCACCCACGCCATCACCGGCAACGCCGTCGGCTTCCTGCGCGACCGCGACCGCAGCCGCCCGTTCTACCTGCAGGTCAACTACACGGCCCCGCACGACCCGTGGATCGACAACCACCCGGCCGAATACCTCGACCGCTACGCCGGCTGCGCCTTCCCCTCCGTGCCCCGAGAACCCCGCCACCCCTGGACCGACCCGCGCCGCACGCACTTCCAGGCAGCCTTCGCCGACCCCGAGCCGCATCTGGCCGGCTACTGCGCCTCGCTGACGGCCGTCGACGACGGGCTAGCCGCGCTGCGGGCGGAGCTGGAGGCGCAGGGCGTGTGGGAGTCCACCGTGCTGCTCTACACCGCCGACAACGGCTTCTCCTGCGGCCACCACGGCATCTGGGGCAAAGGTAACGGCACCTTCCCCCTCAACTTCTGGGACAACTCGGTGCGCGTCCCCGCCGTGGCCCGGGTCCCGCACGGGGCGACCGGCGTGAGCGACCGTCTGATCAGCGCCGCCTCCTGGCACGCCACCGTCTGCGAACTGGCTGGCGTCGTTCCTCCCGGCGACCAGTGGGGCGTCAGCGCCTCATTCGCCGACCTGCTGCGCGGCACCCCGCGCCGGCAGCCGGAAACGGTCGTGGTGCTGGCCGAGTACGGCCAGGGACGGATGATCACCGACGGGCGGTGGAAACTGGTGGTGCGCTCCGACGGACCCGGCGAGTTGTACGACCACCGCAACGATCCAAAGGAGCGCGACAACCTCTTCGACACCACCGGGGCCCGAGGCACGCAGCAGGATCTGGCTGCCGCCCTGCACGACTGGTTCGCCCGCCACGAACGCGAGGGCATGTCCGCATACCACCACCTGGTCACGGGCTTGGGCCAGATCCACCCGCTCTCGCGCGGTCGATCGGACGCCGAGACCTACCAGCAACACCCCGGTGAAGACGGAGCACTAAAACCCCGCTGACCCGAGGGCCTCGCACCCGGGCCCCTGCGCACGCGCCACCAACCCGGGGTCAAGCACTGCGGGCCCAGGACAGCAGTCGCGCTGGAGGAATGACACGTGCCGGTCCGGGTGGGGGCGGATGGCATACAACCCGGGACTGGCGTCCTGTCGTAGGGGATCAGAGAGTGCGCTGGGTGCTGTTGGGCCGATGGTCGACCTTGTCGCCGAGAAAGCTGAAGCTGGGGGAGGCGGCGCTGCCCGGTTCGCGTCTTGGGCTCGGTTTCCGCGGGCTGACGCTGGTCGACGTCTCGGCCGTAGTGCTGTTGATCGCGAGCGCGCTCGAGGCAGCCCGTGACAAGGTGCTGGCCGCTCGGGCCAAGCCGGTGCCTCAGGCATGCGCCGCTCAGCTGCTGGGAGGCAGCATCATCCGTCGAAGCGCACAGCGGCAGCCTGGTGGTGAAGGTCACCAGGCTGCCCCTGCAGCCGACGCCCGGTCAGCTGCGCCGGACGGCGAACCCGGAGCTGGAAGTCGTTGGCAGGCGCACCAACTGGTACCCGGCCCGGGTGCTCCTGCCGATCAGGTTCGGCACCAACGACGATTCGGGCGTCGCGGACCCGGCACCATCATCGACGCCACAACCAGCTGGGCCCACGGGCGGCGCCACGGCGCCCACCCTTGGCATGCCGCTCGGCCGGCACCCCGCCGGTGCGCGGCGACCTTCCAGGCTGCGGCTCCACCGCGCGTGCGTGAGCACCGGCGGCCCGTCACTCGGCAGGAGCCCCGCGCCCACGTTCGTCAGACCGTCAAGATCGCGGGCGCGCTTTCCGCGCCGTTGAAGCCCACGGCGACCAGCGCCAGCCTCGTGCTCGACGGGAGGGCCTCGACGACGACCGCGTCGCCGCTGATGCGGCCCAGCCACCGCGGCTTCGCCGCCACCGTGCGGACGTCGTAGTACCAGACGCCGGACGCCGCGCCGTCCCAGACCAGCCCGACCGCCTCCGCCGTGGAGGCGTCCACGCGGAAGCCCGACGGGCGCGCCGGCGGGCGGCCCAGCGCGCCGTCCAGCATGCGCAGTTCGCCGATCCGCACCGCGTAGTCCGCCGCCGCCCCCGTCCCGAACGCGCCCACCGACAGCGCCGTGACCAGCGCCCCGGGCCGCGGCCGGGGGCGGAAGGTGACGCGCCGCCAGCCGTTGCCGGCGTCCACCGCCGCCCCGGCCGGGCTCAGCCACTCGGTGCGCCCGGGCGCATCGCCGTAGGAGAGGCCGCACCGCAGCCGGGCCCCCGCACCCCGGGTGACGTCCTGCACCAGCAGCGACAGCTGAAGCGGGCGGCCGGCGTCCACCGCCGTGCGGTACAGCCGCACCTCGGTGGCGCGCGATCCGCCCAGCGTGCCCTCGATCCGCAGGCAGGAGCCGCCGTCCCAGGCCGCGCCGGCCTCGTAGTCGGCGGCCAGCAGCCCGGCGGCGCCGGTCTCCCCGCTCCTCGCGTCCCGGGTCCACCACTGCCAGCTGGGCAGCACGTCCTGGATGCCGATGTGGTACCAGCTGCGTGTGCCGGCGGCGGCGCCGGCGAGGCGGAAGCCGTCGCCCTGGCCGGTGTTGAAGCGGGTGGTGAACGGCACGTCGCCGATCACCGAGCGCTCCGGGACGAAGTCGGCCATGCCGTAGGCCGGCACGTAGTCGACCGCCGCGGCCTCGACGGGGGTGGGGTCGACGGGGACGGCCGGCACCGCGGGGTTGCCGGCCGCGCCCGACCAGAACCTGCGGTCGGCGGCGTCCAGCGCCGGGCGGAGGACGGCCGGGTCGGTCGCCTCGCCGCCGAGCTGGGCGCGGGTGCGCTGTGCGATCCGCGACGACGGGACGAACAGCGCCAGGCTCGCCACCGCCTCGCCGTCGCCGTTGAGCGGCACCACTTCGCCGGCGAAGGAGTCCAGCGCGTTCAGATGCCGTCCGTCGTTCTCCTCCTGGATGTCCAGGCCGAAGTAGACGGTCTCGAACGGGTCGAGGCCGTGCTCCCTGGCCAGCGCGACCGAGGGCGTGACGTAGTCGGCGTCGTGGTGGTAGGAGGAGGTCGCGGGGATGTTCTTGGGCCAGGCGTAGTTGACGAAGATGCTGTCGGCGAGGTGGCCCGGCTTGATCCAGCCGATGTTGTGCTCGTCGACCCGGTTCTCGTACTCGCCGGTGCCGTCGGTCCACAGGGCGTCGTAGATCTGCAGGTGGAAGGCGGGCAGGTTCTTGGCGCGGGCCCGGGCGTGCATGGCGTCGAGCATCGCGGCGAGGTCGGCGGCCTGGCCGTCGGTGATCGTCATGCCCTCGATGTTGAGGAAGTAGCCGTCGAAGCCGAAGTAGGCGGCGAGGTCGACGAGTTTGTCGCCGACCCGGTACGAGCCGTCCGCGTCCTGGGCGAGGAAGTCCGGGTCGCCGCCGGAGGTCGCGGAGAAGTAGGGCTGGAAGACGGTGCCGACGGCCAGGGCCCCGTTGCGGTGCGCGGCGTCGACGTAACCGGGGTTGGGCAGGTTGCCGGTGCTCGACCAGCCGCAGCGGATGTCCGTGTACTGCTGGAAGCGGCTGATGAACGGGTGCTGGTCGAAGCCGTAGCGGGTGGTGCGGACGCTCGGCGAGCCGGCCACCGACTCGCCGTAGAAGAAGTCGAGGTTGATGACCCGGGTGCGCGGGTCCAGCGCGGGGTCGGCCTGGGTGGCGCGGTCGGTGTCGGCGCGGTGGGCGAGCGGCACCCGGCTGCGCAGATAGCGGGCGAAGGGGTCGGCCGCGGGATCGTAGTCGAGCAGTTGCTGGACGGTGGCGGTCGTCTTGGGCTGCAGGACGGTGAGGGCCGGCGGGAATACCGGGGCCGACGCCGCGTCCGCAGGGCCCGCGGACGGGGCGTCAGCGGCCGCGGCGGCGCGGCTCATCGGTGCGGCGGTGGCGGCAAGCGAGACGCCAGCCGCGGCCAGGAAGCTTCTGCGGCTGACGGTGAACGGATGGCGGGGTGGCTGCGGAGCGTCCATCTGGTCTCCAGTGGTCCACGGAGCGGGAAGCGCCCAACTTAGTCAGCACGGACATCGGAGGTCTAGACCAAAATGTCTCTCAAGTCGCTTCGGCGGCAGCCGGTTCGACGCCATGAGGCGGACACCGATATGGATGACTGCTGGTAGGGCTGCGACAGGAGGCTCGAGGTGCGCACCTGTGGCCGACCTTGGTCAGCGGCCGGGCCCGGTCAGGATCGCGACCTCGCAGCTGATCGCGTCAGGCGCCATGGTTGCTCCGGCGCGCCGGTTCCGGAGCGGGTTGCCGCGCTCTCCGCGATCGCACTCGCCCGCACGTAAACGGCACATCCCTGCATCGGCTGCCCGAGGCCGAACGGGGTGCGCTTGTCGGGTGGCGTAGTGCCGACAGATCCGGCCCCGCCGGATTCCGCAACCAAGGCCAAGGGACATGACCTCCTGCGACACGCGGGAGACCTGCAGCCGCCGCGGTGGTGGTCGCCGAGACAACGCTGTGGCGGCTACCGCTGCCGCTCACGACGCCGCGACTGCCAGCTCAAGGCAACCTCGGTGGTCCGGTCAGGAGCCTTCATCGATACAGCGACCCGACACGATCTTTCATGGCGTCAGATATAGGACTAAATAACTATAGAGTGCTATTTGATATGTTTCTGACTCACCGTAACTCGTGACGCGAGGTGCCTCACCGATGTCCACCGAAGCCGACCGCTACCAGGAACTGGCGTCCCTGCCCTTCGACGGTGGGCAGCCCACCGACGTGACCGCGCGTACGCTGACGGACGAGCTGTATTTCCAGCGGGCGGTGCAGGCCTACCTGTGGGCGCTGCCGGCGGTCAACGCCTGCGCGATGCGCGACGGCCTCGGGGAGGCCTTCGGCCGCGGCTACTCCGTGATGGCGGTGTTCGAGCAGCGCCTGAAGCCCCGCACCCTGATCACGACGCCGAACTGCGACGTCATCTACGGCATGGCGTTCGCCAACCTCGCCGAGACCGGGCCGCTGGTGGTCGAGGCCGCGCCCGGCATCCAGGGCCTGGTCGACGACTTCTGGCACCGGCCCCTGACCGGACCGCTGATCGGCGGCGTGCAGTACCTCGGCGACATCGGTCTGCCCGGGCCCGACCACGGCAAGGGCGGCCGCTACCTGATCGTCCCCGACGGGGCGGAGCCGGAGACCGAGGGCGCGTGGGAGGAGTACTTCGTCTACCGCTCCCGTACGAACAACATCTACTTCCTGCTGCGGGGCTTCTTCTCCTCCGTCGACGACCTGGCGCCCGGTGTCGCCTCCATCGAGGGCATCCGCCTGCACCCGCTCTCCGGCGAGGCGGAGCCGATGCGCTTCGCGCACGCCTCGGAGGTCCCCGCGAACGCCCTGTTCCCTCGCGACGCCACCTTCTACGACACCCTGAACGCCTTCGTCCAAGCGGACCGGATCGACGGTGTCGACCCGTACATGCACGGCGTCCTTGCGGCTCTGGGCATCGCCAAGGGCACCACATTCGCCCCCGACCCCCGCCAGCAGCAGCTCCTGCAGGCGGCCGCGCAGACGGCGTGGAAGAGCGCGAAGACGATCGCCTCCGGCTTCGACGCCGAACCGGACGCCCTGTGGTGGGAAGACCGCCATTGGGTGGCGCACGCCAAGACCGCCCCCGACGACTTCTGGCACACCCTGCTGGACGAGGAGTTCCGCACCCGCGCCGCCGGCCACACCGATGTGAACGCCAAGGCGCACATGTTCGTCAACCACTACTCCATCAGCACCGGCATGATCAGCTCGGTCGTCGGGTTCGGCGCCAAGTACGCCGCCTGCTACCGCGATGCCGCCGGCGACCTTTTGACCGGTGAGCACACCTACCGCATCGACCTGCCGGCAGACCCGCCGGCGAAGCTGTTCTGGTCGCTGACGCTGTACGACGCGGAGACGGCCGCCGAGGTCGACGCCGACGGGCAGACCTTCTCCTCGCTCAATGGCATGAACGCCATCGCCTTCAACGACGACAAGTCGATCACGATCCACATCGGCCCGGAGCGGCCGGAGGACGCCGCCAACTGGATCAAGACCGTGCCCGGCCGCGGCTGGTTCTCCCTGATTCGCTGGTACGGCCCGGAGCAGGCCTTCTTCGACCGGAAGTACAAGCCCGGCGACTTCACCAGGACTGGCTCCGCCTAGCACCCGCGCCCGGCCCCTGTTCCGCCCCCCCACCCTGCGCCGCCGCCACCTGCCCCCACTTGCCTCCAGCCCGCCGAGAAACGGCGCCGCGCCTGGCGAGACCAGTGCGGCCTGCTGGGTTGCCGCTGACCGGATCCCGTGACGGCCGACCAGCACGACAGGCCCACGTCGGAGCCCGTTGCGGCAGATCGGCTCGCACCGAGCCGACGATCAGGCGCTCTGCTTGCCGGTCGACTGTCCGTGCTGTCCCCGTCCACCCGGTCGCAGCCCGATGTCGAGGTCACCCAGGCAGGAAGCGCACGACGCCCCGCCTTGTGGCGTGATTCCGGATCGGCACCGCACCAGCCGCCGCAGTCGCGCGAAGGCAGGTCGCGCGCCATCCACGGCAGGCCCCGGTTGCTGTCACAGGCCGAGGCCAGGACCATGTGCGCAAACGCTCAATCGCACAGTAGGGTTGTCCCTCCCAGCAGGGGAACGCCAGGGGAGGCCCGGATGCGACTGAGCGTGGACGAGCGGCGGGAGCGTGTGCTCGCGCTGGTCCGGGAACGGGGGAGCCTGCGCATCGCGGAGCTCGCGGAGGAACTGGGCGTCTCCACGGTGACCGCGCGCAGGGACGTCGAGACGCTCGCCCAAGCTGGCCGACTGCGCCGTCTGCACGGTGCGGTCCTGCCCCAGGACGACCATCCGGCCCCGGCCTCCGCCGGACGGTCAACTCCTGACGGCGGCAGTGGCCTCGTCCTCGGCATCATCGTCCCCGGCACACGCCTGTACTCTCCTGAACTGGTCCGCGGCGCACAGGATGCCGCGGCGGAGCGGGGTGCCCGCCTGATCCTCGGCATCTCGCACTACCTGCCCGACGAGGACTGCGCCCAGGTCGCCAGGATGCTGAGCGACGGCATCGACGGGCTCCTGATCGTACCCAGCTGGGGCCGAGGGGTCCCGACCCCCGAGCAGGTCGAGTGGCTGCTGACCCTCGAGGTGCCCACCGTCGTCGTCGAACGGCGCATCCCACGGGGCCCCCTGCTGGAGCGGTTTGACGAGGTGCGCTCGGACCACCTGAGGGGCACCGCATCAGCCGTCGACCACCTGTGGGGACTCGGACATCGCAAGATCGCCCTGCTGGCGAGGGAGAGCGTCACCTCCCCCCAGGTGCACGAGGGATTCGCCGCCGCGCTTGAGGAGCTCGGTGCGGAGTCGCCGCTCGCCCCCATCGCCATGGACCCGCCCGGAGAGCCAAAAGGCCTCGATGTCGCCGTGGAAGAGCTGTCCGCCGCACTCGTGAAGGGTCAGGTCACCGCAGCCGTCGTGCACAACGACGAGGACGCCATCGGCGTGGTCCAGCGCCTGCAATCGCGCGGAGTGCGGATTCCCCAGGACATTGCGCTCGTGTCCTACGAGGCCGACCTGGTGAGTCTGGCCGGCGTTGCGCTCAGCGCCGTCGAGCCGCCCCGCCGCGAGGTCGGGGCGGCAGCCGTGCGGCTCTTGGTGGAGCGAATCACCCGCCCCGCTTCCCCCGATGCCCCGCCCTCGGCACGGCAGCACGTCACGCTGCTCCCGACCTTGACCGTGCGGGAGTCCAGCGGCGCCTGACCCGGCCGGTGCAGCATCCCGTCCTACCGGCACGCTCCCACCGCTGCGGGTCCGGCCGCGGTCGGGCTCCCAGCTCGCGCACGGAGCCCGGCCAGACCCGCCCTGACTTGCAACCGATTGATGCAAGTCGATCAATCGCTCTTGACCTTGATCGCCTATGAGCAGATGATGCGGGGAAACAGCAGGCACTCCTTCCGGCTCGCCCACGGCCGACGCCCGAGCCCCTGAGACAGGAGGCACCGGCGGCCCGTGCCCGTTGTTGCGCCGATCCTCGTCTTTCCTTCCAGCGCAGCTCGCGCTCCGGAACCCACCGCGGGAGCCGTCGTATGAACCGTCGTCCCACCACCGTGCTGGCCATGCACCCGAGGGTGCGTCAGTCCCTGCTGGGTCCAAGGCAGCTGGAGCGGCTGGCCCGCGTAGCGGACCTCGACCCGGAGCTTTTGGTCACGGACTTCGCCGACCCGGCCGCCGCTGCTGCCCTGGCGAATGCCGAAGTCCTCTTCTCCTGCTGGGGCTGCCCGCCGCTGACCAGGCAGGCACTGGAGCGGATGCCGCGGCTCCGTGTACTTGTCCACGCCGCCGGATCCGTCAAGAGCTACATGACGGCGGAGGCCTGGCGCCGCGGTATCACCGCGACGTCGGCAGCGGCCGCCAACGCCATCCCGGTCGCCGAGTTCACGCTGGCGGCAATCCTGTTCTCCGGCAAGCGTGTGCACGCGGCCGTCCATGCCTACCGCAGCGAGCGGGCAGCGGTGCAGCTGGCCGCACGCCATCCCGATGTGGGCAACTACCGCCGCACCGTCGGCATCGTCGGGGCATCGCGCATCGGACGGAGGGTGATCGCGCTGCTCGAACCGTTCGACGTCCAGGTGCTGGTGCACGATCCGTTCCTTGGCACCGCGGAGGCCAAGGAGCTCGGTGCGGACCTGGTCGGCCTCGACGACCTGGTCGAGCGCAGCGACGTGGTGAGCCTGCACGCTCCCCTTCTGCCGGAGACCCGAGGGCTGTTCGATGCGGCACGGCTCGCACGCATGCGGGATGGCGCCACACTGATCAACACGGCGCGCGGTTCGCTAGTCGACACCGACGCCCTCGTCACGGAACTGGTCGCCGGCCGGTTGCACGCCGTGCTTGATCACACCGAGCCGGAGGTGCTGCCCGCCGACTCGCCCCTGTATGAGCTGCCCAATGCGCTTGTGACTCCGCACATTGCCGGGTCGGTCGGCAACGAGCTGGCACGCATGGCGGATTCGGCAATCGACGAAGTGGAGCGCCTCGCACTCGGCCGACCGTTCCACCACCCGGTCCACGAGGCCCAGCTCTCCCGCACCGCCTGAGCCTCCGCGAGCGCCGCGCCGCGGCCGCTCGAGTGCGTGTCGAACGGCGACCGCAACCGGCTGTGCCTCCCAGGCGGTCCGCCAAGACCTTGGTGGCCGGGGCGAGCCGGCGGATGAAGCAGGAGCGGCCAACCGGGCCACGGGCCATCGGGGTGCTGCGCGCGTGCGGGTCCACGAGATCGATGACAGCGAGCGGCATCGGCTGCTCCGACCCGTGCGCCGGGGAGCAGGATCGGTGTTCCGCCCCGACGGTTGGTCCTCACGTAGGCGATCGATTCCTAACAGAGTCGATCGAACGTCTCTAAATGAAGCTTTGCTCGCACGGGTGCTACCTCGTTGGTCAGCCCTGATCCAGGCCATCTAACTGCTCTGATAGGGACCTCAAGCTCTGGATGGCCGTCCGTTACCGCCCGGGAGGACGGGATCCTTGTGATCGATCTTCCCGAAGCGATCGGTTCGCACTACAGTGGCGCCCGCATCGGAACGTGCGTCAGGTGCAGCTCGTCCACGCTGCGCAGAATCGGCCGCTCCTTGCGCACCAAACCTGAGGATTCGAGCACCCCCGGGACGGTGGACCGGCCGCCACGTCGCCTCTCCGTCCGCACTCCGCCCCGTGTCAGCCCGTGAACCTGGATCCGTACATGACCTCTCCCCGTGACCGCGCCCTGCAGGTCCTCACCGCCGGTGTGGACAGCTTCCGCAACCACCTGCAGCCCGACGGAGAACTCCACGACCCCTACTTCGGCGAACCCACTCAGTACGGCACCGCCTACCACGCCTACGGCAACGCCGTCCTGGCCGCGCTGCGCCCGCTCCCCGAGCGCGCCGAGCGGCTGGAGCGCGCGCTGCGCGGGACCAGGGCCGCCCTGCGCCACACCGGTGACCGCGAACTGCCCCCCACCGCCTCCGGATTCGACCGCCTCACCGGAACGGTCTTCGCCCGCGGCAACCACCGGGACTTCACCTGGCCTCCGATCGTCAAGACCGTCCGCCTGCTGCCCGGCCTCGGCGCCGACCTCGAGGTCGTCCGAGGCCTGACCGAGCAGGTCGCGGCCATCGACCCGGCCCGGTCGTTCAAGACCGCTCCGCCGTCGAACTGGGCGTCGGTCTGGCTGCGCGGCGAGTGGGCCCGCCACCGGCTGGGCGCCTCCGACTGGACGCTTGAGGACTTCGACCGGCGCCTCGCGGTCTTCTTCGAAGAGCGGATCGACGTCGAGTCCGGGTTCTTCGCCGAGCCCGGACTGCCCAACTCCTACGACCTGTTCACCCGCCTCCACCTCGCCGCAATCCTCGCCGACGGCTACGACGGCGCCGTCCGCCCGCAGCTGGCGCGGCTGATGGCCACCGGTCTTCGCCGCTCCCTTGCGGTGCAGCTGTCCGACGGCTCCCTGGCATCCGCGCACCGCAGCACCGGGCAGAGCTGGACGATCGGCGCCCAGGCGGCCTACTTCACCCTGGCCGCGGCCTGGTTCGCCGCCGAGGGCGACGACCCGTCCCTGGCGAACGCCGCCCGTGGCGCGGCCGACCTGGCGGTGACAGCCCTCGGCCAGCGGCAGCGCCCGGACGGGCCGTTCAGCCCCGTCGACAACCTGCTGGCGCCACACCACCGGGTCGGCTACGAGGGCTACACCGCCGACGCCCACTACTCCAGCCTCGCCCTGGCCTTCCTCGCGGACGCGCTGATGGACGGATACGGCACCGAGGAGATGCCGCCGGTGCCGGTCGGCCGTGATGCGGTGCGGATCGACGGCGCCCCGATCCACCGCGCGGTCGCGCACTGCGGACGCACCAGCGTCCACCTGGACGGCAACCCGTCCCAGGCCTACGACGTCTTTGGCATCGCCGACCTGGCGTTCGGCCCGGGCCGGGCCCTGGGGTTCGGCGTGGCCACCGCGACCGGCACCGAGCAGCGGGCCGGCATCGGCCTGGCCCTGCGCCGCAGCCCCGGCCCGAGCCCGCTGGAGATCCTGTCCGCACGCAGCCACACAGCGACCCTGCCCGACGCCGACGGCGACGCCACCCTCACCCTGGATGCGACCATCCCCGAGGCCGACGGCCTGCCCGCGCGCCGGCACCGGCTGGCGGTGGACATCAAGGAAACCGCCATCGAGGTCCGGGAGTCGACGGCCACCGCGCACTGCTGGCCCTCCCTGCTCATCCCCTACCCGCTCGACACGGGCCGCGACCGGCACACCACCGTCGAGACCCTGCCGGGCGGAGCCCGGCTGCGGATGGGAGACGAGACGGTCGACGTCCAGGTCACCAGCGGCCCGGTCGACAGGGTGATCGTCGTGCCGTCGGTCTGGGAGGGCCGCCGCGGCCTGTACGGCCTGCTGCGCATCGACCTGGCCGAGCCCGCCGACACCCTCACCTACCGGATCGCCTCCACCGCATGAGCCGGCGCGGCACCACCGCGCCATGCCACCCGCCCGCCTGACGCAGCGTCAAGGAGATCCCGCCATGCGCATCCCCCGCATCCTCGGCACCACAGGCCCGCGCCGCCGGGCCCGCCGCGCGGCCGTCGTCGCCGCCACCGCACTCACCCTGGCCGCCGCCGGCATCGCCGGCCCGGGCACGGCCGGCGCCTCGGCCCGCCCCAAGGCCCCGTTCGCCGTGTTCACCAGCGAGCGGAAGGCCGATTCCCCCGGCCTGGACCAATACGGCGCCACCGACGCCGCCGCAACCGTCTACGACGCCTTCCACTTCAGCTGCACCGACACCGGATGCGCAAGCAACCACGGCGCCAACCCGATGCCGACCAAGGACCAGTACCAGGCCATGGTCCGCGCCTACGTCGCCCAGTTCCACGCCGCCCCGAACGCCCCCGTCCTGCTGGACTTCGAGGGCATCATCCTCAGCTCCCTCAAGGGCCAGGCAGCCACCCACGCCCTCGCCCTGTGGAAGCAGCTGATCCTCTGGACCCACCAGGCGATGCCGAAGGCGCCGGTGGGCATCTACTCCTGGGACTGGCTGACGGCCAATCTGGACCTCACCCAGCAGCTCCACGCCCCCGGGCTGCTGGACTTCTTCGCCCCCGACGCCTACATCTACGCCACCACCGACCCAACGATGTGGGCGCAGCACGTGGCGCAGTCGGCCGCCAACGACCGCTCCATCGCACCGAAGCAGCCGATCTACTCCTTCGTCAGCCCCCAGACCGGGCCGCCGAACGGGCCCAGCATGAGCGCCGACCAGGTCCGCCGGATGTTCACCGTGATCAAGAGCAACGACCAGGGCATGATCATGTGGGAGCCCGCGCCGGCAGCCGATGCCAGCGCCTGCGGCTGGCTGGGCGCCTTCAGCGCCGAGGTCGCCGCCGACCAGCACCGCCGGATCCAGTCCGGCCCGCTGGCCGCGACCGCGACCGCCCCGGACGGCAGCTGCGCCGTCACCGCAGGCGCCACCACCGCGCTGACCGTCACCCTCACCAACACCTCGCACGCCACCACGTCGGCCACCGTGCTGCAGATGCCCTACGCCCTGCCCGCCGGGCTCTCGGGAACCTGGTCGAACGCCTCCGTCCCGGCCCTGGAACCCGGTGCCACCTTCCGCACCACCCTGCAGCTGACCGTGGCCGCCACCCACACCGTCTCCAGCGCACCCCTGCACCTGACCACCGCACTCGGCGACAGCACCGTCCCGCTGGCCCTGGGCTGAGCATCCCGACCGCCGCACGGCGCGAGCACACCACCCGCGCCGCGCCGCTGCGGACGGCGAACAACAACCCGGCACCAGCATGCACACCGGCCACCACCACGAAGGGAAGAACACCCATGGCAGCCCTGACCCGCCGCACCCTGCTGCGCACCACCGGTGCCGCCGTCGCGGCATCGACCGCTCCGACCCTCCTGACCGCCTGCGGCTCCGGCGCCAGCAGCGGGAACGTCGCCAACAAGGGCACCAAACTCGCCCCCTGGCCCACCTACATACCCAAGACGGGCCCCGCACCCGACCTCAAGGGCGATCCCGCACGCGGCATCGACGACGCCTACCTCACCTACCCCGCAAAGCTGACCAAGGGCACCTCGGGAAAGCCCGGCGACGGCTCCACGCTCAAGGTCATGACCATCACCTACGGCACCCCGCCGACGCCGGAGGCCAAAAACGCCTACTGGCAGGCGATGGAAAAGGCCCTCGGCGTGAAGATCGAGTTCACCGCGGTGCCGGCCTCGGACTTCCAGAGCAAGATGGCCACCGTGATGGCCGGCAACGACCTGCCCGACGTCCTCAACATCGGCGGCGGCTTCAACCTGCCGCACGAGGCCGACTTCGTGATGAAGACCATGGCCGACCTGTCGGACTACGTCTCCGGGGACGCCGTCAAGGACTACCCCAACCTCGCCAACATACCCACCCGCTCCTGGCGCAGCGTCGGCCGCTTCCACGGCGGCATCTACGGCGTGCCGATCACCCGCGCCAAGCCCTCCAGCGTGCTGTGGATCAACGGCACCGACTTCGCCAAGCACGGCTACAAGCCGGACGGGAACCTGACCCAGGACCAGTTCACCGGCATCCTGCGCGATCTGACCCGGGGCAAGCAGTACGGCACCGGCGGCGCCCAGGACGGCTCGCTGGGCTACACCGCCCACGCCATGTGCTTCGGCATCCCCAACGGCTGGTCCCTCAAGGGCGGCACCTTCACCTCCCAGTTCGCCAGCCCGCACTGGAAGGACATGCTCAGCTACCTCAACACGCTGTGGAAGACCGGCCTGTACTACCCCGACTCCGCCTCGACGTCCATGGTCGATCTGAAGACGATGTACTACAACGGCACCGTCAAGTCCTACACCGACGGCTTCACCGCGCTGCTGACCACGCTGAACCTGGTGCACGACTTCGCGGCCGAGCCGATGACGCTCTACACCCCGAGCGGGATCACCCCGACCCCGTACGCGGGCCACGACAAGTTCGGCTACACCGTCATCAACAAGAACCTGCCCAAGGCGAAGATCAAGATGGTGCTGCGGGTGCTGGACCACCTGGCCTCGCCGTTCGGCACCCAGGAGTACCAGCTGATGCACTACGGCGTGGAGGGCGTCGACTTCACCTTCAGCGCCTCCGGCGACCCGACGCCCACCAAGCGCGGCCAGAGCGAGAACAACGTCAACCTGCCGTTCGGCTACCTGTGCGACGCCCCCCAGGTCCTCTACGTTCCCGGCGCCCAGCAGGGCATCAAGAGCATCCACCAGTGGCAGCAGCTGACCTGCCCCACGATGATCTCCGACCCCACCAACGGCCTGCGCTCCGACACCGCGACCTCCACCGGAGCCACCCTCACCCAGAACATGAGCGACACCATCGTGGGCATCATCACCGGCCGCCAGAAGGTGAGCACCTGGGACGCGGCGGTGCACAAGTGGAAGAGCGGCGGAGGCGACCGGATGGCGCACGAGTATGCCTCCGAGCTGGCCGCCAACACGACCAAGTAGCGGCCCCTCCCCACCCCCGGCGCCTCCACAGAAAGCATTGAGAATGCCGCTGCACGCCATGACGCCCCCTCACCTGCGCCTGCCGCCCCAGGACCGCCGCCTGTCCCCGCTGACCGGGTGGACCCGGGCGCACTGGGAGGCCACTGCCGACCAGCTGCTGGATGCGCTCGTCCCGTACGCCACCCGTCGCGGCGCCCAGTACCGGCTTCCCGGGCGCCTGAGCCGCTCAGGGGTGACCTCCGACGGCCTCGAGGGATTCGCCCGCAGCTTCCTGCTGGCAGCCGTGCGCATCGCCGGCGCGCAAGGAGGCACCGAGGACCTCATCGAGCGGTACGCCGACGGCCTGGCCGCCGGCACCGACCCGAGGAGCGGCGAGGCCTGGGCCCCGATCACCGACCTGTCGCAGCAGATTGTGGAGGCCGCCTCGATCGCCATCGGCCTGCACGAGAGCCGCACCCAGGTGTGGGACCGGCTGGACCCCGCCGTGCAGCAGTCCACCGTCGACTGGCTGTCGGGCGTGGTCGGCGCCCGGATCCCGGACAACAACTGGCGGCTCTTCCAGGTCGTCGTCGAGCAGTTCCTGGCCTCGATCGGCGCGCCCCATGCCCAGGACGACATCGACTCCGGCCTGGAGCGGATCGAGGACTGGTGGGTCGGCGACGGCTGGTACACCGACGGGAGCGGCAAGAACTTCGACTACTACTGCGGCTGGATGCTGCAGACCTACCCACTGCTGTGGGCCCGGATCGCCACCGCCACACCCGGCGCCGACACCTCCCGCGCCGAGGTCTACCGCGAGCGGCTGCACGCGTTCCTGACCCACTATCCGCAGTTCTTCGGCGGCGACGGCGCCCCGGTCCACCAGGGCCGCTCGCTGGTCTACCGGTTCGCCTGCCTCGCGCCGGTCTGGATGGGCGAGCTGGCCGACTGCACCCCGCTGCCGCCCGGACAGGCACGGCGCCTGGCCTCGGCCACCATGCGGCACTTCGCCGACCGCGGCGTCCCCGACGAGCGCGGGCTGCTGGGCCTGGGCTGGTACCAGCCCTACCTGCCGCTCACCCAGCCCTACTCGGGCCCGGCCTCGCCCTACTGGGCGTCCTCGGGCTTCCTCGGCCTGCTGCTGCCGCCGGACCATGCGGCCTGGACGGCGATGGAGTGCCAACTTCCGCTGGAGACCGCCGATCAGGTCACCGCCCTGCCCGCCCCCGGCTGGCTGCTGCACGGCACCCGCAACGACGGCATCGTCCGGCTGATCAACCACGGCAGCGACCACCTGCCCGACGAGGACCTCCCTTTCAGCCCGACCGCCGTGGTCGCACACAACCCGCACTACGCCAAGTTCGCCTACTCCAGCTCCACCGCGCCCGAGTCGGCCCCGCACGCCTGGTCCCGCAACCTCGACAACCACATCGCCCTGCTCGCCCCCGACGGCACGCCCTCCCACCGCGGCCGCATCCACCCGCTGGAATGCTCCGGCGCCCGCGCCTCCTCCTGGCACACCGCCCACCTACCGGGCCAGGAGCCCGGGACCGGGCACCGGATTGAGACCACCAGCCTGATCCACGGTCCGTGGGAGATCCGCGTGCACCGCATCGACGCCCCGGCCGGCACCCCGATCCGCGAGGGCGGATACGCCGTCGCCTGCACCGAGCAGCCGATCGCGCTGACCGGCGACGGCTGGGCGCTGGCGCGCAACGCCGACCAGCTGAGCAGCGCCGTGGTGGGCCTGTACGGCTGGGACGCGGCCGCAGTGGCCCGCGAGACCGAGGCCAACGCGCTGGGGCCGCACTCCGCCACCCCCTACCTGACCCGAGCCGCCCACCCCGCAGGCCACACTGTGCTGGTGACGCTGGTGGCACTGGCACGGGATGTCCTGCACCCCCGGGCCCTTCGCGAAGCGATCACCGTGACCGTCGAGGACGACGTCGCCCGCATCCGGCTCCCGGAGGGAACCGAGCTGCAGGCCTGAGCACAAGGCGCACCGGCCCGGGCCGCCCGTCTACCGCCCGCCCCGATCCACCACCCGATATCCGCCCGCTCCTGCAGGAGGACCACCATGAGCACCCACCGCCATCCGCTCACCCGACGCCGCCTAATCGGCCTCGGGGCCGCAGGCCTGACCGCCTCGTTAAGCACGCTCGCGGCCCTGCCGGCCGGCCCCGCAGCCGCGGCCGCGCCGACACCCTCGCCGTCCCCGGCCGACACGGATCCGTTCGCCGCGGTCCGCGCCAACTGGACCACCGCAATCACCAGCGCCCCCTACGCCAGCAGCGACCCGCAGATTGCCGCCGCCCTCACCGCGATGAGCACCGCCGCAACAGCCACCCGCGCCACGATGGACACCGGCACCGCGCGCACCCTGCTGTGGCCCGACCTGCCGCTGGGCACCTCCTCCGCCAACATGACCGCCAGCTTCAGCCGCCTCAAAGCCCTGGCCACCGCCTACGCCATGCCCGGCACCAACCTCAGCGGCGACACCGCACTGGCCGCCACCATCGCCGCCGGCCTGGACTTCATGGTCGCCACCGTCTACAACCCCAGCACCCACGTCTACGACAACAGCTGGGACTTCACCATCGGCTCCCCGCAGGCGCTCCAGGACACCGCTACCCTGATCTACCCGGCACTGCACGCTCAGCAGATCGCCCACTACTGCACGGCGATCGACACCTTCAGCCGGATCGGCACCTCCACCGGCGCCAACCGCCTGGACGTGTGCCGGGTCGCCATCGTGCGCGGCGCACTCGGCCAGGACGCCGCCAAGATCACCGAAGGCATCGCTGGCATCTCGCCCACCCTGGCCTACACCCAGGTCAGCGACGGCCTGTACGCCGACGGATCCTTCGTCCAGCACAACTCCGTCGCCTACACCGGCACCTACGCCGGCGTCTACTTCGGCGACCTCGCGCTGCTCACCGCGGCCCTGGCCGGCACCGCCTGGCCCATCACCGACCCCAACCTGGACCACGTCTACCACGCCCTCACCCAAGGCGTGGCGCCGTGCGTCTGGAACGGATTGATGCTCGACGCGGTGCGCGGCCGCGCAGTGTCCCGCTACAAGGAGCAGGACGCCGACGACGGCATGACCGCGGCGCACACCCTGCTGCGCTTCGCCGACACCATCGAGGACCCGCAGCGCGCCGGGCAGTGGCGCTCGATCGCCAAGGGCTGGATGCGGCGCAACACCTCCCGACCGCTCGCCGGCCAGACCAACATCGACCTGATCGCCCGCGCCACGACGGTGATGGACGACCCGGCGATACCCGCTGCCGCCGAACCCACCGGCCACACCCTCTTCCACGACATGGACCGGGCCGTCCACCGCCGTCCCGGCTGGGCCTACGCCATCTCCATGAGCTCGGACCGGACTGCCTGGTACGAATGCCTCAACGGGGAGAACCCGCACGGCTGGCACACCGGCGACGGCATGACCTACCTCTACCTGGAGCAGGACAACACCCAGTTCAACGACGCCTTCTGGCCCACTGTCGACCCCCAGGCCCTGCCCGGTACCACCGTCGACACCCGCCTGCTTCCGGCCGGCACCGCCTACGACGACCGCCCCGCGACCAGCTGGGCAGGCGGCGCCGTGCTCGTCGGGCGGTACGCGGCGATCGGCCAGGACGTGAAAGCCATCCAGTCCCCGCTGACGGCCAAGAAGTCCTGGTTCTGCCTCGATGACTGCGTGGTGGCGCTGGGCGCCGGCATCACCAACACCACCACCGCCACCACCGGGACGGTCGTGGACAACCGCAACCTCCACCAAGCCACCGCCACCCTCACCGTCGACGGCCAGCAGCAGCCCGCCGACGCCGGCTGGTCCCAGACCTTCCCAAAGGCCCGCTGGGCGGCACTGGAGGGCGTGGCCGGCTACGTCTTCCCCTCCGGTGCCGCGCTCACCGCTGCCCGGAGCGACCGCAGCGGCGCGTACGCCGACATCAACCCCACCGGCAGCACCGCACCCGCCACCCGCCACTACGCCAACCTGCTGATCGACCACGGCCCCACCCCGACCGACGCGACCTACGCCTACATCCTGCTGCCGAACGCCACCGCGGAGCAGACCGCGCAACGGGCCGCCGACCCGCAGTGCGAGGTGCTGGCCAACACCGACCGCGTCCAGGCCCTTCACCATCCCCGACGGGGACTGACCATGGCGAACTTCTTCGCCTCCGGCCGCATCGGCCCCATCACCGTGGATGCTCCGGCCTCGGTCATCCTCCGCGAAGAGGCCGGCAGCCTGCACCTGGCCGTCTCCGACCCCTCGCGGACCACCGCCACCGTCACCGTCACCCTCGATGGGCCTGCCCGGCCGTGCGCCACCGTCGATCCCGGTGTGACCGTGCTGGCCGCCCCCGAAGGCCGAACCGCCCTGCTGGTCGAGGTCGGCGGATCGCACGGCAAGACCTTCTCCGCCACTCTCGGCCACCGCGGCACACCCGTCCGTCCGGCCCGTGCCGCCCGGCTCGCCCCGACCGCCGACACCTACATCCAGGACGGCCCCAAGGCGGACACCAACTTCGGCGCCGCCACCACGCTGGCCGTGGCCAACACCGGCGCAAGCAGCGGCAACCAGCGGGCCCTGCTCGCCTTCGACCTGTCCGGGACCGACGGCGAGATCGAGCGCGCGATGCTGTGGGCCTACGGCACGGTGACCAACCCGACCCCGGCCCGGAGTGAGGTCGTGGCCTACCTGCTGGACGGCGCGGACTGGACGCAGACCGGCGTCACGTGGAACTCGGCCCCCTCCCTCGGCACCGCTCTGGGCTCCGGGCCGCTCATCACTCGCGGCGACTGGGTCGGCCTGGACGTCACCGCCGCCGCCCGGGCCGCATCCCCGAGCGCCGGCGGCACCGGCACCGCTGCGGTGGCGCTGTGGCAGGACAGCAGCGGCCTGCCAGTGGTACTCCACAGCACCGAGAACACGGCCAACGCCCCCGTGCTCGAGGTCATCACCCGGTGAACCCGCACCGCAGCGCTGCATCCGGCCGCCGTCGGCCGGCGGCAGGCCCACCACGGCGGTAGCCCGACAGTTATTGCCGCCGCACATCGCAGCGCGCCAGACCGCACCGCATTATGCAGGGTCCGGGCCTGGTGCGCGGCGCCGAACACGATGCTTGCCGCCAAGGAGTGACCGGGCGTCAGCCACGGCACTCCCCATGATCCGGGGTCCGCTCCCAGCTGCCGGGGAGCGGGCCCCTTCCCCGTGCACGGGGACTGCCCCGAACGGCCTACAACCATGATCGCCTCATGTGCAGATGGGGGAATGTGGCTGAGGCGTGCCCGCCGCCCGGGACACGACCAACTGCCATCGAGGGAGCGCTGAATGTCCATCAGCACCGGTCCGCGGCCTGCCGAGCCGAGCATCGCCGAGGGCAACAAGAAGATCCTCGGCCGCTACCCCTTCGACGACACCCGGGACGAGGACGACGCGAGCCGCGGCTTCATCGCCGCCGCCGAGGAGTCGGCCATCGCCTCCGAGGACGGCGCCCGCACCGTCTGGGACACCGACGCCTACGCCTTCCTCGCCGAGGAGTGCCCCGACACCGCCAACCCCAGCCTGTGGCGGCAGGGCGGGCTGGTCGCCAAGCACGGCCTCTTCGAGGTCGTCGAGGGCATCTACCAGGTGCGCGGCTTCGACCTGTCCAACGTCACCTTCGTGGAGGGGGAGCGCGGCGTCTTCGTCATCGACCCGCTGATCTCGGCGGAGACCGCGGCCGCCGCGCTGGCGCTGTACCGCAGGCACCGCGGGGAGCGGCCGGTCACCGGCGTCCTGTACACCCACAGCCATGTCGACCACTTCGGCGGCGTGCGGGGCGTGGTGACGGAGGAAGAGGTCGCCGGCGGCGTCCCGATCATCGCCCCGGCCGGGCTGCTGGAGCACGCGGTCGCCGAGAACGTCTACGCCGGCACGGCGATGGCGCGGCGCGCCGCCTACATGTACGGGGCGGCGCTGCCCAAGGGCGGCCGGGGCCAGATCGGCGCGGGGCTGGGCCAGACCACCTCCACCGGCGCCGTCGGCCTCATCCCGCCGACCGTGGACGTCACCGGGACCGGGCAGAGCGAGACCGTGGACGGCATCCGGATGGTCTTCCAGATGACGCCCGGCACCGAGGCGCCGGCCGAGCTGAACATCCACTTCCCGGACCGCGGCGCGCTGTGCATGGCCGAGAACGCCACCCACAACCTGCACAACCTCCTCACCCTGCGCGGCGCGGTGGTGCGCGACCCGCACGTCTGGGCCGGCTACCTCACCGAGGCCGTGATGCTCTTCGGGGACGCCACCGAGGTCGCCTTCGCCTCCCACCACTGGCCGGTGTGGGGCCGCGAGCGGGTCGCCGGGTTCCTGACCGAGCAGCGCGACCTCTACGGCTATCTGCACGACCAGACGCTGCGGATGCTCAACCAGGGCATGACCGGTCCGGAGATCGCCGAGGCGATCCGGATGCCGCCGGCGCTGGAGAAGGCCTGGCACACGCACGGCTACTACGGGTCCGTCAGCCACAACACCAAGGCGATCTACCAGCGCTACCTGGGCTGGTTCGACGGCAACCCGGCGCATCTGTGGCAGCACCCGCCGGTCGAGGCCGGCCGGCGGTACGTGGAGTTCATGGGCGGCGCCGATCAGGTGCTGCGCCGGGCCCGGGAGTCCTTCGAGCGGGGCGATTTCCGCTGGGTGGCGGAGGTCGTCAACCACGTGGTGTTCGCCGACCCCTCCAACGCCGAGGCCAAGGCGCTGCAGGCGGACGCGCTGGAGCAGCTCGGCTACGGCAGCGAGAACGGCACCTGGCGGAACTTCTACCTGATGGGCGCCTACGAGCTGCGCAACGGCGGGGTGGGCACCCCGACGTCCACCTCACCGCCGGACCTGCTCGCCGCGCTGACGCTGGACCAGCTCTTCGACGCGGTCGCCATCCGGGTGGACGGGCCGAAGGCCTGGGACGCGGACATCGCGGTGCGCTGGCACCTCAACGGCGCCGATCCGGTGAGCATGCGGCTGCGCAACGGCGTCCTCACCCATGTCACCGGCGCCACCCCGGCCGCGGCCGGCACCCCCGACGTGGAGGTGACGCTGGACGAGGCCGACCTGCGCGCGGTGCTGACGGGCGCGGTGACGCCGGCGGACCTGGCGGGGCGGGTGACGGTGTCCGGCGACGCGGCGAAGCTCGCCGAGCTCTTCGGCTACCTGGACGCGCCCGACCCGGACTTCGCCATCGTCACGCCATGAGCGAAACCTCCCACAGCCGCCGCCGCGTGGACGCGGCGGCGGCCCGGCGGATGGCCGAGGCGCTGTTCATCGAGCGGTCCTGGCGCAGCCCGAGTTCGAGCCGGTTCTGGGTGCTGCTGGTGCTCGCGGCGGTGATCGCCACCACCGGGGTGGTCAGCGACTCGACCGCCACCGTCATCGGGGCAATGATCGTCGCGCCGCTGATGACGCCCATCCTCGGATCCGCCCTCGCCCTGGTGCTCGCCGACCGGCGCAAGGTCGTGCGCAGCGCGCTGCTGGTGCTGCTCGGCGCGCTCGCGGTGGTGGCGATCGGCGCACTGATCGGACTGATCGTCGCGCCGCCGGACGCGTTCGCCTCCAACAGCCAGGTCTCCTCGCGGATCAGCCCGCGCCTGATCGACTTGATCGCCGCGCTGGCCACCGGCACCGTCGGAGCGTTCGCCCTGGTGCGCACCGACATCTCCGACACCCTGCCCGGGGTGGCGATCGCCATCTCGCTGGTGCCGCCGCTGGCCGTCACCGGCCTGCTGCTGACGGTGGGCCGCTACCACGACGCGAGCGAGTCGGCGCTCCTGTTCGCCACCAACGTCGCCGCCATCGTCACCACCGGCACCATCGTCTTCCTCGCCTACGACGTGCGGAGTGCCGCGCGCTCCGCGGGACTTCGGGTGGGCCGCTTCCGCGGCTGGACGCTCGCCGCCGTCTCCGCCGTGGTGCTGCTGATCGCCACCCCGCTCACCTTCGGCACCATCGCGGTGGCCCAGGACCGCTCGCTGGCCGCCCGCGCCAAGCCGGTCGCCGAGCAGTGGGCCGCCCCGCACCACTGGGAGATCGCCTCGGTGGACGCGCACAACGGCACCGTCGTCGTCGGGGTGCTGGGCCTGCCCCCGCAGCCCGCCCCCGCCGAGCTGCGCATCGCGCTGGACCGGCACGGCATGGCCGGCGCCGACCTGGAGATCAACCTGGTCGGCGGACGCACCCACTGGTGCCCGGCGCATGCGGCGAGCTGCACCGTCCAGAGCGGCACCGTCTCCCTGACGGGCACTCAGGACTGACCCTCGATCAACATCCCCCGTCTGCCGTCGCACCACACGCGGAGCCCGAGCCTGAACCGACCGCGGGCCCCGGCTCCGGCCGTCATCACCGGAGCCGGACCTTGATGCTCTGCAAGCTGCTCTGGTCCGCCGCCGCTTGACGTCCAGCTGACCGTGTCGTGCAGTCAGCGGACCGCGTGCGCATGGACGATCAGGTTGTTGACGTAGGCGTGCCTTCCGTACGGGGCGGCGCAGGTGATCAGCCACAGTTCCGGCCGGTGGTGGTCGGCCATCACTTCCGTGCCGGGGAAGCGGTCCTTGTTGACGATCCGGCGGGCGTCGACGGCGTAGGCCACGCGCTTGCGGTCGCGGCGCACGAGGGTGATGCGGCTTCCACGCGAGAGCCGGTCGAGGTGGATGAAGACCGCCGGGCCGCGTTTGGTGTCGATGTGTCCGTCCATGACGGTCGGTCCCGGCGTACCCGGGGGTGCGCTGCGGTTGTACCAGGCCACGGACTTGGCGTCGGTGTGGGCCGGGGTGCCGAGCGCGCCACCTGGCCCCAGGCCGACGGCGATGACGGGTGCGTCGATCTTCAGGGCGGGGATCTGGATGCGGACCGGGCGCGGGTCGGCGGGCCGGGCCGCCGCGGGGGCCGGGGTGGCGGTCAGGGCCGCGGCGGCCGCCAGAGCGGCCGCCGCGGATCGCTGCATGAGGGTGGTCACGGTCTACTGCGGCTGCGGTCCGGTCGCCGGCTGCAGGCTGCGGCCGGTGTTGGGGGCCTTGATCGGCTTGGGCTTGGGCTTGGGGTGGTGGGGCTTGGGAGGCATCTTGACGACCGGGACGGTGACGGTGGAGGGGTTGGAGGGCACGTTGTCGCCGTCCGGGTTCTTCCCCGCCGCCCTCGCGGTGTTCGTGGACAGACCTCTGAGTGCATCGCGGTCGGTGATCTTGTAGGTGCCGGTGCAGGTGGTGCTGGATCCGGCTGTTCCGGCGGGGGTCAGGGTCGTGTCCTCGCACCGCACGTGCTTGATTTTCGGGTCGTGGACCTTGACCTGGGTCAGCGTGCGGGTGGTGGTGTTGGTGACGACGAACTGATAGGGCACCACATCACCGAGGCGGTACTTGGCCGGCTGCTTGTGCTTGCTCTGGTCCACCTGCTTGACCAGGTTCAGCGCATCCAGCGGCTTGACGGAGGAGACCTTCAGGTTGCGGATCAGATGGGTGTCGCGCACCCCTCCGGTGGATCCGGAGAAGCCGAACTTGTAGGTCTTGGGGGCGTCCTTGGGCATCGTGTACTTCAGGACCTGCTGGGATCCGTTGCCGTCGTGGAAGTCGATGCTGACGGTGACGGTGGGCCGGGCCTCGGCGGAGACCTCGATCACCACGGTGCGCTTGGCGTCCGCCAGGGTGTCCGCGCGCAGCGAGCCGGGCAGGGTGCTCCTGCCGTCGGCGCCGATGGTCGAGGCCAGGACGCAGTAGCCGTCGAAGCCGTCGCCCGCCCCGCGCAGGGTGACGGCGTTAGGGAAGCGGGTGGGTGCGGTGTGCGGGGACTTGGTCGCGCAGCCCGTGCCGCGGCCGTTGCCGTCGGTGGCGTAGTTGCCCCACGCGTCCAGACCCACCCCCAGGTACCCTCCCGGGACGCCGTTTTCGTTGACGCCGCCGTAGTTGGACTGGGCGTAGCCCAGCGAGCCGCCCTTGGCGCCTGGGGCGGTGACGTTGCGGGAGCCGTCGGCGAGGAAGAAGCCGATGCCGTCCGCGCCGTTGCCGCCGTACTGGTACTGCTCGAACTCCACGCGCAGTCCGCCGTTGCCCGGCAGCGGCCGGTTGTAGATCATCGAGCCGTTGCGCTGCTGCTCGGCGTCGGTCAGCTGCAGGTAGCCGGGGGTTCCGGGGAGCGGGGCGCTGGTGGTGTGGGTGCAGGGGCCGATGGTGGAGGCCGAGGGCGGCGGCGGTGTGATGGCGCCGGTCAGGCAGGCGTCGGCCAGCGGGTGGACCCCGCGGTCGGGGACCTTGGAGCCGGTGAAGGTCTCGCTGAGGATGACCGAACCGCCGGCGGCGTGTGCCTGCGGAGACGCGGTCGCCAGCAAGGCGTTGGCACTGATCAGGGCGAGCCCGGTCATGAGCGTGCGTCTGCGCCGTGAGCGTCCGCGCGCAGGGGAAGATACGTTGGGAGGAATTGCCACTGTGAGTCCTTTCCGAGAGTAGCGCGCCACATCTGGGGGTGCGCTCCCCGAAACATAGTTGTCCGAAAAAAGCAGACACGGTTGGCGCGCCGCGCTGAGAATATCTTCGTAAAGTCGAGTAATTTCCTATACGTGGCGATCTTTCACGGGCGCTATGGTTGTGCCGTCGGATTCAGGTCGTTGGGCGGATTGCAGCCCAATGGGCTTCCGCCCGATCGCCGGTCACGGCACACCGGCCTCTGATGCGATTACTGTGCAGGAGATGGAGTCGGGGCGCGCTGAGAGCAAGCGTCGAACTGCCCCTTGCGGCCTCTGAGGCGGGACTCCGGGAGGCTTCGGCCAGGGTCCGCTGGCAGGCGGCGCCGTCGAAGGCGAGACCGCCCACGTCCGATCGGATGGACTTTCACGACACTAGCGATCATGGAATGAGATCAACCGATTGCAGTGCTTATCTGCCGGTTATGCCTGAAGCGAAGGTGCCCAACGGGGCCGACATGCGTATCGGAGCGCTCCATAGACGTACGCGGGTGCTCGCAGCCCTCTTGGCGATCGGCCTCGCCTTGGGCCCCGTCTCGGGGGGCACCGCGTCCGCCTCCCCCCACGGCCCCAGGAACCTTCACACGACATCCCGCCAGGCGCAGCACCGGTCGGCGCGGGCCACCGGCGTCCCCCAGGCCCCGACCGTCCTCTACCAGGAGGACTTCGAGCACAGCCCGGCCGCGGGCGCCGTCCGGCTCAGCGCCTACACCGGCGCCGCCCCGCTGAGCGAGACCTACACCGCGGACCCGGCGTGGCTGGCCAACTGCAACGGCTGGGTCGTCAACGACGCCGACTCCGCCGGCTACGCGCCCGGCATCAAGGACTGCGCCAACAACTCCGGCTGGTGGAACAACTCCCGCAGCCTCGCCAAGCTGCTGGGCGAGTTCCACGGCAGCGCCGACCCCGCGCAGAACCATGCGGTGACGGCCTACACCACGACCAATACGGGCGCCAACAAGGTCGAGTTCGAGACCGCCAAGCCCGTGTCGATCCCCAGCGGCAAGCGGTTCATCTCCTTCGGCGTCGACTCGGTCGCCCAGAACTGCGGCGTCTCCGGGCCGCAGCTGAAGTTCTACCTGGTGGACGGCGCGAAGGAAATCGCCGCTACCTCCAAGGCGATCAACCCCTGCACCGACAAGAGCGCCGAGACCGTCGGGAACGCCAAGGCGGTGAGTGCCGACAGCGACGCGCCGGTGCTCTTCTCCGGCACCGAGCTGGGCATCCGGATGGTCAACGCCAACGGCTCCGGCACCGGCAACGACGCCGCCTTCGACAACATCAAGGTGCTGGACGTCTCCCCGCACCTGAGCAAGGCCTTCGGACCCGAGGTCGCCCCCGCCGGCGGCACCTCGACGCTCACCTTCACCGTCACCAACACCACCGACCTGGCGGCCAAGAAGGGCTGGTCCTTCACCGACGACCTGCCCAAGGGGCTGACCGTCGCCGACCCGGCCGGCACCAGCACCACCTGCGCCAACGGCGCCGTCACCACCGAGCCCGGCGGGACGGCGGTGAAGCTGGCCGGCGATCTGACGGAGGGCCAGTCCTCCTGCACTCTGAGCGTGCGGGTCACCGCGGCGGCCGGGATGTACAGCAACTGCGCCGCGAACATCTCCGCGCTGGTCGGCCTGCACGCCCCCGACTGCGCGGAGGTCGAGTTCCAGACGCCGCACTACACCATCGCCAAGACCTCCACCCCGGCCTCCGGCGAGCCGGTCGTGCCCGGCAGCAAGGTCGAGTACACGTTGAGGGTCGCCAACCCCGGCAAGGTGCCGGTCGACGCCACGGTCCGCGACGACCTGGCGAAGGTGGAGGACGACGCCGACTACAACGACGACGCGAAGGCGAGCCTCGGCGATGCGCCCGCCTACGCCGATGGCAAGGTGACCTGGTCGCACACCCTCGTTCCGGGGGAGACGGCGACCCTCACCTACTCCGTCACCGTCAAGGACCCGGCCGCCGGCGACGGCGTGCTCACCAATCGCGTCACCGGCTCCGACCAGTCCAACTGCCCCACCGGCGACGAGGACGGCTGCACCTCCACCCTGCGCACCGCCGTCCTGAAGGTGGTGAAGAAGGCGAGCGCCGCGCACGCCACCGCGGGCGAGCAGGTCACCTACACCGTCACCGCCACCAACTCCGGCAAGGGCGACTACCGCGGCGCCGTCATCGCCGACGACCTCGCGGGGACGCTGGACGACGCCGCCTACAACGCGGACGCCAAGGCCACCGCCGGCACCGTCGCCTACACAAAGCCCAAGCTCACCTGGACCGGGGACGTCCCCGCCGGAAAGACCGTCACCCTCACCTACTCGGTGACCGTCGACAACCCGCTCCGGGGCGATGGGACCCTGAAGAACACCGTCACCGGCCCGCCCGGCTCCAACTGCGCGGCCGGCTCCACCGATCCGGAGTGCACCACCGGCACCCCGCTCGCCGCCCTGGAGATCACCAAGTCCGCCTCGGCCTCCGAGGCCAAGCCGAGCGACCGCATCGACTACACCCTCACCGTGGCCAACACCGGCACCGCCGCCTACCCGAACGCGACGGTCACCGACGACCTGGCCAAGGTGCTGGACGACGCGAAGTACAACGACGACGCCGCGGCCACCGCCGGCGCCGTCGCCGTCGCCGGGCACGCGCTCACCTGGACCGGTGACGTCCCGGCCGGCGAGACGGTGACGATCACCTACTCGGTGACCGTCACCGGCGCGGCCGAGGGCGACTCCGCCCTGGTGAACGCGGTGGTTGGCCCGCCCGGCTCCAACTGCGCGGCCGGCTCCACCGACGCCGCGTGCACCTCCACCGTCGACCTGGCCGCCCTGCGGATCGTCAAGAAGGCCCACGCCTCCGGCCTGGGCAAGGTCGGCACCGACGTCGAGTACACGCTCACCGTCACCAACACCGGCAAGGCCGCCTACCCGAACGCGACCGTCACCGACAACCTGGCCGGGGTGCTGGACGACGCCGCCTACAACGGCGACGCCAAGGCCGACGCCGGCGCCGTCTCCTACAGCGCCCCGACGCTGACCTGGACCGGCGACCTGGCGGCCGGCCAGACCGCCACCCTCACCTACTCGGTGGGCATCAACGCCCCCGGCTCGGGCGACCTGCACCTGAAGAACCGCGCCACCGGCCCGATCGGGTCCAACTGCGAGCCCGGCTCCGCCGACACGGCTTGCGCCACCGACACCGGCGTCGCCCTGCTGGAGATCGCCAAGACCTCGAGCGCGGTCGGCGAGCCCGTCGTCCCCGGCCAGAAGGTCACCTACACCGTCACCCTGCACAACGCCGGGACGGCCGCCTACACCGACGCCGCCCTCAGCGACGACCTGGCCGGGGTGCTGGACGACGCCGTCTACAACAAGGACGCGAAGGCGAGCGCCGGAACCGTCGGCTACACCCGGCCGAAGCTGACCTGGACCGGCACCCTCAAGCCCGGTGCAACCGCCACCGTCCGCTACTCGGTGACCGTCCACGGCGACCCGGCCGCACTCGGCGACCGCACCCTGAAGAACGCCCTCGTCGGCCCGCCCGACTCCAACTGCCCGGCCGGCTCGACCGACCCGAAGTGCACCACCGAGAACCCGATCGCCTCACTCACCGTCAGCAAGACCGCGGACACCTCCGACCCCAAGCCCGGCGACACCGTCCACTACACCGTCACCGTCAGCAACGACAGCACCGAGGCCGCCTACCCCGGCGCCGCGTTCACCGACGACCTCACCGGGGTGCTCGACGACGCCCGCTACAACGACGACGCCGCGGCCACCGCCGGCAGCGTCACCTACACCAAGCCCCACCTGCACTGGAAGGGCGACCTCCCGGCCGGCGGCACGGTCGCCGTCACCTACTCCGTCACCGTCCAGGACCCACCCGGCGGCGACAAGAAGCTCACCAACGCCGTCACCGCCCCCGGCAGCAACTGCCCCAAGGGCGGCAAGGACCCGGCCTGCCGCACCACCACCGGCATCCCCACCCTGGTCATCGAGAAGACCGCGGACATCAACAACCCCAAGGTCGGCGACCGCATCGGCTACACCCTCACCGTCCACAACGACGGGCAGGCCGCCTACCCCGGCGCCGTCGTCACCGACGACCTGGCCAAGGTGCTGGACGACGCCGACTACAACGACGACGCCAAGGCCGACCACGGCACCGTCGCCTACACCGAGCCGACGGTGACCTGGAGCGGCGACCTCGCCCAGGGCGCCACCGCGACCATCACCTACTCGGTGACCGTGACGGCCAAGCCCAGCGGGAACGGCCGCTACATCAACCGCGTCACCGGCCCGCCCGGATCCAACTGCCGCCCGGAGACCTCCGACCCCCGCTGCCAGGTGGTGCTGCCCACCCCCGGCTTCGACTTCGGCGACGCCCCCGACTCCTACGGCACCCTCCTCAAGCACAACGCCGCCTACGCCGAGATCACCCCCGGCCTGCACCTGGGCCACGGAATCGGCGCCGAGCAGAACGGCCAGCCCAACGCCCAAGCCGACCTCGACAAGCACGACGACGCCGTCACCGGCCCCGTCATCCTGCATCAGCACCAACCGACCTACAGTCTCACCCTCCGCGTCACCGACACCACCGGCAAACCCGCAATGGTGGCCGGCTGGATCGACACCAACCGCGACGGCCGCTTCGAAACCACCGAACGCGCCGAGGCACCTGTCGCCCCCGGCGCCACCCGCGTCACGCTGCACTGGACGGGCCTGACGCCGATGAAGCCGGGCCGCACCTACCTGCGGCTGCGCCTGTTCGGAGACACCGCGCTGGAGCGGAACCGGGCGCTGATGCCGATCCGACCCGCCGGGTTCGGCGGCCCCGGCGAGGTGGAGGACTACACGGCCACCATCGCCGCAGACCACCTGGTGATCGCCAAGACCGCGGCGCCCACGTCACCCAGGCCGGGCCAGAAGGTGTCCTACACCGTCACCGTCGCCAACAGCAGCGCCGCCGAATACGACGGCGCGACCTTCACCGACGACCTGACCAAGGTGCTGGACGACGCCCACTACAACGCCGACGCGACGGCAACCGCCGGAGCCACCTCCTATACCGCACCGAAGCTGTCCTGGCACGGAACGGTGCCGGCCCGGCAGAGGGTGACAGTCCACTACTCCGTTACCGTCGACGACCCGGACCGAGGCGACCGAGTACTGGCCAACGCTGTCACCGGCCCGTCAGGCAGCACCTGCGACCCGTGCACCACCACCACCAAGGTTCCCGGCCCGCCCAATGCGCCGTCCCACCAGGGACACCCGGGCAACGACCAGGCGGCGCCCGTGCGACCACTGCCCGACACCGGCGCGCCGAACAGCACGATCTACCTGGCCGTTGCCGCCGCCCTGCTGCTCGCCTCCGGGGCCGTGGTCACCACCGTGGTCCGGCGCCGTGGATCCCGCTAGGAGCATCCCGCCCGGCACCAACCAAAACCGGTCGACGACCAGGCGGCCATAAGACCGCGGGAGCGGAGCCTCGGCGACGAGGCCCCGCTCCCGCGGCCGTTGCTGCGGTCGTGCTGGCGGCCCTTGCTTCCTTCTGCGTCGCCGGGACCCAAACGAAGTAGCGGTTCGAAGACTGCGAGGAAACAGCAGCAAACAGCAGCAAAGCGAATCTTCTATACTTATGGGAACTTTTGCGCGATGCCGCAGGTCGGAGGTGCGGCATCCAAATTTCGGCGCGCGGCCTGGAGGTCCACGATGTCCGAGACCGCCACGGTCGGACGCCGCAGGAGTACCTGGCTGCCGCTAGGAGCGATGTCCCTGGTCACCGCTGCCGACTACGGAGCCGGCAGCGATGTAGGGCTACTCCCAGTCTATGCAGCAGGGCCAGCTCTGGCCGCCGCCCGCAGCCCGATCCGATCCGTCGTGGCAATGGGGCTCGTCGCGGCCGCTCTGTGCCTCGCCTCCGCCGCCATCACCGGAATCCTGGGCCACGTGCGCGTGTACGTGGCGCTCCTGGCGATCGGCTACGTCACCGCCGGCGCCGCCTACGCAGCGGCACGACGACAACGAGCCGAAAGCGAACTGGTCGACGTACGGGCCGTGGCCCGGGCCCTGGAAGGCTTCCTCCTGCCGGCGCCGCCGCGGCGGGCCGGGCCCCTGAGACTGAGTGCCTCCTACGTCTCCGCCGCCCGCAGCTGCCGTGTCGGCGGAGATCTGTATGCCGCGGTCGTCCTGCCCGACCGGGTTCGGCTGATTGTGGCCGACGTGCAGGGCAAAGGGCTCGGGGCCGTCCGCATCGCCGGCACGGTGATCGCCGCCTTCCGCGAGTCGGCGCCGTACGCCGACAGCCTGCAGGAGGTGGAGGAACGCATCGAACGTGCTCTGGACCGGTCGGCCGACGGCGAGCGATTCGTGACCGCGGTCGTCGCTGACCTCAGCTACGACGGCACCATGGAACTGCTCAACCGGGGGCATCCGGCCCCGCTGCTGGTACGAGGCGCATCCGACCGCCAGGGTGAGGCTGAACTCGCCGAGCCCCCAGCCCCCGCCCTTCCCTTCGGCATGGCCGCCTTGGCCCGGGCCGACGAACCGGCGCCGACGGCGCGCTTCACCCTCGCGCCGGGCGAGCGCGTGCTGTTCTACACCGACGGGCTGTCCGAAGCCCGCGACCGCAACGGCGATTTCTATCCCCTGCTCGAGCAGGCCGCCGCGCCGCTCGCCGAACCGGACCCGGCGTCCGCCCTGAAGCAGCTGCGCAGCGATGCCGACCGCCACGCCGGACCGGGGCCGAGCGACGATTCGGCCCTGCTCCTGGTCGACTACTCGGCACCACGCCCATAGCTCTCCCTCGGTAACGCGACGTTGCCACGCAAGGGGAGACCCGCACCGGGCCGGGGCCCCGAGGTCTGCGAACCAGTCCACCCCGCCCCAGCCGCACTCCCAAGGCCTCGGCCCTTGGGCGCGCCGCGGCCTGTTGGCGACCGGAGACTCGCGCACCCGCGCTGGTCACTCGCCGATGGCTACTGGCGGGGCACCGATGATGCGGCACTTCATGTAGCCAGGAGACGGCTCGGAAGCTCACCATGTGCCAAGGCAGGGAACCCACCGATGGATCGGGCAGGGGTCAACGCAGCAGCGCGGCCTTCGCGGTGCCGAACTCCTCGGGCGTCAGCAGGCCCCGGTCCAACATCTCGCCCAGCCGGGTGAGCCGTTCGGCGACGCCCGACGCGGAACCCGGCGCCGGCGGAACGGCTGCCGGGCGAACCGGTGGCTGATCCTGCACGGCAGGCGGACCCGGGCACTGCTCGCGCTGGTCGGCATCCGCTGCAGCGGTGAGGCGGACGAAGTCTTGTTCCTCAGCATGCCGCGATTCAGCAGGATCTAGCGAGGAACCCCGGGCGTTCACGCCCGGGAGGAATCGCTTCTCAAGACTGCTCTGACCTGTACGGGCGCACGGATCGGTACTGTCGACCTCAGCCGGGGCGTTTCTGGTTTTCGATGTACTCGTTCACCACGGCGAGCGGTGCGACTCCGCATGAGGCGGCGAAGTAGGAGGGGGCCAGAATGGTTCGCCCGACCGGCACCCGCGGATGTGGCTGGGGAACCCCTGGCCGAGTCTGCGGGCCGAGACGCCCTGCGAGGGAGCCGATCGGCGCCGGTAGTTGGGCGTGGGGACCAAGTGGGCAGGCAGGGCATCAACCACGGTGAAGACGTTGCATGCTTGGACTGCTGTGACGTGCGCGGCTTCCCTGGCTGGATCGGTTGTCGGTGCCGGCCGCTAGCTTGACGGCATGAAGCTGGTGACGCAGGTGAAGCTGATACCGGAGGCCGACCAGGCCGCCGCGTTGTCGGCGACCCTGCGCACGGTCAACCAGCTGGCGTGCTGGGTCTCGACGGTGGCGTTCGCCCACGGTGTGCCGCGCGAGTACGAGCTGCGCAAGCACACCTACGCCCATCTGAAGGCCGCGGGGCTCGGGGCGCAGGCCGCGCAGCACGTGATCAAGAAGGTGCGCGACGCCTACACCACGCTGCACGCCAACATCCGGGCCGGCACCTACGGCAAGCCCGGCAGCAGGCGCCGGACCAAGGTCGAGTCCAAGCCGATCGCCTTCCGACCCCGGGCCGCGCAGCCGTACGACGACCGGTGTTTGAGCTGGAACTACGACGCGCGGACCGTTTCGATCTGGACCACTGCCGGGCGGTTGAAGAACGTCCGGTTCGCCTGCTCCGCCGGCGCGCTCACCACGCTCCGGCAGTACCGGAAGGGCGAGAGCGACCTGATCGAGCGGGACGGCGTCTTCTACCTGGTGGCCACCTGCGAGGTTCCCGAGGCCGCCACGTACGAGCCGGACGCCTTCGTCGGCGTGGATCTGGGCATCGTCAACATCGCGACCACGTCCACCGGCTTCCGGGCCGCCGGGCGCGGTCTCAACCGCTACCGCAAGCGTCAGCAGGCGCTGCGGGCCAAGCTCCAGAAGAAGCGCACCAAGAGCGCGAAGCGCCGGTTGAAACAGCGCTCCGGCCGCGAGCAGCGGCACGCCACGAACACCAACCACGTCATCGCCAAGACGATCGTGACCGAGGCTGAACGCACCTCGTGCGGGATCTCCCTGGAAGACCTCAAGGGGATCCGGCAGAGGGTACGGCTCCGCAGGCCCCAACGGGTCGCGCTCCATTCCTGGGCCTTTGCCCAGCTCGGAGGCTTCATCGTCTACAAGGCCCGGCGGGTAGGCGTGCCCCTGGTCTTGGTCGATCCCGCCTACACCTCGCAGACCTGTGCCGAGTGCGGCCACCTCGACACGCGCAACCGTATCGACCAAGCAACCTTCATCTGCCAGGGGTGCGGGGTCGTTGCCCACGCCGACCGGATTGCTTCCCGCAACATCGCCCACAAGGGCGAGGCTGTGTGGAACGCGGGGCGTGAGTCACGCGTCCCTGCCACCCCGTCGGGGTGTCTGGACGGAGGAGCCCACCCGGCAGCCGGTCGGGCGCTACCTCCAAGCCCGGTCCTTTAGGACCGGGTCAAGTTGACCGGTGCACCTGTGGGCCGGACGATCGCACTGCGTGCGATGGGGCGCTCGGGCCGATGAAACAGCCTGTCAGAAGCATGTTGCGCGGCTACGAGCGCGGTACGCGCCTGTTCCACATGCTCCACGGGGATACACGTCGAGGCAGCCAGCCGTGCGTGGTCCTCCTGGACTGCCCGCACCATTCGTGCGGACCAGCGGTGCTCGATCAGCGCCAGCAGTGCGCACTGCCCGGGCTCCAGCAGGGCGGCGCACTCCTTGGCGTCGTCGGGGCCGATCAGGTGGACGATGTCCGGGCCGTAAGCGACCTCGTGGAGGTCGGGAAGGTCCACCGCCTCGACGGTGTGGATCTCGCCGTACAGGTCCTTGCTGACCAGGAGCGTATCGATGACCCGCCCGCCGAACTGAAGTGCCGTCACCTCCGCCATGGCCTGGCGGGTGGGCCGTTTGCCGGGAAAGGCGAGGACAAGGAACTGGACCGGGTCCATCGGGTCTCCCGCAGCCATGCCGGATCGCGGTGTGGGGCCGGGTCAGGCGAGGATCTTGTCCTTGGCCTTCTGGAACTCCTCCTCGGTGAGCGCCCCGGAGGAGCGCAGCTCGGCGAGGCGGGAGAGCTCGTCGGCGTGCGAGCCGGAGCCGGAACCGGAGCCGGAGGTCGAGCCGTCGGCGTCGGGGGAGGCGGCCGCGTCGCGGACGTACTTCTTGAAGGCGTCGTCCATCTTCTGCTGCTGCTTGACGTCCCGCTCGTGCATGGTGCGGCCGCGGGCGATCAGGTAGGCCAGTACGCCGATGAAGGGCAGCAGGATGACGAGCACCGTCCAGCCGGCCTTGCCCCAGCCGCCGAGGTCCTCGCTGCGGAAGATGTCGGAGATGATCCGGATCAGCAGGAAGAGCCACAGGATCCAGATGAAGAGCTCGGCCATGGTCCAGAAGATGTTGAGGAGCGGATAGTTCGACATCGGATCCTCCTTGAGCACCCTCCGGACGGAGGGCTTCGCCCGATCCAAACAGACAAATCGCACTAATGCCACTTGGCTGACACTCCGTCGGCTCATCCTTCGGACCTCGCTGGGCGTGCCTTGAGATCGCGGCGGCGACTGGCGCGGCCGGTGCGGCCGGGCTTATGACGCTGCGTCGGGTGCCGGCGTCGCGCCGTCGGCCCGCGCCGCGGGGCGGGGGCGGTCGTCGAGGAACTCCACGACGGTGAGGAGGAAGAGCACCACCAGGACGATGCCGACCACCACCCAGCCCGTCGGGTAGGGCCACAGCACCAGCACCAGCGCGCCGCCGGCCGGGACGATCCACATCAGCCAGCGCTTGAAGCGGTGCACGAAGCCGCCCACCGGGCCCAGCTTCATCCCCATGTTCCCGGCCGCGGCGCGGGTGGCGTCGATGCCGGACGACCACAGCCCGCGCGCCTGTCCGGCCCGCCTGCCGGGCCCGCTGATCCAGGTGCCCAGCGCCACCGCCGCGAAGAGCACCGCCACCGTGCGGACCGCGGTGCGCAGGAAGTGCACCAGCTGGTCGTAGACGGCGCCCGCGGCGGCCGAGGAGACGCCGGCCGGGAGCTTGTCGAGGTAGAGGGAGCGGCCGATGAGCAGCCCCAGACCGAGCAGCAGCGCGCCCGCGGCGATCAGGATCGCGGCGGTGACCGCGGTCCGCCGCCGGCGCCGGGAGAGCCAGACGGCGACCGCGGCCAGCACCAGCACGATCACGGCCAGCCAGGTGCCGAGGATCTGCAGGATGCGGTTGTAGGTGCGGGCCTTCTCCAGGCTCTTGCCGTCGGCGACCGCGATCTGGGTGTGCGGGGTGGGGATCTTGTCGGCGATCGTCATCCCGGAGGAGACCAGCCGCTGCTTGACCTGGTCGATCACCGGGCCGACGTCGATGACGACCTGGTTGTTCGCCAGCTGCACCGCCCCGCCGCCGGAGCCGGTGAGCGCCTTGTCCAGCGCGGCGTGCGCGCGCCGGTTGGCGTCCCGCCAGAAGGTCTGGAACCAGGAGCTGGCCACGACCGCCGCGGTCTGCTTCTGGACGAAGCTGTGGACCGCGCTGTTGATCGGGCCCTTAAGCCGCCCCAGGGCGGTCTCCAGCCGCGGCCGGTCGGCCGGCGCCACCTGCTGCAGCAGGGAGTTGACGTCCAGTCGGTCGGTGACGGCGCTCGCCGCCCGCGCCGAGACGGCCGCCTGGACGTCGGAGTCGGCGGCGAGCGGGCCCATGGTGGCCACGAAGCGGTCGGTGTCGCCGATGAAGGCCGAGCTCCAGGAGGCGACCACGGCCAGCGGGGTGAGCACGAAGACCAGCACCATCAGCACCGCGACCAGCACCGAGCGCCAGCGCCGGCGCGGCCGGGACAGCTCGGCCACCCGGGCGCGCAGCCGCGCGATCTCGGCGGCCTGAGAATCCGTCATGACATGCTCCGATCGCGGTTCTCGTGGAAATCGCGCGTCAGAGCAGTCGTGCACCGCCGCGCGCCACTCTCACACCTGACGAACAGTCAAAACGGTGCACCATGCATCCACCAGGCAGCCCGGTCCGTTCGGGCGACACCGCTACCATTCGGTGCGATACCGGACCGACTCCGGATTGCGCCCCGGTGGATCCAAGTCGCAGCGCACCGGCTGTGGCCTCTCCCGGCCGTCGACCGGAGGCGGCCGCACCTGGAGGCGTCGGTAGCGGGAGCAGATGTGCAAGAGTCGGGTCCGCATCCCAGTTCGGCGCCGGCCGGGTGTGCCGTGCCCCGGATTCTCCACCCGGGCTGCCCGGCACGACGGGATGGGCGCGGGATACCTGATCAGCGGATGAGCGGGTATCCCGCGCCGTCGAAGTCGAAGTCGAAGTCGAAGTCGAAGTCGAAGTCGAAGTCGAAGTCGAAGTCGAAGTCGGCCTTGCCCGCGACCCGGTCCAAGCGCTCGGCCGCTGGCTTGAGGACCAAGGCTCTGGTTCAGCGGCGGCGTCGGCGTGCGGCCAGCAGTGCGACGAGTCCCGCCCCCAGGAAGCCCGATGCCACGGCCGCCGTCCACCCGACCGCCGCGCCGGTCCGGGCGAGGCTGCCGCCGGGCGCGGGGGTGTGGGACGACGGTGACGTGGGCGTCACCTCGGAGCGACTGGGCATCGGCGCGGGGGTAGGTGTCGTCGGCGTCGGCGTCGGCGTCGGCGTCGGCGTCGGCGTGGGGGTGGGGGTCGGTGTCGGGGTCGGCGTGGGCTGTGCCTCTCGGCAGTGCGCCTCCACATCGCCGAGCCGCATGTGCACCAGTGGCCCGCTGTAGAGCTGCTTGCCGGACGGGTCGTTGATCACGCCGCTCGCGGAGATATCGATCGCCGCGTGGGCGGTGTCGGCGCCGGTCACGGTGGCGCCATTGGACGCGGGCTCCTCAATGGCCTTGTAGGTGACGGTGACCGTGCTGTCCCCGACGGTGCCGGGTCTGCCGAGGTCCGCCCCCGTGACGTTGAGGGTCGTGGTGCCGAGCCCGACGTTCTGTCCGAGCACCTCCACGTCGGCGCCGTCGGTGCGGGCGTAGCCCTGGGCGGTCTCGAGGTAGGGCTTTGGGGTGCAGCGGGCGTAGGTGTGCAGCCCGCCGACACCCACGGCCGGGTTGGGGGCGATCTTCACCATCGTGGTGTCGTCGCCGACCCGGAGCGTCGCGCCGGTGATGTCCGCACGCGCGGAGGCCTCGGCCTCCTGGTCGTCGGAGGCGAGGTCCTTGTCGGTGATCTCCAGGTGCTTGGTGACGCCCGAGGGATCGGAGAATTCGCCGGCGTCGGAGGAAGGCACGGTGGTGGACTCGGTGGTGCCGTAGATCCCGTTGAAGGCGGCCATGCCGAGTGGGTCGACCTTGGAGATGGTGAGGACCGCGAGGGTGCCCTTGGCGTACTGGCCGTCAACCGCACGCACAGCACCGACCCGAGCGGGTGCTGCCGCCGCTGCCGGTGTGGGCGATGCCACCGTCCCGACGAGCACCACGGCGGGTGCTGCCACCAGCGCGGCAGCCGTCGCGGCACGCAAAATCAGCTGGTCATGCGTCATATCTATATCAGTAGTGTATGAAGCCGGTCCGCCTCCGCGGTTGCTCCCGCGACTTGACCCGGCATCACCCGAAGGGCAGCGCAGGTCGCTCAGGATCACCGACAGGTTTGGCGCCACCTGCACCATCGTTCGCCCAATGGCCGTGACGGCCAGCGACGACCAGGGCAAGGCGAGTCCGGTCTCGGGGGGGCATCTCCACCGAGGCCTCGGACGGCGTCGAGGTCCCGGCCGACGGCGCGATTGCGGACCATGTACAGCGACGTCAACTCCGAGGGCACCTCCTCAGCCTCAGCTCGCGACGTGTCAACCCGCGTCAAGGGCGCGCTGCCGAAGGACGCCGGCACCACGGTGAACGTCGTGAAGCCGAACGGCGCACCGGGCGGCGTCTTCAACGTCTGCAGTACCGTCCTCACGGTCGGCGCGTTCGCCGACCGATAGCACTGAGAAGCGGCGCCGAGGGCGCCGGTGGCCTACAGCCAGCCGAGGCGGCCTGCCGCGAGGCCGGCCTGGAAGCGGCTGGCGGCCCCCAGCTCGCCCATCAGCGCCGCGGTCCTGCGGCGCACGGAGCGTTCGCTGATGCCGAGATGGCGGGCGACCGCCTCGTCCCGGAGCCCGAGAGCCAGCAGCGACAGCAGCTGGGGATCCGGACCCTGGGACGCGGCCGCCGCTCTGTCACCGTCGTGCCGCGGATCGTCGCTGAACGGTGCGCCGCGCTCCCAGAGCGCCTCGAAGAGGGCGACCAACGCATCGAGCAGTGCCGCGTCGCCGATGACCAGCGCCGACTCGGTCGACCGGGCCGTCTGCGGCGCCAACGGCATGAGGGCACGCCGCCTATCCGAGACGATCAGCTTCACCGGCACTGACGGAAGCACACGAATCTGCTCGCCCGCGTCGGTCAGCCGCCTCGCCTGCGCCAGGCCGGCCGGCGTGGACAGCAGGTGGACCGTATGCACGGCCCGGCAGGTCACACGGCGCTGGAGCAAGCGCACCATCGGTTCCAGGCTGTCGTCCTGCGGATCGAGGAAGGGGGGAGCCACCAGGGTCAGCAGCTCGTGCTCGGTACCGGTGAGCAGATCCGCGACGCGCAGGGCGATGGCTTCCGCGCTGTGGATCACCTCCAGGCGTTGGCCCGGGGCCTCGCTCAGCCGGCTGTCGCGGTAGTCGTCGGCCAGGCGGTCGAGGGTGTTTTGGAGGCGGTCGAGCTCGAAGCGGTGGTGGCGGATCAATGCCCCGAGGCCGACCCGGGGATCGATGGCGGCAAAGGTGCCGTCGCCGTCCGGCACCGCCAGACCCGCCGTGGACAGTTGGTCGAGGGCGGCCGCCACGTCCGCGGCCGGCACTCCGAGTTCGGCGGCGTAGTCCTCGGGCGTTCGCGCACGGCGGCGCGTCATCGCCCGGTAGACGCGTTCTTCGGTGTCGTCGAGCCCGACCCGCTCCCACATAGCGCTCCTCATGCGTGTGACCGGGATCGACGATAACCGCGGGCCGATCGCCCACACGGAGCCCGCGTCGCGCGGCCGCGCCGGATCGGCGCGTCCGGAGCCGGCCCAAGTCGCCTGCGGCAGAGGGGATTGCGCCGCGGCGGCGAGCAGGAGCGGCACCTCGCCGGGGCCTGCGGCCGGTTCCGGACGCGGGCCGGAATCGGCCGGAAGCATTGATTCCCCGGGCAACTGTCGCCCTGAGAGGGTGCGTTCATCCCCCTACGAACGAGGAGCACCTCTCCCTCATGAGATTCAGACCTCCGGGCATACGCACGGCCGCAGCGGCCACCGTCGCCGCTCTGGCGGCCGCGGCGCTGTCCGTGCCCGCGGCCCACGCCGCCACCGCCCAGGACGCCGGTTCGGGCCACGCGGTCCGGCTGACCCCCTCGGCGCTCAAGAAGCTGAGCGGCAAGTACACCCCGCGCGCGGACGGCACCCCCGGACTTGTCGCCGCGGCCCGGCACAGCACCTCGGCCGCCGTCTCCACCCGCGACGCCGCCGCGGCCGGCTCCGGAGCCAAGTCCACCGCCGCAGCGACGGGCGCAGCCCCGAGCGCCTCCACCTCCACGGGCTTCACGGTCAAGAGCAGTTGGGAGACGCCGCGCGGCGCCGCCAACACCCTGGCCCTCGGCGGCACCAAGGACTGGGCCGCGATCTTCAGCGGCGGCACCGTCGCCCGCTACGGCGCCGATGGCAAGCCGGTGTGGCAGCGCGACAGCCACTCGCTGTTCGCCGACTGGCAGGTCAAGCCGACCAACTCCTACCAGGACGAGGAGTACGCCCCGGTCCTCTACCAGGGCTACAACCCGTACCAGCCCAGCAGCGTCGGACAGCACCCCTTCGCGCAGGCCGACTTCAACGGCGACGGCACCGCCGACATCGCCGTCGCCTACGACGTCGGCGACAACCCGCCGCGGCCCTTCACCACGCCCGGCTCCGACCTGCACTCCGGCACGTTCATATCGATCCTGGACGGCAGGACCGGCACCATGCTGTGGCACACGCTGCTGCCCGGCACCGTCGGCTCGCTGACCACCCAGCACGGCCAGCTGATCGTCGCCGACACCACCGGCCCCAACTGGGACACCAACCCCGTCAAGGAGCAGGGCGACAGCCGCAGCTCGCTGCTCGCCTACTCCTTCCGCCGCACCGGAAGCACACTGTCCGGCAAGACGGCCTGGACCTACTCCACCCAGGCACCCTGGGCGCTGTGGTCGGACGTCGAGCCGGCCGGCAAGAACCGGATCGCCGCCGGCTGGTCCGACACCCCGATGGGGCTGGGCAACCCGCGGCCCCCGGCCGGCCACGCCGTGGTCATCGACACCGCGACCGGCAAGACCGTCACCGACACCAAGACACCGGGCTATCCCCGGATGGTCCGTCAGAGCCCCGACGGCAAGCACCTGCTGGTCGTGGAGCAGAACGACCCCTATGACGCGGTGCGCTGGGACCTGAGCTCGATCGACCCGGGCACCGGCACGCGCTCGGTGCTCGCGACCCGAAGCGGCACCATTCCCGAGGCGTTCGAGGTCAATGCGGGCGCCAAGCACGGCCAGGCGCAGTACGCCGTGGCCGAGCTGGGCATCAACGCCGACCTCAGCGACGGCCAGTCCACCGTCTCCGGCTGGGACGCGCACGGCAGGACCCTGTGGTCGCACACCACCGCCTCCTCCCTCGGCGGCCCCAACGCCCCGACCCTGTCGCTGACCGCGGACGGCGGTAACGTCTACGCCGCCGTGGCCGACCCGGCGCCGGAATCCCGCACCAACCCCGAGGCGCCCGAGCACGCCCAGCTGCTCGCCTACGCCGCCGACGGCGGCGCCCAGGTCTGGCACAAGGACGGCGCGGTCGTCGGCGACCAGATCACGCCCTATCGAAACGGCCTGCTGACGGTCGGCTACGACGACACCGCCTACCAGCTCGACCCGGCCAAGGGCACCGCCACCGCGCAGCCGCTGCTCGGCGACGTCTACGCGGCCATCTCCGTCGACCTCAACGGCGACGGCGTCAAGGACCTGGTGCTCGGCGGGCAGAGCCACGGCGTGTTCGCCGTCAACGGCCGCAGCCTGGGCCAGACGCACCCGGACATCCTGTGGGACCGCCCGGTCAGCGCAGCGGTGCGCCAGCTGAAGCTCGCGGACGTGGTCGACAGCAAGGGCCGCACCTCCGAGCGGATCGTCGCCGCCACCTCCACCGGCTTCGCCGTGCTGGAAAAGCGCGGCGGCTCCCTCGACGCGGACGTGGACACCGGCACCTTCCAGGCCGGCGTCGCCGTGGCCGGCGGGCACGTCCTGGCCTCCGGCGACGCTCTCGGCGCCTACACCGCCGACGGCAAGAAGACCTGGTCCTACCGGCCGGCCGGCACCGACGGCAAGAAGGTCGCCTACGCGGTGCCCGCCACCGCCGACGGCCGGATCTACCTGGAGTACGGCGGCTTCCGCACCCAGGCCGGCACCGGAACCAGCGACCCGGCCCCCACCGCCGTCGCGCTCGACGCCTCCGACGGCCACCAGCTGTGGAGCGAGAAGCCGACCGGGGACAGCGCCGCCTGGATCGAGCAGCAGGCCGGCGTCTACGCCAGCCCCGACATCCCCGGGGCCGGCGGCCACGGCGTGGCCTTCGCCTTTGGCGGCGACAAGCCGGCCGCCGCCAAGCAGCAGGTGCAGATCGTTAACGGGGCCACCGGCACGGTCGTCCGCTCCGACGACTCCGTGGGTTCGGCCACCTTCACCGGCTTCACCTCCTCGCCCACCGTCGGCCTGGTCGAGATGCACACCGCCGAACTGTCGGTGTATCCCGCCGACGGCAGCGCACAGTACAACGTGCACACCCTGGCCGGCCTCTACCAGGGGACGTTCGCCAAGACCGCCGGGGGCAAGGAGGTCCTCGCCGCCGGAGCGGGTGGCATCCTGCGCTACAACACCCCGCTGCCCAACAACTGGCCCACCATCAACTCCAGCAACGGCCAGACCTTCGCGCAGGACGGCTCCGAGGTGCACCCGCTCGACCTGGGCTCCACCGGCGCCACCGACCTGATCGCGGTGCAGCGCGACTGGGCGGCCTACAACCTCAGCCAGAACGTCGGCGGCTACGCCGCGAACTCCAGCTCCATCGACCACTACCGGCACGGCGTCGCCGTCCTCCAGGCCAGCGACACCGCTCCGGCGACGACCGCAAAGGCATCCAAGCAGTCCCAGGCCGCGGCCGAGACCGGTGCCACCTCTGGCAGCGACCCGATCGCGGTCCGGACGCTGCCGGTGGGCCATGGCGTCACCTCGATGCACATCAACAA
This sequence comes from Mangrovactinospora gilvigrisea, assembly GCF_001879105.1. Classification (GTDB taxonomy): domain Bacteria; phylum Actinomycetota; class Actinomycetes; order Streptomycetales; family Streptomycetaceae; genus Mangrovactinospora; species Mangrovactinospora gilvigrisea. The sequence continues at coordinate 252,467 of NZ_MLCF01000002.1, read as the reverse complement.
GACCGTGGTCGTCCGGCCGGGCACCAGCAACGCCGACGAGACGACCCCCGGCTACAGCCCCCAGCAGATCCGCAAGCGCCTCGGGCTCACCGGCGACGGCTCCGGACAGACGGTGGCGATCTCCATCGCCTACGACTACCCCAACGCACGTGCGGACTTGAACCACTTCGCCGCCCACTTCAACCTGCCGCAGACCTGCGACAGCGTCCCGTCGGGCACCGACTGCTTCGACTTCCAGCAGGTGTACGCGGACGGCACCAAGCCCGCCGCCGACGCCAACTGGAACGAGGAGGCCGCCCTGGACATCGAGTGGTCGCACGCGGCCGCACCCAAGGCGAAGATCATCCTGGTGGAGGGCAAGGACTCCACCGCGCAGGGCCTGTACCAGGCCGTCGACAAGGCAGCCACCTACAAGCCGGCGGCGGTCAATAACAGCTGGGGCATGTCGGAGTTCTCCGAGGAGTCCTTCTACGACGGCCACTGCAAGATCACCGGCTCGGTGTGCACCCAGTCCACCGGCGATGCCGGCTACCCGGCCAACTACTCCAGCACCAACCCCTTCACGCTGGCGGTCGGCGGCACCCGTCTGCAGCTGGACGCCGACGGCAACACCACCGGTGAGACCGCCTGGGCCTCGACCGGCGGCGGCCTGAGCTACTTCGCCAAGCGCCCGGCCTACCAGGACGGCACCCAGCCGTCCGCCTACCGCGCCACACCGGATGTCAGCTTCGACGCCGACCCCAACACCGGCGTCGCCGTCTACACCAGCGCCGCCGGCCAGGCCCAGTGGCTCCAGGTGGGCGGCACCAGCCTGTCCTCCCCGATCTGGGCAGGCATCCTGGCGAGCACCGACCAGCTGCGCACTGCGGACGGCAAGCAGCCGCTGGCGGTGGCCGGTCCGAACGGCGACACCCTGCACAGGGCCGTCTACGGGCTCGGCACGGCGCTGAGCGACGTCACCTCGGGCTCCAACGGCGCCTGCGGAACCGAGTGCACGGCCGGCACCGGCTACGACACGGTCACCGGCCTGGGCTCGCCGCTCCCCGGGATCGACAAGGCGCTCGCCGAGAAGTAGACGGCAGCGAGCGGTGCAGTGGCGGGCCCCGGACCTCGGCCCGCCACTGCACCAGGAAGACCGCACAACCGACGACTGCCCGCCAACCCCTGCTGTCCAGACCGTGCCTGGTGCACAGGCCGGGCACCGGCCGACAGGGATACCTCGAGACCGCAGAAACACCCAGTTGCGCTCGTGCTGAGCCCTCGTCACCGGTTTCTGTGCACGTGTACCGCAGTGACGTCGGGCGCCGACCTCGCCGGACTCTCGTCCGAAGGAACTGCTTCGATTCGTTCCCAACTGATTGACGCGGCCCTGCCGTTGGACGGCAAGGCGCCGCGGCCTCCCCTTGCTCCTGAACAGTCGCCGCCCAGTCGCCGCTCCGCCTCGAGGATGCGCAGCAGCCGCCGTCCACTGTGAAGGCCCGGCTGGTGAAGCGGTTCCTGCGGGACCCGGCTCCCAGCAATCCCGACCACCCATCACATACGGCGCGCCGATGCACCAAACGGGTGGAGGTCGGGCGACACGCGCACAGCGGTGCTGTCTCACTGAGCGGCTTTGGGCCAACATCGGCCATCGGGTGTGCGGGCTGGTCTCGTCTGTCGCTCACCTGCCGGGTGGCCGTGTCGTCCAGGTTCGGCCGCCCGACGCGGGGTGTTCGCCGTTGCTCGCCGGAACGGTGGATGCCTTGAGGCCCCTGCGATCGGCCCGGTCTGCCGCAGGGGCCCTGCGGACCGTGCGCCGCTGACCTGACGGCCAAGCACAATGTCGCCACGCGTCACCTCCGCCAGCACCAGCCGCAACAGCGGCGCTGAGGATCCCGGCAGCCAGCGGCTGGAGGGCGCCGCCGACCGTATCAACGCCGTGCCCGGCCGCGGCAGGATCTCTCGGATTCGCTGGTGCGGGCCCAAACGGGCCTTCCTCGAGCGCACGTACACCCCCGGCGGCTTCTCACCAAGGGAACGCACTGCCCGGCGCGGACGAGCAGCGCAGCGGTCTCCCCGCGTACCGCAGGCCGCGGGCGCCCGAGGCGCCACAGCCGGACCGCAGGCTCCCAGCGGGGTCCGATCGGGATCTGTGCAGAGCAGCTGCCGAGGCCCTACGGTTGCGCAGTGATCAACAACTCGGGGCCCGGATGCCCGGCCCGGCGGGCCCGTCGGCGCGCCTTGCAGGGCCGCCTCGGCGCAGGCCCGCCTGGGCCGGATCGGAGCCTCCCGGGGGCCACTGGTATTGGCGATGCTCCAGGCCGCGGTGGTCTGCCACCTGGACAGCGCGGCCCGGCAAGAGTCGGCCGCCGCACATCTGCCCGCATGCTGACCTCCCCACGGCCCGCAGCTACCACTCGAACGAGGGTCCGCGCCCCGGAAGGCGTGCCGCACGCCGCAGGACGCGCCGAGGACTGGCTGAGGCCGCCCGACTGATCGCCACGGCATCGGTGCGCGCTCCGCGACACCAGTGCGCAGGCAATGTGCAGCCTTGACATCCGCTTCCTGCGTCCGCCGGCGTGGCGCACCTCGACATGCCAGCTTTCGTGGTGCGGGCGGCCGCGTCGGCAGACCTCGGGCCGATCGCGCGTCGCAGCCCGGTACGCGTGGTGCACGCCGCACGAGGGCCATGCCCACATGCCTCGGGCGAGTCACCGGAGCGTGAAATCCGTGATCGCGGCGCCAATAGGGCTAACGCAATAGTGATGACGGCGCGTCAGCGACAATGCCAGTCAATCCTCATGAAGGCTCATCGGACGCCATGACGTGTTGCCCACGAGGAAAGGCGCCCGATGTCCCAGCTGAAACGGCACGCCGTACGGGGGAAAAACTGGTGGAGACCGGTCGCGGCAGTGGCCCTGACCGGGGCGCTGGGCGCAACGGGCCTCGCACCCACGGCGGCGATGGCCTCCGGCGCCGTCCGCGGCCACGCCGCGGAGACGGGCATCCGCGCAGCCGCGCCCCGGGCCGCCACAACGGCAGCGCCCGCAGCGGCCGGCCGGCACGCCTCCCACGGGCAGCGCTCGGGACGGGCGGCGCCCGCGCCGAAGGACCCCACCGTGGTCTACGACGAGAACTTCGAGAACAACCCGCAGCCGGGGCCGATCCGCTTGGACACCTACACTGGGGCCTCCGGCGAGACCTACACGGCCGACCCCAACTATCTGACCGACTGCAACGGCGCGGTCATGAGCTACAACAACCGCGGCCCCTACCCGGCCGAGTGCGGCTCCCAGACCCCGTGGGACACCCTCGGCGACATCGGCCGCGCGTTCGGCGAGTACAACGGCGAAACGCCCGAAGCGGCGAAGGACAACCACGAGGTCGCCGGCTGGACGCTGAACGGCACCAGCTACAAGCCGACCGATGTGCAGTTCGAGACCAAGCAGCCGATCCCGCTGGCCTCGACGAACCGGTTTTTGACCGCGTCGGTGATGAACGGCGGCGTCTGCTACTCCTCCACGTACGTGGACCCGAAGCTGAATTTCTTCCTCACCGACGGGGGCACGGAATACCCGCTGAACAGCACGCCGTCCGATGCGTGCACGGCTCCGAACGCCAAGGAGTACAGCTACCCCGACGCCCAGGCCACCATCAAGGTCGCGAATGTGGCGGCCAATCAGCCGCAGCTGTACAAGGGCAGCTCCTTCGGCCTGAAGATGGAGAACGCCGCCGCCACCTCCTCGGGCAACGACGGCGCCTTCGACGACATCAAGGTCCTGGACGTGACCCCGACGGTCACCAAGTCCTTCGACCCCTCGCCCGCGCCGGTCGGGGGTACCTCCACGCTGACGTTCACCGTCACCAACACCACCGACCTGCTGGCCAAGAAGGGCTGGTCATTCACCGACGACCTGCCCACCGGACTGAAGGTCGCCGACCCCGCGGGTACCTCGACCACCTGCACCAACGGCCAGGTCGACGCGAGCGCCGGCGGATCGTCGGTGGACCTCAAGGGCGACCTGGAGGCCGGCCAGAGCTCCTGCACGCTGAGCGTGAAGGTCACCTCGGACACCGCCGGCACCTACACCAACTGCCCGGACAGCGGCTCGAACCTGGTCGGCGTGATCTGGACCGACTGCGCCGACGTCGAGTTCGACACGCCCAAGTACACGATCACCAAGACCGCATCCCCGGCCTCCGGCAGCAACGTCAAGCCCGGCGACACGGTGAAGTACACCGTCAAGGTGGACAACACCGGCACCGTCCCGGTGGACGCGACCGCATCCGACGACCTGTCCCAGGTGCTGGACGACGCCGCCTACGACAACGACGCCAAAGCCAGCTCCGGAAGCGTCAGCTACAGCTCACCCACGCTCAGCTGGAAGGGGACCCTGGCGGCGGGCAATTCGGCGACCATCACCTACTCGGTGAAGGTCGACGACCCGGACACCGGCGACGGCAAGCTGGACAACCACGTCACCGGCAACTCCTACTCCAACTGCACCACCGGCAACGAGCCGGAGTGCACCACGGACGAGAACGTCCGCTCGCTGAAGATCTCCAAGACCTCGGACGCCAAGAACCCGGTGAAGGCCGGCGACACCATCCAGTACACGGTCAAGGTCCACAACCCCGGGCCGACGGACTACACCGGCGCCGCCGTCTCCGACGACCTGACCCGGGACCTGGACGACGCGACCTACAACAACGACGCCACCGCGAGCTCCGGAACCGCCTCCTACGCGCGCCCGACCGTGTCCTGGAGCGGCGATGTCCCCGCCGGGAGCACGGTGACGATCACCTACTCGATCACCGTGGACAACCCCGACAAGGGCGACCACGAGCTCGCCAACACCGCCGTGGGGCCGGAGGACTCCAACTGCGCCAAGGGATCCACCGACGCCTCCTGCTCCACCGACGACAAGGTCGCCGAGCCGAAGGTGACCAAGAGCTCCACCGCGCGCCGCAACCCGGTGCGCCCGGGCTCCAAGGTGACCTACACCGTCACCATCGAGAACGTCGGCAAGGCCGACTACCCGAACGCCTCGATGAGCGATGATCTGTCGAACCTCCTGGACGACGCGCGCTACGACAACGACGCCAAGGCCTCCTCGGGGACGGTGTCCTACGCCGAGCCGACGCTGTCCTGGAAGGGCGACGTGCCCGCCGGCGGCACGGTGATCGTCACCTTCTCGGTGCGGGTGAACAAGCCCGACACCGGTGACACCAAGCTGGACAACACGGTCGTCGTCCCCGGCGGCTCCAACTGCGAGACCGCCTCGAGCGACCCGTCCTGCTCCACCGACGACCCGGTGGCCGACCTGACGGTGACCAAGTCCTCGGACGCCAAGGCGCCCGTGAAGCCGGGCGACACCATCACCTACACGGTGACGGTGGCCAACACCGGCAGCACCGACTACCCGAACGCCTTCATCACCGACGACCTCAGCAAGGAGCTGGACGACGCCGCCTACAACGGCGACGCCACCGCGAGCTCCGGCACCGTCGCCTACGCCGAGCCCAACCTGCGCTGGCACGGCGCCGTCCCGGCCGGGCAGACGGTGACGATCACCTACTCCGTCACCGTGGACAACCCCGACACCGGCGACCACCAGCTGGCCAACACCGTCGTCGGCCCGGCCAACTCCGACTGCGGCCCGCGCTCGAGCGACCCGGAATGCTCCACCTCCGACGACATCGCCGACCTGCACATCCACAAGACCTCGGACGCCAAGGACCCGGTCAAGGCCGGCGACACCGTCCACTACACGGTGACGGTCAAGAACACCGGCACGGCCGACTACCCCGGTGCCAAGGTCTCCGACGACCTGTCGGGCGACCTGGACGACGCCGCCTACAACGGCGACGCCAAGGCGAGCTCGGGCAGCGCCACCTACGCGGCACCGAAGCTGAACTGGCGCGGCGACGTCAAGGCCGGCCAGACGGTGACGATCACCTACTCGATCACCGTCAACAACCCCGACAAGGGCGACCACGAGCTGGCCAACGCCGTGGTGGGGCCGGACGGCTCCAACTGCCCGCCGGCCGCCGCCCGGCTTCGCGCCGCCACCGACCCCGGGTGCCGCACCCACGACAAGGTCGCCGAACTCAAGATCACCAAGACGGCGTCCACCGCCCACCCGAAGCCGGGCGAGAAGGTCACCTACACCGTCACCGTCACGAACGTGGGAACGGCCGCCTACCCGGGGGCCACCTTCACCGACGACCTCAGCCGGGTCCTGGACGACGCGCACTACGACCAGGACGCGACGGCCACCGCCGGCACCGTTTCCTACCGGCAGCCGAAGCTGACCTGGACGGGCAACCTCGCCGCCGGCCAGCAGGCCACGGTCACCTACACCGTGACGGTGGACAACCCCGACAACGGCGACGGCCACCTGGACAACGCCGTTACCGGCTCGGGCGGCTCCAACTGCGCCCCGGGCTCCCACGACCCGGACTGCTCCACCCACGGCGTCGTCCCGGGCGCCCCGGTCAAGCCGACCCGGCCCAGCGGGCCGCTGGCGCACACCGGCCTCGGCCTGACCACCTGGTACACGGCGATGGGCGCGGCGCTGCTGCTCGCCCTCGGCGTGCTGGCGTTCACGGTCGCTCGCCGACGCCGCTGACCCAACGCCGGCAACTCGCCGGTCCTCCTCCCCGCCGCCCCCGCGCCCGCCAGGCGCGGGGGCGGCGTCTGTTCGCGGCCACCGGTGTGGCCGGCCGTGGCCGCGCCGCCGGGAGTCCCGTCTGTGGCCGGGAACCGGCGCTTTGCCCGCGGCCCGCGGGGGAGGCCCCTGGCGGGCCCTCGGAGGGGCCGTGGCGCCTTGGGAGGCAGGGTTCGTTTTCGAGGAACAGCGTGTGGGGCGATATCGCGGAGTCGCACGGGGAAAAGGTGTGCGAGCGGGCAGTCATGGATGCGCACCGAGTCCGCAGGGCCCTGCTGCTCGGCCACTGCGGCCTGGCGGCGTCCTGCGTCCCGGCCTCCCGACCCCGATCCGGGCGACCGGAACGTGCACGTGCTGGCGTCGTCCCCGGTCTTCACCCGGCTGTCCTCAGGCGCGGTGCGCACGGGGCTGGTTGAGCATCCCGGCACGGTTCCGGGGCGGCGGATTCCAGGGCCGGGAATGGGTCGGGCAGAGCGTCATTGTGACGATCTCCTCGACGCAGTCGGTCCGGGACGCCTACGCCACCTACGCCAAACTGGCGGACCAGGACGGCTGGACCGCAGCGAAGAAAGTGTCCATGGACCACCTGTGGCATATCCGTTACCCCGGAGTGTGGGTCAAACACATCGCCGGGCGCCACGCCTACCGGGACCTGCGCCTGGACTTCTCCCACAGCACGGTTGATGTCACGGCTAAAGCGTGTTGCGCAGGGCTGCATGAGGGCAGGTCAGGGCGGGCGAGGGCAGTTCTCTGGGCATGATGCGTGGGCGAGGTTGTGCAGGTGAGCGATGGCCTGGACGGCGTGGTGCAGGCCGTCGCCATGCTGTCGGCAGTCGCGGAGGATCTTGTAGTTCTTCAGCCGACGGGTCGCATGCTCGACTCGCGCGCGGACCCGGCGATGCTGGGCGTTGTCGGCCTCCTCGCCCGCCAGCAGGGGCCGGGCCGTTTGCGGTGCGGGACGAGCTGGCCGGTGTTGATGTACGCGCCGTCGCCGAGCAGGGTGACGCCCTGGCACTGCCGCGGCAGGCCGCCCTCGCGCCACACGTGGGCGTCGGCCTTGTTGCCCGGGGCCGGGCGGGCGGCAGCTACCACCAGCCGGGTGTCAGCGTCGATGATGACCTTCAACGTTCGCGGAGAACCGGTAGTTGCGGCTCGACGCACCGATCCTGCGGTCGCGGACGGGGACCCATGTGCCGTCCACGATCCACAGCCGGTCCGTGGCATCGACGGCACGCGCTCGCGGCTCGAGCGCGAGCAGGGGCCGCAGCCGGCGGATGACCCGGCACACCGTCGCCGGCGACACTCCGAACAGCGGCGCGAGCTGCCGCATGGCCAGGTTCGTGCGGTAGTAGACGGCCACCAGCAGCACCCGCTCGGCCAGCGGCAGGCACCACGGGCGGCCGCTCCGCGGCCCGTCGCCGCCCCGCTCCCGCACGACCTTCAGCAAGCGTTCGAACTGCACCATCCGCAGTCCCGTGAACGTCTCAACCCACAGCGAATCAGCCCTCAACACCCCACGCATACACGCGATATGCCCTGATCACAGCCTTGTGCAACACGTTTTAAAGGGCAGCCCAGAAGTTACCGTCTGACAGCGAGCGTCGGTTGACGACGGCCCGCCGCCGGCAGCGGCCGAGGCGCTCGCGCCGACGGACAGCCGGCGGGAGCCGACGGCCCCAGGAGCACGGAGCCCGACGAGCCGCCGGCCGGGGCTGCCCGATTCCCGGCCGACGCTGTCGCCGGCGCCTTTGGCGCCGGTGACGCGGCCGCGGCCCCGGGATGCACACACAACACCGGGCCGCGGCCGCGCCGATCGGGAACTACCGCTGTGGCCAACGCCGGTGCCGGCGGAAACGTCACGCCGGGCCACGCGAACGAGGCGCTCCGGTCACGATGGTGCCCTTGGCAGGCGATCGCGGACCTGGGATGCTGCGGCCACCAGGATTGGGTGCGGCCGCCGCGGTCTCGAGCGCCTTCGCCTTGTGCCCTGAGGGAGCAGTGCAACGCGCAGGAGGAGCTGCAGGACTATCTCGAGCAGGTGTGAGAGCAGCTGAAGACCGACGGTGTCGATCCCGCGACAAGCATCGAGTACGCCCGGCCTGGCCGGCCTGCTGGACCTGGCTGAGTACCTGAGGGAAACCGCCGGCGACCTGCTGTCCGCACGCGAGGCTGCACAGGACGGCCGTTGACGCGCAGGCTGGCCCGCCGCCTTCGCACACACAATCCCGGGCCGGGGATGGTGACCACCACACCGGTCCTGTTGTCGCGTGACTACGCCCTCGGGTGGGCGGTTGTCGTACGACAACAGCAGAGGTGCCATCGTGAGGGAGGGCCGCCGTGTACGAGTTCGACCTGAGGCTGAACACCGCGCTCACCGATGAGCAGGAGCTGATCGTGGGCGGGCGCCATGGACAGTGTCGGCGTGGTCAGCGCCCCCGACGGCACTGGCTACCTGATGTGCACTGTGGACGACACCACCGGGTCCTCGTTCACGGACGCGGCCGTGCAGATCGCCGTCCAGCTGCACCATCTGATCCCGACCCGCTGGGCGACCGGGCTGATCATCGAAGACACCGTGTCGCTGTCGGAGGCGGCCCGCCGGACCATGGGGGTGCGCAGCAAGCAGTCCCTGCGGCAGCTGGCTGCGGGGGAGCGGCGTTCGAAGCAGCCGTTCCCGGCCCCGGTGATCAATGCCGAGGGCTACCGTCTGTACTCGTGGGCGGCGATCGCGAACCACCTGCGCAGCCTGGGAGATGAGGTGCCGGCCACCGACAGCGAGGGTGTGTTGCTCGACCGCATGCTCGCCGGCCGCGCTGCGGCGCACGAGGCCAGCCGGGCGGCCGGACGGCTGCCGGCTGAGGAGCGCAAGCTGTGGCAGGCGCTGGATTCGGCCTGACAGCCCACGGAACCGGGTTGGCCCGGCGCACGCCCTTCTGGGTGTTACCCGGTGCGCGCCGCGATGGTGTCCTCGAGGTCGTCGATCTTCCGGAGGTCGGCCATGAAGCAGTCGAGGACGGCGATCGCGGCCATTCCGACCGCGATTCCCGCGCGGACTGTGGTGGTTCCGAAGGTGTCGGCGAGGGCTCGGCAGGCCATGCATCGGTGCCGACGGCGGCCGGCGGCGCGAGCGGATGAGTGAGCAGCAGGCTGGTGGCGGCGCGGGCGCCCAGGAGGGCGGCCAGGTGGCGGCAGGCACAGCGCAGGTGCTCCTTCACCTCCTGGTCGGGGTCGGCCAGTTCCAAGACGGTTTCGGCTAGATACGGAAACGCACCAGTCATGCGTTCACGGTGTAGGTCGGGCACGTCAACAGCCCCCATACTGCGGGTGAAATGCGGGTAGAGCCGGACGGGACAGCAGACGGCCGGAGGGGTGTGGACGCTGCCGGCGGTTCACCGTGGGGACCGGGCCTGCGCGTGAGGTTAGAAGGTGCGCGCTGGTGCGGTATCGGCCACGTGGTGCACGCCGGACCGTTTGCAGAAGGGGTGAAGCGATGCGTGCGGCGGCAACTTCCCTGGCAGGTCTGCTGTTTGGGCTGCGAACGGGTCCGGGCGGTCTGGCCGGTCTCGGCCGTCTTCCCCACGGCCGACTGTGCGCGCTGCTGGAGGCCGATGCGCTGGCCTTCTCCCTGCAGGCTGGAGGGACTCGTCCGGAGCTGGTGTGGTGGACCTGCCCCGATGATGGCGCAGTGGCATTGGAGGATGCGCAGTACGTGGCCGGGGAGGGGCCGACGATCGAGGCGGCCATAAGCCATCGGCCGGTGCTGGTGGCGGACCTGGTCCATACCCCGCAGCGGCGCTGGCCGCGGCTGCTGGCCGACCCGGCCACCGGTCAGGGCCCGCGGGCGCTGATCGCGCTGCCCGTGGAAGCGGCGGGCGCGCCGGTGGGGGTGCTGGCCGCCTACCGAAAGGTTCCGGACCTGCCCTCGCGGGCGGCGATCCGGGCCCTGAAGGCGGTCGCTGAAGAGGTCGGCGTGCTGCTCGCCCGGGGTCCGTTGGAGGTTCCGGTGCTGCACCGGGCGGTGGTGCACCAGGCGGCCGGCGCGCTCGCCCACGCGGAGGGCGTGTCGTTGCAGGATGCGGCCGACCGGATACTGGCCCGGGTCTTTGCCTCCGGTGAGGACCTGATCGACGGCGCCGAGAAGGTCCTTGAGCAGCTGCGGTGACGCAGGCGGCCCTCAACCTGCCGGCGCCCCGGCGCGCGCGCATTCGGGGCACCGCCACCACGGTGCCAACGGTCAGGCCTGCGGGGCAGTCCCGGATACCGGGTCGAGTCCCGGCCCACGGGCGACGGCCGCCTCCGTCCCGGTTGCCCGTGGACGGCCCCGGCCGCCACCGGCGCCGCATCGAGCCAGACGCAGCCGCGCCCCCGGCGGCTGCACCGCCCTGGGCCGCCCGTCGCCCGACGCGCCCCAACTCCGGTCACCACAGCATTCCTTCACCGGGACGCGGGGAGGACCCGCACTCCGGCGCAGACCGGGACCTTCGGGCCCTTTGTCCTTGCCGTTCGGCCCCTAGCCTGGAGGACGAGGCCACCCCCCAAGGCCTGCGTCGCGCTCCAGACCCCGCCGCACGCTCCCACACGCCGCCGAACCGGAACCGCGTGCCGCCATGCCTCCCCCCGAGCACTGGACCGCCTTTTCCACCTGCGACCCCGATGCCGCCGCGCACTTTTTGCAGACCGCCTACGCCACCGGGCACCGCCTGAGCCTTCCCAGCCCGCCGGCCCCGGGCGGCGGGCCGGTCGTGGCCCCGGCCCAGCACCGCGCCGGCCCGCTCCAGGTCGCCGAAGCCCTGGTGGACCCGCAGGTGGTGAGCGTGATCGACCCCAGCGACACCATCACCGTCAACGTCATCCGCGCCGGCGTCCTGGAGACCCGGATCGCCGACGCCACCTCCCGCCACGGCGCCGGCGACGTCCTGATCGGCGTCGGCCCCCGCCTGGCCCGACGCCACCTGTCGCAGCACCTGGCCGTCCACACCCTGTCCCTGCCCGCCGCCCTGATCGCCGCCGCAGCCGGCCGCCCGGCCGAAGACACCGAGCGCCCTTGGGACTTCACCTCGACAACCCCGCTCAACGCGCACGCTTCGATGCTGTGGCGCACCACCAGCGCCTACATTGCCACCATGCTGCGCATGCCCCCACAGGCGCTCGGCCCGCTTCTGATCGGCAACCTGGCCCGGCTGGCCGCCTCCACCCTACTGACCGCCTTTCCCACCACCCTGGGCGGCGAAGCCCGCGCGGCGCCGTACGACCGCACCGATGCCACCCCGCCCGTGCTGCGCCGCGCCATCGCCTTCATCGACGCCAACCCGCACCGTGACATCGCACTGGCGGACATCGCCGCCGCCGCGCACGCCTCGCCCCGCGCCCTGCAATACGCCTTCCGCCGCCACCTGGACACCACCCCGACCGCTTACCTGCGGCGGGTGCGGCTGGAGGCGGCCCACCGCGACCTGCACGCCGGCACCCCAGCGACCACCACCGTCACCGAGATCGCGCTGCGCTGGGGCTTTGCCAGCCCCAGCCGTCTGGCGGCCGAGCACCGCGCCGCCTACCGCACCCTGCCCAGCCAGGTGCTGCGCGACGGACACTGAGCGGGCGCCGGTGCTGCTCAGTGGGCGGCGGTGTGCAGCCAGCGGACGACCGCGGTGACGGCCTCCGGTCCGGCCAGGCTGAGGGCGTCCGCCGGTTCAGGGCTGGGTGTGCAGGTCGAGGGTGGGCGGGTGGCCGTAGCTGCGGCGGTAGAGGGCGGCGAAGTGGGAGGCGGTGAACCCCCACCGGGCCGCCACCTCGGTGATCGTGGTCGATGCCGCGGCTGCGGCCAGGAGTTGGCGGCGGGCCAGATCCAGCCGCACGGTCCGCAGGTAGGTCAGTGGAGAGGTGTTCAGGTGCCGGCGGAAGGCGTACTGCACCGCCCGCGGGGTCACTCATGCGGCGGCGGCGATGAACGCGATCGCGCGACGCAAGGTGCCCGGGGCGGCGTCGGTGCGGTCGGATGGATGCTCCTGGGCGGTGAGGGTGTTGGGGAAGACAGCGAGGACGACCTGGGCCAGCAGCCGGGCATGGCGGCCGGCCAGCAGCCGCCACCCTCCTGGACCGCGGCGCCTTCCAGGCCGGGATCCACGGCCAGGACCACCGCGCCGGCGCCGGCGACACCGTGCTGGTCCCCCCGGGCACCCCCTACACCGCGGTCACCGACGCTCTGCCCCACCCGGCGAACGCGACTGGCACAGCTGCTCCGCCGGCAGCGGACCGGCGACACTCGCGTGCCACCGACGTGCCCCAACCAGCAGGGAACAGCACCTGGACCGGCGACCGGGCAACCTGACACGCATCAGCCAGCGGTGCAAAGAGGCAGGAGGTGGGCGTGCCCAACAGCGATGCAGAGCTCCCCGAGGGCGGACTGCCGGCCGGCTCCGAGGCCGAGTTCCGGCATTCGGATGCGGTGCGCGCCTACTGGACGACGGAGCGCCAGCGGCAGGCGATCGCCAACACGGCCGCGGATGTCGACGGGGCCTGGCGGTTGCGGGGCGAGCGCCGCCGGCTGCGTCTGCTGTGGGACCTGGCGGCACCGCTGCTGACACCACCGGCGCCCACCCCGCGGGACCGCGGTCCCGCCACCGGCGCGGAGCGGGTGGTGTTTCACGCGGTCGCCTACGCGCTGCTGTCCGACTCCTCCTGGCAGGACCTGCCGCCGGCGCTCGGTGTTGCGGCTGCAGACGCGCGGCAGTGCTTTGAGGAGTGGACGCGGGCCGGCCTGTGGCAGCGTCTGCAGGAGCGGGCGCGCCAGGAGCCGGTGGACGGGGTGGTCGGGTGGACCGCGGCGATGGCCGTAGCCGCGGCGATGCGGGCCGGCGGGGGAGCGGGCGACCAGGACGGCTCTGTGCCCGGGGGCGCTGAGGGCCGCGAGGAGTAAGCGCCGCGGCCGCGGGGCCCCTCGATGATGAACAACAGCGGCCGCGGCCATGCCGACAGGGAACCACCACCCTGACCAACCCCACCGGCAGGGGTATGAGGTCTCGTTGTGGTGTCAGTGGTTGGATGGTCGGGGACGGGGAGAAGCGGTGTCTCGGCTGGAAGCAGGGGCTGCGGATGGTAGGCCGGGTGTTGACACCGAGTGGTAACTCCGCCGCCGTGGAGGGATTAACACGCCTCGGTAAGGGCTGTCGCCGGATTGGCTGTTCCTGTGCCAGGCGGCTTGCGGGCGCGGTGGGCTGGCCGGGTGGCCGAGGTCCCGCGTCGAGACCGGGCAGCTGTCCTCGTCCGACGTCGACACGCTGCGCCGCTGCATCGAGGCGCTGGGGGCCGGCTGCAGATCGTGGCGGACTTCGGCGACCAGCAGTCCAACGGCAATCAGGCGCGCACTGCCTGGGTTCACTCCAGCGGCAGGCCCTGCGCGACGCTGCACACCTGACGAGGCGTCGGAGCATCCCGGGCCGGACAGGGAAGGTGAGTGCGGATGGATCTGCGAGGTCCCTCCCGGCGGCGGCGCGACGCGGAAGCCGCGAAGGTCGCCGCGCAGCTGCGTGATCCGGAGCTGTCCGCGCGGCTGACCCCAGAGAAGATCGAACGCAGGCTCGCACTCCCCGGCGTCTGGGCTCGCCGCTCAGCGGAAGATCAACGCGATGACGGCCCAGCGGCGGCAGCAGATGCAGCAGCAGGAGAACTCCGGCGTCCCCGGCACCAGCGCGGGGCGCTCCCGCGCAATCCGCAGCTGAAGGCCGGCCGGGGCGACGGCGCGATCGAGGCCGGGATCACGCTGTACACCGGGTCCGGGCCCTACCGGGCATGGAAGCGCACCCCGGATGGGCAGGGCTACGACGAAGCGTCGGGGAAGCGGTTGCCGGCGTCCGCGCCACCGGCCGCGGGCATCGCTCGCGCGGCAGTGCCTGGGCTGGGCCGTCCTGGCCCGCCCGATGCAGCCCTGATCAGGCGGCCGCCGGATCGGGGCGCGCCACAATGGCCGACGTCCGGACGGCTGGTTCAGGGCGGGCGGTGAGTGGGGTGCGCCTCATCTGAGCCCCGAGAATTGCGTGGGCCCCGGGTGCCGTGCGTAGAGTCGCCGCTCGTTATGAGCAACGACCTGATTCGCCCCGTCTCGACGGTGCAGCACGAGAGCTTCAGCCCGAAGGTGGTCGTCTGGCTGATGGGCGCCGGTGCGGCGCTGGACGCTGTGACCGCCCTGCCGCACTGCATGGGAGGCTCGGCGCCTGCCGCCGTCGCCACCGTCGGGTCGCTGATCGTGATGGCCCGCAGCGGCTGGTGGAAGGCGTCGCTGAAGTGGCAGATGCTGGCCCTGATCGTCTGCTTCAACGTCGCGGCGGGAAACCTCTCGTCCCACAGCAGCGGCCACAGTGCGGGGGTGTGGGGCCTGTGCCTGCTGGTGGTCTCCCGTGGCCTGTTCATCCAGCGCCTGCTGGCCACCAAGCAGCCGCGCGACGGTTGGGACTGGAGCAAGCGGCCGGTCACGACGGGGCTGGTGATCACGTTCTGGATCTGTGCCGCGGCGTCGGTCTTCGTGGCCGTGGCGCTGTTCGCCCTCGACCTGAACCTGCACATTGCGCATTAGGCGCTCCACGCGCTCACGGGCGACGCCTCCCGCGGGGCTCGGCGCGGTCCCGGTCCTCCAGCCGGGGCGGGGCCGATCGCCGGCGCGCTGCGGACGGCTCGCGCGGACGGCGCGATGCCCTGCCTGAAGCCCTTCATCACCGCCGACCCGAACTGCTGATCCATGGACAAGCTGGTCATCGCCAACCCGCTGAAGCTCAAGCTGTGGATGGGCACCGTCGTCCCGGTGGGCGTGTCGCTGGCTGCTTTCGTGGGCGCAGACAGGGGAGCTGCTCTCTTGGTGGCGGTCGTGTGTGCCTGTCTGGCTGTCTACCTCTGGGGCTCGCGCACGGTCCTGACGGCCGGCGGGATCGCCCGGGGGCGCCTGTTCATCGCCCACGGCACGATCCCGTGGAAGCGGATCACCGACGTCTCCCAGGACTTCAGCGACATGGCCAATGGCAGCGGGACGTACTCTTTCATCGTCGTCGAGATTGACGGGCGCCGAACCGTGCGGCTTCCGGGCAGCTACCGCTACGACGAGATGGGCGTGCCCACCGATGAGTTCCTGGAGGACCTGAGGGCGGTGCGCGAGCGCTGGTTGCGTGCGACCGGTCGGCGGCCGCGGATGGCCGGGCGGCGACGGCGTTAGCCAGAATCCGACAACCCACGTCTCCCAGACCGCCCCGGCGGGTAGGCGGCCGGAGCAAAGGCATGCGCGGCCCGCGGGGCCGCGGTGTGGTGTAGAGGCGAAGTCCTCGGGCGGTGCCGGAGGCGTCAACTCCTGTTGTCCTCAGGGCCGTTCGGGTGAGGGGCGTGACGGCGCGCGTCAGGGATGCGTTGGACAGCCCGTGCGCCCCGGGGCCGGGCTGGGCGGTCTCGGCTCGGGGCGTGCACGGGCCGGGGGCCGGCCGCGGGTTCGCAGCAGGACAAGGGGCCGCCCCGGCCTGCCTTCGCGCGCATGGGCGGTGCGAGGGACCTGGCGGTCGCGCTCGTACCCCCTTCCGTGGCGGGGCCCTTCGGCCTCGATGGGCAGGTCGAGCCGGACGGCGGAGGCCGTGTCGGCGGCGATGCCGACGCCTCCACGGGCCTTGGTGCCATCCGAAGGCGCCGCTGAGGGGCGCAGGTTCCGGCGGTCGGCCCGGCCCGGCAACGCGGCTGCCACGGCCGCCGACACCGAACCTTGCCGACTGCGCAAATCGGGCTATCGCCTTCCGGCCTGCACGATCAGGGCCCACCGGGCCGCCAGGCCCACCCGGGAGGCGGGGACGTGCTCTCCTCGCACGGTCTTCACGATCAGCCACATGAAGAACAGGCTTGCGGCGCCGTAGATCAGCAGACCGGTCCACCACAGGCGCACTTCGTGCACATCCTCCACCGTCGATGCTGCCCTGGAAGGTATTCGGCGGTCACGGCGTCGCCGTGGTGCAGCGATTGGTCTTGGACGTTGGTGGTCCAGGCGGAGGCGGAGGCGGAGGCCGGTCGGCCGTTGGACAGCCGGAAGTCGAGCCGGTAGTCGGTGGTCCAGGTCTTGCCGTCCCGGACTTGCCATGACTGCTCTACGTGTGCGGTCGTGCGGATGTGGTCGCGTTCGAGGTGGCGCTCGTCCAGGGGCTGGCCGAGCGCCATGATCAGCATCAGGACCGCCCCGAGGGAGTAGAGCGCGACGGTCACCCGGTACGACCACCGCTTCGCCGGCTCCTCCACGTGCATCCGCGCATCGTGGCAGGCCAAGGAGGTCGGTACGAATCTCAGAGCCGACCTTGTGGCCAACCCGACAGTGCCTGACCCGGCCTGTCTTCCAATTCGGCACTGCCGAAGAAGCCGGGTCGCAGGCTGCGGTGCGGGGCCGTTGGTTTGCCTCCCGTCGGTGAGCTGGCCGGCGACGGTGGCCGTCGGGCGAGCGGCGGTCGAGAGGCCGGCGACCTCGTCTTCCCCTGCTATGGCGTCGGTGAACCTTATGGGCCTGCCACCGGTCCCCGCCGCGGTGGACCTTCGCCTCCAGAGATCGGGGTTGTGTCTGCCTCAGAATAGTTCTGTTACCGAAACAAAGCTCTCTTGGGCGGACGCCTGCCGCGACACCCGCCGCCGGGGCCCCGGAGCCGGAACCGACCGGTCGGCGCCGTGAGGAACACCCCGCCCACTCGAGCAACCAGCCCCTTTTTTTCGATCACTGGAAGCGAGTACGACCGCATGCGCACGTCCCGCAAGATCCTCATCGGTGTCTCCGCCGCCGCCGTCCTAGGCATCGGCGGCTGCGCCGCGGCCACCTCCGGATCGGATGCCGGCCACTCCAGCGCCGCCTCCCACACGGCGAACAAGGCCGCCGCCCCGACCAGCACGACGGCCGCGCACCCGGTGAACGACGACCTCACCATCGGCGCCCCGTACGTCAACGACGTCCAGCTGTACGACGCGAAGGTCACCATCACCAACCACACGTCCAAGGCCAGCGACTACGACTACCAGCTGGAGCTGGTCGACGGCACCGGCAAGCGCCTGGACACCACCTACGTCTCCACCCAGGGCCTCGCGCCGGGCCAGACCTACTCCGACGACGCCGGCTTTTCCAAGATGGCCTCCGAGGTGCCCTCCGGCACCCACCTGACCGTCAAGATCGTGTCCGGCGACCGGTACGCGAGCACCTGACAGCCCGTAGCCGAACCCGGCTGCGCCGCAGACCGCCGCTGCACCACCTGCGCTGTGGGCGCAGCCGGACGGAGCAGCGGGCCGTGCCGCGGCCGCCCACCCCACCACCCGCCCGGTCGAGACGCGCGCGGCCCAGCCGGAAGCCACCCCACGCCGCCGCCTGCGGCCCCGCCGCCGGGCGCGCGATCACCGCGCGCCCGCCCGTCCCGGACCGGCTCCACCGCCGGCGGCGCCGCGGCGACCGCAGAACACACCGAACGGCGCACGACCATCCTGGAGAGCCTGTGACACCCGACATGACTACCAATCCATGGCAGCAGCTGGGGGACCGCGCACCGTTCGTCGTCCCCGCCGACCGGCCCCACCTGCAGGCGTTCAACGCCGCACTGTCCGAGAGCCGCCGCGGCCCCTACGGCCTGGATGTGTCCCTGCCGCCGGAACCGCACCTGGGACTGCACGACGCCCCGCTGGTCATCCTGCTGGCCAACCCCGGCCGCAGCGAGGCCGACGACGCCCAATACGCCCGCGCCGAGGTCCGCGCCCGCACCCTCGCGGGCATCACCGCCCCCAAGGGAACGCCCCATCCCTGGCTCGCCCCTGACGTGGCGGCAGAGCCCGGCGGCCGCTGGTGGCGCCGCACCCTGGCCGCGCTCCTGCCGCTCGGCCACACCTACCGCGAGCTGGCGTCCAAGGTCCTGGCGGTGCAGTTCCACGGCTACCACTCGCCCGCATGGCACTCCCTGCCGATCACGCTGCCCTCGCAGGCTTTCGGCTTCGGCCTGGTCGAGAAGGCCGTCGAGCGCGGGGCGGTGATCGTGCTGCTGCGGCCGCGGATGGACTGGAGCGTCGCGGTGCCCGGACTCGGCAGCTACGCAAGGCTGCTGCGGGTGCGCTCGCGCAGCACCGCCATCAGCCCGGGCAACCTCGGCGAGGCCGGCTTCAAGATGGTCGCGGACGCGCTGGCCGGTTGAGTCACAGGGCCGCAGTTCAGAGGGATCGACCGGGCTGGGGCTCGGCGACCTGGAGGCCGACGTGCGGGAGGGGCGGTTGCGACCTCCAGTGTGGACCTGGACCGGCCAAGTCCCCTGTGCCGACGGCCCGTTGGGGGCGGCCGGGTGGGAGTTTACGCACCGCCTTGGACCCAGCGGCGGTGCTGGCGGCCAACTGTCCCGCCGGGGCGAGTTCTATTGGCGCAAGGGGTGGCCGAGGTCGGCGAGCAGGTCGTCGGGGAGGCCGGAGCGCAGCAGGTGGTGGAGGAACGGCGGTTCCTGCAGCAGGCTTCGACCGGTGAGGGGGTGGGGCCACATGGCGGGGTCGGCGAAGGGCAGGCCGAGGAAGGCGGTGCCCGGCTCGTGGGGCCAGGTGGGGTCCAGGGCGGATCCGTCGGGGGTGGCGGCCCAGGCGTGCGGGGTGTGCAGGGCCTGGCCGGCGCCGACTGGTGCGCTGCCGTAGCCCTCGGCGTAGGTCAGCTGCAGGTCGGGGTGGTCGGTGGCCAGCTGGGCGGCGTTGGCGAAGCACCAGCCGGGGTCCAGGTGCTCGATGGCGTCGGGCAGCGGGGCGGGGGTGAACAGGCGGCCTTCGCGCAGCAGCAGGTCGAACTGGCTGGTGTAGACCCAGCGTTCCTCGAGGGCGCGTGCGGGCGGGCCGAGGGCGTCGGCTGTCTGGCGCAGGTAGGAGACCAGTTGCTCCTCGGCGCGGGTCAGGGATACCGGCTGCTCGGTTGTCACGAGGCCTCCGTTGATGGCCGGCCGACGTCCACCGGATCGGCGGTCCGGCCCCGGCTCCGGGCCCGGGTTGATGTGCTCATCTCCTGCTTCGGCGGCCTGGTTCACCGACTGCGCCACCTGCTATGTCGCGCACTACCGGGTGCTTGAGCGGGCGGCTCTACGGGGGCCCGCCCGGCAGACAGCATTGCTGTGGACCACCTCCTGCACCGGCCGCCCCATCCAGGAGCCTCGGTGGGTGCGCAGCCGCCCCCGCCACTGGATGAAGCGCGCCACCCTCCCGAGCTCCGAGGTGGCGGACACGCCCGGGTTCGTGTGCGCTGCCGGCCACCGCAAGAAGCAGCGGCGGCGCAGGACGTTAGCGGACCCACTCCTTGAGGGGCTCGGTGTCGAGGGTGAGGCCGACGGGTGCGGGCAGCTCGACGGTCTTGCCGAAGGGGCGGCGCAGGATGCTGGTGTAGGCGCCGGAGTCCGGCTCGCTGTGGATGACGACCTCGCAGGTGCCGCGGTCGATCAGGAGGTAGACGGGGATGCCGGTCTCGGCGTAGGCGGTGGGCTTTTCCTGACGGTCGCGCTTGTCGGTGTCGGTGTCGTAGGAGGTGACCTCGACGACCATGACGACCTGGCTAGGCTGGGCCCACTCGCCCTGGCCGGCGAATACGCCCTTGGGGGCCAGGGTGCCGTCGGGCTTGGCGTTGCCGTTGCGGTAGGCCTGGACCTTCAGACCGCGCTCGGGATACAGCCACAGCTCGGGGCGTGACTGCATGCAGCGTTCCATGAGCCATCGGACGATTTCGTCGTGGTCGCCGTCGGGCACTGCCTTGACCCCCAGCCTGCCGTGGATGAACTCCAGGCGGACACCCTCGCGCTCGGCCGCTGCGGCGATGCGCTCGAACTCCTCGGCCGCCATCTGCGGGCGATCCTCCGTGACCGTCACTGGACACCTCCCGGCCTCCAGCATAGGCGGAGAGCGGGGACCTGGGGCGGCGGCCTGGCGGGCCGCGCGGACCGGCCCCGGCACTGCCGCCCGCATCCATGACCTGCGAGAGATCGTGAATGCGATCCTCTACATCAACCGCACCGGCATCCCGTGGGCCTACCTGCCGCACGACTTCCCTCCCCACCAGACGGTCTACGACTACTACGCGAAGTGGGAGGCCGATGGCACCACCGACCGGGTTCATGACCTGCTGCGCGAACAGACCTGCCGCTCGCAGGGGCGCCGGCCCCGTACGACCGATGCCGTCCTGGACGCCCAGAGCGTCAAGACCTCCAGCAATGTCGCCGAGGCCGAGCAAGGCATCGACGCGGCCAAGAAGAACAAGGGCCGCAAGCGCCACCTGGTCACCGACACCCTCGGCCTCCTGCTGGCGGTCCTGGTCACGGCCGCCTCCGTCCAGGACTCCGACGGCGGCAGGCGAGTGCTCACCCAGGTCTCGACCGGCCATCCGGGCGTGGTCAAAGTCTGGGTGGACGGGGGATACAACACCGCGACCGTCCACCACGCAGCCCGCTTGGGCATCGACGTGGAGGTCACCAAACGCACGACATCAAAGGGGTTCGAACCCCTGCCGAAGCGCTGGGTGATCGAGACGACCTTCGGTTGGCTGATGCAGCACCGCCGCCTAGCGCGCGACTACGAAGCCCTACCTCAACGATCAAGAGCAATGATCCTCTGGGCCATGACTAACAAAATGAGCCGCGCACTCACTGGAGAAGCGGCACAAACCTGGCACCCCCAGACACTTGAAACGGGCATAGTTACCTAACAAGTCATCAAATGCCCTCTAAGCGGGTCGCCTTTTTGAGCGAGGGTATGGCGCTCAGCGCCGTCGTCGGCCGGCCCTCGTGCTTGCTTTCGGTCGGGTCTCTGCGTGCGGGGCCGACAAGGCCCGTTCCTCGTCCCAGTCCCAGCTGTGGGCCGCGCTCTGGCTGATCGCCCGGCTCGGCGAGGTCGGCCGGCGGCCAGCACCGCGCCACCCCGCCGTGCGGGCCGCCTTGCAGCATATCGAGGCACGCAATCCGCACCACCCTCAATCTCACCGTCGCCGCCGGCCGCACCGTCTCCAGCGCCCCGCTGCACCTGACGACCGGCCTCGGCGACACGGTCACCCCGCTCGCCCTCGGCTGACCCGGCCGAGCTGCCGGCAGGATCTTGGGCAACCTCCTTGGTACCTATTTAGATGATCCTTATGCAGACGATCCTGTGACGAACGAACCGGGACGGAACCGGGCCGGGTGCTCGAGGCTGGAAGGGAGACAGTGCGCGGGGGCCGACAAGGAGGTCCTCCGATGCGCGACAGAGCCGCGACGGCGACGGTGGTCGGGATCCTGCTGGCGGTCGTCGCGGCGCTGTATGTCGTCGCGCCGACGCTGAATGCGGCCACGCTCCCGCTGGTCCGCAGCGATCTGGGACTCGGTCGCGGCGATGAGGTGGCCGCCGAGGTGGCCGCCACGAGCGCGGCCTTCGCCGTGCTCGTGGCGGCCGGGCGGGCCGCCGATCTGAAGGGCCGGCGATGGACGCTCTCGCGCTATCTGCTCATCCTGTGCGCCGGCTGCTTCCTGCTGGCCGGGGCCGTCACCCCGTGGATCTACATCGCGGCGCGAATCGTGGTGGCGGCCGCGCTGGCCGCCGTGTTCGTCTCCAGCCTGGCGTACGCGGCCGTGCTGTCCATGCCGGGCCGGATCCGGCGGGTGATGGGAGGCTGGCTGGCAGCGATGTCCCTCGGGTTCGCGGCCGCCGTCGTGCTGCTCCCGCGGATCTCGGAACTTCTCGGCTGGCGCGCCCCCACCGCCGCGCTCGGGGTGGCGGCGGCGCTGGCCCTGATCCTGCTGCGCCGAGTCCTGCCGGAGGATCGCCCGGCGAAGCCTCCCGCGGCCGGTCCCTCGGCCCGCTTGGCGGCGCTGCCCGACCCGGCCCGGACCGCCTTCCGCGCCCTGGCCGCGGCGACCGGGGCGGCGGCGCTGCAGCTTGCCCCCGTGCTCGGCTGGGGCGATGCGCGCGTCGGCGGGCTGCTGATCGCCTCGGTGCTCGCCGTCCTGGCGGCACGCTGGTGCACCCTCAAGGAGGTGCCCGCGCGCAACTGCGCGCCGCCGGTGCCCGGCCGCATCTGGACCACGACCGCCATGGCCGCCTTGATCGTGGGCTTCATCCAGGTCGTGCTCACCGGCGCCGTCCCCGCGCTGGCCCGCGCCTCGGGGCTCGAGCCCGGCCGCACCGCACTGGTCCTGGCCGCCTTCGGTCTCGGCGGCGCGGTGGGCAGCCTACTGATCCGCCGTTGGAACATCGCCCCACTGGCCGGCGCCTCCCTCGGGCTGCCGCTGGCCGGCCTGGGGCTGGCGCTGCTGCACGCCGTCCTCGGCCGCAGCACCTATCCGCTGGCCACCGGCGCCCTGGTGACCGCCCTGATCGGCCTGGGCATCATGCTCGCCGCGGCACCGCAGATGGCGCGCGATCTGGCCGCGGCCCCCCGACCGCACCTGGGCGTCAATGCCGCGCTGCTGCCCGCGGCCATCCTGTTCGGCAGCGCCGCCGCCCAGGCCATCCCGGCTACCGCGGCCGCCGCCGGTGTCCCCGCCCCGATCGAGGCCCGCGCCCTGCTGTGGACGGCCGTGATCGTGGTGGCCGCCGCCGCGTTCGCGCTGGGCCGACCGGTGGTCGCCGCCGCCGTCGCCCTCGCCTCGGCAGCGCAGTACGTGATCGTCCACCTGAGCCGCGGCCACTCCCTGAGCATCATCGTCGCCCTGCTCGTCGGCGCCATGGCCGGCATCCTCGCCTGGTCCCGCCGCCAGCAGACCGAGCGGTTCACCCAAGCCAGCGCCACCGCACATGCTCTGCAGACCGCCGTGCTGCACCCCATCCCCGCCAGGGCGGGGGAGCTGCGCCTGGCTGGCCTGTACCGGCCCGCGACGCAAGGCACCGGAATCGGCGGCGACTTCCTCGAAGCCCTGCAGACCCCGTTCGGCACCCGCATCCTGATCGGCGACGTGCGCGGCAAGGGACTGCAGGCCGTCCAGAGCGTCACCGACCTGCTGGGCTGCTTCCGCAGCCTGGCCCACGAAACCCCCGACCTCGCGGCCGTCGCCGGAAGCCTGGACCGCCAACTGCGGCGCGCCGCCACCACCCGCGGCGACGACGAACTGTTCGCCACCGCGCTGCTGCTGCAGTACTCCAGCGACACCCACGCCCTCCAGGCCATCAACTGCGGCCATCTGCCGCCGCTCCACATCGATGCCACCGGCATCACGCCGATCCCCGTCCCCGCGGCGCTCCCGCTGGGCTTCGGCACCCTGGACGACGGCGATGCGCTGCGCCCGCACGAGCTTCCCCTGTCCCCCGGCGCCACCGTGTTCGCCCACACCGATGGACTGAGCGAGGCCCGCAACGCCAGCGGCGAGTTCTATCCCCTGACCGAGCACCTGACGGGACGTCACCTGCCGACACCGTCGGACCTGGTCCGCCACCTCGACGCCGACGTCCGCGACTTCACCGCCAACCTCACCGACGACCTGGCCATCATCGCCCTGGCCCGCACCTGAGACCACAGGCCCGCACCGACCCGGGGTGACGCTTCGTCATGGCACGGGTCTACCGGCGCTCCCCGCCCGCGGTCAGCGGCGTGGCGGCGGGGCACGGAAGCGTGAGTCAGCACGCACGCGAGTTGGGATGAAACAGGAACAGGTCGCCTTCCGCTCCACCCGCAACCCCGCCCGCCTCCTGGGCCCCCACGGCCCCCACGGCCACCGCGGCCCCGGCAATCCCGAGACTAACCGATAGCCATACAACTACGTACCACCTCGTTACAGGTGAAAACGACCTCTCAGACGGAATCCGAGGCCACCCGGACGAAGGCGCGGACCAGGGGGTTGTCGTCGGCCGCCCGCCAGGCGAACGCCCAGCGGAGCGGCGCCAGTCCGCTCACCGGGACATACGCCACATCGGGCCACGGGGAGAAGCGGGCCGCCTCGGCCGGGCAGGTGGCGACGGCCTGCCCGGTGCTGACGGCCTTCAGCCGGTCGTCCCAGGTGGCGACCAGCGGGCCGCGCGCGATCCGGCGCCCCGAGGGGGTGGCGAAGGGCTGCAGGACCTCCTCCATGGCGGGCGGGATCGGCGAGCGGTGGCCGACGAGGACCAGATCGCCGAAGTCCTCCAGGCACACCGATTCACGGTCCGCGTACGGGTGGTCGGCGGGCAGCATCAGCAGGACGGGCGAGGTGTGGGTGACGCGTCCGATGGCGAGGTCCGGCTCGCGCATCGGCATCCACAGCAGCGCCACGTCGACCTCGCCCGACCGGAGCGGGGTGAGCGGATCCACCAGGCTGAGGTCGCGGTGCGTCAGATCGACCCCCGGGTAGCGGGATCGGAACCGCTCGACACGGTCGTGGACCCTCCAGCTCTGCGGGCCGACAGTGCCGAGCGCCAGGGTCCCGCCGGCGCCGGCCCCGGACGCCCGCACCTCGTCGATCCCCTCCATGATCTGCCGATAGGCCGGCCGCAGGTGCTGGTAGAGCCGTTCTCCGGCGGGGGTGAGGCGGACCGCCCGCGAGGTCCGCTCGAACAGCGGGACGCCGATGTTGCGCTCCTGCTGCTTGATGACGTGGCTGACCCGCGAGGGGGTGATGCGCAGCCGCTCGGCGGTGCGCGCGAAGTGCAACTGCTCCGCCAGCGTCAGGAAGATCTCTATATCGCGCAGCTCCACCGGGCCCTGCCCCCTCGCCGTATCCGAGCGCGAACCTACAACGCCGGGGTCGGTTGACGCACGTCCAGCTGGCGCATAGATTCCGCACGTCCGCGGCGGATCGCAGGTGAACAGGACACTATGACAGCGCAGCCCCCGCCCCCGCCCGGCCCTCCCCTGGTCGGTCGGGGCGAGATCCTGGCCCGGCTGCGGCACAAGTTGCGCGCCGTGTCGGACGGCGGCGCCGCACGGTGTGTGGTGCTGCGCGGGGTCGCCGGGATCGGCAAGTCCCGGCTGATCGCCGAGGTCTGCCGGGAGGCCGCCGACCGCGGCATGGCCGTCGCCTCCGGCCGGGCCACCGAACTCGACCGGGTCTCCCCGCTGGCGACCCTCACCCAGGCGCTGCGCGCCGCCGCGCCCCCGCTGCTGGACACGGACGCGTCGACCCGGCTCGCGGCCCGCGCCGGCACCCCGCATCTGCAGGCGGAGTTCCTCGCCGAGCTGCTCGGCGCCCGCGCCCGCAGCAGCCCGCTGCTGCTCGCCCTCGATGACGCCCAGTGGACCGACGAGGCGTCAGCGCTCGCGCTGCGGCTGCTCACCCGCGAGCTGGCCGAGGCGCCGGTGCTGTGGCTGCTGGCCGCCCGGCCCACCACCGGCGCACAGGCCATGCACTCCGTCCTGGACGCGCTCGGCCAGGGCGACGGCGGCGCCATCGAACTCGGACCGCTCTCCGCCGACGCGGCCGGCGAGCTGGTGCGGCACCTGGCCGGCGGCCGTCCCGCCGCCGCCCTGCGCGAGATGGCCGAACGAGCCGGCGGCAACCCCTTCCTCCTCCATGAACTGCTGCTCGCGCTCCGCGAGAAGCGGCGGCTGCGGGTGGCGGCGGACGTCGCCGATGTGGCGCCGGGCGAGCTGCCGCCGGACTTCCGCTCCCGGATCGCCGAGCGGCTGCGCGACCTGCCGCCGACGGCGCGGCGGCTGCTGGAGGCCGGCTCGGTGCTGGCCCGCCCCTTCGACCTGCGGACCGTCGCCGCCGTCAGCGGCCTCGATCCGGTGGGGGTGGCGGGGGCGGCACAGGAGGCGCTGCTGCACGGCTTCCTCGCCGAGGACGGCCCGCTGCTCGCCTTCCGCCACGACCTGCTTCGGGAGGCGATCTACAGCGGACTGCCCGGTCCGGTCCGGCACGCGCTGCACGGCAGCGCGGGCGAGGTGCTCAAGGAACGGGGCGGACCGGCGGCCGAGGCTGCGCTGCACCTGGCGCACGGCGCCACGACCGGCGACATCGAGGCACTGGTGGTGCTGCGCGCCGCGGCCAAGGAGGTCCGCGCCACGGCCCCCAAGGTCGCCGCCGAACTGCTGGTGCGGCTCGTCGATCTCACCGACGCCGGCGACCCCGAGCGGCCCGCGGTGACCGTCGAGGCGGTCCGCGCGCTGGTGTGGGCGGGCCGGATCCAATCCGCCGTCGACCTCGTCGAGCGGGCCCTCACCGCACCCATGCCGCCGGAGGTCGAGGCCGCCGCCCGGATCGTGCTGGCGCAGGCCCTGGCCCACCAGGGACGGCAGGCCGCCGCGCTGCGGCAGGCGCGGCACGGCGGCGCGCTCGCCGGACCACGCTCCACGGCCCGCGCCGGCGCCAAGGTCATGGAGGCGTTCGCGCTCGTCTACGGCCCGACATCGGCCGAGTGCCGGTCCCGCGCCCGGCTCGCGGACGAGGCGGCGGCCGAGGCCGTCCGCCTCGGTCAGGCCACCGGCGATGCCTTCGGCGAGGTGGGCGGGTTGTGCGCGGGCGGCGTCGTGGCCACCGCCCGCGGCGCCGTCCAGGACGCCGTCGGCCTCGCCGAGCGGGCCACCCGACGCGCGGCGGAACTCGGCGGCGAGGCGCGCTGGTTGGCGACACCGGCCTGGCTCGGCGCCACCCTCACCGCGGCCGACCGCTTCGCCGAGGCCGAGGAGCGGCTGGAGGCCGGACGGCGGGAGGCAGAGCGCAACAGCGCGATGTGGTCGCTGTCCATCATGGGCGAGTACCGGGCCCGGCTGCTGCTGCTCGCCGGCCGCCTGGACGAGGCCGAGCGCACCGCCGAGGAGGGGCTGCGATTCTGCCGCGGCATGGGGGCGGTCGGCCCGACGCCGCCGCTGCACGCCGCCCTGGCCCGGGTGGCGATTCTCCGTGACGACCTGGCGTCCGCGGCCCGACAGCTGGTGCGCGCCGAGGAGTTGGGCGCCGGGGGCGTCATGCCCGACTACGACGACGTCCTCGTGGCGGCCGCGCTGCTGGAGTCCGCCCGAGACCGCCCGGAGGCGGCGCTGCGCGCGGCGGCGCCGCTCTACGCGGCGCTGCCCACCGTGCTGGCGTCGGCGTATGAGCCCGGAATCCTGCCCGAGTTGACCCGGATCGCGCTGCGCGCCGGCGACGCGGCGAGGGCCCGGACGGCGGCCGACGCCGCGGCCCGGTACGCCGCCCGCAATCCGCGCCTCGCCTCTGCCCGCGCGGCGGCGGCCCACGCCGAGGGGCTGCTCGGCGGGGACGCCGACGCGCTGCGCGCCGCCGTCGACGCCGCGCGCGGCGGTCCGCGTCCCCTGGCGCTCGCCGGCGCGCTGCACGACCTCGCGGAGGTGACGCGGGAGGCCGACTGTCCGGCCGCGATCGCCGCCGCCGAGGAGGCCGCGGGCCTTTACGAGGCGGCCGGGGCGGACCGTCCCGCCGCCGCCGTCCGGCTCACCCTGCGTCACCTCGGAGTGCGGCGGCGCCCCGCGCGGACACCCGACGCGGACGGCGGCTGGGCGGCGTTGACGCCCGCCGAGCTGCGGGTGGCGCGGCTGGTCGCGGCCGGGATGACCAACCGGGCGGTGGCCGAGCGGCTGTTCCTCTCCCGCCACACCGTCGACGCCCATCTGCGCCGGATCTTCGCCAAGGTCGGCGTCTCCAGCCGCGTCGAACTGGCCCGGCTGGCGGCGGACCGCCGGCTCGCCGACGTCGAGCCCGGGCCCGGCCGCCCGGACGCGTCGCCCGAATAAAGCGTCGCCCGAACAACCGCCCGCCCGAATAACGCGCCCGTCCACGCGGCATCACGTGAGCGCGTGATGCCCGGCTCCCGTCTCGCCGCGCACGCTTGCCTCGGCCCGAGAACACCGGGCTGATCAGCGTCTTCCGCACCCGAGGCATTTCCCGGGCGGCCCAGTCCGTCGCGGTGCGCTGCTCATCGTCACGCCCGTCGACCGAAGGAGCCCCCCGACCCCATGAACGAGCTGACCATCCTCGGCATCTCCGGCAGCCTGCGCACCGCATCCCACAACAGCGCGCTGCTGCGCGCCGCGCAGAAGTTCGCGCCGGCCGGGGTGAACGTGGAGATCTATGCGGGGCTGCGCGACATCCCGCCCTATGACCTGGACCTGGACACCCCGCAGGCCCGCCCGGCCGCCGTACGCGAGCTGCGCGAGCGCATCACGGCGGCGGACGGACTGCTCATCGCCACCCCCGAGTTCAACTACTCCATCCCCGGAGTGCTCAAGAACGCCCTGGACTGGGTGAGCACCGACTGGACCAAGACCGAGGGGCTGCCCCTGCACCGCAAGCCGGTGGCGATCGCCGGGGCGGCGCCCACCAACTTCGGCTCCGTCCGTGCCCAGCTGGCGCTGCGTCAGGTCTTCGTCTGGACCGACTCCGACGTGGTGGTGAAGCCCGAGGTGATCGTCTTCCGCTCGCATGAGCGGTTCGACGAGGGCGGAAGCCTCGTCGACGAGACCACCGTCGAGCTGCTGCGCGGCCAGCTGGAGGCGCTGGCGGCCAAGGCCCGCGCCCACTGACGGGGGCGGCGACCCATGCTCAAGACCTGGGTTGTGCGCCCCACCGGCCTGCCGACCGTCCTACGCGCCTGCCACCGCTGCGCCTCGAGCCGCTTCCGGACGGACGGCACGTTCCGCGTCAACGCCCACCACAAACGCCTCGACGTCTGGCTCCTCGCGCTCTGCGCGAGCTGCGAGGAGACGGCGAAGCTCACCATCCTGGAGCGCAGGCACGTCCGATCCATCCGCCCCGAACTGCTGGAGCGGATGCGCGACGACGACCCCGCGCTGGCGTTTGAGCTGCTCCAGGACCCCGCCGTGCGGCGCCGCAACCGCATCGCGCTGGACTGGGCCGGCTGTTGGCGCCTGGACACCGGAGGTCCGTCGGATCACCAGGGCGGCCAGGTGGTCGACGCCAAGGTCCGTTTCGCGGCCCGGATACCGCTGCGGCCGGTGCGGTTGATCGCCGAGGGGTGCGGTCTCTCCAGGAGTGAGACCGAGCGGTCCATCGACGAGGGCCGGCTCGTCTCCGCGACCCGCCTCAACGGCCGCCGCGCCGACGACTTCGCCTTCACCCTCACTCGTTGACGCGCTGGTCGGCGAGGGCCTGGGGAAGCGCGGCCCGGGAGGAGATGCCGAGCTTGGGGTAGGCGCGGTAGAGGTGGTGGCCGACCGTCTGGGGGCTGAGGAACAGCCGCGCGGCGATCTCGCGGTTGGTGGCGCCGTCGGCGGCGAGCCGGACGACGTCCCGTTCCCGGGGGCTGAGCCGGCCGAGCGGCGCGTCCGCCGGCTCGGCCTCGTCGATGACCTCGCCGCTGGCCCGCAGCTCGGCGCGGGCCCGGTCCGCCAGTTGGGCTTCGCCCTCGCGCGCCGAACCCACAGGTACCAACTCGACCTGCTCACCGCGGGCACGCCAGCGCGATGACCACGCGGTGTCACTCCAACCATGACCCCGGAGTCAACCCTGCCTTGCGGAGATGGCCGTTGATCACCCATGGACGTCCGACCACCATGGTCCCGGATCGCGCGCCGCCGTCGGCGGGCGTGTCAGCGCCGTGACAGCCGGGTGTCAGCTCGTCCCACCAATCTGAACTCACCAACCCGTCAACGATCCTTCAGGAGAACACCATCATGCCGAACTTCGCCACGCCCGCCCCGATCGCCACCGTGATGAACCTCCCGGCCGGCAGCGTCCGGGTGGTCGCGGGGGACCGCGCCGAGACGACCGTCGCGATCACGCCCGCCGACCCCGGCAAGAGCCGGGACGTCAAGGCCGCCGAGCAGACCACCGCCGTGCTCGCGGACGGTGTGCTGCGCATCGACGGCCCTGCCAAGAACCAGTACTTCGGCCCCACCGGCGCGATCCAGGCCGTCATCGAGCTGCCCGCGGGCTCCGCCGTGGAGGTCAAGGCGTCCAGCGTCCAGCTGACCACCGAGGGGGCGCTTGGCGCGGTGACGGTCGCCACTGACCACGGTGACCTGAACGTCGCCGCCGCGGCCACCGCCCAGCTGGCCACCACGGCCGGCAGCGTGACGGTCGGTCAGCTCGCTGACGGCGGCGAGATCCGTACCAGCAGCGGCAGCATCACCGTCACCCAGGCGGCCGGCGGCGCCCTGACGCTGCGCACCGACTCCGGCGCTATCACCGTGGGCGCCGCCGCCGGGGTCTCGGCCTCGCTGGACGCCTCCACCTCCAACGGCCGGGTCTCCAACGCGTTGAAGAACGACGGCAGCACCCAGCTGGCCATCCACGCCACCACCGCCAACGGCGACATCACCGCCACCAGCCACTGAACCCCACCCACCCGCAAAGGAGCTTCCCTGATGTCTACCGCCCTCACCCCGCGCGGTATTCGCCGCCTGCACGATGTCCTGGCCCGCTACACCGATTCCGGGCAGATCCCCGGCGTGGTCGCCCTGGTCGGCGTCGGCGACCAGACGCATGTCGAGGCGCTCGGCACGCTGCGTCACCAGGGCGGCGCTCCGATGCGCCGCGACACGCTGTTTCGGATGTCCTCGGCCTCCAAGCCGGTGACCACCGCGGCGGCGATGGTGCTGCTGGACGAGTGCCGGATGCGGCTGGATGACCCGGTCGACGCCTGGCTGCCGGAGCTGGCCGACCGCCAGGTCCTCAAGGCGCCCGACGGCCCGCTGGAGGTGACCGTCCCGGCCCGCCGCCCCATCACCGTCCGGGACGTGCTGACCTCCACCTTCGGCCTGGGCATCGACCTGCCGCTGATGGGCTCGCCGATCATGACGGCCGTCCTGGAGCGCTCCAACTACGACCCGGAGACCGCGCCGGTCCCCGAGCCGGATGAGTGGCTGCGCCGCATCGCCGAGCTGCCGCTGTCGTATCAGCCCGGCGAGCGCTGGCAGTACGACCTGGCGCACGACCTGCTCGGTGTGCTGGTCGCCCGGGTGTCCGGGCAGCCGTTCGACGTCTTCCTGCAGGAGCGGATCTTTGCGCCGCTGGGCATGTCCGACACCGGCTTCTTCGTGTCGGCCGCCGATATCGACCGGCTGCCGCCGGTGTACTTCCCCGACGGTAACGGGGAGTTCCCGGTGTGGGACGAGGCCGAGGGCGGGCGCTGGAGCAAGCCGCCGGCCTTCCCCTCCGGCGCCGGCGGGTTGATCTCCACAGTCGATGACTGGCACGCCTACTTCCGGATGCTGCTGAACCATGGCACGCACCACGGCCAGCGGGTCCTGTCCCGCCCGGCGGTGGAGTTGATGACCACCCACCGCCTGACCCCCGAGCAGGCCGCGCCGCGTGCCGCGCTGGCCCGGGACAATGTGCACCTGAGCTTTGGTCAGGGGCAGCAGGGCGGTTGGGGCTTGGGGATGGGGGTGCGGACCGAGCGCGGCGACTACGCGCCGGTCGGCCAGTTCGGGTGGGACGGGGGGACGGGCACCTCGGCCTACGCCGACCCGAGCAACAACCTGGTGGGCGTGCTGGTCACCCAGACCGGCCTGTCGTGTCCGGACCCGGCGCGGCTGATCCACGACTTCTGGACCACCGTCTACCAGGCCCTCGAGGACTAGGAGCGTGTCCCAGTAACGGGCAATCGGCTGGGGGATCGTGGTGGGATCGGTCGTGGTCGCTTGGTGTGTGCCTGACCGGGCGGGACAGCCTGGTCCTGGGAATCGGCTTGAAGGGGGCCGGTGTGCCCGGTGGGGTCAGCCGACCGAGGCGGCGAGGCCGGCGGTTCCGGCGTGTCGGAAGATCTTGCGGAGGTTATGGCAGGCGGCCAGCAGTCGCCACTCGCTGCGGGCCCCTTCCTCGCCGCGCAGGAGGAGCTGGCGGCCGCCCTGGCAGGTCATGATCTGGCCGAAGACGGGTTCGACGATGGCCTTGCGGCGACTGTAGGCGGCCCGGCCGGGCTTGGTCCGCAGCTTGCGGGCCATGCGCTCCTTCAAGGTGGCGTCCTTGGAGATGCGTCCGCGGGGTGCGGGCGGGACCTGCTCGTCGTGGCCGAGGCGACCGGTGGCCATGAAGGTGTTGGTGCCACAGGTTAGTTGGCGGTCCTTGGCGGCCTCGAGGTTGGCCTCGGAGCAGTAGCCGGCATCGACCAGGGCCTGCTTGGGGTGGGTGCCGGTGTTGTGCGCAGACTGGTCGAGCATCGGGGTGTAGTTCGCCGCGTCCGAGGCGTTGGTCGTCACATCGGCGGCGGTGATGACCTGGTGTTCCTCGTCGACGACGGCCTGGGCGTTGTAAGCCTGCATGTAGGCGCCGTCGCTGTTCTTCATGATCCGCGAAGCGGGGTCGGTGAAGTTGGCCTGCGCCTTGGGCTTGGGACGGGCCTTGCCAGCGGCCTCCTCACCGGCGTCAGCCACGGCCTGCTCGTCGCTGGTCCCGGCGCGCTCTTGGCGGCGGCGCTCCTTCTCCTCAGCGTGAGCGCGGGCCTTCTCGGCGGCCTCGGCCTCGATCTGCGCGCGGGCGGCCTGCAGTTTGGCCAGGCGCTTCTCACGCCGGTCCAGTTCGGCGGGCAGGTCCACGTGCTTGCCGTCAGGGCCGAATGACTGGTCCTCGGCGGTATCGGTGGCCTCCGCCTCATCCAGCAGGGATGCGGCCTTGGCCTCCAGGGCGGCGATCTCGACCTCGATCCGCTCTTCCTTGTCGATCAGGCGGCCGTAGCTCATCGCCTTGTGCTTGGAGGCGTTCGCTTCGAGGTTGGTGCCGTCCAGCGCGACGCGGCCCATCTTGACCATGCCAAGCCTCATGGCGAGGTGCAGCGACTGGGTGAACAGCCCGGCCAGGGCGTCCAGGTGGCGGCGGCGGAACCGGGCGATCGAGCGGAAGTCCGGGGCCTGGTCGGCGGCCAGGAACCGGAACGCGACGTCGTCGACGCACCTGCGCTCGATCGCCCGCGAGGAGCGCACACCAGTGGTGTAGCCGTAGATCAGCAGCCGCACCATCAACCGCGGGTCGTAGGGCGGGTAGCCGCGCTTCTCTGTGTAGTCGGCCAGGACCGGCGACAGGTCGAGTACCTCGTCGACCAGGTCGGCGACGAACCGGGCCAGGTGGCCCTCCGGCAGCCAGTCGTCCAGCGACGGCGGCAGCAGGACCTGATGCGGATCGAACGCCCGGAACCGCTTGTCCCCTACCGCCGGACGAGCCTGCCGCTGCTTCCTTACGCCCGGCTCGACCTCGAACAGCCCATCGCCATTACTCACACCGAGATCATCCCGCACGTGATCAACCTGGGGTCACGCTGCTACCCGCCGGGCGGTTGAGCGTGGATATGCCCCACAGTTCGGCGATGCGGCCGTCCTGTACCCGGAAGATCTCCATCATCGAGGGCAGAGGCTGGTCATCGATGCCTGCGCCGCCCGAGACGCCATGCAGGGCCGTGCGAACCGCCACCTTGTCCGCATCCACGACCATGTCCTCGACGATGACCTGGATGTCGGGGAACGTGGTGTGAAGCCCGCTCCACGCCTTCACGACGCTGTCGACGCCGACGGTGCCCAGCGGATGGCTCACGAAGTCGGCGGAGAAGATCGTCTCTGCTGCGGCGAGGTCACGAGCGTTGAACGCCTCGTACATGCGCTCAGCAGCGGCCCTTGCGTCGTGCGTCATAACACTCCCCAGTCGTTGGCGACCTCAGCAGTCAACCACGCGTTCGACTAACCCAGGCCACCAGAGGCCAAGGCGTCGTCCTCGGCCGAAGCCGAGCTGATCACCGGGTGACATGATGCGTCAGCCACCCAGGAAGCCGAGGAGAACGCCGTGCTGCACCTGCTGTTGCTTCACTACACGGGTTCGGAGCTGGCCGCGGAACCCTTCATCAAGGACCACGTCGCCTACCTGGAGCGGCACTACCGCGACGGAACGTTCCTGGTCTCCGGCCAAACCGATCCCACCTCGAACGGCGGCGCCATCGTCGCCCACGGCGTCGACCGTTCCACAATCGAACAGATCACGGCGCAGGACCCGTTCGTCGCCAACAGCGTCGCGAAGTACACCATCACGACCATCATTCCCGGACGGGTACACCCCGACCTCGCTGGCGTGCTCAAGTCAGTCCACTGACCCGCGGCCCTACCCGAGGGACGAAAAGCTATACACGGCCGTGTCCGCGGACAAACGCACGCTGCGCTTGCTGACCCATGCTCCTAGCGTCGGCCGTGCTCGACGCTGGCTGGCCACAGGCGAGTACGCCCGCGCAGCCGTGAAGACACTCGAGGACCTCGCGCGCATCGCCTGCCGACCCAGCTTGATTCAAATCGCGAACGTGTACGGTCAGGCCGCCGGGCACCCTTGGACACCTCTGACAGACGCTCTACTGCGCAGACCGCCGCCCTTGACCAGCATGAGCTCTTGCCGCCTGTCTGACCGGCACCCCGGCCAGCACCTTCAAGATGGCAGTGGCGCTATACACAACGAGGGCCTGGGCGAGCCGGACCATCGATGGCGAACGCTGCCGCGTTTGGCGGCGCGCCTGCGCCGGGTGCGATACAGGAGTGCTGACGAGGTGACAGAATCCTCATGCGGACTCCATGGACTGTGGTCCGTTCGGCCCCCGGCGCGGAGCTTCACCGCCGCTGCGCCGGGGGCCTCCCCTGGCGGCACGCATCCGTCCGTCGTGATTCCCTGGGATCGGTCTTCGGCTACGAAGACGGTCCCTCTGGCTTTGGATCAGCTGGTCAGGGGGCTTGGTCACGGCCGCAGGACTCGTGGTGGAGGAGTCGAGGACCCACAAGATATGTGCTGTCAGAGGTTGGACGGCCTTGGCACTCGAGTGGTTCGATATGGCCCATCACACCAGCACCCACCATCCAAAAGCCCGATGACCCGGGCCCGGTCGTGGGAGGAAAGCGAGCCAAGCCGTGACTTCTCCGACCGAGTCTTCCGTGTCCAACGGTGTCGGCGATGCGCAGCAGCGCTTCCTTGAGCAGATGCATGCGGAGCTGCGGAGAATCGAGAACGAGCGGCAGGGTCTGCGCACGGTCATTGCACAAATGCAGGCGCAGCTCGCCGCTTTGGACGCCGACCACGCCGTCCGCAGCCGCGTGGTCGCCAGCGGAAGGACGATACTCGGCCACGCCCGTGAAGGCGCCCCCACTGGGGCGATCCGAGGCGCGACGTCAATCCCCCCGGCGCGCTGCCACAGCGAAGCGAAGCCCACCGAGGCGCAGTCCGGTGACGGATCCGGGCCGAGCGCTGCTGACCGCGTCGCCGATGCTGCGGGCCAGCCAGCACCGGTCAAGGGGTCCGCGACGCCGATTCGCGGAGCCGAGCCCACGCTGGTGGAGCGCATGCGTCAGCTGATGGACCGGCAGACGGAGCCGAGAACGGCGGCAGAGTGCGCACAGGAGTTGGGGGTGGGGACCGAGCGGGCGCGGGCCGCCCTCAATGGCCTGCTTCGGGTCGGACGAGTGACACGGCACCAGCAGCAACGCACTGTCTATTACGACGCGGTCCGCCCCGAAGATGCGTCGCACAACGCCGAAGCCACAGCCTGGGACGGCAGCCCCGCAGTTGACAAAAATGTTCTCCCTGCGGCTGCGGGCCGCGGACAGAGTCGGAAGGCGGATGTGCAACGGCGCGGCGCGTCGCCGGTGGCTTCAAGGATCGCATCCGGAAGCGCGGTGCCGACGGTGTCCGACCGCGTGCGTCAGGCACTTCAGGCGCGGGCGGTACCGCAGAGTGCTGAGCAGATCACCGTTGAGGTCCACGGAGCGGACGCGGATGCCACGGCGATCAACAGGATCCGCACCGCGTTGGACCGCCTGGTGGCCCGCCAGGTCGCCGAGAAGATCCACCTGGGAAAGCGCAGGGTCGCATATCAAGCCACCGGCGGCACCAGGTCAGGTCGCAGCGGTGGTTCGGAGGAACGGGCACCACGGGGCGCACCCGAGTAACGGGCCTTGGCCGGCATCGCATCCGGTGCACCCGTGGCCAGCTGCACTGCCGTCAGACGCTTCGGCAGGACGGTCAGCGGCGCAATCGGGGACATTGCAGCCACAGGTTCGAGTGCGAGGAATGAGATCCGCTCGCCAACCGCGGTGTCCGGATCCATCGGCCGGAGTGCGGGGCGGTGTCCTGTTGCCGGGGATCGGCGGCCCCGGTGACACTCCGCTCTCCGCCCACCAAGATCCTGGATGTTGCCTGACGCCCCGCCATCTCCTCTACAGAGAAGGAGGACGGTGCGCGATGCCGGACTGGATACAGCCTTCGCCGCAGCGGCAGGCCGACTGATGCGGGCCGCGATGCGCGCGGTAGCTCGGCCCTACCCGCTCACCGGGACTGCCCCGCCTTGATGACCATGATGCGGGGCTCGGGTTACCCGGTGGGGCGCGGGGCAGGCGCGGGGACTCGCCGCGCCCGCTCGCAGACTCCGCTGTATGCACGCGCCCGGTGGGCCTCGGGGCTCCTCGGCCGTATTCCCCGTCCCCCGGCGCCCGGGACCGCTACCTTTCCGGGGATGAGCCCCCATGGGAAGGCCCGCCGCTGGTCCCTGCTGGCACGGCAGCGCGCCGCACGGGCACGTGGCCGCGCCGAGAATCTGCGGGCGCGGGTCCCCCAAGACGCGCTCGGCCACGACCGGAGCGGCGATGCGCAGGTGCGGCTGGAGAGCGCGGTCTCCCGCCGGCGACCGACCCGTACCGGAAGGGCCCCGGTGCCCTCGTCCCGTCGCCGACTTCGCCTGCGTCTTCACCGGGTCGAATTGAGGCACATGCAGGGCCCCAGTCGCCTCAATGGCTGTCGTTCTCCGCGCACCGGCGCTTCCATTGCAGGTCCGCCGATCCGGAGGTGGCCAACGGCTCAGGGTGCGGCTGGGCAGTGCGCCGTAGGCGTCCCGGTACTTGGCCGCGAAGAGGCCGTACTGAAGAACCCCCATCGGAAGGTGATGAATCCGTCACTCTGACAGGGGTCGGATACCGATCGAGCTCACACCTCGATGGCGCGCGCAACCTCGCGGAGGCGGTCCTGCGCTCCGGCCAATTCGGCTCCCCGGTCCAGGGCCAGATGCAGGAAGACGCCCTGCCAGCCGCGGTTGAGGACGGGCACGATGATATGGCTGCGATCGAGAAGGGAGACAGTGATGTCCCGCAGAGCACCCACCTCGTAGCCGAAGGCCTTCAAGGCGTCCAATTCGGCGCGGAAGACGTCGGTGTCCACGGCCGCGATGGCACTCGGGTCAAGGTCCGAAGAACGCGTCCTGCTCGCCAGCGACAGGCGCGCGTAGTAGTCCACGACGGTCGCCGTTCGCGCGCCCCTGATCGCAATGATCTGATCGACGGCCTGACTCGGCGTCACCGAGAGATCCTCTGTGGCTCCCGCAGCCAATTTTGCATAGTGCGAGGGTAGTCCGGGACTTGGCCCGCCGGTCGACAGTTTGCCGACGCGCGCAACCATCACCGAGCCGCCTCGGCCGGGATGCCGCCCAGCCGCTGGCGCTCAGGATGGGTTCTCCTCGATACAGCTCGATCGCGTCGGATCGTCGGACCGGTACCCGACACCTCGAACGGCTGTGATGTAGACCGGATGTCGCGGGTCCGGCTCGATCTTCGCCCGCAGGCGCAATACATGGACGTTGACCGTGCGCCCGTCGAACGGTGCGTCGCCTCCCCAGACCTGCTCGAGGAGTGCACGTCGGCTGAGGACCTGCCCGGGCCGGCGGGCCAACACGGCCAAGAGGTCGCACTCAATGGGCGTCAGCCGCAGCGGCCGGCCGGCCCGGGAGACGGTGCGGCCGTTGAGGTCGATGACCAGGTCGCTGAGGGTGAGAATCCATGCCAGGCCTATTCCTGCACGCAGGCGGACGCGGATGCGTGCACGGAGTTCGCTCAGGCGGGGCGGCTTGGCCATGAAGTCGTCGGCGCCTGCCTCAAGTCCGGCGACCACGGCCGCAGTGTCGGTTCGGGCGGCGAGGAAGATAACGGGCGTCTGCGATTCGGCGCGGATGGCCCGGCAGACGGCGAAGCCGTTCATGCCGGGAAGCCGCGCCTCCAGGAGGACGACGTCCGGATTGATCTCACGGAATGCCTCCAGGGCCCGGTCCTCGTGGCCCACGGCCCAGGCGTCGTGACCTTCCGCGCGCAGCACCGATCGGACCAGATCAGTCGTTGCAGACTAGGACGTCCCACGCCGGATCCAACGGATGCAGGACCAGCCTTGGCCTAAAATTTGCATTATGCCATTTTTGCTGTGTGCCATCGATGGGCATGCCTTCGGATGCGCGGCCGCGCCGAGGCCGACCTGGAGGAGTCATGCACAGCGACGTCCACGCCGATCTCGTCGAGTTCGCATGCCGGCACTGCACCCACTGGTGGCTGCGCCGGTTCGAGGTCTGGCACGTCTACACCCACACCACCGAACGCGCCTACTACCGGCAGGACGGGCATTGGACCATGGCCCCCTACACCGCCTCCGGGGCGCACACCTGCAGACACTGCGGAACACCAGTGACCGGTCGGCGCCTGGAGCGGCGACGCCTGCCTGCGCCGCCCTCGATCCCCTGAACTCAAACGCAGTTCACCATTCGGCTGGCCGGCCGTCGTCGGCGCGGGGTTCGTCGCCGGCCTCGTTGAAGGCGCGGAGCGCCTCGACGAGGTTGGCGCGGGCCTCGGCCGGCATCCGCTCGACGACGCGGGCGATCTCGCGGCGGCGCCTGTCGGTCGCCCGGCCCACGGTGCGCCGGCCGGCGCCGGTGAGGTGCACCAGGGTCTCGCGGCGGCTGGCGGGGCTCGCCTCCCGCTCCAGCATGCCCGCCGCCACCAGGCGGTCCACCATGCGCATGGCGGTGGAGGGGATGACGTCCAGGTGCTCGCCCAGCCGGGAGATGTTCATCGGCCCGCGCGAGTCGAGCACCACCAGCATGCGGAACTGCGGCAGCGTCAACGACTCCTCGATGGACGCCAGCGAGCGCGCGGAGATCGCCACCAACAGGCGCGAGGCGGTCAGCACGACGCCGGCCACGTCGTCGGCGCCGTCGGCGCCCGGCGCCGCGGAGGCGGGAGAGGGCTTGGACATGCCCCCTTTCTACCCCCACGCGCCGATCGGGGAGGACATCTCCCCGAGAAGCGGCCCTCTAGATGGTTGAGTCCAAGGGTCGCGTGACGCTTAGTGGTCGTAGGCGATCAGTGACCGCTTCGCCGGCCGGCCGGTCTTGTCGTTGTGCCAGATCGCCGCGGTCAGCGCCAGGATGCGCGTCAGGACCCGCACCACCACCCCGGCCGGGCTCCTGCCGCCATGGCGTTCCAGGTCCAGCTGGCCCTTGAAGGTCTGGTTGATCGACTCGATGACCTGCCGCAGCGGCTTGAACAGATGCGCCCCGGGCCGCTCGGCCTCACCACTGCGGGCCGGACGCAGCAGCACCAGCCGACGCTCGACCAGGTCGCGCTCGAACTGGCGGCCGTAGTAGTTCCTGTCCCAGATGATCGTCTGCCCGGGATGGGAGGCCGCCACGTCCGGGGCCGCATCGAGCAGGTCGCGCAGCGTCTCGCGCTCGTCGGCCTTCGCGCCGGTGAGCGCGAACAGCACCGGCGGTCCGCCCAGCGTGCACACCAGGTGCAGCCGCAGCCCCCAGAAATAGCGGGAGTGCGAGGCGCAGTAGCCGTAGGCGGCCCAGCCGGCCAGCTCCGAGCGCTTGGCCGTCTCCCGCGAGCAGCCGCAGCCGACCGGGGTGGAGTCGACCACCCACACGTCATCGCTCCACAGCATGGTGTCCGCAGCCAGGATCCGGATCATCTGCGTGAGCAGGCAGGCCGCGGCACGCAGCCGCTTGTTGTAGCCGGACTGGCCGGGCAGGTAGGGGAACAGGTGGCAAAAGTCGGCCCGGACGCGGCGCAGCCAGCGCCGCTCGGAGGTGTAGCCGAGCAGCGCCGACATCACGGCCAGGGTGAGGAGCTCGGCATCGCTGAGCGTGGGAGTGATCCCCACCCTCGGCCGGGACGGCGCCAGCCACGGCGAAGCCTTCAACTCGTCATCGATGCGGGCATAAAGTGCCGTTGCGAGGGTGTCCAGGTTGTTCGTCACAGACTGACCGTGGACGCCCTCGCTTCATGTCCGCAGCAGAACCCTTGGACTCATTCATCTAGCAGTCTAGGCTGGCATCCGAATTCCTCGGGGTCCGTCCGCCCCAGTCGTCTGTTCAGGCCGACGGCTGTTCGAGGGCGGCAGCCAAGTTCTCGTATCCGGGGAAGAGCTCGGCCCACATCTTGTCCGGATCCGTGCGACCGCGCCCGGCCAGGTGTGCGGCGAGGTCTTCGACGTGGGTCTGATTGCCAGTGCCGAAGGCAGCGATGAGGTCCAGGGGAACCCCGTGCTGTATGAGAACAAGGATGGTCTGGTGGCCGTCCGGATGCAGAGTGACTTCGGTGCCGTTGTCGTCCGTCGCCTTGTCCTCGGCGGGCACCAGGTGCAGCCGCCGATGCGGTTCACAGGCGTTCACGCGTAGCGTGCCCTCCCAGCCGCTGGCGTAGTAACGTGCGCGAAGCTCGCCGCCGAGACGAAAGTCGCCGTGGATTTCGCCGAGCCAGCGCGAGAGGCGGTCTGGTTCGGTCAGGGCCGACCACACATCGTCGAGGTCGGTGTCGAAGCGACCCTCTATGCGCACGGTGCCTTGGCCTTTCGCGGCGTGGAGAGATCCCTGGATGTGGCATCTGTCATGATCCGTGCCGGCCATTTGGTGTCCCCTTGATCGTGGGTGATTGCTTCGGCGATCGATGCGTCCGGACTCGGAGTTGCTCTCAGGTCTAGACGACGGGCGTGGTCCCGCCAGGTGCGAGTGAGGTCCGTCTATCGGCTGCCGCCACAACGCGGGCATCGACTCTCGCTTCATCCCTGCTCGAAGACAACACCCTTTCGCCCAGGCGAAACATGTCCACCAGATGCACGCTGACGCTACGCCACCCCAGCTTTTTGAGCGGGAAGGGAACCATCCGACTGCGCTCCGGTGACTCAGCCGCCGTCACCGACGGCGAGCTGAACGATCTCATCCACGCGTCACTCGATGCCTGGCTCAGCAGCGGTCGAACGACACCGACGCGGCACCAGTGGACTCCACCCGGTCCTGGGCGCTCAGCGGTCACCCCCGCCCGGAGCGCTGCGCAGGGGGCGGTTTCGCCTCCGAGCGCCGAATTGTCGGCCGCGGCTTTGCCTCATCGACCCCGTGGATGCCCTCCGCTGCTGGTGACGGCGTAGCCCTGCCTGATCGACCAACAGATCGACCGGTCGCCGGGCGGCTGTCGCCAGCTCACCGCTCCGGGGAGTTGTTGCGGTGTCACCTCCGGTCGGAGCGGTCAACAGGCTTCCGGTGCGGGCTGACCGTCCGTGCTGCGGGCTCAATGTATGTCGGCCTCTGTGAGCGCTACCTGGAAGTGGACGATGCCGTCGTTCACCGCGCAGCAGGTCTTGGCGCGCCAACCGGGAGAGGCCGCGATGTTTCCAAACATCTCGCCTCTGACCTGCGGAGTTGACCGTCAGTGGCACGCTGTAGGTTCTGCGGGTGATCATCAAGCAGCTCGGCAAGATTCGTCCGCACCGCTACGCAGACAAGGACTTCAGGCACCTTCTCGGCAACGACATCGGCAAGGCCACGCAGGATCAGTTGCTCGCTTCCTTCATCTACACGACTGAGGCGAACTACGCCTCCGCCATCGTGAGGACACTGCACGACCACCTGCAGTGCGTGACCAGGGAGAAGACGGAAGCGACAGCGCGTCAGGCCGCTGCTATGACTGACACTCCGAAGCCGATCGCGGACCTCTGCCGGGCAGCCGCAGGGCGGCTCGCCGATGCGGCGATCGAGGAGATCACCGAAGCCGAGCAGGCGTTGAGTGAAGCCTGGGCCGCCTTCAAGGCGATGAAGGAGACATTCGGCAATTCCATCGTGCGGAACCACACGGAGACGGCTGCAGCCAGTGGCCCTTCGCACTTCGAGATGCTGATGCCGCTGTGGTCCCAGTACCGAGACGCAGACGCTCGGATCGAGACACTGCTGGATGCCGACACTGAGGAACTGCATCGCATCGCGATGCTTGACGCCCGCCGAATGGCGTTCATCCGCTCCGAAGCGAGTGTGATACTTGAGCAGATTCACGCGCTGCACCACTCGGAGTTCGAGCAACTTGCTGCCGATCTCATGCGGGATGGGTATCAGGTGACACGCTCGGGTGGAGGCGCCGGCGACCTTGGTGCAGACGTCATCGCACAGAGTCCTAAGGGCAAGGTCGTCGTGATTCAGTGCAAGCATCGGTCTGCCAGTTCCGGTGCGATCGGCTCACCTGACCTGCAGCGACTTAATGGCACCGCTCGGCCGGTCCACAATGCCGACCTCGTGGTCGCGATGACCAACGGAAGCTTCTCGCTGCCCGCCCGGCGCTTCGCCGACAGCCAGAAGATCCATCTGATCGGGGCTCGGAGGCTTGAGCAGTGGGCCACGTGGGGCCAGCCGCTCACGGAAGTCCTGGGGCTTCCGACGTAGGGGTTGAGTTCTTGGCAGGAGGGGTCGGGTTGGGTGAGGCGGCCGATCTACGTGGCAGTCCCCGCCGCTTCCGGCTGCGACTGACGTCGACGACGACCTGGGCCGGTTTCCGGCCGACGCCATGATTCATGCCGGAGACCAGATAGAGGCGGATCGCGCGCTTGTCAGCGGGCACGGTGCGCTCGCACGGTCTCCGCTGCCAGTTGGCGTCCGTGGCGGGAGTGCCGAACCTGGCGGCCACGGATCCGCAGGCTCTCCGCTGGACGCGCGCCGAATGGAGTGCGGCCGGTCGTGACAAAGGCCTCGCCCACTCCGCGCGGCCCGGAGCCCGTCAGCCGCGGACCCGCCCGCGACCGAACCGCGATCCTCCTACCATTCGCGGCCAGCGGAAGCATCCACCCCTGGGCGGCCGATAGATGGCCAACTTGTCCGGAACAAGGCCGTGTAGGGGGCCGGATGCGGGACAGATGACCGGAGACCGCCGGCTCCCGGCCCCCGAGCAGCGGCACCGGTGGCCGGGCTCGTCTCGGGGACGCCCGGCCACCGCACGCCCAGGCTCGGCGGCACCAGGTCCCGTGATACGGAACCCCGAGGGGCGGTTAAGCGCAGAGAACCGGCCCTCCGCCGCTCGGGGGTG
Source organism: Mangrovactinospora gilvigrisea (assembly GCF_001879105.1). Classification (GTDB taxonomy): domain Bacteria; phylum Actinomycetota; class Actinomycetes; order Streptomycetales; family Streptomycetaceae; genus Mangrovactinospora; species Mangrovactinospora gilvigrisea. The sequence continues at coordinate 208,865 of NZ_MLCF01000002.1, read as the reverse complement.
AGCTGGCTGACGAAGGAGGCTGTCACCGGGCGCCGCCGCCGATCCTGACGGTGCCTCATCCGGTCCGGCAGCTCGGTCGAGAGGCCGGGGCCAAGGGTGCGGCCGCGTGTCTGGGGGACGGGATGCCGCACCGGGCACCGGACCATTGTGGGGCGCGGTTTACAGCTCGCTGCGTCAGCTCCGGTCGCGGATGCGCTGCAACGTGGCGGTGAGGCCGTCGATGACCTCCTTGCGTTCTGCTGGGGTACCGCGGCCTAGCAATGCGCCGAGGCGCTCGGCGGTCTGGAAGTCGTAGGCATGTTCACGGTCCTCGCCTGGAACGTTCTGGTAGGGGTTGGGCGCGGAGAAGCCGATGATCGCCTGGACAAGGCGGGCCAGCAGCCAGGTCATCACGAACGAGAAGGCGAGCACGGCCGCGACGGCCACCAGTTGGCGCCAGAGCAGTCCGGCACCGCCGCCGTAGAAGAGGCCTTTCTTGCCGCTGATGCGGGATGTGGCCAGCAGTCCGACCATGACCACGCCGATGAGACCGCCGGCGCCGTGCACGCCGACCACGTCCAGGGTGTCGTCCACTCCAATGCGGTACTTCCAGGTGATGGCCCAGGCGCACAGCGCGCCCGCGACCAGCCCGGTGATCACCGCCCCGAGGGGGCTGATCTCGCCGCACGCAGGGGTGATGGCGACCATGCCGGCCACGGCTGCCGAACCGACGCCCAGCATGGTCACCCTGCGGGTGCGGTATTGCTCCACCAGTGGCCAGGTGACCATCGCGGCGGCGGCGCCGAGTTGGGTGTTGAGGAAGGCGGCACCTGCGGTGCCACGGTCGGCCAGCGCGGAGCCGCTGTTGAAGCCGAGCCAGCCGAACCACAGCAGTGCGACGCCGATGATGACCAGGGGGATGTTGTTGGGTCGCTCCTCGCGCTGGGCGAAGTCCTTGGGTCCGCGCACGACCAGGGCTGCCGCCAGGCCTGCGACGCCGGAGTTGAGTTCGACGGGAAGTCCGCCGGCGAAGTCCAGGGCGCCGAGGTGGTGGACGATCCAGCCCTGCTTGTCGAAGACCCAGTGGGCAATCGGCACGTAGTCAAACAGCAGCCACAGGGCGGAGAAGACCAGCCAGCCCCGCATGGTCGCGCGCCCCGCGATCGAACCGCTGATCAAGGCGGTGGTGACGATGGCGAAGCCCATCTGGAAGGTGCTGAAGACATAGGTGGGGATGTGCCCGGTGAGGGTGTTGAGGTTGACGCCCCGCAGGAAGGCGTGGTCGAGGTTGCCGATCAGGCCGACTCCGCCCACGTCGGGCCCGAAGGCGAGCGAGTAGCCAACGGCCCACCACAGCAGGGTGACGAAGGCCAGGCAGGCGAAGCTCATCTTCAGCATCAGCAGCAGGTACTTGGTGCGCACCATACCGCCGTAGAAGAAGGCGAGCGCCGGTGTCATCAGCAGCACCATCGCGGTGGCCGCGAGCAGCCAGGCGGTGTCGCCGGAGTCGTAGGCGCGGGGCATCGGCGGGGCGGCCGCCAGCAGTGAGGACGCGGGGATCGTCACGTGGTCACCTCGGGTGGGGTGCAGGTCAGGGTTTGCGGAGGTCCGGTGCGGGGTGGCCGGTGAGCAGCTGTCGGGTGGCGTCCCACAGGGCCCGGCCGGCGTCGGCGATCCGGGGCGGGCTGTCGCCGAGCAACCGGACCCAGGCGCCGCAGTCCCCGGGCAGGGTGCTCACCCCGTAGCGGACGTCGGCGCCAGCGAGCGCTTCGTGCAGGGCATCTGCCACCTCGCGGGCCGGACGGCGGTCGGTGACCACGTAGTAGGAGCCGACGTGGTCATGGCGGTCGAGGACCCCGGGGCCCAGGACGCCGCGTCCGCGGCCGGGTTGCAGCCGGAGCGCGTCGAGGGCCAGCAGCGTGCCGTCGGGGCGGGTGACCTCAAGGTCGGTGGCGAGCACCCGGTAGTTGTGCCGCTCGCCGCGGGCCAGTCGGCCGGCCGTCACCGTCTCCCCCAGCACCACGGTCGCACCGGGTGCGACGGTCACCCGGGTCTGCTGGTAGTAGCGGCTGTCGGCGAACGGGATGAGCGGGTCGGGCAGGTACTCCAGCAGGGCGCCCTCGTCGGCCGAGAGCCGAACCTGCTGCGTGGCGTAGTCGTGTTCCATCCGGTAGACCTTGGTGGCCGCCTGGGTCGTCAGATGGGCCTCCGCGTCGGGGCCGCAGCGGACGTCGATGCGGTAGCGGTCTGCCTGGGCGGTGCCGCCGCCGGTGGCCATCAGGTACGCGTACGGCATGCCGGGGCGGTGCGGGTCGATGTACAGCGGCCGCATCAGCTGCAGGGGTGTCTTCTGGTACCGCTCGACCAGCTCGGTGCGGCTGTCCCCGGTGCGGGCGAAGCCCAGGTCGAGGATGCCCACCTTGGCCGGGGAGCCGGGGCGCAGGGTGTCAGGGACCGAGGACAGTTCGGCGATCTCGGGCGGGATGCGATCCGGCTCGTAGTGCTCCGGCGCGAGCCGGTCGACGGCGGCGGCCATGTCAGATCAGCGCCTTGCGGCGGCTGTCGAGGAAGTCGGCGACGTGGTCGATGCCGCGGCCGGCGAGGCAGTCGGTGAGGATGACCGGCCGGCCCTCGCGCACCCGGTTGGCGTCCGCCTCCATGACGGCGATGTCGGTCCGCACGTACTGGGCGATGTCGGTCTTGTTGATAACCAGCAGGTCGGAGTCGGTGATGCCCGGGCCACGCTTGCGGGGCATCTTCTCGCCCTCGGCGGTGTCCAGGACGAAGACGAAGAGGTCGACGAGGGCCGGACTGAACGTCAGGGTAAGGTTGTCGCCGCCGCTTTCGTACAGGAGGGTGTCGGTGTCGGGGAAGCGGTGGATCAGTTCGGCGCCGGCGGCCAGGTTCATCGTCGGGTCGTCGCGCACCGCGGTGTGCGGGCAGGCGCCGGTCTCCACGCCGACGATGCGCTCGGGCTCCAGCATGCCGGCGAGGGTGCGGCGGACGTGCTCGGCGTCCTCCTGGGTGTAGATGTCGTTGGTGATCACGGCGGGCCGGTGGCCGCGCTCGATCATCAGGGGCACCAGGGCCTCGATGAGCGCGGTCTTGCCGGAGCCGACGGGGCCTCCGATGCCGATGCGAAAGACGGTGTCGTCCATGGTGGGGTGTCCTCCCGGAAGGGTGCGGTACGGGGATCGGTGAGGGGCGGGCCGGACGGTGCCTCAGCTTGCGAAGAGCCGGGCCTCCGCGCGTTCGTGGCGGGCCGACATGACGTCGACGGCGAAGACAGTCGCGCCCAGGTCGGCGAGGTCGCGGCCGAGCGCCTCCCGGGTCGCCTCCTCGATGACGGGCGCCGCCCGGCGCAGCAGCACCTGCGCCTGGCGGTGGTCGGCGAGCCGCAGCCGCAGCGCCGCGCCGGCAAAGCTGGCGCAGAAGGCGAAGAGATCGGAGGCCACGGCCTGGGCGACGGGAACGCGGGTGCCCGCGTAGACCACCCCTGCCACCACGGCCTGTGAGCCGGGGGCGCCGCCGTCCTGGACGATTTGCCGGTAGGCGGCGGTCCCGGGCAGGGTAAACACCTCGTCGGCGAGGGAGAGCAGCTGGCGCCCGGTCCGGGTGGCGGCCACCCGGATCTCCCGGCTGAGCTTCGCGGCGTCCAGTCGGGTGTCGACGGCGGCCACCCGCGCCCAGTCACCGGCCGCCGCGGCGCGGTGGGCGTGGGCCAGCGCGGTGGCGTCGGACGGGCCGACGCCATGCAGCAGCTGGTCCTCCAGCAGCAGCGGGAGGCGCTCGGCGTCCAGGGCACGGGCCTGTGCGTAGCCCTCCAGGCCGTGCGAGAGGGTGTAGTAGCCGGTGGGGAAGGCCGAGTCGGACAACTGCAGGCTGACCAGCAGCTGCGCGAGGCCGCCGGGCGCGGCCGCGGCGCCGTGGCCGGCTGCCGCCTCCCGCACGGCGGCGGCCCCGTCCGGGTCCTGGAAGGCGGCCATCAGGCCAGGAAGTACAGCTGGTTGAGGGGCAGCCTGGCGGCCGGCTCGATGGTGGCGACCTCGCCGTCCAGGGTGACCCGGTAGGTCTCCGGGTCGACCGCGATACGCGGCAGCGCGTCATTGCGGCACATGTTCTGCTTGCCGATGGTGCGGGTTCCGCGCACCGGCAGCGTCATCCGCTCCAGCCCGAGTTCGTCCGGGACGCCGGCGGCGATGGCGGCCTGCGACAGGAATGTCGCGTGGGTGGCCGGCAGGGCCTTGCCGCGCTGCCCGTACATCGGCCGCATGTAGACGGGCTGCGGGGTGGGCAGCGAGGCGTTGGGGTCGCCCATCTGGGCCCAGGAGATGATGCCGCCCTTGATGACCAGCTTGGGTTTGGCGGCGAAGGAGTGGATCGGCCACAGCACGATGTCGGCGAGCTTGCCGGCCTCGATGGAGCCCACGTAGTCCGCGGTGCCGGAGGCTCGGGCCGGATTGATCGTCAGCTTGGCGAGGTAGCGCAGCACCCGCTGGTTGTCGTTGCGCTCGCTGTCGCCCTCCAGCGGGCCGCGCTTGTCCTTGCAGTGGTGCGCGGTCTGGAAGGCGCGGGTCATAGACTCGCCGATGCGGCCCATGGCTTGGGAGTCGGAGGAAAAGATGCTGATCGCGCCGAGGTCGTGCAGCACCGTCTCGGCGGCGATGGTCTCGGCGCGCACCCGGCTGTCGGCGAAGGCGACGTCTTCGGGGATGTCGTGGCTGAGGTGGTGGCAGACCATCACCATGTCCAGCAGCTCGTCGATGGAGTTGACGGTGTAGGGCAGTGTCGGGTTGGTGGAGGACGGCAGGCAGTTGGGTTCGCCGACCACCCGCAGGATGTCCGGGGCATGGCCGCCGCCGGCGCCCTCGCTGTGGAAGGTGTGGATGGTGCGGCCATCGAAGGCGGAGCGGGTGTCTTCGAAGAAGCCGCTCTCGTTGAGGGTGTCGGTGTGGATGGACACCTGCACGTCGTAGTCGTCGGCGACGGTCAGCGAGGTGTCGATGACCGCGGGGGTGGCGCCCCAGTCCTCGTGGATCTTCATGCCGCAGGCGCCGGCCTCGATCTGCTCCGCCAGGGCTCCGGGCATGCTGGCGTTGGACTTGCCCATGATCCCGACGTTGACCGGCAGGTCCTCGACGGCCTGCAGCATCCGAGAGATGTTCCACGGTCCGGGGGTGGTGGTGCAGCCGTTGCTGCCGTCGGCGGGTCCGGTGCCCCCGCCGATCAGGCTGGTGATGCCGTTGGCCAGGGCGTTCTCGGCCTGCTGGGGGGAGATCAGGTGGATATGGGTGTCCATTGCGCCGGCCGTGGCGATCAGGTGCTCGCCGGAGATCGCCTCGGTGCCGGCTCCGACGACCAGACGCGGGTCGACACCGTTCTGGGTGCGCGGGTTGCCGGACTTGCCGATGCCGACGATCATCCCGTCCTTGATGCCGATGTCGCACTTGACGACGCCGACCATCGGGTCGATGACCACGACATTGGTGACGACCGTGTCCAGGGCGCCCTCGGCGACGGTGGCCTGGGGATCGGCGCCCATGCCGTCGCGCATCGTCTTCCCGCCGCCGTAGACGATCTCGTCACCGTACAGGCCTTCGCTGAAGTCCTTCTCGACCTCGACGAGCAGGTTGGTGTCGCCCAGATAGAAGCGGTCGCCCCGGGTGGGGCCGAACATGTCGGTGTACTGCTTGCGCGGGATGATCGGCATCATCGACCGCCCTTCTTCTTGGCGGACTTGGCGTTCGCGGACTTGGCCGCCGCAGGCTTCGCGGTGGCGCGCTTGGCGGTGGCGCGTTTGGCGGCTGCGGGCTTGGCGTTCGCGGGTTTCGCCTTCGCGGCCCGGCCCGGGGCGGTGCGCGGCGCGGGCTCGGTCGCGCCGTGGAAGCCCAGCTCCAGGGCTTTGCGGACGGCCTCGACGCGCGCGGGGCGGGAGGCGACGCTGCCGTTGAACAGTCCGCTGAAGCCGATGAGGCGGCCGGTGCCGGCGTAGGTGCACAGTTCGACCTCGCGGGTCCCGCCGGGCTCGAAACGCACCGAGGTGCCGGCAGGAATGTTCAGGTGCATGCCGAGGGCTGCGTCCCGGTCGAAGTCGAGGGCGGAGTTGACCTCGAAGAAGTGGTAGTGCGAGCCGACCTGGACGGCACGGTCGCCGGTGTTGCTGACCCGACAGGTCAGTGTGCGGCGGCCGGCGTTGATCTCGATGTCGCCGTCGCCGTAGAGGTACTTCTGCTCGAAGGGCATGCTGCTGCTCCTGGGGTGCGGGAATGGTCGTGGTCGGCGTCCGGCCCGTGGCTGTGGGCCGGGCCGTGGTCGTGGTCGGCGGCGGCACCGGCGGCCAGTCCGTCGATCCCGTGCTCGCGGCGGTGCACGGCCTCTGCCACCCGGGCCCGCAGGACGCCGGCGAGCCCGGCCGGGCCCAGCAGGGGGCCGACCGCCCGGACGGTGCCGTCCGCCGGAGCCGCACCGGCCGGGGCCTCGGCCGTGCCGAAGGCGGCGGGCAGGAGCGCGACCCGGCGCGCGCCGAGCAGGCGGCAGCGCCGCACACCCTCCGCCGGATCGGGGTCGCCGCCGGCCAGCGCGGTCTCCACCAGCCGGTGGCGGCCGTACTGGCGCACCGTCCGGCTGATCCGGAACAGCTCGGCGTCCTCGTCGATGCCGCCGGTCGGGGCGGTGACCAGGAGTGCGTGGTCGGCGGGCGTCCGCCGGGCGAGGCCACGCAGCCAGCCGATCAGGTGCACGGGCGTCCCGAACGGCGCGCTGAGCATCACCCCCGCACGCTGCGCTGCGGGCAGCGCCAGCAGCGTCCGGGCAGTGTCCGCGACGAGCCGCGGGTCGCGGCCGAGCGTCATCGGCACCACGCACACCACCTGTCCGCGGCCCGTCAGGCCGGCGGCCAGCCGGTGCAGTTCGCGCCCGCGGGCGGCCACCTCGACCCCGGCGGGCATCAGGCCGCGCAGCGCCTCCCCGAAGGCGCTCTCGTAGCCGGCGACGGCGATCACCGCGGGCGGCCGCGTCACTTCTTCGCGCGCTTCCGGGCGCTGGTGATCGGATCGTGGCAGGAGACCAGTTTGGTGCCGTCGACGAAGCCCGCCTCGACCTGCAGGAGCGGGAGCATCTCCTTCACCCCGGGCATGGTCTGATCGACCGTCACCACGGTGCGGCCCAGCTCCATGCAGTCCGCGACGCTCTTCCCGTCCCGGGCGCCCTCCAGGATTGCCTCGGTGACAAGCGCCACCGCTTCGCTGTAATTGAGCTTGAGGCCGCGGTCCCGGCGCTTTCGCGCCAGATCGGCGACAACGTAGACCAGGAGTTTGTCGATCTCCCGAGGGGCCAGGTTCATCGTGCGACACCTTTCTGGATTGATGCTGCTAAGCGGACTTGCCCAATCGCGAGAACGCGGGGGCAGCCAGCACGAAACCCCAAGTGATCAGGATGAACGGCCAGGTGAAGGTATGGCCGCCGAAGGTGGTGAAGAGGGAGGTGACCGATGCGGTCAGGCCGACGCTGGCGGCGGCGCCGACGAGCGCGTACCCGACGCTCCACGGCGAGGCCTCGAGAAGTACCGCGCCCAGCGCGAGCGCGACCAGGACCGCGTTGTAGCCGTAGATCCCATTGCCGATGAGCTGCGCGGGTGCGCCCAGCGCCCAGGCCGCGAGCGTCCCGACGACGCTGCCGCCGGCGGTGAACGCGAACACCGCCCAGCCGGCGAACGCCAGGCCCACCAGCATGATCAGTCCCACGTACCAGCTGTTGACGAGGAAGACCTGGGAGACATTGCAGAAGAACGCGTGCCAGGCCTGGTTCCAGGTCAACGCGGTGCCTGCGCTGACGGTGCCGGCGCGGGCGCTGTCCGGGGCGCCGTGCCAGATCCGTGCGAACGACGGGGCTCCGAGCACCATCACCCCAGACACCAGGCAGAACGGCGCGGTCAGCGCAGTGAGCCCGTGCGGGGCGAGGAAGGTGTTGAGCGCGGCAGTGAGGATCGCGCACAGCACCGCGCCCACCACGGTCAGCACCAACGTCGAGACATGCGCGCCCAGGTTCACCACCAGGGCGATTCCGGCGAGGCAGCCCGAGTACCCGTAGAGGCCGAGCCGGATAGCCTTCGCGTCGCCGCCGAGGAGGTGGGCGGTGAGCGTCGAGACGAGCACCCCGATCGTGGCATACAGCCCGACGGCCCACCCGGCCGCCCAGAGGGAGACCCAGATCAGCAGCCCGGTCACGACATTGGACTGGAGGTCGACCTGCCCGAATCCGCGAACCCATGTCCAAGCCGGCGTCAGAGGCGTGGGAGTGCCAGCGGATTCGGTGCCTTTCGCGATGTCCACGGATCCGCTCCCTGCCCGATGACGAATACTTCGGGCGGTGCATTCCGCCGAGGCCGTCCAGGACAAGACAAATACACCAGCGAACGACGGAAGGTGCGCCGGGACACGCGGCACCCGTACAGACGGGTGAAGGCGACGCAAGCCTTCCGCGCCGAGCCTGGTGCGGAGCGATGCGCCCCGTCGGGTGGTCCTTCCGCGCGGCGAGTGCCCACCTCCACGGCACTGTGCACACTCGGGCCTATATAAGCGATCATGTCCCCGCCTCCATCGCCTATTTCGCACGTCCTACGCGTCGTGCGGCTCCCGGCTGTGCTTGTGGTCGCTGCGGGTGGGGCGGTGGGTGCCGCCGCCCGCTACGGCATCTCGTTGATCCACCCGACTCCCGTCACCGCCTTTCCGTGGACCACCCTGGTGATCAACCTGTCCGGTTGCCTGATGATGGGTGTGCTCACGGTCGCGCTCACCGAGCGCTTCACCAGGGCTCCCCGGCTGCTTGACCCGGCGCTCGGTACGGGGGTGCTGGGCGGGTACACCACCTTCTCCACCTTCACCGACGACACCCGACTGCTGTTCGAAAGAGGCAAGTCGGGTGAGGCCGTGGCCGATCTGGTGCTCACGATGGGCCTGGCGCCGGCGGCTGTGGTGGCGGGTTTTGTGCTGGGGCGAGTGGCGCTGGTCCGTCCGCACGGCAAGAGGGTGGACGGCGATGGCCGGCGCGGATGATTGGGTTCTGATCCTGGTCGGTGCCGCCGTCGGGGCCGTGGCGCGCTACACGATCGGGGCTGTGGTCAAGTCCCTGTGGCAGACAGTGATCCCGTGGGGAACCTTTACGGCGAACGTCCTCGCAGCGCTGGTGCTGGGGATCGCCTTCCAGGAGGGCGTCGCCGAGGGAAGCGAGAACACGCGGATGCACTTTCTGGTGGCCACCGGATTGTGTGGCGCGTTGTCGACCTGGTCGACGTTCGCCCGCGAAGTGGTGACGCTGCAGCAGCAGCGACGGGTCAAAGTCGCAGTCTGGTACCTGCTGCTCACTTCCGGGGCCGGCCTCGGAGCCTCCTTCGCCGGGGCCGCCCTCGCCCAAGCGCTGGGCTAGGGCGCGTCTTTGGATCATCGGGCGGACCGCAGGAAGGTGCCCGCGATGTCCATCCCGGCCAGGCAGATGGTGGCGGTCTTGTCGTACCGAGCGGCAAGGTCGCGCCACAGCTTGAGGCGGTTGATGTGCCGCTCGACGGTGTTGCGCAGCTTGCGGGCCTGGCGCTCGAAGGCCGGCGGCCGGCCGCCCCGGCCGCCGCGGCCGCCGCGGCGCAGCCGGTGGGGGCGCTGATCGGCCGGGGTGGGGGTGACCGCCCGGATGCCGCGGCGGCACGGATGCGCCCGGATTGCTCTCGAGGAGTAGGCCTGATGGGAGGCGAAGGACGACGGGAGTCGACTTTTGTGGTCCATCCGCCGCGGGAGCGGCCGAAGGTTTGGTCGTGCGGCTCCGGTCGGGGGCCCCTTTTCTGCGGTCCGGCCGCGTGCTTGCCCCGCCCCCACTGGCCGAAAGCAAAACGTCAGCGGGCCTAATCAGCTAACCTCATCGAGTGGCTGAATACTCGAGACCGACCCACTGTTGACGAGTGCCGACGTGGCACCTATGGTCAACCAGCGTCGCCATGACCGCTCCGAGCAGAGTCCCCATTTTTCTTGGTTCACCTCGCCCTTTTCGCCGTGGAGATTCGCACATGATCAAGTCACTGCATACGAGCCGCCTGATCGTTAGGCGGTTCGCGCCAGGCGACCTTGCGGACTTCTGCGCATATCAGGCAGATCCGAAGGTGCGGGAATTTCAGCGTGGCGATGCGATGAGCGTTGGGCAGGCAATGAGCTACCTGAGCGCTCAGTCCACCATCGACGAGCGCAAAGTTGGCGCATGGCATGGGTATGCCGTTGAGCAGAAAGAGTCCGGAACCGTCATCGGAGACATCGGCGTATTTCTTGCCACTCATTTCGAAGGTGACGTCGGTTCTCAGTTTCATCCGGCGTACCACCGGCAGGGTTACGGATACGAGGCGGCGTCCGCTTTCTTGACCTACCTCTTCGAGGATCTCGGATTGCGACGCGTCACGGCAGGCTGCGACCAGGCCAACACTGCTTCGCGCGCGCTGCTGACGCGCCTGGGTGCACAGCAGCGGAAGCCGTCCGGGACTCGCGCGGACTGCTCCTTCGAACTTGTGCGGGCGGAGTGGCTCGCAGGGCGGTGAGCGCCTGGCCAAGCAGAGGTGGTCATGACGGGTGACTCGCTGCCCTGCAAGGACACGTTGGCACGGGGGACGGGACCGAACGCGCAGATCGACCAAGCGCAGGGGTTGCCCGGTGATCTGACACCTCATCGGCGGCGGGAGAAGCGCGCCGCGGCGAGGGAGGCGAAGACCGCGATGATCCCCGCGGTCCAGACCAGGGACACCCAGACGTAGTAGGTGGTGGGGTGCGGCAGCAGCGCCTGCACCCGTGGGCCGCCCGCCAGGGCGCGGACCGCGTCGACCATGGGTGTGACCGGTTGGTGCTCGGCTACCGGGCGCAGCCAGCCCGGCATGGAGGCGACCGGCACGTACGCGCTGGAGACGAAGACGAAGAGCGTCATCATCACCGACATGCCCTGCGCGGCCTGTGCGGTGCCGGAGAGCAGTCCGATGGCGATGAAGACCCACTCGAAGGCGAATCCGTAGAGAACGCAGAGGCCGAACGCCGCCAGCCCGTGCCCGATCGAGGCGTGCATCCGGAAGCCCACGGCGAACCCGAGCGCCGAGCCGACGAACAGGCCCCACACCACCAGGGCGGTGTCGGCCAGGCCGCGGCCGGCGAGTACCGCGGCACGCGGAATCGGCAGTGACCGCAGCCGGTCGAACAGGCCGTTCTCGACATCCTCGGCGACGCCCGCCGCCGCACTCATGCCGTTGAAGAGGATGAGCGTGGTGACGAAGCCGGGGACCAGGAAGTCGACATAGCCCAGCCCCCGGCCGGCGTTGATGGCGCCGCCGAAGATGTAGCGGAACACCACCAGGAAGACTGCGCTCTGCACGGTCGCCAGGACGATCAGCTGCGGGGTGCGCACGAACTTGCGGACGGTGCGCTGCGCCACCTGGGCGCTGCTGGGCCAGAAGCGGGCGCCGACGCGGGGCGGGTCGACGGTTGGGGCCGGTGCGGCGGAGTTGGTCAGGGCGGTCATGACTGCTGCTCCTTCCGGACGGATGCGTCGTCGGCGCGATGGCCGGTCAGGGTGAGGAAGACCTCGTCGAGGGTGGGGTGCCGGAGCGCGATGTCGTCGATCGGGACTCCGGTACGGTCCAGGGCGCGCATCGCCTCCATCAGGCGGCGGGTGCCGTCGCTCACCGCGGTCCAGGCGCGGCGGGTGGCCGGGTCGGTGCGCGGTTCGCCGCCGACGGTGGCGAGGACGGCGGCCACCTCCCCCAGTGCGAGCGGGTCGCGGACGTGCACCTCGATGACGTCGTCGCCGCCGAGGGCCTTCAGCTCGGCCGGGGTTCCGGCGGCGACCACCCGGCCGTGGTCGATGATGACGATGTCGGCGGCCAGTTGGTCGGCCTCGTCCAGGTACTGGGTGGTGAGAAGGACGTCGGTGCCATCGGCGACGAGTTGGCGGATGGCGTCCCACAGCCGGATGCGGCTGCCGGGGTCGAGGCCGGTGGTGGGCTCGTCGAGCAGCAGCAGCCGGGGCGTGCCGACGAGGCTGGCGCCCAGGTCGAGGCGGCGGCGCAGGCCGCCGGAGTAGCCGCGGACCAGCCGGTCGGCGTCCTCGGTCAGGCCCATCCGCTGCAGTACGGAGGCGGCGGCCGCCTTGGCCCGGCTCCCTTTGAGGCCGAAGAGGCGGCCGACCATCACCAGGTTCTCGCGTCCGGTCATGGCGGGTTCGACCGCGGCGAACTGACCGGCGAGGCCGATGATCTGGCGTACCTGGGCCGGCCGGCGCAGCGCGTCGACGCCGGCGACCTCCAGGGCGCCGGCGTCCGGTCGCAGTAGGGTGGCGACGGCCCGGACGAAGGTGGTCTTGCCGGCGCCGTTGGGGCCGAGCAGGGCGACGACGCGGCCGGGTCGCAGGACCAGGTTGAGCCCGTCGAGGGCCCGGGTGTTGCCGTAGTGCTTGACGAGGCCGGAGGCCCGGAGTACGGGTGGTGCGGTGGTCGGGTCGGCTTCGGTGGTGGTCCGCCGGCCGCTCGCCGCGGGGCTGTGGGATGTCATGTCGCTGCTCCTGTCCGGGTGTTACCCCGACCGGTTCCGTTTCGACTTATCAGCAGTGGGGTGTCGGACCGGGGCGGCGGAAGGTAACGGCGATGGACGAGCGGGACTGGTTGGCGCGGCGGTTCCAGGGGCACCGCCCGCGGCTGCGGGCGGTGGCGTATCGGATGCTCGGCTCGCTGTCGGACGCGGACGACGCGGTGCAGGGGGCGTGGCTGCGACTGGCGCGGGCGGACGTCGGTGCGGTGGCGAACCTGGGCGGCTGGCTGACCACGGTGGTGGCGCGCGAGAGCCTGGATCTGCTGCGGGCGCGCGGCTCGCGGCGCGAGGAGCTGCTGCCGGAGCGGCTGCCCGACCCGGTGGTCGGCCGCTGGGGGGCGGCCGGTCGGGAGGAGGACCCGGAGGCGGAGGCGCTGCTGGCGGAGGGGATCGGGCTGGCCATGCTGGTGGTGCTGGACACCCTCACGCCCGCCGAGCGCCTCGCGTTCGTCCTGCACGACACCTTCGGGGTGCCGTTCGCGGAGATCGGCCGGCTGCTGGGCCGCTCGACGGCGGCGGCGAAGATGCTGGCGAGCCGGGCTCGGCGCCGGGTGCGGGGCGCTGCGGCGGACGCGGAGCCGGATCCGTCCCGGCAGCGAGAGGTGGTGGAGGCGTTCTACGCGGCCGCCCGGCAGGGCCGGTTCGAGGATTTGGTGGCCCTGCTGGACCCGGGCGCTGTGGTGCGGGCAGACAGCGGACGGTCCGCGGGCGTCGAGGTGGTGCGGGGGGCGCCGGAGGTGGCGCGGCGGGTGGTGGAGTCGGGCGGCTTCGGCCATCCGGCGCTGACGCCGCGTCGGGCGCTGGTCAACGGGACGGCGGGCCTGGTACTGGTGACGGCCGGGCGGGCGGTGGCGGTCCTGGGCTTCACGGTGCGTCGAGGACGTGTTGCCGAGGTTGACATCTTCGCCGACCCGCAGCGCCTGCGCCGCCTGGACATGGCGGTCCTTGACGAGCCGTGAGGCACCCGGGTCTCGACGTCGCGGGCGATCGCGGCCCGCTGCTGCACGCCGCAGGGAGCGGTTCCGAGTGCGGTCCTCAATTACGGGTGCGGGTCGCGCTCGCTGCGCAGGCGTATGGGTGGGGTGGTGATGACTGTCGCTGCGCGAGCAAGGACCGTCCCGGCGCCCCGGCCGGCCCGGCGACGTGTTCATCCGGCCGCGCCGGCTCGGTGTCGGGCCTGGAGGCCGCCACGAGTGGTGATTCGGCGTCGTCGATCACGGCGCTCATGGTCGGGGCAACCGGTGGTTGCGGACGGAGGTAGCGAGGTGGCGGCCGCTCATCAGGGTCGGGATGCTGCCGATGATCGGCCGATCGCTTCGCGGGCGAACCGGGTGCGCCGTGGCGGATCCGGGACCGCGTGCGGCCCCGAACTCTGGGTCTCCCGGCACGCCGTTGCCGAAGAGGTCATCATCGGCTTCGTCACCTGCCGCATCGTCAGATCTGCGTGGGAGCCGACGTCTGCGCCCGCGGATCTGCTTCAGCCAGGCCCGCGGGCGCCCCAGGCCAACTGCGGTCACTGTCGCGCTTGGGGCGCGTCTTCAGGGACCGCTTGAGAGACGCTTTGCGTCGCCCGGGCTGGCTCGCAATCCCTCGGTCCTCAGCGCCCGCTCGACGGTGGGATGGCTGATTCTGAGGCAGGTTCTATCGTTCGTCGGTCGGGCCCAGGAGCGGCTTCAGGTCGAGCACGGGCGTGCCGTCCAGTGCCTCGAGGTTGCGGACTCGGATGCGGAGTTCCTCGATTGAGGTGATCGTGACCTGATGAAGTCCGATCGGGTTCGGTCGGTCCGGCGAGCGTGTACTGAACACGCCGGCGCGCGGGCGGCTGGTGTCGCCGCGGGGATGGACTGCTGTCACTGAGCGGTCGCTGCGATCGAGCCAGGTCAGGACGAGAACGTCACTGCCCTCGGTGAGGCCTTGCAGTGCAGGACGAACGGTCTCGTCGAACACCAGCCATGCTTCAGGGGCGCCTTCGTCGCCCTGCCGCGGAGCGTCTTTGAGGTCAGTCAACTCGGACACGACCGTGCCGACCGGCTTCAGGGCAAGATCGTTGGGGTCGGGCGAGTATGCGGGCAATGCAGGTCTCCCTTGTTCGTTTGCTGGCGGCGCGTGTTCCATTGTTCAGCGGCACAGTGCCCTCGTGGGCCGGCTTGCGGACCGGATGTGACAGTCGCGGCACCCGTTGCGGAAGGCTCGTGCTGTGCTCGTGGCCACCGGTGTGTGAGGGCGGGGTTGCGGGTCCGGGGTCAGCAGTGGTCCGGTTCGGGGCTGTTGTCGGCGGCGCTTGAAAACTGATCCACTTACAGCGGATCAAAAATGATCCACCTGGTGGTGATCCGGACATCCTGATGCTGACACAGCGTCAGGATGAAGAAGGTGATCCACGTGGAGGACTGGGCAGAGATCCGCCGCCTGCACCGCTCCGAGGGCCAGGGCATCCGTGCCATCGCCCGCGACCTGGGGATCTCCCGCAACACCGTCAAACGGGCCCTGGCCAGCGACCGACCCCCGAAATACACCCGCGCCGCCAAGGGCTCGGCGGTCGACGCGGTCGAAGAAGAGATCAAGACGCTGCTCGCCGACACCCCGACGATGCCCGCCACCGTGATCGCCGAGCGCATCGGCTGGGACCGCGGGATGACCATCCTCAACGAGCGTGTCCGCGAGCTGCGCCCGGCCTTCCTGCCCCCGGACCCGGTCTCGCGCACCACCTACCAACCCGGCGAGATCGCCCAGTGCGACCTGTGGTTCCCGCCGGCCGAGATCCCCCTCGGCTTCGGCCAAAGCGGAAGCCCGCCGGTCCTGGTGCTGGTGGCCGGCTACTCCCGCGTGATCGCCGCCCGCATGCTGCCCTCCCGCCGCGCGTTCGACCTCATCGACGGCCACTGGCGGCTGCTGACCGGATGGAACGCGGTCCCCAAGATGCTGGTCTGGGACAACGAACCCGCCGTCGGCCAGCGCGGGAAACTCTCGGTCGAGTTCGCCGCCCTGGCCGGACTGCTGGGAATCAAGGTCTTCCAGGCCCGGCCCCGCGATCCGGAGGCCAAGGGCCTGGTCGAGCGCGCCAACGGCTATCTGGAGACCTCCTTCCTGCCCGGCCGCACCTTCACCTCCCCGGCCGACTTCAACACCCAGCTGACCAACTGGCTGCAGATCGCCAACCGGCGCCGGCACCGCAGCATCGAGGCCCGCCCCGCCGACCGGTTCGAGGCCGACCGGGCCGGCATGCTCGCCCTGCCGCCCATCGAGCCGGCCCGCTGGTGGCAGTTCGGCCTGCGCCTGCCGCGCGACCACTACGTGCGCATCGAGACCAACGACTACTCCATCCACCCCGCCGCCATCGGCCGGCGCATCACCATGCGCATCGACGCCGAGCAGGTCACCGCCCGTCTGGGCGAGCAGCTGGTCGCCCGGCACGAACGCTGCTGGGCCCGGCACCAGACCTTGACCGACCCCGAGCACACCGCCGCAGGACGCGCCCTGCGCACCGCCTTCCTCACCCAGCGAACCTCCCCGGCCCAGGCCGCCGATCCGGCCGCGGTCGAGGTCGAGCAGCGCCCGCTGGCCAGCTACGACCGGCTGTTCACCGTCATCGACGGCGGCCGGGCACCGGGCAAGGAGCAGCGGTGAGTGCCACCAAGCGCCGGACCGGGCAGCCGGCGGCCGACCTGGCCTTTTTGACCCGCGCGCTGAAGGCCCCGGCGATCCGGGAGGCCGCCGAGCGTCTCGCCGAACGCGCCGCCGGCGAGTCCTGGAGCCACCTGGAGTTTCTGACGGCCTGTCTGCAGCGCGAGGTCTCCGCCCGCGAGTCGCACGGCGGCGAGAATCGGATCCGCGCCGCACGCTTTCCCGCGGTCAAGACCCTGGAACAGCTGGATGCCACCCATCTGCGCGGCATCACGCGTCAACAGCTGGCGCATCTGGGAACGTTGGACTTCCTGGCCGGCAAGGAGAACGCGATCCTCCTGGGTCCGCCGGGCACCGGCAAGACCCACATCGCCACCGGTCTGGGGGTTCGGGCCTGCCAGGCCGGGCACCGGGTGGCCTTTGCCACCGCCGCGGAGTGGGTGGACCGCCTGGCCGCCGCCCACCACGCCGGCCGGCTGCGCGAGGAGCTGACCCGGCTGGGCCGGATCCCGCTGATCGTGGTCGACGAGGTCGGCTACATCCCGTTCGAGGCCGAGGCCGCGAACCTGTTCTTCCAGCTGATATCGCACCGCTACGAGAGAGCGAGCGTGATCGTCACCTGCAACAAGCCCTTCGGTAAAGCGCACATGTTCCGGCGAACCTGTGTCAGGTGGCGCCAGAATGCGACAGGTTCGGCTCGGTTCAGGTGGTCTCGGGCTCGTGGTGGAGGAAATCCCGGACGTCGGCCGCGAGTATGGACATCTGCTCGCCGGCTTCCAGCCAGGTCGTGACGGTGGCCTTCCAGCCGTCGGTGGGGTTCCGCCACGGGCAGAGGGTCCAGCTCACCGCGACGTGGCCGCCGGAGTGGAAGATGGCCCGGACGGCAAGGTCCCGGTCGGCGGTCTGCCATACGCGTTCGCCTCGCCATCCGCGGAAATCCGCGGCGAGTTCGTCCAAGAAGGGCGCCAGGTCCGCGTCCCAGTTCCAGGCGGCCACCGCGTCAACGCGGGCGTTGAGACCGGGTGCGCTGGCCTCAACGGCGTAGTGCAGGCAGTCCTGGTCTTCCCGGAAGCGGTCACAGAGCCGGACATGCACCGTTCGGTCGCGCTGGCAGCGGACGATGACGTCGGCGGTGTCTTCGGGGATCATCTGCGAAACGTTAGGTCAGCGGGGTGCCCATCGTCATGGTGTTTCCGGCCCGGGCAGCGCTCCGGGATCGACGCGGTCGGCGAGATAGATCAGCGTCGACTCGGCCGTCATCCCGAACGCGGCGGCGACGAGCTTCGGATCCATCACATTCACGAGGTCGAGGAGACGGGTGCTGCGGATCATCCGTGGCGGGAAGCCGCAGGGGTCAAGGACATGGGAGAGATAGGCAGTTGAGGCCGGGCTCCGCCCGGCCTTCGTTCCTTTGGTGACCATGACGTGCGGGTTGTCGGTCCGCCAGCCGTCGCGATGGGCCAGGCAGCGTTGCAGGACCGCCCAGGACGCCGGGTCCATCGGCACCGGACGGGGCCGTTTGCCCAGGCGGAGGCTCTGGGTGGTCTCGTCGACGTCGTCGATCTGCAGCAGGCGGGTCTCGGTACTGGAGGCGCCGTGCAGCAGCGCGAGCATGCCGACCAGGGCCTCGTGGGGGTGCACGCTCTCGTCCGTGGTCCAGCGCCGGAAGAGGCCGCGCTGCTGGTCGAGGGTGAGGGTCGCACCGCGGAATCCCCGGGCTTCGTCACCGGCCAGTCCGCGGGTCGGGTCGACCAGCACCAGGTGCTGGGCACGGGCGAAGCGGAAGAACTGCCGCAGCACGGTCAACCGTCGCTTGCGCGCTCGCGGCAGCGTGTTCAAGAACGCCTCGATGTCCTGCACGTCGACCAACTCCCAACCGTCCTTGCCCCGTTCGGCCGCGAGGAAGAGCGCGAGATCCCGCAGGATTGACAGAGCGGTTTCCAGGGTGTGGTTGCTGCGGGGCCGGGTGCCGGCCCGGCGGGCCCGCTCCTGGGCCCGCATCCGCGAGGCGTCGAAGGCCGTCACGGCCAACCGCAGCGGATCGGGAACGGCGTCGAGGCGCCGTCGGCGGCGGCCCGCCGCCAGGCGATCGCTCTGGTCGGTGGGCAATGCCAGGCCGTGACGGGTGAAGAAGTCCTCCAACGCGCGGGCGAAGGATCCCATCGACCTGCCCGGTCGGCGGGATCGCTCCAACAGGGCCTGCGGCGAGTTGGGGTGTTCATCCCCCAGGAGTCGGCCCAGGTCGGTGACGAAGCCGCAGGCCCGCGAGACGCAGTGTCGCTTGGCGACGTGCGCGACGAAGTCGTCCAGCCACCAGGGTGGTTCCGCGAGTTGTTCCCGCAGGTGGTCGCCGCGGATGAAGGGGCGGCCGGGATGCTTTTGCCAGCACGGCGAGCACAGGCCGAGTCCGGCATGGCGCCGCAGCTGCCCGCATTCTCGGCAGATGCGCGGCGGCTTCTTCGCCGGCCGGGGCCGTGAGCACGACCCGCACCAGCCGGTCGGCTCACGCAGATAGCCGGGACGGCCGCAGCGCGGACAGGGCTGCTGGGCCGCCAGGCGACGGGCCTTGTTCCGGCAATCCCGGCACAGCCGGCCGTCCTTCGCCCGCACCGGATGGCCGCACTGTTCACAGATCCGCGAACACAGAACGCATCGACCGGTGTCCTGCTGCAGCACTCGCTGCAGGCCGCAGGACCGGCATGGTGATCGCGCGGCGTCTTCCTTCATCCGGCGCCAGCACCGGCAGCAGTGCTCGCGGTCCAGGAACCCGACCGGGGCACCGCAGGTGACGCAGTCCCGCTGTCTCTTCCCCACCTCGGCCGCCGGTCACATGGGTGGCATCGACCGGCCGCGCGCGGAGGCGACCCGCGGGAGCTTGGCGACCGGACGGGGCGGGGCGACGGGTCGTTCGACCGGCGTGGTGTCGACCTCGATCAAGTCGTTGGGAGTGCACTCCAGCGCGGTGCACAACGCGGCCAGGGTCGTCATCTTCACCTGGGAGGGCTCCTTGGTGAACAGCGCGGACACCGACGCCGAGGACAGGTCCAGGCCGGCCTTCTCGGCCAGCAGACGCCGCAGTTCGGTGCCGGTCCAGACCTCACGCTGAGCGGCGGCCATCCGCAGACGCCATTGGATCTTCATTCCGTGGACTCCTTCCCGGTCAGTTCGGCGAGTGTGCTGGCCACGGCCCGCTGATAGGCGTCCTCGATGAAGGTGGTCGAGGGCCGGACATATCTCATGGTCGAGCCGACCGTCCAGTGACCGAGCATTTGCTGGATCGCCACCAGGTCGACGCCGCGTTCGTAGTTGTGGGTCGCGCACGCTCGGCGCAGGGCATGCGGGCTGAACCACTCGGCTGCGGGCTGGCCCTCCAGTTGCATGAGATAGCGCAGCCGGTTGCGGATCGTCCCGCGGTGGAGGGGGCCGCCGGACTCGTCCGCGAACAGCAGGGGGGAATCAGGGAACTTGGGCCGCACGTCCTCCAGGAACCACCGCAGCACCAGGTCCAGGCCGTCGAGCATGGGCACCCAGCGCGGCCTGGGTCCGGAGGTGTGGGCTCCCTTGCCGAAGCGGACGTGGATCTTGCCGAACGGTCCGCGGGTGAAGTGCAGGTCCGGCTTCTCCAGGAGTGATGCTTCCTCGGAGCGGAGCCCGGCGTGATACAGCGTCCGGAACATCGCATAGTCCCGGGCGGCGGGGCCATACTTCCGCGCGGTCGCGATCCGCTGCTTCATGAAGTCGAAGAACTCTCCGATCCGCTCCGGGCTCGGCGGCGGCACCAGGGCCGGCGAGTCGTCACCGACATGCCGTGAGGCGTTGAACTCGTCGATGGGGCAGACCAGCCGAACGCCGAAGGCGGCCTCGATCTCGGCAGCCTTTCGGGCCTGGAGGAAGCGGTGGAAGCCTTTGAAGATCTGCACGTATTCGCGGCGGGTCGATGTCCTGCGGCCCTGGACGGCGAGGTCGCCGACGATCCGGTCGATGTCCTCTGCGGTCACCTCCCAGGCGGGCCGGCCCAGGGCCTTGAGCGTCCGCTCCAGCAGGCCGATGTCGTTGTCGATGGTCACCGGGCTGAACCCGCGGGCCCGCCACGAGGCGACGAATGCGTCGACGCACAACGTCTGGAACTGCCAGGGGTCCGTACTCAACGGTTCCTGCGGAACCGCCCCTCCGGTTATGACCTGCAGTCTCGTCCCGGCCACCGGCACACCTTCCTCGCGCCTGAACGGTCAAGGTGGCACCTGGAAAATCCGGGACCCACCACGAGAACCAACGAGAGCCGCAGGAGATGGATACGGGCCGGTGGCAGCACAGATTCCCGGGAACGAACAAGTGCCAGCCCCAGATCGCTGGGGCGAGGTCTTCGGCGACGAGACCGTGGCCGCCGCCATGATCGACCGGCTGGTCCACCATGCCGAGGTCCACTCCCTCAAGGGCGAGTCCTACCGGATGAAGGGCCGCAGCCTCGGCGACCGCTCCAGCACCGACGACGACTGACCGACACAGACGCCACCTGGATCACGTTTCACCCGCTCAAAGTGGATCAAAATTCAGCCGTTGCCGACACGGACTCCGAGATCAGGGGTTACGGCCCCGGAGGGATGTCCACCATGGAGAGCATGGGGAAGAAGAAGCCGCGCCCACGGCGCTCGTTCACGCCCGAGTTCAAAGCGGAGATCGTCGAGCTGTGCCGGCTACGAGGACGCCCACGCGGCCTGACCACCACACCGAACGTGTCCGTCAAAGCGGAACAAGCTCACTGTCACGTTCGAGTGGCGGGACTCGTCCTTCGGAGTGAAATGGCTGCGGACAACGAAGGCAGCGGGCCCGTCCTGCCGATAGGGACATGTGGCCGCATTTATTACTCTCCGTAGCGCGCGGACACTGCGCACGCCCGCGATCGCATGCCTTCTGGCCTTGTTGTTCGCCCTGGGGCAGGCGGGCAACGTCGCCATGCAGGCCACGCCCGACACCTTGAACTACGTCACCTACGCGCACCGCATCTTGGGTCAGGACGAGACGACAGCCACGCAGGCCGCAGGCCAGTACTACTGCCTGAGCGCGATCCGCACCGCCCAGGCCTCCCACCGGGTCGGGGACACGACATTCGCCACCCCCGCAACGGCGGCGGGCAGCGCCGCAAAGCGAGCCTGCGGGGCCAAGATGAAGCGTCAGCTGGCCCAAACGCACGCATTCGACCACGCTGTGGTCTGGCCCTTCTGGCCCGTCCGCTACCAGAAGATCTTCTCCTCGCGCCCGGGCTACCCTGTCCTACTCGCCCCGTTCGTCGGACTGCTCGGTGATGCATGGGGCGTCTGGCTGTTGTCCGTTCTGGTCACCGCAGCGGCCGGCCTCGTGGTCGCGCTCGCCTTGAGGGCTGCCAGCCTCGGAACCGTCGCCGCCTTCACACGATTCTCGGCTACACCGAAGAATACGCGGCCGAGATCCTCGACGAGGTCGCCCGCCTGGGATCCGAGTACATGGGGGACGGCGTCCACTCCGGCCTCGGCGCCATCAACCGCATCCGCTCGACACTGGTGCGGCGCAAAGACCACACCGGGCTCATGGCCCTCGCCCGCTTCAGCAAGTCGGTCAAAGCGGCCGCTCGACTCGAAGCCGTGCGATGGGAGGACGACGGTACGCTCGCCGTCGATGCGACGGCACGCCTGGCCGTCGGCCCGGACCGGGAGCCACTGCCGCTGCTCCGCGTCGACGACCGCCTGATCATCGACCCGGCTGTCACCGGAAGCTTTCTGCCCGCCGGGGAACACGTCGACGTCACCGACGAACTGACGCACTTCACGACCTCGCTGTCGCTGCGCAACCGCGAAACCGGGGTGGAGTGGCACTGCCTGTGGGGGTCCTCGCCGGAACTCGTCCCGCTCCCCGGCCGCAACCGCTACCACCTCGTCGCGCGGGGGACCGGACGGCTCGTTCACCTCACAGGCGACCAACCCACCCTGCTGGATCGTGGATTTTGGGATGTGTGGATCCCCCTCAAGGGCCTGGGTGCGAGTCGAAAGGCACGCCTGGGCTCCGACCGCGCACCGGCCGTCGATCCCCTGTGCCTCCCCATGCTCCCGGCCATCGGCAGGCACCCGGTCATCCCCTACTTCACCGATACGCACAGCAACTTGACCCTCGACGTCGGCCGCCGGGGCAAGAGACTCACCACGCAGCTGGTCGGACGCGATGTCAGCGTGCTGCCTGGACCACGCCCCGAACTCCGCCTGCCCATCGCCGCCCCCTGCACCGGCACGCCCTTCCCCGCAAAGGTCCTGCTCGACCGGGAATCAGGAGAGCAGATCACCGTCGACGTACAGCTCCGCGCCCGCACCGGCCGTGCCCACCTGCCGCTCGCCGCGCTGACTCACATCCCCGCCGGAACCTGGAGGCTCTCGTTGAGTCTGGATGACTCCCCGGCCCTGGCAGCCGAACTGTGCGAACTGATCGCGGGCCGCAGAGCAAGGATCGGACCGGGCCGTGTGCGCCGTGCCGACCTGAGGACGACAGCTGCGGTGACGCGCGAACGCGGAAGGCCTCTCGTCACGAAGCACCTTGAGCCCCTGTCCCGGTGCATCCACTGGATCTTCAGGCGGGCAGCCGCGAGTAAGACCGACCACGGATAGAAACACCCCGAGGTTGACGGTTATCGAAGGCGACAAAACCCAGCGACGCAGGCCCGGGGGCACCAGGTCCCCCGAACTCGCTTCTGTCTCGCGACGAGCGGGCCTCCTGGGTTTGACCCCGGAGGTGGCGCTGGGCACCGGGATCAGCGGGCCGGGAATCCGCTCGGCGCATCCGCCCGCGAGGTGGCCTGATCGTCCCCGCCACCTGCCCTGGCCCACCTCCCTGACGCTCCGGCACTCCCCCGCCGGCGACGGAGTGCTGCACGCCCTCGCCTACCCGAACGGCGGGTTCATTGCAATGGAGGGATCGACCGCCCACACCCGCCGCATCGTCTCCGCCGGCCACCGCGCGATCCGCCAGGCCGTCGAGGACAGCGCGGCGCTCGACGAAGACGCCCTCGCCGACGTCCTGGACCACGCCGGGCACACCGCCTTGACCCGCGCCATCGTCGGCAACGGGCCCAGCTACAACCACCTGCACTGGGAGCTGACGGCCGTGGGCAGACGACAGTCCCGGCAGCGCCGTCAGCCGGGAAGGTTGCGGCGCGCGAACTCCAGACCGCGCTCATTGTCCTCCTGGCCGTCGATACCGGTCAGGTCACCGCTGGCGATCCGGCCGGCGAAGTAGACCGCCTGCACCGCGAACCGGTAGACCACCATGGGCCGCAGCGCCCGCGCGATCTCCCCCCGCTCCAGCACACCCGTGGCGGCGTAGGCGTCCACCAGCGTCGCCGAGCGTTCCAGGCCGCCGTTGTAGAACACCGCGGACGCCACATCGAACATCAGCGGCATCACCGCCGCCGCACCGAAGTCGATCACCCCGCACACCCCCGGCGCCGCACCGGCCAAGAACGCCTCACTGGCCGGATCGCCGTGCACCACGCCCCAGGTCAGCGTGTGCGGGTCCAGGGCCCGCACCCCGGCCAGCGCCCGACCGACCGCGGGAGCAATCCACTCCCGCACGCCCAGCGCCTGCGTGCCGGCCGGCGGCCGGTCCAGCAGGTCCAGCGCCGTCCAGGCCTGCTCCGCCGTCACCGTCCGCGTGCCCAGCACCCGGTGGACCTTCCCCAGTACGGCTCCGATCACCGCGCGGTCGGCGTCGATGCTGCCGTCCAGCGGCCGCCCGTCCACATAATGCAGCAGCGCCAGCACCCAGCCGCGGCGCTCCACGGCCAGGTGCCCGTCAACGGTCGGCTCCGGCGCGCCGGCCGGGATCCCGCCGGCCTCCACGCGCACGGCGGTCTCAAGTCCGAGCAGGAACTGCTCACGCTGCCGGGTCGGGACCGCCTTGGCCACCAACCGGCCGCGGGGATGGGTGATCGAGAAGGCAACAGAGTTCATGCCGCCCTCCAGAGGCTGGATGCGGGCATCGTCCAGCTGCCAGCACTCGGCCAGCACGGCAGCCAGTTCCGAGGAGGTGGGGGCCGGGGTGTTGCGGCCGTCCGCGGTGGCGGGGCCGGACGGCTGCGCGGAGCGGGCAGGGTTGGTCGAGGTCATGAGGTGGCTGCTTTCGGTATCGCCGAGATACCGCCGCCGCGGGACGCGGGGACGGCCTGAACCGGAAGAGGACCGCACAGCCCCACAGTTGGGGCGCGGCCCGGCACACTCACTTCATCGCCGGGCACGCTAGCGCACCCGCACCCCACCCACCATCGGATATCGGCGGCCGCGCCCGGCTCACATGGCATGCCGGGGCTTCTCCTGGGTTCCGGCCGCCGAAAGGGCGCGGAACCGCTACGTACCGGGACCGGACAGTACTGCGTCCCGACCCGCGCCCGTGGAAGCTCAAGCGGCTGGGGTTCGCGCCGTATCTGCTGCGGCGCATGCTGCGGTGACGACCTCGACCCAGATGTCCGGGTGGGTCGACCAGAAGTCGTGGGGCACATCTGGAACGACCTGAAAGGTGGCACCAGGCACCAGCTCGGCGAGCTGCTTCAGTGGCCACGGGGGCCGGATGTCGCCGCCGGCGGCGATGAACGCCATCGGCACGGGCGAGTCGGCAAGGTCTCGGAACAGGGTGGGGTGATGGATCCACTCGGTGAAGGAGGCGCTCAGCGACTTCCACACCGCAGGTTCGTTCGCGATCTCGATGACGACGTCGTTGGGTTTGCCGGCCTCATAGATCTGCGACCAGGTGCGGTCCCGCTGCGGGCCGCGCCCGGCGACGCTGATCACCTGGGCAACCGCATCCGGGTGCTGGAGGGCGTAGCGGACGGCCAGTTCGGAGCCCCAGGAGTGTCCCAGTACGCTCCACCTACTGATGCCGAGGCTCTCCCTGATGGCCTCAAGATCCACGACTGCCTCGGCCATCGTGTGCGGGCCGCCGCCGGAGCGCCCGACGCCGCGCGGCTCAGGAAACCACGCGCGCATCCCGTGCGGAACCAGCCGGTCGTCCTCCAGGTAGTGAACACAGCCTGGGCCGCCGGACAGTACGACGACATCCGGACCGGAGCCGCTGACCCCGACGTGGAGCGACACTCCATCAGGTGCTGTGATCATGCGTTCGTCCATGGCCGCAGACGCTAACACCACCTTGAGCGGCACTCGCCTGCCGGTGAGCATCGATCGGTCGCCTTCGGGTGGGCGTGGGAGCAGCCGGAGGTGGAGGTGGAGGCGTTGGAGTCGAAGGTGGAGGCATCGGCCACTACCGGGGCAGCGCGGCCCCCGGAGCGGTCGGCAACTTCGCGCTGGCCGGCCACCGCTCCTCCTGGTCGGGGTTCGCGCCGTTCGCCGACCTGCCCGGCTCGGTGCACCGCGGCAGCCGCATCGATGCGGAGTCGGGCGAGGGACGCCTGCGCTACGTCGTGGACGCCACCCAGACCACCGGTCCCGACGACGCACGGGTGCTCGCCCCGGACCAGGGGCGGCGCCTCGGCACCAATCGGCGCCTGATCACCCTCACCACCTGCTCGCCCCACTGGGGCCCCAGCGGCCGCTTCATCGTCTTCGGCCACCTGGTCGCCGTCTGGGCCCGCGGCGGGACCGGCGAGACCTCCGCCTACAGGATCATCGCCTGACAGCGAAGACCCGCATGGGCCCGATGCCGGACACGCCCGTCCCGGTGCCCAAGGGCGCGCCCGGCGGCCCGGGTCACCGGGACGGCCCGCCGCGGGCTCGGCTCCGGCGGGCCACGCCGGGTGATCCCGCGCGGGATCGGGCGGACCGGCACATCGGGGAGGCCGTCAGTCCCCGGGCCGCCGACGGCGGCTTCCCGTTCTCGGCCGACTGTGCATCAGTCCGCACCGCACCCGGGCCAGCGGAGGGTCGGCCTCAGGGCCCCTGCAGCAGAGCAGAACCATACAGGGGCCCCTCGGCACCGCCCGCCGGCTCCTCGGGGAGTGATCAATAGAGCCGCGGACGCCCGGCGGCAGCCTTCCGCATCGACCACGGAGACCGTCCGCCGCAGGCACAGCGGCCAGCGAACCGCTTCGTGCACCCGACCCCACTCTCCACCACACCCCGCCGCAACCACGGGCTCTCCACTCGGTGTCGGCGCGGACCCCACCCATCCGGACCAGCAGCACAAGCAGCGGCTGCCCGGAGGCCCAGGGCCTTCACCAGGCGTCGGCGGCCGCCACCACGAGACCCAACCCCGCACCACGACCGCCCACGCCGATGCGACTGACGCTGCAGGGTCGGGTCCCCGCGAAGGCATGGCTTCGCGGGGCCCCGACCGGCGTATCTCCGACCGGCACCCGCGTGCGGACAGGACCCGGCCGGGGCGGCGGGGCTTCGCGAGACCAGCAGTCTCGGCGAGCCAGCTGATCAACGACGCCCCGAGGCCCTTACTCCGCCCGGGCTGCCAAACCCCCTGCGGCTGGCGCACGTCTGGTCACGACCGGCCTTGGGTCAGCCCTGCTCGGATGGTGCACCCACGACCGCACGGTCCCATGAACAGGCTGAGTGGATCTGCGGCACGAAGGGCAGCCCGGACCGGTGTGCCGTGCACGTCGGCGGGGGCGCCTGCGTCAGGTCGTTTCCCGCGCAATGATGCGGTACTCGGTGGTGACCGAGTGGACTGCGGCGTGGGGGCCGTCAGCCAGGCGGTCGCGCAGCAGGCGGAGTGCGCTGCGGCCTGCTTCGAACAGCGGCTGGTGGACGGTGGTCAGGCCGAGCGGGTCGGCGAACGGCACATCGTCGAAGCCGACTACGGCCAGGGCGTCGGGCACGGCAACACGGCGTTCGCGCGCGGCCTTGAGGACTCCGGCGGCCAGCACGTCGTCGTAGGCGAAGACGGCGGTGGGCGGCTCGTCCAGGCCGAGGAGTTGGTCGGCCGCCGTCCGGCCGCCCTCCACCGAATGGGTCGCGCTGAGTCGGCGTGCCGCGGGGAGGTCGAGGCCCGCTGCTGCCAGTCCTTCACAGAATCCGGCCAGGCGCTCCCGTCCTTGCATGGCCAACGGCGGCGTTGCGTCGTCGCCGGCGGAGGGGGCCTCGCTGATCCAGGCCAGGCGCCGGTGCCCGTGCGCGAGCAGGTAGTCGGCGACCAGGCGGCCGCCGGATCGGGCGTCGGCCGTGACGGAGGAGAAGCCGCCCCTGCAGGTGCCGACGAGCACTGTCGGCACCTGGTCGTGCAGCAGTCGGTTGGCGAAGCGGTCGCTGAGTGCGACGCCCATCACCACCAGGGCGTCGACCCGCTGGGTGAGCGGGAGGCTGTCGATGAGGTGGTGGCGCAGTGCTGCGGACTCCACGTCGAAGACGGCGATCTCCATCTGCTGCTCGGCTGCGGCCGACAGCACGCCGCGCAGGCGCTCCATGAAGGAGGGGTAGGAGGTGAAGGGGCGACGACGCCGACCCGGTGGGTGCTGCGGCGTGCCCGGGAGGCCGCCTCCGCCTTGGGGAGGTATCCCAGGTCGTCGACGGCGGTGAGGATGGCGCGCAAGGTGGCGGGGCGGACCCGGTTGGGTGTGTTCAGGGCGAGGGAGACGGTGGAGATGCTGAAGCCGGCCCGCTTGGCCACGTCGTAGATGCTGGCGCCGCCGCGCCTCGACGCCCGCTCTGCCATTGCCTACCTGCCCTCTGCGTCTGTTCGGATGCCGCCTGCGGGCCCGCGGTGAGTGTAGCCGCTGCCGATTCTCTTCGCCGTGCCTGTGACCTGCAACGTTCACTCTATCGAAGAGCTTCGATTGAAGCATTGACAGGACAAGGATACGGATCTTAGCGTTCCGCTCGGGCCTATACGCACCCTCCCCCCGGCCGATGGGCGCCTCACGCTGCCCCGGCCGCGCAACTGCCTTGCCGAGACCTGCTTCTGGAGATTCACCGGTGGCCCCTTCCCCTGTTCCTGCCGACCTTCGGCGCGCTCTGGCCGAGGTCGCCGCGGCCCCGCGGCTTTTGGTGCGCTGCGAGCTCCCCGCCACGCCCGAGATCACCGCCGCACTGGGCGCGCTGGAGGAGCTGGCCGCGACGGCCGCCTCCACCCTGATGGGCGTCCCGGCTCCCGCCGACGAGCGGATCGCGGCCCTGGCGGCAGCCCGACGCCGCACGGAAGCAACCGCCGTGCTGTATCTGGGCGGCGACCAGGACGCCGAGAAGCCCTTCGCCCAACTGGGACCGGCCGACCTGGGGGGTGCACGTCGGCACCGGATTCAGCGTCGCTGGTCTGCAGGTCCGCGACACGCCTGCGGCCGCCGCCGCGCTGCGGCTGCTGCGCGCCGAGCGGGACCTGCACCTTCGCGGCGTGCCCGCGGCCCCGATCGAGCAGCACGCCATGCTCGCCGACGAGCACAGCGTCGCACTGCTGGCCCCGGACGCCCGCCTGGTCTGGCTCTGCCATCCGCAGCCGGACTCCCCCGCGCTGTTCGCCGATCTGCTCGGCGGGGCGCGCGCCGGGCACTTCTCCATACGCCCCATCGGCGCCCAGCCGGTCCCCGTCCAGCGTTATCTGGGCGAGACGATGACGGTGGAGACCGCCTGGCCCGGCCTTGCGGTGACGGACTACCTGGAGCCCGGCGCCGGGCCCGGTCGTACCCATCTGGTGCGGGTCATCGAGGCGCGCGAGCCGGCCGTGCTCGAGTTCGCCCCGCGGCCCGACTCGCCTACAAGGCGGAACGCGCCGGGTTGCCGGTGGTGTACGTCGATCCGGCATACACCAGCCAGGAATGCTCACAGTGCCATCACATCGACCGGAAGAACCGGCCGACGCAAGCCAGGTTTACGTGCCGGTCCTGCGGGATCGTGCTGCACGCGGATCTCAACGGCTCCCGCACCATCGCCGCTCGCGGCGCTGTCGTGTGGAACGCGGGGCGGCAGTCATCCGTCCCAGAAACCCCCTGACCGGGGTGACCGGACGCGGGAGACCACGCGGCAGCCAGCCGCGCTCTACTCGCAAGCTCGGCCGTTCACAGCCGAGAAGTTGACGTTTGCCACAACCAGCGCGCACAGCCGCTCAAGGCCGGGGGTGTCGAGATCACCGCCGGCCTCGATGAGAATCCAGGTGGGATCGCCAAGGCCGGGACGGGGGCAGGCAGGCGCATCGTGGGCCGCCTCGGTGTGGGGAGCGGGTGCTGCTCAGTGTGGCGCACTTGACGGGCACGCATGTCCAGTTCGATCACTCGTCAGCCGGTGTTCGCAAGGCCCTTGTCGGCCGGGCCGGCGGCGCCATCACCGTTCGGCGCGATCGCGGCGAGGCGGGCCGCGGGTTGTTGGCGACTGACATGGCGTCAGGGTGTGGCGAGGTTGACGCCGTTGTCGGATGCACCAAGGACAGCAGTGGATTGGGCCTTGGCATTGGTGTCGCCCGCACGTTCGATCTCGGGCGTGGCGGGGTCGGCCGCCGCTGCGCGCATGGGTTCGCAACGAGTGATCACTCCGGTCTGGCGTGCCGGGCCGACCTCCGAGGGCGCCGGGCGGCTTGCCGCGGAGGACGTCTGCTCGTGCCGTGGGCGTCGCAAGGCCATCCCCCTATCCCATGCGGGGCCGTCCCAGCGACCTGTCCGACGCCCGCTGGGCCCTGATCGAACCCATCCTGACCGCCTGGCGGGCCGAGTGCCGCCGCCACGCCCTGGACGTCGGACGTCCACCCAAGCACGACCTGCGCGAGATCCTCAGTGCCATCCTCTACCTCAACCGCACCGGCATGCAGTGGCGCTACCTCCCCCACGACTTCCCGCCCTGGGAGACCGTCTACAGACCCCTTCGCCAAGTGGGAGAAGGACGGCATCTTCACCCAGGTCAGCAGCCTCCTGCACAGACGCCTGCGCCAGCAGGAGGGCCGAACAGCCGAGCCGACCGCGTGCATCGTCGACGCCCAGAGCGTCAAGACCGCCACCACCGTCCCGGCCGCCAGCCAGGGCACGGACGCCGGCAAGAAGATCGTCGGCCGTTATCTTGAGCCCGTACCAGCGTGTCCTTCATGTGCGTGAAGCACTGACGAGAGCGCCATGCGGCAGTTCCCCCTCGCCGGTCGCCTCGAGCGACATGTCGTCAGGCCCGAGCGTGCGCCGAAGCCGCACGCGCTCACCCTGCTCGCGCCGGCCGGTGGCTCCTGGTTCGGCGACGTCTGCGGAGTCGAGGAGGATGACAACGATGCCATTGCGCGGGACACAGCGGACGGCCCGATGCTGACGGCTCTGCTGATTCTCTGCCAGTGCCGGGTGGCGCAGCCCGTACAGCGCACGCATCGCACACCTCCGTTAGCCCATTGAGCCCCTCCTCGGCCAATCGCCGAGTCACGCCCCGTGGTGATGGGAAGCGAACGGCACCCGCGCCACCTCTGAGACCCACGTCACATGTCTGGCGTCGGTGCAGCATATGCCCATATCGACGCAGTCGAAGCGGATGAGACATCCAACTACCGACCGACGGGAACGGGGCGACGAGTGGAAGACAGTTCCCCTGCCGGCTTCGACGGCTTCGTGGTACAGCACTCCGCGGCGCTGTTCCGCACGGCCTATGTCCTGACTGGCAATCAGCACGCGGCCGAGGACCTCCTGCAGGAGACTCTGGTGCGGGTGTGCCGACACTGGCGCAAGGTGCGGCGGGCCGATGCGCCCGAGGCGTACGCGCGGCGCATCGTGGTGAACCTGGCCAACGACCGATGGCGCCGCCTGGTGCGCACGGCCGAGACCGGAGATCTCGCCGAGATCGAACGAAGGCCCGATCCGAGGGATGCCTACGGCGCGGTTGATCTGCGCGCCGAACTCATCCAGGCCTTGCACCGCCTGCCGATGGGCATGCGCACCGTCGTCGTCCTGCACTTCCTGCACGACATGGACGACGCGCAGATCGCCCAGATGCTGGGAATCTCGGCGAGCGCCGTGCGCTCGCAGCTGGCGCGGGGCCTGGAAAAGCTCCGCGCGACCCTGCCGTCCTCCCTTCCGGAAGGTGCGCAATGACCGAGCAGAACCCCATGTTCGAGAACCACACCGACGGTTACAACCACCACGAGGTGCGCGCCGCTGTGAACCAGTTCGCCAATCGGACCCCAGCCCCCAGCGTCGACCCCTCGCGCATTCGTCGCGCCGCCCGCCGCCGCAGTGCCGGCCGCGCTGGGATCGCGGCGGCCGCGGTGGCCCTGATCGCGTCGGGATCCGCCCTGGCCTGGGCAGGAGCCGACCGCACCGAGCGGCCCGCTCCCGCGGCCGCCACCGTGGCGAGTACCCGCCCCTCGCAACCGGCCCTCGATGCGAAGCCGTCGGCGACGACCGCAGGCCCCCAGCACGGCAGCACCGTCACGCTTCCGCCGCTGCGCAACCAGCTCCGGGCGGACGCCGAGCACCAACTGGACAAGCTGGGCCTGCGCCACACCGTCTCCGACGGCAGCGACCGCAACGTTGCGGCCGGCCGCGTCATCAGCAGCTATCCGCGCCCGGGAACCGCGATCCGCCCCGGCACCACAATCCACCTAGTGGTCAGCTCCCGCGGCTGAGGAGGCGGTTGCCACCCCGAGGCCCGGCCCGCAGGGGCGACGGGGACGAGCGGCGCTCCGCGGCCATCACCCGGACGCTTCGGGGGAGCGCGCCGATGCCCGTGGGCCCTCACCCTGCCACCGACCACCGTCTGGGCGGGATCCACGGACTAGATACCGGCCGGAGGCCGATTCATCGCGGGCGCCTCGCCGATCCTGGTGAGCCAGGATGACCGAGTCTGATTGGGGGCTTGGAGCCCGCCGGGACGTCCTACCACCAGCTTTCCCTGCTGCACGAGGAGGTCCGCATGGTGCCACACGTCCAAGCCCAGCCATGGGTCGTGAAGGCCGCGGCCTCCTGCCGATCCAGGCTCCAGCGCACCACCCGGCCGCAGTCGCGGCAGCGTTCCAGCAGGATGTTGCGGTCGAGCGCGCCGTCGCAGCGGCCGGTCTCCCTGACGACCTTGATGCGCGTGTGCGTGCACGTCACCCCGGCCGCGTCCGCCTCGGCCCGGTAGCCGCGATCCCACCAGGAGGAGTTGGGGCCGAAGTTGGAGCGGTGTCCCGACTCGGCATCGCTCATCGGGTACCAGCAGCGCAGCCGTCCGCCCAGACGGACCCACAGCCGCCACTCGTCGCCGCATACCGGGCAGCACCAGCCGACCCCGCTGGCGAAGCGGCCGATCGAATGCTCCCATCCCAGTCGGGCGCGGTACTCGCCGAGTCCTGCGTAGCGCTCCCGCCATGGCAGGAGGCTGTAGGCGCGAGGCCGCCCGTAGTTGGTGCAGACGTGGCCCCACCACCTGCTCGCCCTGGTCACGGCCCGACCGCCCCTCCTGCTAACGGCGCGACGCACACCCTGCTCGGCGGCGCCAGCCCTGCCTACCCGCGTCCATATCGGGCACCAAGCATCCTCGGCAAGCCATGGTAGGGACGCGTGCCGGAAGGAGATCCGGCCGGACACGCGAGAAGCAGTCTCCGCTGCCCTGGTGGGGATCCATTGCTGGCCAGACTGGGCGGACAGGACGGTGCGAAGCCGGGCTCCTCACGTGCTCCCGGCCAGGGCCGTAACCTTCGGCCCGAAGCCGACGACAGAGCCAACTCCCCGCAGCCGATGGATGCGCGGTGGCCTGCCACCAGCCGCAGACCGCCGTCCACGCCTACCTCAAGGAGTATCCGGGTCGGTCCTCGGCTTGGACAGAGGCGGACAACGCTGGCCGCCTGCAGGCGAAGGAGCTGCAGGAGGTCCGCGACGCTCCCGGGCAGGCCGACTACGACCGGCAGAGTCGCATCAAGGACACGGCCCCCGGGGTGCACAAGGCGGGGCTGCGGCCGCGATTTCTCCTGCTGAGACCTCCTGGAGTATGCGAGTGCCGCCGAGGGGCCGGGGCGGGGCCCCGCTCCGGCCCCTCGGGGGTGTCAGCACACCCGGACGTTGTCAGCGTTGCCGACACTGGCGCTGATGTAGCCGGGCGGCCTGCCGGTGAAGTAGGCCGGCCGGGTCCCCAGGGTCTTGCCTCCGGAGTAGTAGGTGGAGTGCACGTTGCCGATCTGGTTGCTCTTCACCCAGGTGATCACGCCTCCCTCCCAGGGACGAACCACCTCGCACTTGCTGTACGGGCCGAACCAGACGTAGTAACCGTCCCCGTAGTTGACGTGGAGGCACAGGGTGCCGGCCGGCGGTGTCTTGCTCCCCTCGCACTGGGCGGTGGAAGCCTGCGCCTGGGAAGCGGCGCCGATGCCGATCAGGCTGATCGCCATGGCCCCCGTCGCCGCCGCTGCCGCGGTGCGTTTGCCCAACCTCATGGAACGACCCCCTTGTGTGAGCACCGATGTGACGACTGCAGGATCACCGGGGGCGTTGGGAGTCGCCAAGAGCATTGCGTCTGAGAGAAAACATGCTGGTGCTTGTCCAAAGGGCCACCGTGTACAGCGCACCTCGGTTCGCGTGACGGAGACTAGGGTGACGGCCATGGCGAGACGCGGCCCGTATCGCAAGGGCGAGGCAAAAGCGAGCACAGATCCTCCAGACCGCGCTCGAGGTGTTCGCCGAGGAGGGGTATCGTGGCACGTCGCTGCGCAAGGTCGCTGCCCGCTGCGATCTGAGTCTGCCAGGGCTGATGCACTACTTCGATTCCAAAGAGGATCTGCTCACCCGGGTACTGGAGGCGCGCGACGAGGCCGAACGGGCGCGGCATCCCGACTACCGCCTCAACGAGGATGCTGCGGCCACGCTGCGGGGCGGTGCCGGCGACAGCAGCGGCAAAACCAGCAACGGCACCGGCGGTGGCAGCACATCAGGCCGTCCCAGCGGTGGTTCCACTGGCGGGACGGGAAAGAGTAACGGGAATGGGTCCTCCACCGGCGCCGGGGTGGCCAACGGCGGCGCCCGCGCTTTTGGCGGCGCCGGCGGCTGCCAGTGGCGCACCGGCTGGTCCACCGCCAGTGGTGACGCCCCGGACACGAAGCAGCCCCAGACCATCGCCTCGCTGAAGTTCACCAATATCGGCAGCAGATCCTGCACCGTGCGCGGCTTCCCGGGCGTGGACCTGGTCGGCGGCAAGGGCACCTGGTCGCTGGGCCGCTCGACCCAGAAAGTGGAGGCCGTCACCGTCCAGCGCGGAGCCAGCACCTACTCCCCGGTCTACCTCGCCCCCGCGAAGGACGGCACCGCTCAGAACTTCCCCGTCTCCTCGGTGCGCGTTACGCCGCCGAACGCCACCCGGACCGCCATCCTCTCCTGGCCCTGGAAGAGTGATCTCATCGGCGGCAAGAGTGCCCCGTACGGCACCTACCTCGACCCCATCGGCCTCCACTTCGGCGGCTGACCCACCGCCCAGCCTCTGCCTGATGGCGACAAGGCGAAGAATCACGTCACTCCGAAGTCGCGCGTGACACCCCGAACCGGGCAACGACACCGTCTGCGCAGCGCCGCCGACCACCACTCCTGGCCGTATCTCCAACGGCCGCTGGGCGCAGAGAGTGCCGATGCGGTGTCATAGCCCAACTCGGCTGGCTATGACGTGAGTTGAGGAATCCTCAGGCCGGCGATCACCTTGTCGAAGATCGCTTTGGGTGCATCGCCGTTGACGAAGTCCTCCGTGCCGCTGACGCTGACGGTGATCTCGTACTCCGTCTTGCTGTCCTTGCTGAGTACCGCGAACTGGATGATGCGGTGGTCTGTGCCCCTGGTCTGATTCTTACTGCGGAACGTGTAGTCCAGGACGCTCGCGGTCTGGCCGTGGAAGGGCACCTTGTAGTCCAGTGAATAGTGCTCCTTGGTGTAGACCATGTCGCTGAAACTGCTGGAGTCGTAGCTCTGGAGCGTGCTGTCGGCCGCATCGCCCGACGACTTGTCGCTGGTCTGGTCGTCGTAGGCGGCGGAAATCCTGGTGGTCGGATCGGATTGCTTCTTGTGGGGCGCAGGGGAGTCCCAGAACAGGGATTGCGCCGAGCCGCTGGTGTCCGACGATTGCCGGTAGCCGGACGGCGTCGGGATGGTCATCTTCACCGCCGCCTCGTCGTTCGACACCCAGGTGGACGGCACCCCGGAGGGGCCGGCCCACGGGTCGGCGACGGCCAGCGCCGCCCCGGCGATCACCAGCAGCGCCAGGCCCGCCCCGATGAGGCGGTTGCGGGGGCGCCGGTGCCAGGCCTTCGGCGGCGCGGCGGGCGGCACCGGGCCGCCGGTGTCCAGGCGGGTGCCGCCCGGGCCGACGGGCGGCACGGCCCCGGGCGGCGGGGTGAGCTGCGGGGCGGGCGGCGGCTCGGCGACGTGCTTGAGCCCGGCGAGCACCGCGCCCACCTCGGGCCGCGCGGCCGGGTCCTTCTGCAGCAGCGCGGTGATGAGCGGGGCGAGTTCGCCCGCCCGGGCCGGCGGCGGCGGGGTCTCGTCCCGCACCGCCAGCATGGTGGTCATCGAGTTGGAGCGGCGGAACGGCGACCAGCCCTCGACGCTCTGGTAGAGCAGCACGCCCAGCGACCACAGGTCGGACGGCGGGCCGGGGCGCAGGCCGTTGACGCGCTCCGGGGCGACGTACTCCGGCGAGCCGGCCACCGCTCCGGTCTCGGTCATCGGCGCCTCGCCCTCCACCTGGGCGATGCCGAAGTCGGTGAGGACGACGCGGCCGTCGTCGGCGAGCAGCACATTGCCGGGCTTGATGTCCCGGTGCAGCACCCCGTTGGCATGCACGGCGCGCAGCGCCTCGGCGACGGCCGCGCCGATCCGGGCGGCCTCGCGGGGCGAGAGCGTCCCCTCGTCCAGGACGTCGGCGAGCGAGCGGCCCCGCACCAGCTCCATCACCAGCCACGGCCGGCCGTCGTGGATCACCACGTCGTGCAGCGTCACCACATGCGGGTTGGCGACGCCGGCCGCGGCGCGCGCCTCGCGCAGCATCCGCTCGAAGAACCGGGTGCGCTGATCGGGCGTCAGGTTCTCGGGCAGCCGCGGCTCCTTGACGGCCACATCGCGGCGGACCGTCTCGTCGACGGCCCGCCAGATGGTGCCCATGCCCCCGTGGCCGAGCCGCTCCAACAGCCGGTACCGGCCGCCGATCAGCGGACCGTCCTGATCGGTCACGTGTCTGCCCCCGTCGCTCCTCGTCGTGGTGCGGACCGCAACGGCCCGTTCGCATGATTCGATTGATCAGTAAAGCGAAGGGTCCGGCGCCGGGGCAGCCCGCGTGGGGCTTTGTTGCTGAGTCGTCGACAACGGCCTTGGGGTGCGGCTGCCTCCTGCCGGTCGCTCTGCAGCTCTGGCCTGCATCCGCGTGCGCGTGCAGGGGGCGTGCTTGCACTTCCCTCAGTTGTGACGGCACTCAGGAGCTCCAGCGCCGGGCGGTCGTTGCGAAGTCACTCAATGCGTCTCCGCCGTCCTGCTTGTTGACGTTGTTGATCCACAAGAGCACCAGAGACTTGTCGGACAGTTCGATGCACACGCCCGTGTTCTTCTTCAGTAGGTTGCCTGTCTTGATCGACGCGATAGTCACAGGGTTGGGCAGGCTTCCGGATCGGGCCGCGGCCCGGCATTCGCCCTCGGATACGTTCTTGTCCGTCACCGTCCCCCAACTGCCCCGATTGTCCAGGAGCTTCAGCCCGCTGGTCGGCCCCAGGCCGCCGCCGTCGCCAATCGACCCCTGTGCGTCACCGTTGGAGCAGTCGGTGTAGCGAAGCGCGTACTGTGCAGGAACCTTGTCATCCGAAGCGTCGGCCTGTCCCGTGTAGGACTTGAGCTTGTGGAGATCGACGTAGACCGTCCCCGTCGACGGGGACATGCTGACTTCGCAGCGGCCGTCGATCGTTCCCGACTCGATACTGAATGTCGGCGCACTGATGCCCAGCGGAGTCCCGTCCGACGCCATGCTGCTTCCAGCCAGCAGCGAGTTGACGAGCAGAGCCAGGCATGCCCCCACCACACACGCCCCAAGACCCATGGCCATCAGGCGGCCGCGCGAAAACCTCCCGCGCACGCCGCCATCATCCTTGCCATGCGCATGGTCGCCACCCCCACGGCGACTGGGCGCAGGCGGTCGTCCTTCCGGACCGCCGCTATCGCTGCTCTCGTCGGCCGGGTCGACTTCGGTTGCCGCGGTAGTACGCGGCCGTGCCACCGGCGGCTCCGGCCTCGACTGCAGCGTATGCGGATGCGATCCCGTTGGCGGGCTCGACGGTGGCAGAGGCGGTGTTCCCTCAAGCATCTGCGTCGCCTCGGAGGCGAGAGTTCGGGGGAGCCACCACCCTTCCTCCCGCACCAGGTCCGTGCCTTCGGCCTCTGCCAGCTGACGACAGGCCTCGATGATGCCCCCAAGCTCGGGCCGCTGGTCGGGATCCTTGGCAAGGCATCGCTTGATCACAGGCTGCACCGTGCGCGGGCAGCCCGTGAGGTCCGGCTCCTGCGTCACGATGCGGTAGAGCAGTGCGTGTCCGTCCCCCTCGCCAAATGGATGCCGTCCCGTCGCCGCGAAATACGCGACGAGTCCGAGCGCGAAGATGTCGAGTGCAGGGCCCACGGCAGTTCCCTCGGCCTGTTCAGGCGACATGTACGCCGGGGTCCCCACTCGCACGTCGGTCCCTGTCAACGCCGTCGTGTCTCCCGCGCGTGCGATCCCGAAGTCGATCACTCGCGGGCCATCAGAGGCCAGCAAGACGTTTGACGGCTTCAGGTCGCGATGGACGACGCCGGCGGAGTGGATGGACTGCAAGGCCTCGGCGACGCCGGCCATCAGCGTCAACACGGTGAGCAGTGGCAGCGGCCCGTGCTCGCACACAGCATCCGCCAGTGGCGGACCGGGCACGTAGGCACTGGCCAACCAGGGCTGATCCCCCTCGGTGTTGCTGTCCAAAACCGTTGCCGTGTACGACCCTTGGACACGGCGAGCCGCTTGGACCTCACGCGCAAAACGACGCCGGAATTCCGCGTTCTCCGCGAACTCGCGGCGGATCACCTTCAGCGCCAGAGGCTGACCGCCTCGGGTGTGGGAGAGGTACACCGTGCCCATGCCACCGCTCCCGAGCCGCCCCCGTAACCGGTACCCGGAGATCTCGTGCGGATCGTTCGGTCGCAGCGACTCGACCACGGTGATGCGCCCCCATGCGATTCACGTCGTACTCGACAGGCGGCAACAGTAGCGATGAGTCACCCTAAGGAGGAACCGAGTTGATGCCACATCCGTGTCACAACCAGGTCAGCGGGACACACTGACTGGCCCTACCGGCCGGTGTCCGCCGTGTTCGACCTCCCGAGGGTCAGCCTCGCGTCAGAGAGACCAAGCGGGAAAGCGCTCCTGTCTCAACCACCGTTCGCCTGCCGCAGCGGTGCGCCGGGGACTGCCCTACAACGACTCGGTACGCACCACTACCGCCGAAAGACCGCCGCCAGGCGGCGTGCCCGGGCGCGGCCGGCCGTAGCGGTGCGGGATGTGGCGTCGGGCCATCGGGTGGCGAGCGTCAAGTACTTGGTGCCGACCAGGCGCCCACCGCTGGCCATGCCGCCGGCCCAATCGTCGCCCAGGTCGAAGTGCCGCATGATGTGGGCCTGGGCGAGGAAGATCCAGTTCGCCCAGTCTGCGGCCGGCATCGGGTCGAACCAGATGACGATCTCAGGCACGCCCAGGACGAGGACCGCAGCCGGGGACCGGCCCGGTCGCTGCCTCGCGCACAGACCCCCCGGTCGATGCGGGGCCCGCGGGCGCGGGGGCCCGTGGGCGACGGCCCGTACGGAGTGTGTGCCACGGGCGGTGACGGCGGCTACAGGTCGCTCTAACATCGGCCGGTGGCCAGTCAGCGGATTGCATTCACCCGGCGCCAGCGGAGGCGCACCGAGATTCCGGTCGGCATTGCCACTGTCGTGGTGTGCGGGGGGCCGTGGTTCCTGAACTGGGTCCTGGGCGCGTTCTTGACGGTGCTGTGGGTGGCGTGCGTGCTGTGCGTGTACGTTCCGGACCTCTACGGCACCACGGAGCTGACCGAGCAGGGGCTGCGGCTGCGCACGCCGTATCGGCGGCGGCTGATCCGCTGGGCGGAGGTGACCGGGATCGTGGAGCAGGAGAGCGACGGCAAGGGCGGGATCCGCAAGGTGGTTGTGGCCCAGCGGGTCGACCGCAAGCCGGTCGTGCTGCCAGCCACCCGGTCCTTTCAGTCCGACCGTGCGCGATGGGAGGACTTCGACCGCCGCTTCCGCGACATCTACATCTACTGGTACCAAAACGGCCGGGGCGCACGCCCGCCCGCATGACGGACGCGGGCAGGGACACGAAATCCGCTGCCCGGACATGATGGTGTTCCCCGGAGCGAGACAGGGCCGGGCACGAGGTCGCGGGCCTTCCGGCCGCCGGTCGTCTGCGCCCGCGCTCGCGGCGCGTGGCCCCGGCCGGGTTCCCCTGCCCGGCCGGGGCCGCTGGACAGCCCCCGCCGACGGCGTCCAGCCGGCCGGGGCGAGGAGCACAGGCCCCGGCGGGAGCCGCTTCGGTCGGGAGAACCGGCCGAAGTGGCGGCAATGCCCCCAGGAGGGCCGCCCGCTCGAGTTCGGTGGGCCGACGCTGCCGGAGGAGAAAGGAGAGCCTCGCCCCGGGGTGTGAGCCGACCGGAGCCCGGTCGACCCCTCGAGGTACGAGGGACTGCAGGTGTCGACGGTGCCGCAGGGATATCCAGTACCGTCCAGTGGCTGAATCGTAGTCAGATCCTCCCAGGCGCTGGAAGAGACACGACTCCGCGGATTGGTGCACAGGCACCGGCAGCGCAGTGCGGCCCATGTCCGGAACATGCGGCCCACGGTGCGCGCGGGCGGCATTCAAGCCCACCCTGGAACGGGGCAGCCCTCCCGGACCTCAAGCCACGGCCCTGTCTACCGGGGCTGCCCGCATGGAGCCCCGGAACCGACATCCGCACCGCCTGAGCCGGCGGCGGCGCCGCGGCTCCCAGCCGGGGACCACCGCGTGAGGCCGCAGCCGCGCTCATGCCGGGGCATCGCCTGGCCGATAGCTCCGTTCTCCACGGAACCTCACGCCGCGCCGCGCCAGCGGCCCTGCACAGGGCGCGACTGCCAACCAGACCCGCCGCATCCTGCCGACGACCCACCCGCAACGGCCGGCCTCACCCGCAGGGAGAGGCGAAGCCCTGTCCGGCCGCGCGGCGACCGGCACAGCCCTGGTGACGGAGCGTCAGGACCACGTCGTGTCCCAGCGGTGCTTCTGGAAGCGGCCGCGCCCGGAGCGGTTGCAGGGAACCCAAGCGATCGCAGCGGGCCGGATGCCCGGTTGCTAGCTATCGGGTACGTCGATCGTCATGTGGATGCGCAGTCCCCCGGGGATGGGCTCGATGTAGCGGGCGGTCTGATGGCCGGCTGCGGCGCGCAGCCAAGCGGAGACCGCTGCGGCACGCTCCGGCGGGCCAGTGATGGTCACTTGCACGGCGTCGGCGTCGGCGTCCGCGTCGGGCGGGGCGTCGTCGCCGCGCATTGCCGCATCCAGATCGATCAGGTCCACGCACGGCCCAACGCGGCAGACCCCTGGCAGGTCACGCGGAGGGCTCCGGCCAGCGACGGCGGCGGCAAGGGACTTCGGAACGGCGCCGCATGGTCAGCAAGGTCCTGGACTGGGTTATGTCGTGCAGCGTCGTGGGGCGGGAGAGCGGCCGGCAGGACACCGCGGACACCGCGGGAGGCCGTCAGTTCACCACCGGAGGGTCCGGAGCCGGCGTGGTGGCCCGTCCACCTCAGCAGGTGCAGGTTGCGCCGTGCGAGCATGTCCCGGTCCTGGCCGCTGCGGTCGGGCCCCAGGTGCTGTCCGTTGATCTACGGCACGGTCACCGCTGACGGTTGATGCGGTGCAGGCTCTGGCCGTTCGGTGCGCGCGGCGAGGAGGATGACCGGGCATGGAGGAACTCAACCCGGCGCCCGATCAGGTGCGCTACCGCGTGGAGATCGCCGATGCGCACGCCTGCCATCGGCTGGTACCGCTGTACGCCCACCTCGAGAACGCGCTGGCACGGTGCGAGCATGATCTGCGCCGCGCCTATCCGGGGCCGGCGGCGGACTGGGAGATCCGGTGGGTTCCCGACCGGGACAGCTCACCCAGTTGCTGGAGGATGGATGTGTGCACGCCCCTGTTGGGGAGGCGGTTCGTGGCCGTCGGCTATTGGGTGACGGCCGTCGGCTCCGAACTGGAGGGCGTCCCCAAGCCACTGACTGTCCCCGCTGCAGGCGGCATCGGGCCGTAGCGCCCGGGCGGCCTCCTCGCTGCCGGTGCGGCTGAGCTGGTCTCGTTGCCGGGCGACTGCGGTGGCGGGCGACACGCCCTCGTCAGGGTGATCGCAGGCCGCAGGAGGGTATTGCCGCTATCCGTAGACTCATGATCATCAAGAGGGTTAGGGCCACCGCGGCACTGCTGTCGCTGCTGATGGCTCCCGCAACGGCCCACGCCGCCGTCCCCGCCGCGCCGCCGTCCGCCGCACCCGCGTTCGCCTGCCCCGCACCGGACGGGATGTTCACCGACCCGCAGGATCCATCTGGCTTCTACCAGTGCAGCAACAACATCGCCTACCGCAAGCAGTGCCCGGCCAACCTGGAATGGAGCCAGGCCGAGCAGCGGTGCGAGTGGCCGATCATCGCCAACGCCGACTCCGCGCTGCAGGGCTGACGCCGGCGCTGCACCGCGAGCGCTGCGACGGCAACGACAACCCCACGTGCTGTTGAGTGCCCGCACCGACCGCTCACCGAACGCCGTCAGGCCGCCCCCGTGCAGATGGCCACGGCACCGGTCGGCGACGATGCTCAGGGACGGTACACGCCCTCCCGCACGAGCGCGGCCGCCCGCTCCAGGCGAGCGGCCGACGTCTGCAGAAGCATCGCCGCGGCATCGCTGCGGGCGGCGCTCGCCAGGTGGTGGGAGGCAGCCACTTCAAGCTGGACCAGCAGGTCGCCGTTGGACGACGCTGCGCGCTGGATCCGCAACCGGGTGAGATCGGCGCGGGCGCGTTCGTGCGCGGCGCGCTGCCGCGCCAGCTGTGCCCAGTGCCGGGCTCGCATCGAAGGGACCACACCACCAAAGTAGGGATCTTGACGTGGCGCGGGGTACGGCCCAACGACCCGCCTTCGCGCCCACACGTCCCGAGCGCCTGCGGCGCGGAGGGCTGTGCTGTCCCCTGCTGCGCTACGCGGAGGTGTCGGGCAGGTGAAGGCCGTCCAAGACGGCCTGGGAAACGTCGCCGATCTTCTGCTGGTGGGAGCGGGCGTGATTGCGCAGCACGGTGAAGGCCTGGGCGGTGGTGACGCCGAGGCGTTCGCTGAGAACGCCCTTGGCCTGCTCGATGCGGATGCGGGAGTACAGGGCGCGCTGCAGCTGCCGGCACCGCTCCTCGCTCTTGTCCAGCAGGAGCCGATGGGACAGACCGGCTGCAGCCGCCCCCGCCAGCAGCTCGGCAGCCTGCAGCCGGGCCGGATCCGTGGCGAGCGGCGCAGCGCCGAGCACCGTGACGGAGCCGACCGTCAGACCGCGGCGGACCAGGGGAAGCGACAGCGTGGTG
The DNA here is from genome assembly GCF_001879105.1 of Mangrovactinospora gilvigrisea. GTDB lineage: Bacteria > Actinomycetota > Actinomycetes > Streptomycetales > Streptomycetaceae > Mangrovactinospora > Mangrovactinospora gilvigrisea. The sequence continues at coordinate 166,170 of NZ_MLCF01000002.1, read as the reverse complement.
CTGTAGCCCAGCAGCCGTGCTTGGCGGCTCCACCTGGGCCAGCGCACCCGGGCCGGCGGATCGGCCACCGAAGTCTCGGGCTGCGTGCGGCCAGCACGCAGGCAGTCCATACCCGGGCCGCGGGCGCTGGCGGTCTCCAGGACGGCCAGCTCGGTCGCGGCGGCGTTGGTGCCCACCGCCGCGGGCGGCGCGGCCGCGCTGGTGATCAACAGGCCCGTGGCAGAGCGGGCCGTGAGGCAGGCAGTCAGATGTCTGCAGGCGCCTCGAAGGTGCTGAAGCGGCTCATCGCCAGAGTCGGCCAACTCCAGGACGATTTCGGCAAGAGACGGAAACGCGGAGTCAGTTGATCGACGGGTGTGGTCGGGCACGGCAGAGGCCCCCATACTCCGGAACGAAGCGGGCAGACGCGGACCCAATGGCAGGTCCGGCCTTCGGCGCGGAGGTAGTTAGCAGTCCGCCGCGGGGGCCGGGCGGCGGATCGAACTTCCCTGAGGGGATTGAGAGGCGCGCGCCGGCACGGTATCCACCGCGTGAGGGCACGCCTCCATCATGCCGGACTGTCAAGGGGGTGGAACGATGCGTACTCCTTCACGTTCCCTGGCCGGACTGCTTGCCGACCTTGCCCACGGACCCGGGGGCCTGGCCGGACTCGGCCAGATCGACGACGCACAGATGCGGGCCGTGGGCGAAGCGGATGCGCTGGCCTTCTCGCTGTATGCCGGGGGCCGGCCCGAGGCGGTGTGGTGGACCCGGCCCGACCACGGCGCACTGGACCTGGAGGATGCCCAGTACGTGGTGGGGGAGGGACCGACTGTGGAGGCGGCCGAAACGGGCCGGCCGGTACTGGTGCCCGACATCTGCCACATGCCGCAGCGCCGCTGGCCGCTGCTGCTGGCCGATCCGGATGTCGGCACGAAGCTGCGCGCGCTGATCGCGCTGCCGGTGCACGTGGAAGGCGAACCCGTCGGGGTGCTGGCCGCCTACCGGCGCGTGCCCGATCTGCCATCCCGGGAGGCGATCCGGGCTTTGAAGGCGATCGCGCGGGAGATCGGTTCGCTGCTTGAGCGCGCCCCGTTGGAGGTGCCAATGTTGCATCGGGCGGTGGTCCATCAGGCGGCCGGCGTGCTCGCCGACGCGTGCGGTCTGGGACTAGAGGAGGCGGCCGACCAGCTGCTCGCCCAGATCTTCGCCGCCCGCCTCGGGCTGATCGACGGCTCCCGCCGGATCCTTCGCCAGTTGAGAGCGCAACACTGACGCACCACGACGAACCTGCGGCCGCTTGCCTGCCGGCCGTTCCCTAGCGCGTGCGCCTGGGTCCGTCGTGATCTGGGGCCGTGCGCCGAGTCCCCGCGCCGCTTGGGGGGTTGACGGCGCGGGGACTCTCATCGGAGGACATAAGGGCGGGTACCCGCAAGCCGCCGTCGACTGCAGGCGAATCCGGCTTCCCTACTCCGGAGCCCTACCACTGATAGGGATCGTTGAATCTGGTTCTGACCGCAGTTCCGTGAATGCCCAGGTCGGAGGCGGCATGCAGGAACGTTCCCCTGCGGGACATCCTGCGCATGGGGGTCGAATCGCTCGCTGATGTTCTGTTCTCCGGTATCGATGTGCGGTTGACGCGCATCACCGAGACCGTCGAGGGCCTCCTCGTCGAAGCGGCGGCATGCGGGCCGCCGCCACGTTGCCCGGGGTGTAACTCGCAGGCGTCGCGGGTGCACTCCGCCTACGAGCGGGGCTTGGCCGGACTGCCGGTGAACGGGCGGGCCCTGACTGTCCGATTGCGGGTCCGGCGATTCTTCTGCGACCGCGGCCGGTGCCCGAGGCGGACATTCGTCGAGCAGGTCGACCAACTGAGCGAACGGTACCGCCGCTCCAGCCTGGGACTGAAGCAATGGCAGCATGCGGTGGCGGTCGAACTGGGAGGCCGTCCGGGCCAACGGCTGTGCCGGCGCCTGCGGTTGACGGCGGGCCGAACGCGGCTGCTGGGCCTGCTCACCGAGCCGGCCGTACCCGAGCAGGCGCCGCGGGTACTCGGCGTCGACGACTTCGCCTTCCGCAGAGGCAAGCGCTACGGCACCGTGCTGGTCGACGTCGAATCCGGCCGCGTTGTCGACGTCCTGCCCGACCGCGAGGCCGCCACCTTCGCCGCCTGGCTCACCGCGCATCCCGGCGCCGAGGTCATCTGCCGGGACCGCGCCACCGCCTACAGCAAAGCGATCAAGGAAGCAGCGCCGGACGCCCTGGAGGTCGCAGACCGCTGGCACCTGCTGCAAAACCTCGGCGTGGCCGTGGAGAAGACCTGTCATCAGCACCGCTCGTGCCTGCGAAAACATACCGAGGGGGAGGCTGCCGTTCCCCTGGCGGCGGCCATCACGGTCACCGAGCTTCCACCCTCTGCCCCGCCCCGCACCCAGATCGTTGAGCGGACCCGGCAGCGCCACGCTGACGTCCGGAGCCTCGTGGACACCGGCTGGACCATCAGTGCCATCGCACGCCGGCTCCACCTGGACCGCAAGACCGTGCGCCGCTTCCGCGACACCGACCTCGACATTCTCCTGGCCTCCGCCCACGAGCGCCGTCCCACCGGCGTCCTTAGCCCCTTCAAGGCCTACGCCACTGCGCGCTTCACCGACACCGGCGGAAGCGTCACCGCGACCCAAGTCCTCGCCGAGATCCGCGCCAAGGGCTATCGCGGCAGCGTCCAAGCCATCCGCAAGCACTTCGCCGCCCTACGCGACGGCACCGCCGAACCCGTCCGCGCCGACATCCCCAGCCCAAGGAAGATCACCTCGTGGATCATGTGCCGCAGGGAAGACCTCAGCGCGAAGGACGACAAACGACTGCTCCAGGTCCGGACCGCCTGCCCCGACATCAACCGCGTCTGCGACCTCGCCCGCACCTTCCACGACCTGCTCGCCCACCGCCGCGGACACCTGCTGATCGACTGGATACGCCAGACTGAGCAAGAGGCTCCCGCGCCCGTGCGCGGCTTCGGCGGCTTCCTCCGCCAGGACCTGGCCGCCGTCACCGCAGGCCTAACCCTGGACTGGAGCTCCGGCGTCGTCGAGGGCAACGTGAACCGAGTGAAAACGATCAAGAGAAGCATGTACAACCGGGCGTCCTTCCGGCTTCTCCGGATACGCATCCTCACCCGACCATGAGCGTCACGGAACTGCGGTCAGAACCAAATCCGGAGATCCCCATCACCACGGAACACCTGGCGTGCTGACAGTTGCCGGTGAGGGCGCCGGTCGAGGATGTTCCCGTGCGCCCCCATGATTCCGGCGTGCACCGCGGGAACAATTTCCCTCAGGGGCAAGGGTGTTGCTCGATGACGCCGGCCTCCCGCTACTATCAGCGATGCTCGGCGCTGTTCTGCTGAGGGGTGGCAGGGCCGGCGTCCGGGGGGAGGCGGCCCTGCCACACGGCTGTGCGGCCATCTTGCTCGAAGCCTGTGCCGACGGCCGAGCGCGTTGGGCAGTACCCGCGGCGAGGCGGCCAGATGAGCGGCTGCCGCCGGCGAGGCCCAGGTCGTTCGAACCAGACCGTGGAGGCCGTCATCCTCCATCCCGAAGCCAGCACCAACTCCCCGATCTGCCTCGCCTGCCACCGGCGGCGCCCGACCTGTCCGGTCGCCCCGGTGCGCGTTGTGCCGCCGAACGGCGGGCCGTCCCCGACGGGGCGTCGGCCGGCGACGCTCCCCAAGGTCCGGCATCGGCCTCGCTCGGCCGGACGATCGCGCTGCATGGTGGGCGGTCGCAGCCCTTGAGGGTAGGGCGGGCCGCGACCGCACCGTGCAGGGGCCGGGTGGGGGTACGAGCGCCGACTTCCACCCGGCCCTGGCATACGGCGGCGGGAGAGTCATCGCCCAAAACCGCATGCACCCCGTCAACGTCGGCTGCAGGGGGCTGGATACGGCCGGGCACCCGAACCGGTGCGAGCCCGGGTGGCAGGCTGACCCTCGGCCGATGATGATCTAGAAGGATCATGGGGCCGAAGCCGCTCGGACCGCAGCCGGGGACCGAGAACAGAGACCTCTCTGCCCGGGGACGAGGATGCTGCGCCGACCCGACTCGTGCCCCCGGACGCCGCAGTACCTGTGACGGACCGCCACGTTGCATCGGTTGAAGCGGCCCGTCCGGCACGGGCTGTGGCGTAGCGTCGGCCGAGGAGCCCCGGTCCGGCACCCGCAACCCGGACCGGGGCATCCGCGCTGCGAACGCGAGATTGGGCAAACCGCCCGCAACAGCAGCGGATCGCCCGGGAGACTGGGGCGCATGAAGCAGGCCGACAGCAGGATCGTGATCGCGTTAGTCGGCGCGGCGATGACGCCGTCCGCCACCCCGTCGCACGCACCGGCATGGAAGGCCCTGGAAGCCCTGCTGGCTGAGCAACTCGGCGCCGACCGCGACGACGGCGGCCCCGGCGGGTCGAATGCCCCGGGCGGGGCGTGGCGCTGGCCGCAGCGGCGACCACCGCGGTGCTGGCCGACGCCAAGGACCTCGACGATCCCCAGAAGGTGGTTGACGCGCTCTACCACCCCGACGGCGGACTCGACATCGGGGCGGCGCGCGCCGTCCTTGAGGATCTGCTGGACGGGCCGGACGAGGTCGCGGCGCGCCGCCGGTTGGCAGCCCTGCGCATCCGCGACGTGCCCGGGCTCCTGGCCACGGTGGCCGGGCTGGCCGCCTGCACCGGCCTGGTGGTGCACCTGCTGGCGGCCACCGGCCCGCACGACGGCCCGCAGGTCCTCCTTGAGCTGGAGCGGATGCTGCGGCACGGCCCCTTCTGACCCCCGAACGCCTCCTACACGGCTCCGGGGATGAGCTCGCCGAGGAGGTTCGCGGTCAGGTGCACGGCGATCAGGGACCCGGCCTCGGGCTTCACCTGAAGTGCGTACTGGCTGACGTCACCGCCGTCCAGGGGCAAGTCGGCGCAGCGCAGGACCAGATGCTTGCCGTGGAAGCGGTTGCCCTTGTCGGCGGGGGCGAACCGGTGGACCGCCTCAAGATCCTGGTAGCTCACGGTGCGCAGGTCGGGCTGCCCGTACCAGGTCGGGTCGTCGGTGGTGCGGAAGGCATAGGCGACCGTCGGTGGGGGTGCGGCGCCGTTGCCGGTGGGGTTGCTCATGGCCTCGATGCTTCTGCCATCGACCTCGGGATGCAAGGCGCACCGGCGCTACCTTGGGCGCAGTGTTCGCGGTCCGGCTGGACATGCGCGCCCCTCGGAACAGGCGCATTCTGGCGGTATGGCGACGCCGATCATCGTCCACCCGCCCGACGAGCACGGGAGCCGCCGGGTGGATGTCACCGGCATCCACGTCGGCCGCGCCTTCGGCCGCCAGGATGTCGAGGAGTTCGCCCGCCGGTCCGGCTTTGAAAACCTCGACATCACCGATCCGCGGATGGTGGAGTGGCGCGGCGGCGGACCCGAAGCGTGGGGCTGAGACGGACCAATCCTGGACCACCTGCCCATCTTGGGAAGGCGCCTGCGGGGATCAGAGCAGAGAACCATCCGGCGGCGAGCATGGGCTGGCACTCAACCGGATTCCCGCTTCCGGCACATGGCGCCACGGCCCGCGCCGAAGCCGCACTGGCGATGAGATCGTGAAGATGCACCTGACGTTCGCACATGCCAGTACGCGTGGTGCGTGAGCGGGCAGTGTCCTATCCGGATACGACTGCGTTGGAGCTGATGTGAACCGTATCGATCTATCAGCGGCCGCGTGCGCTGACCGTCCGCCGAACCCAGACGCCGTCCACGTGATGGTCACCGGGCCGGCGGAACAGGCCGTGTTGGTCGCAGCGCGGATCAGTGCGGCGCTCACCCCACACACGTCCCGCTACGTGGAGAACATCCCCGGCGGCCTGCGGTTCTTCCTGGAAGTCGATCTGACCGACACGCGGTCGGCCCCGTCTTCGGGCGACCACCGTCCGTCGGTGTGAAACACCACCGCGGTGGTGTCCGCGTCGGTCTCGTCCCGGCCGCGGCGGCAAGGCGCTTCCGTGGCGCAGAGCGTGCCGCGGTGAAGGGAGGTGACTGCACTCGGTGGATCCGTCGACTGGACGGCCAAGCGTCTGAAGGCTTGCCCGGGCTTTGAGGCCACGTCGGCCTCGGTGTAGCCAGCGGCCGCGGAGTCCGCCCGACCGGCGCAAGGACCGTTGCGGGCTGTGATCGCCAGGAGCGGTGGTCGTGTTGCCGGTGCGGCCGGCCTCGGCGGGCGTCTCCTGCGAATGCACCTCTGCAACGGGCCGGTGGCGCTTCGGATGTCCCGTCGCGGCGAGGAGGTGAGGGAACACTCCTGCAGGCGGGTCTGGTCCCGGATGCCTCGTGTCCCTGAATGTGGGCCCCGGCCCGACAACGGACTCGCCGGCCACACTCGTGGCCGCAGCCGGTGTACGGGACGGGGCTGTCACGGGTGCACGCGGTGATGACCAGGGCGCCGTCGACACCGGCGACCGAATCGATGATCATGGGTCCCACCTGCCGAAGCAACAAGACGAGCACGTCGCCAGACACCCTTGGGTCTCGCCAGAATGACGCAGTCACTATCCCCGTTGGTCCCGTGATCATCGGCTACGAGAATCTTGTCTGAGCCACGATCCGAACCCAATCCCGTTACAGGGCTACGGCGACGGCAATGTTGGGGCCGAGGTACGAGAGGGTCTAGCGTTCCGGACCGACCAAGTCGGTGAAGGCCTCGACGCCGTCGACCACCGCCTCGAAGCGCGCGGAGTGAAACACATCGAATGAGTGCTGGCCGCCGGGGAGTTCGGCGTAGACGACCGTGCCGCCGCCGACCTGACGCAGCCGGTCGACGAAGTAGCGGGCGCCCTCGACGCTGGCCAGCGCATCCTTGGTGCCGTGGGCGATGAACATCGGCGGCGCACCGGCGTGGAGGTAGGGGAGCGGTTGGTTCGGGGACGGCGGCACATCAGGTGTCTCGCCGAAGAAGTCGCCGTAGTAGCCGTAGAGGCAGATCGCCGCGGTGACCGATGTGTCGACGGACTCGAATCCCGGCTGGTACGCCGGATCGTTCGGCGTGAACGCGCACATCGATGCCAGATTGGAGCCCGCGGAGCTGCCCGCCAGGAACAGCCGCGACGGGTCGGCTCCGTAGTCGGGACCGTGCTTGCGCACCCAGGCGATGACCTTCTTGGCGTCGATCTGGTGGCCGGGAAACGAAGTCTGCGGCATCAAGCGGTAGTTGGCGCTGACGCACACCCAGCCCTGGCTGGCGAGCCGGTTCAGCAGAGGAATCGCCTCGCGGCTCTTCTCGCCGCCGGTGAAGCCGCCGCCGTGGAAGTAGACCAGGACCGGGCCGTCGGCCGGCGCGCCGCGACGTTGGTAGACGTCGAGGAGGTTACGACGCCCGGCATCCCCGTAACTGATGTTGCGGATCCGCTGGACGTCGCCCCTACGGCGGTAGAACGGCACCAGCATGATGCGAGCCCACGGCCGGTGCCGACGCAGCGGCACCCGCACCCGCTCGCGCCAGTCGGCCCCCAGCCCTTCCCGAAGAGCCTGCTCGACAACGCGATCGGAGCGCACGCCACGACGGGCGGCGATCACGAGGCCGACGACGGTGAGGAGGGCCACGACGGCTGTCACCTTGGCGCCGGTCGACGCCAGGTCGCCCTGGGCTGCCGTGAGCGCCGAGGTCGCCACCAGGGCGTATACGACGAGGAACGGCACCTCGTTGATGATCAGCCCGAACCAGAAGCTCAATCGTGCCGAGAGGCGGGGCCGCCGCGGTGCGACGACGGCGAAGAAAGTGCACCAGGCAAATAGCGCCGTCGGCGCCGCGTATCCCATCGGCATGGCCAAGATCCTATCTTCACCATATGTTGCGTCGTGGCAGTTCCGAGCTCCGCTGGCGCATCCCACAGTTCGAGCACGCTAACTGCTGTCCGCGGGCGGCAGCCCTACCGCGGGTGGGTCGCGGCCTGCTCCAGGACCTCGATGAACGCGCGGGCGTTGACGAGGTCCTCGGGGTGGATCGCCTTGATGCGCTTGCCGTCGTGGCGGCGCAGGACCAGAGTGCTCGAGCTCGTACCCGAATAGGTGTAGGGCATCAGGGAGGCCACGTCCGCGAGCTGGGACCAGGGTGTCAGCTCGCCCCGGGTGCGCACACCCTCGGGGGCGACTTCGGCGGCGCCGAAGGAATACGTGGCGCCGCCGCGCAGTGCGTCGAGGGCGGCGGCGATCACGTACGCGGTGTGGGCGTCCTCGATCGCCAGCGCCACGCGCGTCAGGTCCTGGGACCTGCCGGTGCCGACGCGCCTGACGACCAGCGGGGGCAGACCCTCCTGGTCGACCTGGAGCGCGTGCTGGACGCTCGTGTGGGAGAGCACACCCGCGGTCTGCCGGGTCTGCAACCGGATCATCCGCAGCCTGGTCACCTCGGGCCAGGTGTAGATGCGCAACTCCTGCCCGCCGCGCGCACTGTGCAGCCCCCAGATCGCGCCGCCCTGGAGCGCCTGCGCAATCTGGACGCCGCCGCGTGCCGGCAACGTCGTGCTTGCGGTGCTCCTCGCGCCCGTGCCGGAGCGCATCCTGAACGCGCGCATCACCAGGTAGCCGAAGGCGGCCAGCGCGGCGGCCAGGACGATGAGATGGAGCACCTGGCTGCTGCCGCCGATGACGCCCAGGGCCAGGATGCCCACGACCAGTCCGGCAGCCGCCACCCACGTCCAGTTCACGTCGGCGCTCCTGTACTTCAGCGGCAGGCGCGCCTCGGCGACCACCGCACCGAGCCCGCGTTGCCGTGCGACGTCGTCCATGGCCTTGCGCAGGCCCGTCTCGTGCGACTGGCCTCCCTGCTGCATGCTCATGTCCGCCATCCCAACCCCCTCTTGACTCCCCGGCCCGCGCGAATGCCGTACGGTTCCCGGGCCGTACGGTTGCGCGGCGCCTGTCCATAGCGGTGTGCCCGGGCACGGAGGAATGCCCATCCGCGGCGCGAGGGCACCCTGGCGCGCGACCGGCCGTGCGCCGGCGGCCGCGTCAACGGCGTTCCAGGCCGGTCGCGGCGAGAGCGGCGCGTTGAGTGTCGGTCAGCTTCGCTGCCGCGCCGGCGACTTCACATGCGATGCCCGTACCCCCAGCCGGCTGATGACCGGTGCGGCGCCGTCCTCGAGGACAACGTGTTCTTCAGGCTGACGAGGGACCATCGCGTTCCCATTTCCGGCGATGTGCTACCGCAGTGCGGCAAGGCCCCTCGAGAAGGGCCACGCTGCGCCACCTCGTCTCGCTGACCAGATACCTTCCCTCGAGGTCGACTGACGTTCCATTTCCCGGCACGTCGGCGCCATCCCCCGACCTGTCGGTGACCGAGCGGCTGCCGGCCGTGGGCCGTAGCGGGGCCCCGCCCCTCAGAACGGCACCTCCTTTCCGAACGGCACCTCATCTCCGCCACGTCCCGACAGCGCGCGGCAAAACTCCACCGCGTCGTAGGACACCGCAGGTCCGCCGTCGCCGAAGGCGAAGTCGCCGCCCGCCGGGCCCGTCAGGGTGAGCCGCACTGGACGCTCATGCCGCTGCGCCCAGTCGGCCGCCACGTTGGCGACCAGGACGCCGTCGTGATCCGCCGTCAGCTCCATCGCCCGGCCCGTGGCGCGGCAGATGTCGATCCGATGCATCCAGCAGTCCCGGGTTCCGATGACGTCGACCACGTAGCCCAGACTCCACCGTTCTCTCGTGCCGGCCACCGGAAGGTCCGATGCGATACGTACCAGGTGGCGCAGTGGCGCCGGCACCCGCCGCCGCCCGGCCACCGCGCGCGGCAGCAACGCCCGCATCTCGGCCGTGATCTCTTCCGGACTCAGCGCGGACAACTCCCTGACCTGCAGATCCGACATTGCGTCAGCGATCGCACCTCCGTGGGCGCGCGCCACCCGCACCTGCCGGAGTTGCTCCCGTACGGAGGCGCAGGCCCGCATGTAGCCGAGCAAATGGGTGGCCATGGAGCGGACGTCCCACGGCGGGCACTCCGTCGGCAGCGCCCATTCCCGCACTTCCAGGGACTCCAACAGTGCAGCGCCACGCGCGTATTCGGCGGCCGCGAGCGTCATCGCCGCACGGTGGCCGAGGGGCGGGGTGCCCCCCTCCAGAACCCCACCCTTCTGTCTCACCACTCTTCCTCCTAGCGTCAGGAAGTCCGAACAGTGTCAGGATGCTTGCTAGGCTGATGCCATGTCAACTCCCACACCCGGCCACCGCGATCGACGACGTGTCCATCACGAGGCCACGCGACGCGAGATCCTGGACGCGGCCTGGGCCAACGCCCGCGAGAACGGCCTGGCCGGCCTTTCGCTGCGTGCCCTGGCCCGTACGGTCGGTATGGAGCCGCAGTCCCTTTACACGTACTTCCACTCGAAGAACGCCCTCTACGACGCGCTGTTCGCAGAGGCCTACGCGGAACTGCTGAGCCGTCAGAGAGCGGCCGCCCACCCGGATCCACAGGTTGCCTTCACGCGTATCGCACACGCCTTCGTCCATTACTGCACCGAGGATCCCGTCCGCTACCTGCTGCTCTTCCAACGCACAGTGCCCGGCTTCACACCCGGTCCGGACGGCATGCGGTCGGCCGTCGAGGTCTTGGACCTCGTCCGCGACATCCTTGCCCGTCTCGGAATCGGCGACCCCGAAGCCCTGGATGTGCTGACTGCTGTCCTCGGAGGCATTGCGGCGCAGCAGACCGCGAACGAGCCCGGCGGTCGGCGCTGGACCGGCCTGACCGACCGGGCGGTCACGATGTTCCTCCGCGAGTTCGCACCGGATCGATGACCGGGATCTTGGGCGCCGGGGGCTCGGCCCAAGGCGGGGAAGTGAGCGGATTGCTCTGTGCTCACCAGCGCCGATGTTGTGGATGAGGCCGTCGGCGGCCCGGCGGTCGAGCTGCCGGCGCGGGCCGCGATGTCGCGGTGCCGCCACGGGCGGTGCGGGGCTTCGTACCGCAGACCGAAGATGCGGTGCCGGCGCCGTTGGTCTGGGGAGACGGTGCGGTCATCGCGGGAGGTGGTGGGGAGTGCGGGCCGGGTACTGGCGGGCTGTCCACGCCGGCGACCGTGCGGCTGGTGTCGGGGCGGCCGTCGTCCTGCCGTTCGGCGTACCGCGGGACCGGCGAGCGGACCGTGCAGGTGCTGACGCGCGGCCGTCGGGCAAGCAGGCGAGCGGCCAGGACGCGCGGGCAGATGACGCCGGACGTGGCGGACTGCCTGAGCAACGCGACCCCGCTCCCCGCGTCATGAACCGACACCGAAGCCTCTGGCCGCCGGCGGATCCGCCGACCACCCGGCCGTGGGGAAAGACCCGCCCGTCCACCAGGAAGCCCGCGCCCGGGGCCGACACGCTGCCGCGCAGTCACTCGTCGCGGACCGGTCGCCCGCCTTGCCGGAGCCCGCGTCGCCTTTTACGGTGTGCACGGTGTGCGCAGCAACAGCCCGGGGCGGGACAGAGGATCCGGCATTGGCGGAGCGGGCGCGGGCCCCAGCCGGGCGTCGGAGCGTGTTGCGCGCCGCGGGCGCATTGGCCCTGGCCGGATCGGTGTGCGGGTGCTCGGCGCATCGGGATCCGCCCGCCTCGGCGCCTGTGGCACACGAGGCGTGGGAATACCGCACCAAGGAACCGATCATCGGCGGCCCGCTGACGTCGGATGACCTCGTCTGGGTGCGCACCACATCCCGCTTGCACGCGGTCGACGCAAGCAGTGGGCGCCGCCGCTGGGTGGCCGCAGTCCCGCCGGCTCCCAGCGCACTCGCGGCGCCGGTGGCGTCCGGAGGCCTCGTGATCGTGCTGTCCGAGAACGAGACCGGTGCTCGGGTGCACGCCCTGAGCCGGTCGACGGGGAGGATGCGGTGGTCGGCGCCGTTGCGGCCCGCGATCGGCCGGGCCCGGGCGAGCAGTGGACCCGTGGTTGTCGGCGGTCGGTGCTTCGCGGCGTTCGGCGACGGCTCGGTCGCCGGCGTCGAGCTGGAGGCGGGCCGAGGTCTGCCGCCCACTCTGACCGACCTGCGCGCAACGGACGGCGCCGCTCAACTGGTCGCCGGCGGCAGCCGGGTGTTCGCCGTTCCGGGCACCGCGGACGGGGCCGGATCGACGCTGGTCGCCGCGGCAGCGGGGCCGCCGGGCGCCGCGTTGTGGCGGACCTGGGTGCGCGCCGACCGGGCGACACTGTTGGGCGTCGCTGACGGAGCCCTTCTGATCAGCACGCTGGCGACGGTGGCGGATCCCGGTTCCGACGAGCCCGGCCCGGTGACGCGCCTGATGGGCCTTCAGGCGACCACCGGACGCACACGCTGGCAGCACGTCCTCCCGCTGCCCGGGCCCTCCGTGAGGAACGGTGCCGACCGCGCCGCGGCACTCGGCGGTTCGGTGGTCGGAGTGGTGGATGCGTGGGGCGTGGCAGGCGTACTGCCGGCAACCGGCCGTCTGCTGTGGCGGCAGCATCTGGATGCCTCGGCCACCACTGCGGTGACGGGACGTCCCGCAGGCGCGGCGACGGACCGGATCTTCCTCATGGGGGAGGACGGCGCGGTGACTGCCCTGTCTGCAGCAACCGGACGCCCGGTATGGCGCAGGTCCGGTCAACGGTCCACCGTGGCGCCAGTGTTGGCCTGTGGCACGGGTGCCGACTACGTGGCGGAGGCCGGTGGAACCCTGCTTGCCCTGACGGTGCCACACCTCGGGGGCCCGGGTAGTCGACCAGACGCGACGAGATTCGCTGTTCGAAGGCCAGCGTCACCAACCTGCCTTTGCCGCACGTCCGCCTGACGGACCAGCACCTTCAGCGCCTCCAGCTTCCTGTCCCACTCGCCGCGTGAGTCGCCGATCACCACCTGCCAGCCCTCCTCGGCGAGCTGGAGCACGCCGGAGGCCATCTCTGGGTAGTAGGGGTTGGCCAGGTCGTCCAGCAGCAGACCCACCCTCACCGAGTCCTGCCGGCGCAGCCCGCGGGCGAAGCGGCTGGCCCGGTAACCCAGCGTGCGGGCCACCTCCAGCACCCGCTTCTTGGTCTCCGGCCCGATCCCACCCTCTGCCATGACCGGGTGAACAGTTGATTCGTCGTCAGGCTCGCGGCCTGGGGTGCGGCAGATGGGGCCTTCGCGGCCCCACGCGCTACGGCCCAGGGGCACCCAGGGGTACGGGCAAGCGATCGCCGGATCGCCGGAGTGCCCAGCTTCGGTGGCCGCGTTGAGGGCACGAACCCGGTCACCTCTGGTGCCCGTTCTGAGTTTCCCCTTCCACCTGCTCTCTGGCCACCGGCATACCGCGGCGATACGGTCCGGCGATGGCCCAGTGGCAATACATGCAGACGTCCGTCGATCGGTTCTCCTCAGACGAGGCCGTCAGCCAGCACCTCAATGATATGGACGCCACGGGTTGGGAGCTCGTGGCCACGGACCTGACCATCAAGGGCAGCACCTACGGCAGCTCGACAGAATCCAAGCAGTTCATCTGGAGGAAGCCGAGGTGAAGTGGTTGTCCTTCGGGTGAGCGATGAGAGCGGGTTCTGCTGGTCACTGCGCGCCTTGCGCACCCACTGCGCCGTGGGGTTCTGAACGCCCGTCACTTTCTCGGTGTACTTCGCGGGCGTAGTGCCTGGATGGGTCTCCCACCAGCGTTCCAGGTCTTCGGACGTGCGCGGGGGCGACGTGCGCGGGCCCGGCGAACAGCGTCAAGCATTCGTCCCGCAGCACTGCGTTCGAGGAGGCACGCCTGCTGCGGTCGGAAGCCGGACCCTGTCCGGCATGCGGTTCCTGCCAACGGTCTTGTGGTGGCGTGACCCCCGCTGCTGTGTCGTGGATCGAGGACCCGGCCCCCGCGATCGTTGCCGTACGTGCAGGTCCGTATCGACCCGCGGCGTTGTCACACCAGCACCGCACCGCGGCACTCAACGAGACTCGGGCGCACCAGTGCTCGCCCCGGCCGGCGCCCCATGTTCTGTGTCGTACCGTTCGCGCGCCGCCAACACATCGGAGCGGTGATTGCGCGCCCAGTCGGCAAGGGCGGCCAGCAGCGCTGCCAGCCCGAGGGCCAGAGGCGTCAGTGCGTACTCGACCGTAGCGGGAACGGTCGGGTACACGGTCCGCGCCAGCAGTCCGTCGCGCTCCAGCGCGCGAAGCGTCCGGGCCAGCATGCGGCGGCTGATCCCCTCGATCGCCCGCTCCAGCTCGGTGAACCTCCGCGTCCTGCCGGCGAGTTCCTCGATGACCCGGACACTCCACCTGCCGCCGATCCGGTCCAGCAGGTCCCGGATCGGGCAGGCCGCGCCGACCTGGTCCGTTACCTCGGTGTCCCCTGGGTACATGAAAGTCCCTCCTTCCGTATCCGCCGATCACTGCCAAGGATGGCCCACATATCCCGCAGCAGAGAAGGGACGTGAGATGGCATCCACGGAACGCAGCGGACGGCGGATCCACTACCGGGTGAGCGGTGACGGGCCCCCGCTGCTGCTCCACCCCGGCATCTACCAGATCGGAGCGCACTGGAGCGCCGCCGGCTACACGCCAGCACTGGCAAGCGCCTTCACGGTCGTGGAGATCGACCCTCTCGCACACGGCAGCAGCGCGGCGCCCGTCGATCCGGATGAGTACCGACTGGATCGCCGGGCCGCCGACGTGGTCGCGGTACTCGACGACATCGGCGCGGACCGCGCTGTGTACTGGGGCTATTCCATGGGTGGATGGGTCGGCTGCGGCCTTGCCTTGCACGCACCCGATCGGCTGGCAGGCCTGGTTGTCGGTGGGTGGGACCCGGCGGGCGGCATCGAAGTCGCCTACGCCCACGCGCGCCGCACCCTCGCCCTCCCCGACGACGTCGAGTGGACGACGCTGCTGCGGGAGTCCGCACGCAGGCTCCCGCCTCAGGCCGCCGTGATCAATGCAGGGACGGAGGCGGCCTTCGATGCTTGCCACCGCTCGTTGGAGCACAGCCCTGATCTGAGCCCGGCATTGTCCCGTCTCGCGGTCCCGTTGATGCTCTACACAGGGGAGTCCGACCCTTACCACGGCGGCGCGGCTGCCGTAGCCGCCCGGACAGGCGCCCACTTCGCGGGCATTCCCGATCGGGATCATGCGGGCGCCTGGTATCCCGCTTTCGAGGTCCTGCCCAGGGTGGCCCCGTTCCTGCACACGGCGTCCGTCAGCATGCGTCAGCCCATCGAACCGCGCTGACGTCCGGCCGCGACCGAGATCCCCCCTGCGCACATAGAGTCACAAAAAGTACGCCAGGGTTTGCTCCAGAAGGCCGTGCTTTCGCAGGTTGAGCGTGCACGCCTGTGAGCCTTCCATGACGTTCAGTTCACCGGGATACCCCGGCGAGAGAGAGGGGGCAGCCCGGTGCGGCTGGTCCAGAGCCACGAGAGACCAAGGCGGCGGCGGTGGACAACGACGAGACTGGCGCGCAGCCCGGCGACCACCACCGTCAGCTGAACCACTACTACGAACGTGATCCCCTCGACGAAGCCGTAGGGGGCGGTGCCGTCACCTGCCCCCTTCCACCGGGAGGGCAGGCTGCGCGCTCCCGGCTCCGGCCACCGGCGGGTTCTCCGTCGACAATGCGCTCCACGAGTGTGGCGGGAATGTATCGAAGGATGACGTTCGCGCCATCGTCGTGAGGCGGCTCGAGTAGTCAGGATCGAGGCATGACATCGACGCATGCACACGAAGACCCCAACTCACGCGGCCCAGCGGCAGCCTTGGGCCTTCCGAGCCCTGATGGCTTTGAGGGCTCCCCGTGGACGGTCGCCCAGCACCAGGCGGCGGTTGCTGCCGGCGCTGTAGAAGAGGCCATGTGCCGCGCCCTGGCCGAAGACCGCGCCGAGGACGACATCACCACCCGCTGGGCAGTGGCGGACGGCACACGCGGCCATGCCCACATCGTCACTCGCCAGGCCGGGGTGATCGCCGGTACCGCGATTCCGGCCGAGGTGTGCCGGCAACTCGGCCACGAAGTCGCCGTCACCGAGCACGTCCAGGACGGCGACCGCGTGCGTGCCGGGCAAGTCCTGTTCACGCTCGACGGATCCGCGCGAGAGATCATCAGCGGCGAGCGAACGGCGTTGAACTTCTTGCAACGGATGTCCGGCATCGCCACCGCAGCCGCCGCCTACGCGGAGGCGGTGGCCGGGCTCCCGGTACGGATCCTTGACACCCGCAAAACTGCACCGGGTCTTCGCACGCTCGACAAGGCCGCGGCCGCTGCCGGCGGGATGAGCAACCACCGGCTCGACCTCGCGGCGATGGTGCTGCTCAAGGAGAACCACATCGCCGCAGCGGGCGGCGTGACCGCCGCGATCGCGGCCGTGCGCGAGTGCAACACGCAGGGCGTTGCTGTCGAGGTGGAGGTCGCCTCGACAGCCCAGGCTCTCGAGGCGCTCAGCGCGGGAGTCGAGTGGATCATGCTGGACAACATGCCGCTCGACGATATGCGGGACATTGTGACGCAACGCGGGCCGGTAGGGCCCCGACTCGAGGCGTCCGGGAACATCACGCTGGAGGCGGTCAGGGCCGTCGCGGAGACCGGAGTCGACGCGGTATCGGTCGGCGCCGTCACCCACAGCGCGCCGGCCTTCGACCTCAGTCTGCTGATGACACCGGCTACGCCCGCCGGAAAAGTGACGCGCGCTGGTGCGGATGGCCGCCCGGCGCAGGGGCTCTGACGAACCACCGGGAGCACACGGTGCGTTCATGGCTAAGTGAGATTGGAACGCCGCGCATCGCCGGGGACCGCCTCCGAGGCGCGGAAGGTGCGACGATAGGCCGACGGGGCGACACCGGCCGCCGCTGCCAGGTGCCTTCGCAGCGAGGTCGCAGTGGCGAATCCCACCTCGTGGGCGACGCGTTCGACCGGCAGGTCACTGGACTCCAGCAGCTGCCGCGCCCGCCGCAAACGCTGCGCGGTCAGCCACCGTCCGGGGCTCAGACCCGTCTCCTCCTTGAAGCGCCGGGCGAAGGTCCGGCTACTCATCGCCGCATGCGCGGCCAACTCCTCCAGTGGCAGCGGACGTTCCAGGCGCTGCAATGCCCAGTCGCGGGTCGGCCCGGTGCCGGTGGCGCCCGTTGGGGGCAGCGGCCGCTCGATGTACTGGGCCTGCCCGCCGTCCCGGTAAGGCGGCACGACGCACAGGCGGGCTACCTGGTTGGCGACCTCGGTGCCATGGTCCTGGCGCAGCAGGTGCAGGCAGACGTCGATCCCGCTGGCCGCCCCTGCTGAGGTCAACACGTCACCGTTGTCGACGAAGAGAACGCCGGGGTCGAGCTGCACCCGGGGGAACAGCTCCCGGAAGTGGTCGCAGAGCGCCCAGTGGGTCGTGGCCCGGCGCCCATCGAGGAGACCGGCACCGGCCAGCAGGAAGGCACCGCTGCAGATCGACACCAGACGGGTGCCCGGCCGGACCTTCGACAGCGCGTCGAGAGCCTTCGAGTCCGTGGCGGAGGCCGAGGCCCGGGTGATCGCATACGGAGGGATGATGACCGTGTCCGCCTCGGCGAGCACCTCGGGGCCGTGTCCGGGAGTGACCCTCAGGTCCGGGTCGGTGCGCACGGGCTTACTGTCCAGGCCCGCGGTTATCACCTCGTAGCGGCTGCCGGCGGATCCCAGGACCCGTTGAGGTATGCCGAGTTCGAAGGGGTAGAACCCGTCGAGCACGAGTACGACCGTCTTGTGGGCGCCAGGCCGCGGTTGTGGGCGCATCGCGCGATCCAGTTCTGCGGCACGACCGGCTAGGTCGCTGGGGCCGGGCGACACGGCTGCGGATTGATGGACGGACATGGCGCGAACGTATCCGAGCCTGACCTCTTAGCAATGGCCGAGGCCCGCCCGAACGGAGAGCACCGCGTGAGTCGGGGTGCCGGTGACCTCGTAGTAGTCGAGGTCGTCGAAGACGACGGACGCGCCGTGCGCGCGGACTGGGGCACTTCAAGTACGACCCACAGCGGCTGCGGAACGCCCTCAGGCTCTTGACTCGCACCGGCGCACCGGCGTAGCCCATGCCCGCAGGCGGGGGACCGCCGGTTCGTTCGGGCGCGGCGGGGGTGATCGGCACTCCGCACGGTCATCCCCGAGCCGTGGTCCTGCAGCCCGGCGCGCCACCGCGCCGATCGCACAGTGGCGCATCTGCCGACCGCGCTGTGGTGGAACCGGCATCCCGTACCGCGCGCCCTGAGGGGGCTTTGCGGCCCACGTCCACCACAACTGCCTCTTCGGCTGCGCCGACCCTCCTTTGCGTCGGCGCCCAGGCGGCCGGGGCCCGGCTGTGCCGCGCCTTCCGCCTGATGCCGCCGACGAGCGGCAGGCATGGTATAGGGAGCCTGCCCTGTGAGTGGAGTCACCGCTTTCGCGGTCATATGTCCGACTACAAACACATAAGATCGATCGCCGGTGCCGCTGCGCGCCCGAGGAGACGACCCGGGCAACCCCCATCCCCTTTCGAGTGCAGGACGAACCTTTTATGACGAACCCCGGCCCTGGCTGGAACCGCTACGACTTCGACCAGGACCCCGCTCGGTCACCGCGGCGAAGCCTTCGCGACCGCTGGCGCGGCCTGCGCTGGTACAAGAAGGCCGGGATCGGACTGGGCGCCGCATTTGCCGCACTGATGGTCATCGGGATGACGGCTCCGGCGCCCGCAAAACCACCGTCCTCGGATGTTGCCGCATCGACCGCCCCCAGCCCGTCGGTCTCGGCCTCGCCGCAACCGGTCGTCTGGACGCCATCGCTGGCCGACGATGCCGCATCGACGAAATACACGACGGCGGTGACCATCGACGTCCTGGCCAACGACCGATCCGTGCCCTCAAGGGTGTCCGGCGCGGCACCAACGCTGACACTGGCGTCCGTCGCCGCGCCCGCGCACGGTTCCGCATCGGTACGCGACGGGAAGATCCTCTACACGCCGCAGGCCGGGTTCTCCGGCACGGACGCCTTCTCCTACACGGCGGCGGTCAAGGGCAGGAGCGCCTCGGCGGCGGTGTCGGTCACCGTTGCCGCCAAGCCCACACCCACGCCGACCCCAACACCGTCGGCGACCCCGGCGTCGACGCCGACGCGGTCCGCGGTGCCGCACCCGGCGCCGACACGGGAATCGCGCTCTTCCGGGGCCTCCGTCACCGTGGTCGTCAACCCGGGCTCCTTTTGCTCGGTCCACGGGGACCTGGGCGTGACCAAGAAGGGCACCGCCATGATGTGTCAGACGGCGAGCGACGGTCGGCTGCGCTGGAAGAGCGTGGGGTGAGGTGCGATGGGACTGGGATTTCGCGTCGGCGTGCCAGGACTGCGACTGCGGGTCTCGACCCGGGGCGTGAGGGCGTCGGTCGGGCCGCGCATCGCCCGTGTCCATGTCGGCGGCGGGCGGACACGCGTCTCCAGCGGCGTCGGCCCCTTCTACGCCTCAGCCGGCAGCCGGCGCTCCCGCTCGCGGTCCATTCCGCATCGGCCGACGGCCGCACAGCTTGACCGGGCGCGACGCGCGGCAGCACGCGCCGAGGAACAGGCGCGGCTGCAGGCGACCATCGCGGAGCTCAACGAGCTCTACCGCCACACGACCTCGGTCCACCTGGAGGAGTTTCCTGCCGTCCGTCGCCCCGAGGTCCCCGCGCCGCCGGCCCTCGATCGCCGACGGGCGCTGAAGGACGCCGAACGGCACCACCTGGCGGGCACCGGACGCTTCGCGCGCGGCACGCGAACGGCCGCCCGGGCCCAGGCGGCACGGGATGCCGATGCCTACCTCGCCGACGAACAGCTGCGCCTGGCAGCGGTGCACCGGCGGGTCGTCGGCGAGGCCGACTCATGGTGGCGCCTGCTCAACGCCAACGACGAGGCGACGGTGTGCGAGCTCGTCAACGACGCCTTCGCCGACAACGCCGCCTCGGGCTTCGCGGTCGGCGTGGACGGCACGACCCTGCATGTGGTGATGCGTCAGCCGGACCTGGACACCCTCCCGGACCGGATGCCCGCCACCACGCCGGCCGGCCGTCCGACCCTCAAGGCACTCACCAAACGGGACGCCTTGACCTGGTGGTTCACCACCCTGGGCGGGAACGTGATCGCCACCGTGAAGGAGGCGCTGGCGACCGCGCCCGCCGTGGAATGCGTGAACGTCGCGGTGCTCACCCGTATCCCGACCACGCGGCGCCTCGGTGTGGTGGTGCACGGCGAGTGGACCCGCCGCGCGGTGGAGCACGCACGGTGGCGCACCGAGCAGGACGCACTGCGGTTCCTGGATGTCGGCCGCGAGGTGCGGTGCTCGGTCCGCATCCCCGAGGGCGGACGCCTCGCAGCCGGGATCAAGGCCCTGGAGATCGTGCCCGGCGATCCCCTGGCCGATCTGCTGGATCGCATCGACGAGGACGCGGCTTCCCCTGGCGCCCTGGCCGACCTGGACGCGGCCCTGGGCGAGGAGCGACCGGCCCCGGGCCCGGCGCTGCCCAACCCGTACGCGGTCGTGCCCTTCTCCGCGTGGAAGCAGCGACTGGGCGACGGCGCGTCGGATCTCCCGGCGGCGCGGCAACGCCTTCACCAGGCTCTTGATGGAGCGGTGACGCATCGACAGCTGGCCGAGGGACCACTGAGCCTGGAACTGCCCGCCGGCAGCCAAGGCGACCTGTCGGTGCTGCTGTTGGGCCCCGAGGGGAAGGTCGTCAGCGACAGCGACTTCATCTTCTACAACCACCTGTCCACGCCGAACGGCGCAGTCTCGCTGCACACCGCCGGGTCCGACGCGGACCTGCGGACCACCCGCGCCGTGCTGCGCCTTGCGGCCCTGTCCGAGCACATCGAGCGGGTGGCTGTCGTCCTCAGCGTCCCGGAGGCCGCTGCGGGACTGGCCGGCACTCGCGTCCGCATGGATCTGCCGGCAGCAGACGCTCACTGGCACCTCGATGTACCTGGAGGCTCCACCGAACCAGCCTTGGTGCTGGGCGAGTTCCTCCGCGCCGGCAGCAGCCACGGCGACACGTGGCAATTTCGGGCGGTGTGCTCAGGCTGGACGGACGGACTCGTTGGCCTGCTGCGCGCGCACGGCGTCGAGGTCGATGAGTAGGAACCCGATTCCTCGCTCACTGAAGGCCGCACGCGACGCATGGAGGCGCCTGCCGATGCCGATGCGGCCATCACCGCCCGACATGCCGCACAGACGGCTTGGCGGGAAGCCAACCCGGTCACACAGAGAGAGTCACACTCTGGTGATGATCAGTGGAATCGACTGGACGGCCGTCCGCGACAGCGGCTTTGACGACGGCGCTAAGGCCGGGCAGATCACCTCCGGAAGCGGAGGGACCATCACCTCCGCGCCGCAGTTCCTGGCCTTCGACCACGCGGTCGCCGGCCACGGCGGCATCACCGTCGCACCGGCGACCATGAAGACCTCCTACATCCGTTTCGAGCAGCACTGAGCGAACCACGGATCGGCCCGCCATGCCGAACCGTGCCAACACGCAGGATGGGGCATTGCCCAGTCATCCCGCGAGATAGCCCCGGCATCGAGGCCCAACACGATCAGGTGAGGGCTGGCCTCACGCGGACTGTCCACAGCTCGCACAGGGAAGGCCGACACCACCTATCTGCCGCACCATCAGCCTGGGGAGCCCTGCCGTGAGCGGATCCACCAACAGCCCACCCTCCGCGCTCCAGGCCGGCGCCGCACTGGGCCGCCACGCTGCCTCTCGGGCCGTCACCCTGCTGGAGGAGGCGGCCCGGCACCCCGTCGGCTCCCCAGCCCGCGCGGCGCTGGCCGCCGAGGCGGGCGCCTGGGCCCAGTTGCGCGCAGCCGAGGCCGTTCTGATGCTCGCCGTGCGCGCCCACGCCCTCGAGCAGGGACTGGAGAACGTCGCCGTGGCCCTGGACCACCACCATGACCCTGCGGCGTGAGGCAACCCGCCGACAGGCGCGGCGCGCGGCCGCGAATGAGACCCGGCGTGCCAGGCGGAGGCCCAGCCTGCCCAAGAAGTGGCATACAACTGGTTGCTGACCGCACCTCACATTGCCCAGCAACTGTCGAGTTAGGGATAATGGCCGTGCTTCGCCGGGCGGCGGTCCATTAGTGATCAAAACCCTATTCCCGTCCGGCGGAGCGAACACGCCATGTGCCCACCGTGGGAACCGGCCCAGTTCTCAATGCGCCGCCCCGTGACGCGCCGGTACAACGCCCGACCAGCCCGCCAGCGGGCACCTCACCCCGCACCCGCCTTCGACGCCGCACCCATGTGCCGCCGATCGTGCAGCAGCCGCCCCAGGAGAGCCGGATCGATCGCTGATCGACAATCAGAACGAAGGCACGACCGGGCGAAAAGCTATTGCGTGGTACGCGAAACCGCCGGTTTTGATGGGTGCTGTTGCGGGGCGATGGCGCGCCGGCGTCTCCCATCTGCAGGACGCGCCACCCTGCCCGCACCCGGGCCACTAACCCGCGCCGACGCTCCACTGCCGAACCGCTCCCTGACATCAGGACGGTCCTGGTACCAACCGGAGCCCCCCTCGACGAGGCGTCCTCCCCATGAGCGCACACCTCATCAAGTCGCGCCCCCGACCGGTACCGGCACCGCGCGCTCCGCTCAACGGGTCCTGGCGACATCGTCCGGAGCTCGCCGAGCCACACCCTCAGCCGCCCGACCCCTTCGGAAACGGTCGCCGTACCGAAGGCGGTGCCAACGCCCTCCAGCCAAGCACCGGCGCAGCGCACCGCACCGACAGGGCCCGGGCCGTCGCCGCATGGGCAACTACTGTCCGGGCGGTCGGGGGCCCCGGTGCCTTTCCAGGACCGGGGCGTCCCCGAGGCCTATCCCCTTCGGCCAGGACGAGGACGCCGGCGCTGTCCGCCCGACCGAGTTGGCGCGAGAGATGCTGATGTTGACGATGCCACAGCCCAACGCCCGGGCCGGCGCCGCGCCCCTGGCCGACACCGGCCCCTGGCCGCCACCGGCCGACCGGAACACCAGCCCCACAGTGGAACGGTAGGCAGAGCCGCCCGGGGCCGGCGATCCCCCGGCTTGTGACGAACCCTCCCGCCGCCCGAGCGACCACGGCAAGATGACGCAGTGATCACTCAGATATCGCGGGACAACCTGTCACTTCTCGAGCGGGCAGTCCACCACTTCCGCGGAGCCGCGGAGGCCGACATGGTTCGGGCGTTCGCCGACACACCCAGCGCACTGGCCTTCGTAGCAGCCCACGACACTGAGGTCCTCGGCTGGTGCTGGGGCCACCACCTGACGCGTCCCGACTCGTCATCAATGCTCTACGTCCACCAACTTGACGTGGCGGACGCCCACCGCCGCCAGGGCATCGGACGGGACCTCCTCCGTGCCTTAATGGAGACTGGTGCGAAGGCCGGAGCCACGAAGATGTTCCTGACCACCAACGAGGCGAACACGGCGGCCCGGTCCCTCTACGAGTCCCTCGGCGGCGGGCTCGGCACGCACGGCCCCACAGTGAACTACTGGTTCCTGCTTGAGCCTTACCTCAAATGAGCGCGGCGGCGGACCGACCATCAAACGCAGCAGCCACGGCGAGAGTGGCGTCATCGCCATGCGTCGGCGATGTCCTGAGGACTCCAGACCTGGGCGAGGGGGAGTGGGCCGCGGGTGCCGCTGCGGGAGACCGCGATGAGAGGGAGGTCGTCGGTGGCGCCGGGGACCTTGGCGGCGTCGCGAGCGAGGGCGTCGTAGTCGTGGCGGTCGAAGGGACGGTCGTCGAGCCATTTGATAGAGCCGGCGAAGTGGAGGCGCTTGGCGACCGGTTGGCGGTCCGCGCCGATCAGGTCGATCTCGGGGTTGTTCTGGCGGTTCCACCACCCGCCGATGGCTTCGGTGGCCGGCCAGGTGTCGTCGGGCAGTCGGCGCAGCAACGCGTCGCGGATGATCGGTTCGACGGCGCGTCCGCGCCAGGAGGGCCAGGAGCGGTTGATGCGCTGCAGCAGCAGATCGCTGCGGCCGCGCTCGACCAGGGGCAGGCCGCGGTTGAGGAAGGCAAGCCAGAAGCGCAGGTAGGGATCGGCGACGCGGTAGCGGCGGTTCTTGGTGTCGGGCTTGGTCGACAGCGGGTCGTCGACGGCCAGGACGCGTTTGTCGAGGAGGGTGGCGAGGATGGGGGAGAGGGTGCCCGAGGGGAGGGCCGCAGAGCCGCCGGCCTCGGCGGCGATGGTGGAAAAGGTGCGCTCGCCACTGCCGACCGCCTCCAGCACCGCCCGGGCCCGGCTGGATTCGGGGAACTCACCCAGCAGCGACAGCTCGCCGGACACCAGGAGCGGCGAGAGGGGGTCGGACAGGGCCTGGGGCAGGAACTGGGCGCTGGGCATGGCGTGCGGCCAGGAGGAGAGCACCTCGGGGAAGCCGCCGGTGATCAGCAGGGCGTCGATGGCTTCCGCGGCGTCCAGGCCGGTGAAGTCCTGCACGTCGGCCAGGTGGAGCGGGTTGATGGTCATGGTGGCGGCGCGTCCGAAGAAGGGCCGGCCGTAGGTCTGCAGTGCCTGCATGACCGACTGGTCGCTGCCCACCAGGATCAGCAGCACGGGCTTGTCCGACAGGTGCCGGTCCCAGACGGTCTGCAGGGCGCCCTCGAACTCCGTGTCCTGCTCGATCAGCCACGGCACTTCGTCCAGGACCGCGATGCTGGGGCTGTCGTCGGGGACCGCCAGCGCGAGTGTGCGCAGCGCCTGGTTCCAGTCGCCGGCCTGCAGCCCGGCGACGAGTTCGGCACCGGGTAGGTCGGACTGGGCCACGGTGGCGAGGAAATCGGCCCGCTCCGTGACCGGGTTGCGTCCGCGAGTGGCCTGGAAGACCAGGTAGGGGACCTCGGAGCGGTCGCAGAACTCCTGGACCAGTCGGGACTTGCCCACCCGCCTGCGCCCGGTGACGGTCAGGGCGCGCCCCCGGGTGGCCCCCCGGCCGTCGGCGATCGTGCGGAGCTGTTGCTGCAGGATCTGCAGATCGTCGGCGCGTCCCTGGAACTCCACAGCCACCTCGGCAATGCTAGATCGAATATTACGTAGATTGAATCTAGCATTGCTGGCAGTGGGTATCGGCGCAAGCGCACTGTCGGATGCTTGGGGCTGCCGCTCCACGGCACCAGGGGGCGGCGGAGGAGCGTGTTGGATGCCGGGGCGGGCTCTTGGGTTTCCGCCGGGAAGCACCCTCGCAGTGATTGATCGGACGAGGGGGCACCATGGCCGCGTCCGGTTCTTCCCTGCACTGGCGAGACCGCCGTCCCCCTGTCGGAGGGCGGGTGCCAGCTACTTAGCGTCGGGCGGTTGAGGCGCGTTGACGAATGTGCCCTTCCCGTGGACGGTCGTGATCAGCCCACGCTCGCGGAGTACCACGGCCGCCCTGCGCACAGTCAGATAGGCCACGCCGTATTCCGCGGCGAGGTCTCGCTCGCTGGGCAGTCGCGAACCGGGGTGCAGTTCTCCGGCCGCGATACGCGCCGCGATGTGGTCGGCCAGAGCGACATACACCAGCTCGGGGCCCTGAGGGTCGAATGCCGGAACGCTTTGGCGATCATCCACAGAAGCACCGTAGAGCGGACCTGACCTGCGCGAATCTTGGGAAAGCTATACATAGCTCTACATGGCTCGTACTCTGTGGTCAGAAAAGCCCCGGCGACGGCGGACACCATCCCGGGGCGTGGCCGACTGCTGAAGGAGTCGACGTGAGCCAACCTACCCCGATGGAGCATCCAGTTCCCCAATCCGAGTGCTGCAGCTTCTGCCAGGCAAAGGCCTCGCCAGCGCGTCCCTACGGTGACGGGCTGATCTGCCAGGGCTGTGCACTGGTGGAGCATGCGTGCGGCCGTACGACCCCGTGGTGGGCCGGGCCGGCGTTCGCATTGCCGCCGCTTCCGATCGGCGCACTGGGAGGCGCGTGATGGCGGATCAGACGCCGGGCAGCTGCTCGTACTGCGCCGCCGCTGATGTCCTGGTGACAGCGGTCGGCGGGATCGAGAACCGGCCCGGGCCGGGCTGCGCCACTCACGCGTGCGCGGACTGTGTCGCCTCCGGTCGCGCAGATCGGGTGTGCGACGTGTGCCGCCGACCGGGACCGGTCGAGGCCGTGGCGAGCGTGGAGACCGATTCGGGCGGCGGCTACATCGTCATGGGCTGCAGCGAGTGCCGGAAGGCGCTGCTGCCGGACGAGGAGGGCCGGAGACTGTACTGGGCACCGCCCGGTCGGGCCCCGACGTATCTGACGGGCCGTGACGCCGACCATCGACGGCAGACGCGGGACGGGGGAGCGGAGTGATGGCGCCCCTGGTGCACCTGGGTGGTGCAGGTTCGGTCGGTGACCCGGAGTGCGGGGTGTGTGCGGAGCTGCACCGGTCGTTGGTCTCCAGCCTGGGAGTGCTGCGGTCGTGCCTGGATGACCCGGACCCGCTGGTGCGGATCGCGGCCGCCGCGCACACCGATGACCGGGCGATGCGGTTGGCGGCGCATGTGCGTGGCCATCTGCCCCGGTGGCGCCGCCCTCTGGCTCGGGCGGGCGCAGGGTCCTGGATCGTGCCGATGTTATGCATAGGCGTAGGTGCGCCGAGATCGACTGTATCGAGCAGGCATTCGCAGCTGGCGAGACGGTTAGAGGAGGGAGAAGTTTGGCGATGCTTGTGCGCGGACCTAATAACGTGGACCACAGGCTTATAATACCGGGATACGAATGGTGTACGCCAATGATGAAGGTCTGGAGGATTACTGACGAGGCTCGTTGAGATTCGGCGGATGATTGATCCGGCCTCGAATGGCTGTACGTTCGGGGCCGGCCATGGCACTTGATGCAGGAAGTATGCGCCTGTCGCACCGCTTGAGTGGTTGAATCGGCATTGGTTGTGCAGTATCATCACTGCAACGATATAATCCTCACGGCGCGTACGGAGGGGAAATGGCGGGTAGCATTCTCGGTGATGTCTCACGAATCCCCTGGGGATCGCTGTCTAGCGCGGACGGAAATTCGAGTGCAGTTCCTGGCTTGCTTGGAAAATTGGCCTGGTCCGACCTGGAGACAGCCAAGATCGCACTCGACGACCTGCAAATGCTGATTTACCGTGATTCCACGGGAGTGGACGAATCCACGTCGATCACCATTCCTTTTCTGTGGGATATCGCTGCGGCGCGTAGAGATTCCGTGAGTGCGGAAATTATTTCGATGTTTAGCGACATGCTCCAAAATGATTCTGCGCAGCGAGCCCAGAAAGCATCAAGGCGTCCGCATGGGTATGAGCATGCCGTTCGGTGGGAGCTGGCTTGCCATAGGAATATTATATCTGGGCTCTCGACAGCGGTCGAGTTGAAGAGGATTGGGAAGGGCGACCTTGTGCGGCAGGCGGACAGAATTGCCGAATTGATTCGGCTTCGGATTAGTAAAGATGGACCCTGACTCTGGCGTTTCGACTCACGTCCGTTGGAGTCGGCGGCCCGCCGGCAGGCCCTGGTCGAGCGGATGGCCCGCCGATCGAGGTGCAGCTGATCCCGCACCGCCAGGACGAGCTCGATCCGCAGATTGTGCTCGAAACTGAAGCTGCTGGTGGAGCGCGGGTGGCTGGAGTACTTGTGGGCGACAGCCCGGTGCCTTTACGCGGCCGACGATGCGGCCGCCGAGGACTGGGTCGCCGCCCTCGCGGCGCGCATCCTGGCTGGTGACTGCCTCGGGGCAGTCGCCGAGATCCGAACCGAGGCCGACGAACACGGTCTGACGGGCGATCAGGAGTCTGCGGCCGATCGGACCTGCCAGTGTCTGGGGAGCAAGGCTGACTACCTCCACTACGACAAGGCCCTGGTCGGCGGTTGGCCGATCGCCACTGGCGTGATCGAGGGAGCCTGCCGTCATTGGGTGGCCGACAGGTTGGTAAACACCGGTTCGAGGTGTTCCGGGAGCCGAGGCCGTGCTCATGCTCCGGGCGGTGGTCGCGAACGGTGACTTCGAGGCGTATTGGCAGCATCACCTTGTCGCCGAGTACCGGCGCGTCCACGGCGGAGGCGATCATCCCGACTGACGTCTCATCAGTCGGTGAAGGCTCTCCCCGGAGAAGAGCCACTCCCAGCTGCGCACACCACCGAACTGCACTGGTTTGTCAGCGGGGGACCGGCCCCTGCGCAGGAGGCTGCGGACCAGGCCTCCACTGCACCCCGGCAGCGCACCACCCGGTACCTGCTCCGCACCCGCCTGATCACTGTGCAGGCTCAGAAAGACCGATCGGATTCCGGCGAGACGGCGCAGGCCGGTGCCGGGCCGCAGCAGCAGATCCGCACCGTCCTGCACTACCTTCTCGGTCGTCGCGCCACGAGCGCGGCGCGGCCGGCGGCCGGGCGGGAGCAGGCGCGGTGACGGCGGCCGAACTTGGGGAAGAACCTAGTCCTCTGTGAGTGAGTCGGGCAAATAGTGCGCGTAGGTTTCCCGTAGATGCTGGACGACGCGTTCATCGGTTGCCTCGTAGTTCAGCTGCTTCTGGAAGAACAGAAGCTTCTGCTCTGCAGCGCCGAGCAGTTCACCCCAGCTCTTGACCCAGACCTCGTACTCAGGCTGGTCGTCGGCAAGGCCTTCCGGCCTGCCCATCTGCCGGATGTCTCGCCGGATCTCATCCGCCCACTCGTAGGTGACGAGGTAGAAGCGCCACTTGCAGTCCACACCCTTGTACTGTGGATCTTCGACGATGGCCCGCGCATAGTCCGTGATCTGCTTGAGCTCCTTGCGCCCTACCTTCACCGTCGGACGCTTCAACTCGACGATGATCCTCTCGGTTGAGGCATCGTCACGGCGGCTGCGAAAGAGCAGGATGTCCACCCGACCGTCGCGCCCGTTCGGTTTTGTCACCTTGTGGAGCTCGTGCTCCAGGACGGCGTCCGGTCCGAGCATGTCCTCCAGGTGGGCCTTGAGGACGTTGGTGAGTCCGACCTCGCAGCTCGCCATGCTCCAGTCCTCACCGAACAGCCACAGATTCTTCGCGATCATCGGATGGAGCTGGTCGACCTCGCGCAGCTCGCTGCGGAGCAGTTTGTCAGCGAAGATTTTACGAAGGCCGTTGATGAAGTCCAGGCGGTTGGTGACGGTGGTGGCGGCGCCAATCACGTGCGGCAGGCTGGTGCCGTCCAGCAGCGTCTTCAAGTGCCGTCGATCATCTTCGCCCAACGCAAGGACCTTCTCGAGGATGGCGTGCAGATCCCCCGGATTGCTCTCCAGCGCACTGCGAATCAGGTCGACCGACAGGCGTCGCGGAGTTCCCTTCTCGGGTAGCGCCGTACGAGCGACAGTTACCACTACGTCGAACGTCTGGCGCTCGACCGCTTGGGCACCGCTGACAGGAGTGTCGGGGTAGGGGTAGAGCCCTTCGTTCTTCAACTGGCGCACGACTTCGGCTGAGATCTGCCTGCTGCGCATCCCCAGGTGTGCGCGAATGGCTTTCTCTGCGGCCGCCAGCAGGGGCTCCTCTGTCATCGGGAGCATGTGCAGGTCGTCAGTCGACAGCGCGTTGAAGCGTGCGGATCGCAGGTACGGCGTGAAGCTGACAATGCTGTCGGACCACTCCTGGCCATAGGCGTAGAGGGCCAGACCGTCCGCGTTGCAGATGAGCATTGCTCGGTCGCTGAGCCTGCGGCTCCACTCCACGAACGTAACCACCGGCTGCGGCTGGTCGTCTGCGTAGCTGTCAGGTAGGTCGAGGGCGAGGTCAACGGGATCGCAAGCGAGGATCTCGTCGGGGTCCAGTGGCTTGCCGTCGAAGGTGACACGGACCTGAGGATAGGCGCGCAGATAGAACGCGAGTTTGGCAGTCAGGTTGGCTGACGCATCCTCGGCCTCCAGCCCACGCAGGTTCTTGTTCTCCGGGACAGCGATCCGGACGGTGGTGCCAGGCTGCTCGTCCTCGGGTGCGGCGCCCTCCACCCTCCAGACCGTAGGTTGATCCAAGCTGCCCAGGATCCGGACGCCCACCAGAGTTTCGCCCTCGGTGGCCGTGGAGTGCCAGGTGAACGTGTCGCCCAGAGCCAGTGCATAGAGGCGGCCCTCGCCGTTGTGGCCGTGGAGGATCCGCTCCTCGTCGTGGGTCTGGGTGCGGTCGGCCTTCCAGGTGGTGCCGTAGTCGTGGAATGCGGTGCGCGCATGTTTCACCGTCATGCCGTGCCCGTTGTCACGAACCACGATCTCAGTGACGGCCCCCATCTCGGAGCGGTTCAAGTGCACATCGACCCGGGTGGCGTTGGCATCCAGGCCGTTCCACACGAGCTCGGCGACGGCCGCCACCTGTGGCTTCTTCTGGAACTTGCGGATTTTACTCTCGCCGACTTCCAAACGGAACTCGGCCGCAGGCGAGCTCGTCTGATGCGGCACGCCAGCACTAACCACTCTCGTCCCGGTTTCCGCGGGAACCGGACCCCCACCACTGTGCTCCCCAGGCATGCTCGAAAGGTACCGCCTCCTCGTGCCCTTGGACACCACTTGCTGACTGCATGTCAGAGTAGCCAGTCCTGACAGCAGTCAAAGGCGTCCCGGGCTTCAGATGCGTCGCGATAAGACCTTGGAGCCTTACGGTGGAGGTCACCAGGCCCCGTCGTCGCGCAGGTCACGGGGAAGGTGATCTGCCGGGCGAGGTCCCTGTCATCGTCGACCAGCCCGACCCGGTAGCAGCCGCAGACACAGCGGCGCCATGCCTGGCCCGGTAAAGAGCGTCCCGCGCCGTCGTGATGCATCCACCCAGGTACCACCACACGATCGGTGAGGCGATGATCGCCAGGATCTGGGTTGCGAGCAGGATCCACCCCTGGTGGAGGTCGCCGTACACGGCGAGCGCCAGGGCCTCGGGGATCGGTCCGACCAGCAGCGTCCAGTACAAAACCGCGGTCCGGAGGGAAGGGAACGTGCCGGTCCCAGGTGCGCCGAGCGCCGCGAAGCCCACCGCGAGCACCCGGGCCGCCTCCCACACCAGCAGCAGGATCAGGCCCCACCAGGCGAGCGGTCCCAGCAGCGGCGGTACGGCGAGCAGGTTCATGACCTCCACCCTGGCGGGGCCGGCCCGCCGGCGCGTGAGCGCGCGTACTCAACTTCCGCCGGCGTGGCCGGCGAAGACGACGGTCCAGCGTGGTGATATACGCCAAACGTAGAATGGTCGTTGAAGCGGACCGGGAAGGGGGTGGGCCGGGTGATCCGTGCGTACAAGTTCCTCATCAGGCCCACCGTGGGCCAGGCCGCCGCACTGACGGCGATGCTCGTCGACCACTGCTCGCTGTACAACGGAGCCTTGCAGGAACGCCGCGACGCCTACCGGCACCCCTCGAAGACGAGCATCACCTACGGGCAGCAGTCCGCACAGCTCAAGGACATCCGGGCGTTCGACCCCGAGCGTCAGGGGCGGTGGTCCTTCAGCTCACAGCAGGCCACGCTACGCCGCCTCGACAAGGCGTTCGCCGCGTTCTTCCGCCGCGCCAAAACCGGTGAGAAGCCCGGCTATCCCAGGTACCGGGGCGTGACCTGGTTCGACACCGTGGAGTTCCCCAAGGACGGCGACGGCTGCCGCTGGGATTCCACCCCCAACGACCCCGTTACCCGTGTCCGCCTCCAAGGCGTGGGGCACATCAAGGTCAACCAGCACCGGCCCGTGGACGGCAAGGTCAAGACCGTGTCCGTCAAGCGCGAAGGGCGCCGCTGGTACGTGGTGCTGACCGCTGACCAGGTCCAGCCCGAGCCGCTGCCCGCAACGGGGTCCGTGGTCGGCATCGACCTGGGCATCGCCTCGTTCCTCACCACATCACACGGTGAGCATGTGGAGAATCCGCGTCACGCCCGGAAGGCTGCCGCGAAGCTTCAAGCCGCACAGCACAAGCTCGCCCGGTTTGCCCACGTCCGCCGCGACAAGCGCACCGCGAATCACCAGCGGGCTGTCCGAAAGGTTGCCAACCTGCACGGTAAGGTCCGCCGCCAGCGCTTGGACCACGCACACAAGACCGCGCTGGAACTGGTGCGGGAACACGACTTCATCGCGCACGAAGACCTGAAGATTTGCAACATGGTCACCACCGTCGCGCCGAAGCCCGACCCCGAACGGCCGGGCGGCTTCCTGCGCAACGGGGCCGCCGCGAAGACGGGCCTGAACCGCTCGATTTCGGATGCCGGATGGGGGGTGTTCCTGACGATCCTGCACGCCAAGGCTGAAAGCGCCGGACGAGACGTGATTGCCGTGGACCCCCGCAACACCTCCCGGACCTGCCCCGAATGCGGGCACGTCTCGGCGGAGAACCGGCCCACACAGGAGAAGTTCCACTGCGTGTCGTGCGGTCACCAGGCGCACGCCGACCACGTTGGGGCACTCAACGTTCTACGGGCCGGGCTGGTCCGTCGCGTCGCCAACCCGGCATAGCGAGAAGCTCCCTTATATTTGAGGGGGAGGAGTCACCGAAGCCCCGGAGGCGGCAGCGGGTCAACCTCCGGTGCGTGTGCGGCGGGTAGAGGCGGTTGGGGCCGTGGGGCTGCTGTCCGCTCGTGCTCAGCGTCGGTTTCCCGCGCGTCAGGTTGGCGTGCTCGCCCCGGGGCTGCGCTGCTGCGGCTACGGTTCGTCGAGGGTGACGGCCGGCTGGTCGTTGTTCCAGGTGACGGTGGCGGTGCGGTCCTCGGCCCAGGCCCGCCAGCCGTGCATGCCCGCATCGAAGTAGGCCACGACGTCGATGGTCTGGATCCGCACCGGCCGGCCCTGCTGGTCGCTGTCGTTTATGGCCAGGACGGGGCGGCCGTCCAGCAGGTGCCGGCCGGGCAGGCACACCGCGGTGCCCCAGTCGGCGCCGACGCTCATCTGGATGTGCGGGGGCGCGGCGTACTCGACCTTGTAGGAGAAGGTCGCGTGCGGGCCGCGGCGCTCCGGGTCGGCGTCGGCGCGGATGGCGACGACCGCGTCCGGGACCTCCGGGACGCGGGTGGCGTCATGCGCGCGGCGCTCGGCGTCGCGGTGTGCGGCGGAAAATGCAGGCGGCCGGAACACCTCCGGCCGGGCGTTGCCGTGCCAGGCGGTGAAGCCGTCGTGGACCAGCACGGCTACTGCTTGGCCGATCTGGGCGCGCACTGCGGCCAGTTGGCCCGGCGTCAGGCCGGGCACTGGGGATTGGCCGGGGGCGCGGTGCTGCAGGTGGTGGGTCAGGGTGTCGGCGTCCAGCAGGGACGTCCAGTCGCCGCTTTCGGGCGGGGCCAGCTCGTCCTCCAGCGCCAGCTCGAAGGAGAGGTCGCCGGCGGCCGCGGCGAACAGCGCGTGCATCCCGGCGCGGTGCCGCACCCCCACCGAGGCGGTGCCGGCGTCGGCCTGGGCGGCCGCGGACAGGTAGATGCGGGCCGGCTCGGTGACGGCTGCGCCGTGGGATCGCCAGAACGCCACCAAGTCCGGACCGACCGGGGCCCGGTTTTCCGGTTCGTCGGGGGCGGGCAGCGGCAGCAGCATCTCCTCGCCCAGCCAGGCCACCATGCTCAACCCCTCACCGCCGGTGCTGCGGTGGGGGAGGGCCGGCAGCGGTTCGGTGGAGCACAAGGGGTCGGCGCCCCAGATGTCCAGGACGTGCTCGAGGACCTCCGGCAGGTCGAAGTGCCGCAGCTGCTGCTCGGGGAGCGGCGCCGTGCGCGGGTGGGGGACCAGCAGGCGGCCGTCCATCAGGGCCCGGACATGCCCGCCGGCCGCGGCGAGGTCGGCGGCCGCGCGTTCGGCACGGAAGCGGGCGTGCGCCGGGGAGGCGGCGCCGCCGCTGTCGTAGGACTGCGGGCCGCGGCCGACGACCGGCCAGCCGAGCTGCCACCGCCACCCCGCCTCGGCATCGGGCCCGGGAAACAGCAGCGCGCCCCGCTCCTCGCCGGCGTCGCGTTCGTCGGGAGTAGCGGTGACCCCTACCGGGGCGAGCGCACCCGGAAGCCTCACGTCGGCCTCCAGCCCGCCGCGCTTGCCGACGGAACGCCAGGACAGAGCGGGCGGAACCGGGTACGCGCAGGTCTCGGCGAGTACGGCCGCAACGCGTTTCAGCTGCTCGGCCACCGCCCCGGCCACGGCGCCGCGTTGACGTGGCGACCAGGTGCCCGGGTTAGCCGCAGCCGCCGCACTCAGCTGATCCTCGATCACCGCGTCCTGCATCCGCTCGTCGCGGTGCCAGTCCTCGACGCTTCCGAAGACGACCGGGCCGGTCTCGCGCTGCGCGCGGCGCCTCAGGGCGCGCAGCCGATGCTCGGCCATACTCCGCGGCACCGCCAGGGCCGTCGCCGACTCCTTCAACTGATCGGACGTCAGGGCGGCGGCCAGCTGCTCGATCCGCTCCCCCAGCACCCGGCCCGCACCGACCGCCGCGCCGTTATCCGCCTCGTCGGCGTGAGGTTGGTCCCCGTGGTGACCGAGCCGCTCCTCGACCGTGCGGGGATCGGGATCGGCGGGCAGCTCCTCGAAGGCCTCCAGCAGGGCGCCGAGCAGCACCTTGGTGGCGCCTTCGGCGGCCCGAGGCGGCAGCCCGGCGTAGGGCGCCAGCGCCCGGACCAGGTCTGCTCCGTGCTTCTCGGCGTCGAGCACCTGGCGCCACCGTTCGATGCGTTCCGTGTGCCTCATCCGCCCCGCCCTCGCCCGGCCGCCCGGCAATCCGTCCGGGGCGGCGCCCGATCCCGACGGATCCAGCATTCCACCGCGATCTTCGAGGGAGGCGGGTATCGGTCGGCAAACCGCCGTCTCGCGCCATTAGTCCGCTTGGCCACCGGACCGTTTGGCCAGGGCCTCCGCAGTGGCGTTGCGTTGGGCCTGATCGGAGACAGCGTCACCGGTGACA
Source organism: Mangrovactinospora gilvigrisea (assembly GCF_001879105.1). GTDB lineage: Bacteria > Actinomycetota > Actinomycetes > Streptomycetales > Streptomycetaceae > Mangrovactinospora > Mangrovactinospora gilvigrisea. The sequence continues at coordinate 131,423 of NZ_MLCF01000002.1, read as the reverse complement.
GCGGCCCGTCGGCTTGCTCCCGCACCCCGGAAGCCATTCACCCGCCACAGGTACCTGGCGACGGTTTCGCGGTCGAATGCGTCCAGGCTGGGGTCCTCGGCGAGAGCGATCAACCGGTCGGCTCCCGGCTTCTGATACCCCTCCATCCCGGCCAGCAGTCTGGCGGCTTCCGCGCGCGCGAGGCCGCTGAGGGTGAGGTCATCGGCGAGAGCAATCAGCCGGTCGGCTCCCGCCGTCCGGTAGCCCTCCACCTCGGACAGTCGCTCGGCGGCATGCCTGCGGTCGTTCGAGACGAGGGTGGGGTCGTCAGCGAGGGCGGCCAGCCGGCTTGCTCCCGCAGTGCGGTAGCCCTCCACCCCGGAGAGCCGCTCGGCGGCGTACGTGCAGTCGTTCGCGTCCAAGGTGGGGTCGTCGGCGAGGGCGATCAGCCGGTCGGCTCCCGCCGTCCGGTAGCCCTCCAGCCGAGACAGCCGCTCGGCAGCGTACGCACAGTCGCTCGCATACAGCGCGGGGTCGTGGGCGAGGGCGATCAGACGGGCAGCGGCCAGCTCTCGGTGGCCATCCACCCACACCAGAGCCGCCGCAGCTCGAATGCGATCGACGCCAAGGAGGTCGGCGCTCTCACTGAACCGCAGGAGTTGCCGCGCTGTGGGTACGGTCGGCAACTGCGTCTGGAGGTTCACCTGGGCGACGAGGAAGCGGCAGTCATCGGTTCCCCCGATGCGGGTGGCAGCCTCAACCATTCGAGTGACTTCCAGCGGGGCATCGCCTGGAGCTGACAAGAGGGCATCGAGGAGGAAGCCCGCGTAGGACAACTCGGCCTCCGGGGCACTCAGAAGTCGGCCGCTACGGAGTGCGTCGCTGCGTGCCTGTTCGTCGCGGGTCGCATGCCGCGCCGCGTGGTACTCAAGGAAGGTCTGGTGGGGGAAGCCGAGGCCGTCCGGAAGGTGGACCAGGAGCCCGGTGTGCCCCAGCAGGCTCTCCACAAAGTCTTGCCAGACATGGGGTTGCACCTTCCCGGGGCGCTGAACGGCCTCGTGGTTGGCCAGCACTACGGCCGCCGGGTCTTTTGGACCCGTGTGCCAACGATGGGCCAGGTAGTCGATCAGCTGCGGCAGCCGCTCGTGGACCTGCCGTGCGGCGGCTTCGGCCGCTTGGCGTGCGGCGGGGCTTTGAAGACTCTGCACCAGGTGTGTGATGGCTGCTTCGTGGCTGTCGGCCACCTGCTTGTGCGCGTTGCTCTCGTACAGTAGTTCGGTGAATGTCTCGTAGACGGCGTGGCGGCCGGCGGGCAGCGGCCGGTCTGGGTGGGCCAGGTAGAGCTGGCAGAGAATGAAGGCCATCAGCGGTGATTCGGCAAGTTCATGTAGGAACGCCTCGCGCAGCGCGGCGGCGAACCGGCGGGAGCGGTGTGTCGCCTCCGGCTCGGGCCATCGGTATGCGAAGTACTTTGCGATGTAGGCATCCAGGTCGCCCGGGGTGAAAGGCTGCAGCTGATAGCGCGGAACGCCGGAACCCACGGGTATGAGCTCATACTCCGTCAGCGGCCTGGTGGCCACCACGCACCGATACAGCGACGGGTCCTGTGTGGCCGCGTTGCGCAGCTTCTCCAGCACTTCCCGGCGCCGTTCCGCGCCGGGGAGCTCATCCAAACCGTCGACCAGTACCTGCCAAAAGGCCCCAGGGCAGGGGCGCTTGAGGAAGCGGGTCGCAGGAAGCCCCGGAGACGGTCCGAACCGGGACAGGCTCCGGGTAGCGCCGGCCAGGGCGTCGGCCACCGTCACATCATCGCCAGCCAGGCCGCGGGCGCTGACCCAGACCGGAACGGTTCGATCGAGGCGCCGAGCGGGCACTTTGCCATCATTCCAGGCGTTCGCGGCGGCCCGCAGCCGGGCGCGCAACAGCGTCGACTTACCACCTCCCGGTCCGGCGATCAACAGGCACAGGCGATCGTTCCGGCCAAACAGTGCCTCGGCGGGCTCTGCTGGGACCTCATCGCGATCGGCCGCCTGGTTCTGCTGGTGGACATAGACGTCGGCCAGCGGGGGTGGCCCGGCCCGCCCGGCAAGTCCCGAGTAAGGGTGCTGCTCAGCGGATTTGCGGGCGGCGTCGAGATAGCCGCGCACCTCATCATCCAGACCTGCTTCGGGCAGCCGCGCATCCTGGTGCAGCCGCTTCCAGTGACGCCGCTGCCGGGCGTCGGGCGGAGTCCCGGTCGCCTCCAGCATCACGGCGATCACGGCCCACAGGTCCTCGAAGTCCGACGGCACACTGGGCTCGGCGCTGCTCCGCTTCTTGGGCAACCAGCCGTTGACGGTCTGGAGGGACAGGTCACTGCCGCCGCCGCTGCGCGGCCAGGGCTGGTGCACGGGGCGGCCCGCAGCCGCGCGTCGGCGCCGGTTGGCTTCCTCGACGGCGGCGTTCTGCTTGCCGTTGCGCCTCTGGAATTCCTCGTTCAGCAACCCCAGCTGCTGCGTCAGCACCTGACGTCCCGTCGCCTCCCCCGCAGAGCACATCCCGACCGACTTCCCCTCGAGGGCGACCCGATCCGACCCGATCCGGCCGCCCCGCACCAAGTACTGCTCTGACCTAGGCAGTTGCTCCGGATTATCCGCCGATCCGGATCCCATGTCTTGTGCCGGTCCGCCTCGGCAACGGTGGCCGAGGTCGCTTCGTCCGGCGCGGCCTACCCTCTCGGGAAGAAGGATCCACATATGGACATCCAATGGGCAGCGGCGCTCCTGTTCGGCCCGGTGATCCTTGCACTCTCCGCTGTAGTCATCAGTATCTTGGCGCTCAGGGGCACCGCGTCGAAGGACCGGGCTGGCATCCTGCGCGCGGTCGCCGAATTGGTTCGGGGCCTGCGCGGCCGCCCATGATTCCGGTGGGCCGCGTGTGCGCCGACGCAGCGGATGGAGGCCTAGCGCTTCGTGTGCTCGACACGATCAGGTGAGGGCCGGCCCGCCGCGGACTGGCCGCGGCCCGCAGCGGGAAGGCCGACACCACTGACCTGCCGCACCGTCAGAACCCGGGGGAGACCTGCCGTGAGCCGACCCGCCGACAGCCCGCTGTCCGCGTTCCAGGCCAGCGCCGCGCTCGGCCGCCACGCCGCCTCCCGGGCGGTGACCCTGTTGGAGGAGGCGGCCCGGCATCCCGCCGGCTCGCCGGCCCGCACGGGGCTGGCCGCCGAGGCGGGCGCCTGGGCCCAACTGCGCGCCGCCGAGGCGACGCTGATGCTTGCGGTGCGCAGCCAGGCTCTGGAGGCCGGCCTGGAGAACGTCGCCCTGGCCCTGGACCAGCGTCCCGCGCCGTGAGGTATCCGGCTGGCGCCCGCGGCGCGCGAGCGGGAGTTGACGCCGGGGCGGCCGAAAGCCTCGAACGGCACGCGTTGTGAGCTTGGGCCGGGCGGCTTCCCGGGGAGGCGGTGACGGGTCCATGTCGACTCGGTTCGGTCATCGGTTAGCCTGCCGGGACGGCGACGGGCGCGATGGTGCGGGGGATGCGGATGCGGATAGCCGAGGGCGGCGGAGAGACGCCCGAGCAGAAGAAGCAGCGGGCCCGCCGCCTGCAGCACCATGCCACCCGGGCCCGCCGCCTGGCTGCCAGCCTCGGCGGCTACCTCGACGGGGAGGCCAAGGCCGCCGCAGAGAGGCCCGCGATCTGGCTCGGGCCCTACGCCGAGCAGACCACCGCCCAACTGCACGGCCAGGCCAAGACGCTGCGGCAGATGGCCGATGCCCTGCGCGCGGACGCCGCCCGCTGGGACCGGGCCGCCGAGGACCTGCTCCACCAGGCCGCGGCCGACGCCAAGCACCCGAGCCGCGCATGAGCGGCGACCACGGCAGCGGCACGGTCGGCTTCAATCTCCCCAAGGTGAAAGCGCTCGCCGGCCGGATGGACGCCGCCGCGCCCGGCGCCCACCACCTGCACACCCAGCTCGCCCAGGTGTTGCTGGACGCCCACACCGACCTCGCCGGCGACGCCGCGACCACCGACCCCCATCTCCTGCAGATCCTGCAGAGCTACGGAACCGGCCGGTCCGGTGGCCTGCCCGGCCGTCTGAACCGCGAGCTCACCGAGACGGCCGCCTCCATGCGGCGGCGCTGCACGCAGATGGAGGGCCTGAACAAGCTGAAGCTCGCCGGCTGGCCGGTGGATCCGAGCATGGCGTTCCTGGACGAGAAGCCCCCGGACCCGAAGAAGATCGAGAAGGCGTTGGAGGCGATCCGCCACCACGAGGGCCAGTACGCCCCGCAGGACGCCGGCCCCCAGCTGCCGTTCGGCGGCCGCAACGTCTACAACGACCTGCACGGCCTGACCGGCGCCGAGCTCGACCTCGTGCTGAAGAAGCTGACGCCGGCCGACTACCTGGCCATCAAGGGCCAGGTGACCGGCAACCACATCGACGCCAACCTCCGTATGGACCTCGGCAGTCTGATCATGGGGAGGGCCACCGGCCCGGCCGCCGCCCGCGCGCTGAAACAGCTGCCGATGCTGCAGCCGGCCACCGCCGCGGGCGCGCACTACACGCTGGTGACCGGGCCGCTGTTCGGTGCCGGCAACCCTGCCCTGGACCTGGCGCAGCGCGAGGCGGACGACTGCTGGGCGCTGGCCGGCGTCGGCGCGGTCGCCCAGACCGACCCCACCTTCCTCCAGCAGCACATCCACACGAACGACAACGGGAGCTACACCGTCACCCTGTACCAGGGCGGGCACCCGGTGCAGGTCACCGTCGACGGCCAGTTGCCGGAGAACGGCGACGGCACGCTGTATGACTACCCCGGGGTGAGCGGGCAGCGGGTGCTGTGGCCGGCGATCTACGAAAAGGCCCTCGCGCAGCTGCACGGCGGCTACCCGCAGTTGAAGGCCTCCACCGGCGCCGCCGGGTTGGAGAGCGCCTCCGGGTCCGCGGCGCGCACCCGCTCGCCAGGCGATGTGTCCCTGGCCCATCTGCAGGACCTTCTGGATCGCGGGCACGCGATCACCACCGGCAGCGTCCGCGATCCCAGCACCTTCACCTCGGTGCTGAACGCGCTGGGGCTGGAGGATCTGCCGCACACCATGGACGGCGGCCGGATCGCCCGCTCGCACGGGTACATCGTCACCGGCGTCCACGCCGACGGGCACCCGCCGATTGTCACGATGATCAACCCCTGGGGCCGCAAGGTGATCCTGAACCACAAGGTCGTGCCGCAGACCGTCACCCTGACGCAGGATCAGTGGCGGACGTATTTCAACGAGGTCGCCGACGTCCCCGGGGGTCGGCGATGACTGCCACGGGCACCGCGCCCCGCCGCCGGATTCGCCGGCTGCCGGCCGCGGCCCTGATCGTTGTGGTGCTGCTGGCCGGCACCTGGCTGGTGCTGCACCTGCGCGCCGAACGGACCGCGCCGCCGCTGGGCGCCCACGCCGCAGACGTGCACCGGCTGACCCAGAAGGTGCCGCCGATGCCCACCGCGATCGTCCACGGCATCGCCCTGACCTACGGCGGCGCCTCCCACGGCGCCGCCTCCATCGGCTTCGCCCCCCGCAGCGACCCGCAGGACTGGCACTGGCACACCGTCACGCTCCACCACCCCGCCACCGACCTGGGCGTGCGGGTGACGCTGCTGCACATCTGGGACCTGCCGGATGACCGCCACGACGCCGCCGACGTCCGCGTCGACCCCGCGCCGTAGCCGGCTGCGAGGCCGAGGCCGGCGGCACCACCACCGTGGACGCGACGCCGGCGGACGCTCTACTTGCCGCTCGGGGAGGGCCGGTTGGCATACTGCGCAGACGATCACCGACTCGAGGGGGCGTCAGGTGCCGGACCCGCTGGAGGACCTGGTCGGCGAGACGACGATTCCGCCGGGGGGTCTGGTACTCGGTCGGCATCCTGACCAAGCCGCCCATCCAACCGGCGTTGACCGCGCGCATGGAGCGCCTGGTCGAAGCCGGCATCCTGACCCGGACCGCGCCCTACCAGCAGGCATCGCCGATGGCGGCTGCCGCGGCACGGGCCTTCGCGTTCCGGACCGGCAAGCGTACGAACTCACCCGGCTGGAAGGCCGAGCACATCCGCGACCACCGTGGGGCCCGGCCCCGGCAAATGCACGCCAGCGCCCCTGAGTGGTTGCCGGCTGCGGGGCGATGGCGTCCACAACGCCATGCTCGGCACCGTTTGGCTGCACAAACTTGACCCTCGGCAGCTGACCGGCTGGCTGCCAATCCGCAGTTGGAGCTGGGACTCGCGCGGCCCGCTCGACGAACTGCCTGCTGAGTGTTAGTCAGATACCAGCAGTCTGTCGACGCTTGGAGCTATTCGGAATGGATACCACCGCTTAGGCGAGGACAGCCAAGAGTCTCATGCATGCCTATTGAAACAGCATGCAGCACTGGTTACGCTCGCGTTCGTACATGCAGCCTTCACCGTCTTGGCTCAACCGAGCCGAAGAGAGGGAGTCGCGTATGAGGTACATCGAAACCCCAACCAATCCGGCAGTGCCGATTGTGGTCGCCGAGGACGAGAAGCCCGATTTCGCACCTATTGGGAACCTTGAGTCCCTGGCGTACGGAATTGGAAGTGCTCAAGGTGAGAGCACCGGCAAGTTCTTCGGCAGCGGCTGCTAACAGCACGCCCCGATGAGTGACAGATAGTCTGGGAGAGGGGAATTTATGGGGAACGTCTCACTCGGGGAAATTGCTCAGCGATTCCCCTTTCCTGGCTGCAAAGGATCAAACATTTCTGACGCTGTCGCCGCCGCAATTTTCGGCATTGCACATAAGCCTGAGCAGGCGATCGTGGGATCCCGCGCAGCGTCGTGGAAGGCGGTTGCGGCGGTATTAGTCTGCAGGTTCCGAGGGCTTCAGGCTGCTATCCATCTCCTTGAGGCATCGGCTTCAAGACTGGATAGTGACTCGATCAGAATCGAGGATGCAAGGTGGGCTGCTAATCGCATTCGATTGAAGTTGCGTCGTGTTGTTGGCAGACAACGATGTCTCTATGAAGCGGTTGGTATCTGCGCCGGCTTGCGCAAGTTGGGCTTCGACGCCGTTCTGACCTTTGGGCACGCACTTAACGAGGGCTTCAGCGCTGGCCGAGGGGACGTGCACGCCTGGGTGACACTACGTTCCGACAGTACGCCGGTAGACACGCTGGCCAGTTATGACTACCTGTACTTTGTCATCGGGCGCTACCCGGAGGATGCCCCCTCGTCGGCGAAGGACTCCTGAGGGCGGGCCTCTGCGGAACGACGCGAGGGGGAATTGTGCAACCAAATGTAGATCGTGTTGACTGCATGGCCAAGGGCGTTTCGCTTGGCCAGTATTGGGGTGTTGGTTCCGTCTTGGCGAGTGTCTCGCAAAACCTCGGGGCGCTGGTGCAAGAAGTCACCTCGGAAGTTTTCTTGAAAGCGGCATTCCGCCACCCGTTCTGCAGCTATTACATCGGAGGTCGACGCCTCTCGCCGCGTGAGGCTCACTCGGCTTCCTCGATCGACAGGATGCTCAATGCAGGAGCAACTGTTGTTATGCAGCAAGCGCAGGACTATATTCCCGAACTCTCTCGTGTAAAGAATTGGGTTGATGCACGTGTAGGAATACCGTGCCGAATCACCGGTTTTTTCACGCCCGTCGGAAATCAGGGCCTTCCATGGCACCGTGACGAGCCTCACGTGTGCGCTATCCAGCTTGAAGGATTCAAGAGCTGGGAGATAGAGGATAAGTCGCCGACAACGGAGTGGGAAGCTGGCCCGCTTCCAGTCGACTTTCATCCTCGAGGTCAAGCCAAGGCGTATGAAATGCGCCCTGGGGATCTTATGTACGGCTCTCCCGGTGTTGCACATAGGACCGCTTCCGGCGGTGAACTGGAGAGCTTCCATGTTTCCATAATATTCCCAAATGACCGAATGGGCAATAGTGCATGATGAATACTTGATTCATTGGCTGCTTGGGTTCGCTTGGAATTCGATGAATTGATCTGGAGGAAGTCATGCACGATGAGATTCAGGTGCCTGAGTACGTAGCCTACACGCCCGGGCCCAATCCGGGCCAAGGCCTCCTTCTGGACCAAAGGGAATTCGAGGTGGTCCGCCTCAACGCTGCAGGCGAAGTGGCGTGGAAAGGGCTGGCGGCAGGCTCCCTCGGCCAGGCGGCCGCCTACTACGCCGAGCAGACTGGCCGCAACCCGGAGCGGGCCACGGCAGAGGTGGGAGAGTTCGCCGTCCGGCTTGCGGCGAAGGGGCTGCTAGTCCTCACGGGCAACGGAGCCGCGAACCTGTGAGGGCAGCTGTGCCAAGCGCTTGGAGTAGTGCTCAGTGATCCGTGATACATACGACCGTTTGGCCTGGGCGCTGGGGCAGACGGTGGGGGCGCCCATCATGCGGCACCGTACCCGGGCGGCACTGCCGCTGGTGGCATCCCGCCTCAAGGAGTCAGCGAACGCCAGTATCGCCGAGGTGCTCTCAGGGTCGTACGAGCCGATCAGCCCAGGTGGACCGTGGGGCCGTGCATGGAGTGACACCTGGTTCCGCTTCGACGGCTTCCTACCCAGAGCCTGGAACGGCGCTGACGTCGAAGCACACCTTGATCTGGGGTTCTCAACACGGTGGACGGGCCATCATCTTGAGGGCCTCGTCCACGGCGCCCGAGGCGACCTCATCAAAGGAATCTTTCCCGGTGTCGACTACGTCCCTATTGACGCCCGGGCTCTCGACGGAGATCGCATACGGTTGCACGTGCAGGCTGCAGCGCTACCGCTGTTTCCGAACGAGCCGACGCCGCTCGGTGACCCCGAGACTGCGCCGCCCGGAACCTTGTACCAGTTCCGACACGCCATCCTGCGACTTCTTGATCCTGAGGTAGTGGCGTTGTGGGACGACCTGGAGCTGGCATGTGGACTGATCCGCGAACTCGACGTCGCCGATCCCTGGCGCCAGTCGGTGGCCGAAGCAGTTTCTGCAGCCCTCACAGATCTGGACTTTGGTCAGATCCCAGCCACAGCTGGAGCTGCGCGCGAGCGACTCCGCTCATTGCATACTCGCTCGGAAGGGAGACCGGGACATTACACCCAGGCGGTCGTAGGGCACATCCACCTGGATGCGGCGTGGCTGTGGCCCGTGACCGAGACACGACGGAAAGCAGTCCGTATCTTCAGCCACCTGCTGTCGATCATTGAGGACTACCCCGAGCTCGTGGTGGCCTGCAGTCAACCTCAGGTCTTCTCCTGGCTCCAGGCTGATGCTCCTGAGGTTTTTGAAGCTGTCCGCAGAAAGATCGAACTAGGCGCCATCGTCCCAACGGGAGCGATGTGGGTCGAGGCGGACCTCAATCTGCCCTCCGGGGAGTCGCTGCTGCGTCAGATGGTCTACGGCCTGCGCTACTTCGAGGAGGAGTTCGACCTCACGGTCCGAGACGTCTGGCTGCCTGACTCCTTCGGCTTTCCTGGGTCCTTCCCGCAGATCGCCAAGGCGGCAGGGCTGCGCTTCTTCTTCTCCCAGAAGCTCTCATGGAACGAAGTGTCCACCCACCCCTACAGCACCTTCGACTGGGAAGGAATCGACGGGTCACGGTTGCTGACCCACCTGAGCCCCGCCGACACCTACAGCGGCGACCTGTCGCCGCATCAGGTCCTTCACACCTCGCGCCGGCACCACAGCTCCAGCCGATCTGCACGATCACTCACCCCGATCGGCTGGGCCGGAACGGGACCGACGCGCGAGGTGATGGAACGCTACCGTCGCCTCCGCGGTTCCCCCGGCACAGATCTGATCGAGGTTCAGGGCCCTAACGCGTTCTTCTCTGCGCTCGACGATGACCCCGCTCCCCGCCCGATATGGCGGGGTGAGCTGTACCTGGAGACCCATCGCGGTACCTACACCAGCCAGCACGTCGTCAAGACCGGGAACCGGGCCTGTGAACGGCTCCTGCACGATGCCGAGTACTGGTGCACGCTGGCAGCACTTGCTACAGACCGGGCATATCCCCACCAACGTCTAGAGAAGCTCTGGAAGTTGGTTCTGCTCCACCAGGCGCACGACATCGTGACTGGCACGGCCATCGCCTGGGTCCACCGCGATGCGGCGGCGGCGCATCAAGAGATCATCGCGGAACTGACCGAGATCGTCGAACAGGCGCAGCAGTCCGTCTCCGGCCCGGGCGCGACGACCCCGCATCTGGCCAACTCGGGCCCGCGGTCCACCCACGGCGTGGTCCTCGTCGACGGCAGATCGCTAAGCGGCCATGGGCGGGCTCCTAGGGCCGCCCAAGTCCTCCGCGATGGACGTTGGGCGCTTCCCGCGCGTGTTCCGGCATACACGGTGACCCCGTTGACTCGTGCGGTCGCGTCGGCTGGCGCCCCTGTCCGGGGAGGGCCGAGGTTTCTCGACAACGGCCTCCTCCGCATCGAGTTGAACGAGGTAGGCAACATCTGCTCGGTCTACGACTACACGACGCGGCGCGAGATCCTCACCCAGAATGGCGAGATCCGCCTGCTGGTGTTCCCGGACCTTCCGAACACCCACGATGCGTGGAACCTCGACGCTCACTACGATCACCTGGCTGGCACACCAGGCCGGTTGCAGTCCCTGCAGTTGCTTGAACCCGGACCCCTCGTGGCGGCGATCGAGGTCGTCCAAACGATCGGTTCCTCGCGCGTTACCCAGACAGTGATGCTGAGGTCCGCGAGCCGATCGGTCGATGTCGACCTGGTCATCGACTGGAACGAATACGACCGGATAATGCGGCTTTCGGCGCCCATCGACCTGCACACCGCCGAAGCAACCGCCGCTACCCAGTTCGGTCACATCACAAGGGACACGCACCGCAACACCGATCGCGACGCAGCCCGATTCGAGTCCGTCACCCAGGGCTGGATCCGCCTCACAGAGGCCGACTACGGCATCGCACTGATCACCCCGACTCTCTATGGGTTCAACGTGCGCCGCACACCATATCGAACCGGCGTGGCCAACGAGGTCGGTCTGTCGCTCCTGCGGTCCAGCCAGGTGCCGGACCCGGGGGCCGAACGCGGCCGCCACCTCCACCGATACAGCCTGATGCCTGGAGCTACGATCCAGGACGCCGTAACCGCCTGGTACAACCAGGCGCACCCATTGAGCTGCTTTGCCAGTGCAGCCGAAGAGCACGCCCTGGTCACGGCCATCGGTCCGACGGTCGTCGAGACCATCAAGATGGCCGACGATGCATCAGGGGACGTTGTCGTGCGCCTGTACGAGAGCACCGGCGGTCGCACTGCGACCACTGTCGCCGTGGCCTTCCCGGTCGGGGGAGCCTGCCTTGTGAATGCCCGGGAAGCACCCGTGCCCTCCGGCCGCCTGGCCCGTGCAGGGCACGGGTTGTTCACGATTACCCTGAGGCCTTTTGAGATCGTCACCATGCGTCTCATGCGAGGCCCTGCAACCTCGACCGTCCAGGGACGGGACTGATGCCTCCATGCTGAGCCTCCTGCGATTCGCATTCCGCCGCCGCCCGCGATTGACGTGCTCTCTTGTAGTCCTCAGTATTCTGGGCGGAGGCCTGGCCGCAGCCGAGCTCTTGCTTCTGGGCCAGGCCGTAGCCGCAGTCGCCGGCGCGAGCCACACAGGTTCAATGTCTGGTGCATGGGGCCCGGTGATCGGCCTGTCTGTCGTCCTGGTCTGCCGATGCATGCTGCCGCCTGCCAGCGACTGGGTTGCCGAGGTTCTTGTCGGGCGCCTCGATGACGATGTCAGCCGTACGATCACTGGATCGCTCCTTGCGGCATTCAACCTGTCGACCCTCGAGGACTCCGCGGTTCAGGACCAGTTGGCCCAGGCCCGAGGCATGAACGGTCTTCCGGTACCGCATGCCGTTCGCATTGCCGCAATGGGCCTGCAGAGCCGTCTTGCAGCGCTTGGCTCACTCATTCTGGTTGCGTTCTACCTGTCCTGGTGGAGCGCGATTCTCCTGGTCGCCGCCCTGGCTCTGGCCTCCCAGGTGCTGGCCGCCGCGTGGCGTGTGGAGTTCCGCTCATGGCCGGACCAGGCCGAGGCCCAACGCCAGGCCTCCTACTTCTTCGAACTTGGCATGGGCGAGGCAGCCAAGGAAGTACGTGTCTTCGGCCTGGCCACCTGGTTGCGAGAAAGCCACCTCGACCAGTGGATGCAGGCCATGCGGCCGGTGTGGCACGCACGTCGACGCACTCGAATCCGAGCGTTCCTGGCTGTGATCCCCCTTGCCGGTTCGATCTCCGCGGTCCTGCTGTACCTGATCTCGCAAGTGCGCGGCGGACACGTCGATATTGCCGCTGCCACCTCGTCCGCAGCGGCAACGCTCGCAGTCCTGGCGGCCCTCAGCCCACACCTCACGGTCCTAGCACAGCGCGGCGCCCGGACCCTGGAGGCCCTGGATGCCATACCCGAGTCCGTCGCACCGGACGCCGCCGCTCCATCGCCGTTGTCCCAGCTGCAGACCGGCCACCCACACACCATCCGATTGCACCAGGTCAGCTACCGCTATCCAGGACAAGACCGCGATGCTCTGACCGACCTCGACCTTGAGATCCGCGCCGGAGAATCCTTCGCCCTCGTCGGCGTGAACGGTGCCGGCAAAAGCACATTGGTCAAACTTCTCACCGGAATGATCAGCCCGACCAGCGGACAGATCACCATCGACGGAATCGACCTTGCGCGTCTTCATCTGCCGCAGTGGCACACGCAGATCGCCGTCGTCATGCAGGACTTCCTGCGACTGCCGCTCACGGCATCCCAGAACGTCGCCATCGGCCACCAGCCACCCCACGACATCCGCGCCATGGATCAGGTTGCCGAACGCGCCGCCTTCGACGGCATCGTTCGGGACCTGCCCAACGGCTGGGACACGCCACTGGACCGCAACCAAGACGGCGGCACCGATCTGTCCGGCGGCCAATGGCAGCGCCTGGCCCTGGTCCGCGCCCTTTGGGCCGCCGAGCAGGGCGCGAGCCTCCTGATCTTGGACGAACCCGCAGCCGCACTCGACATCCGCGCCGAAGCCGAACTCGTCGGACGATTCCTCGATCTGGCTGCCGGCCTCACGACCCTGACCATCTCGCACCGCTTCTCGGTCGTCCGCGGCGCGGACCGCATCGGCGTCCTCGACGGCGGAAGGATTGTCGAGTCAGGTACACACGACACCCTGCTGCGGCTGGACGGCCGCTACGCCGCCATGTTCCGTGCCCAAGGCAGTCTCTACCTCACCGACGCGGACAACCCGCCGGAGCCCAACGATGGCTGACACCACACCAGGACGGATCGCCACTACCCGCACGATGCTCGCGCTGCCATTCCGGGCCGCCCCGCTGATGGCCACCACCCAGTCAGCCCTCATGGTCGCCCAAGCGCTCGCCGCACTCGGCCAAGCATTCGGCGTCAAGGTTCTCGTCGACGCCGTCACGGGCGACGGATCAACGTCCCTCGCCTTCGCCCTTCTGATCGCCGCCACCTGCGCCACCTTGCTGTTCGAGGTCGCCGGGACAGCGCTGTGGGCAACCCTCAACGAGCGGATGGACTCCTACATCCAGCAGCGCGTCCTGACCCTCACCACAGCCGTGCCGCACATCGCCCACCACGAAAGGCCCGACCTGGCCGACCGCATCTCGATGATCCGCGGAAATCTGGGCGAGCTTCAAAACTCGGTCACCTTCGTCGTCGACGGCCTCAACATGCTCGTGTCAGGCATCGCCGTCCTCGCCGTTCTGACCACGGTCCACCCCCTGGTCCTGCTCCTGCTGGTCCTCGCGGGACTCCGCGTCTGGGCCTCGGGACGAGGAGCACGCGGGATCCTGACCGCTACCGAAAAGTCCCAGGCAAAAACCCGCCTCGCGGGCCAGCTGGAGGAAATCGCGGCCGCGCCTCGTTACGCGACGGAGGTCCGGGTCAGCGGGCTGGCCGCCACCTTGTTGGACCGCATTCTGACCCTCAGAGCCGAGGCCCGTCGCGAGACAGAACGCGCCGCTGCGCGCGGACTTGCCCTTCGGCTCGCAACCGGCCTCGCCTACGGCTTGGCCTACGGCGGCATCCTGACTTTCATCATGAACCGCGCCATCCACGGGCACGGATCGGTCGGCGACGCAGCCTTGGTTCTTCTCCTGAGCGTCCAGTTGGAAGGACTAGCCCAAGGAGTCGCCGGCCAGGCCCGAGGCATGGCGGGCACTCTACGTGTCGTCGCCCACTTGATGTGGCTGACCGAGTACTCCGGCCAAGAGCAGGCACACATCGCGCACGGCAGCCCGCCAGCGTCGCTCCACCGGGGCATCGAACTGCGCGGCGTCACCTTCGCCTACCCCGGAGCCGCCACCCCGACGCTCCGTGACATCAACCTGACCCTCCCCGCAGGATCGGTGATAGCGCTGGTCGGCGAGAACGGAGCGGGAAAGAGCACGCTGGTGAAGTTGCTGTGCGGCCTGTACCCGCCTACCGCCGGCGAGATTCTCATCGACGGTCAGAGGCTCACCGATATCGCCCCCGATGCCTGGCGCACTCGTGTCACCGCCGTCTTCCAGGACGCCGTCCGCTACAAGCTACCCGTCACCGATGCCGTAGGAATCGGCCTGCTCGACGACCGGCAGGACATCCAGGCGGTACATGCCGCCCTGCATCGTGTCGATGCCGAGCGGATGATCGACAGCCTGCCGCGTGGCCTCGAGACCCGTCTCGGGAAGGGATTCGCCGGAGCCGTCGATCTGTCAGGCGGTCAGTGGCAGCGCTTGGCGTTGGCTCGATCAGCAATGCGCCGCGACCCACTGCTGCGGGTCCTGGACGAACCTACATCTGCCATCGATCCGGAGAGCGAAGTGGCTCTGGTCCGCCAGTACACCCGCGGCGACATCCAGGGAAGCGCCAACGGTGTGACCGTGCTCATCACCCATCGCCTGTCCTCGGTCCACCTGGCCGACCTGATCGTTGTCCTGGACAACGGCCGCATCGCTGAGGTCGGAGCCCAGCAGGACCTCATTGAGGGCAGTGGCATCTTTGCGGAGCTGTTCGATCTGCAGACCGCAGCCTATCGGACGGGAGAGCCAGGATGACGACACCTCGGACCGCCCCAGTCCTTGGCATCCAACGCCTCCTCTGGATCGTCAGCGGGTCATCCACAGCAAGCGGGACACCGTTTTGGCTGAGCTGGTTCCGCACACACCTCACAGACATCGACCTGCAGATCGTGCTGACCCGGAGTGCGATGCCATTCGTCGCACGCCACGACCTGCAGCGACAACCCGGAACCCGAGTTGTCCTCGACGATTGGGAGTCAGACGGGCATGCTAAACATGTTGAGTTCTCCGAGTGGGCTCAGGCAATTCTGATCTACCCGGCGACATTCCACTACACCGCCCGCCTGGCCCTCGGATTGGCTGACACCCCATCACTACTGGCTGCGCAATGCACTTCCGCCACTATTGCCGTGGCGCCCTCACTCCCGCCTGGCGGTTCCCAAAGCAGTGCCTACCAGCAACATCAGGAGTCATTGACCGCTCGGAAGAACATCGTACTTGTGCCGCCAAGACCAGGCGCCAGTCTCACAACTGGCCGCCAAGACGCTTGGGTTCCACCGCCCCTTCCTGAGGTTCTCCAGCAACTAGAGAGCCACCGGACTTGGGCAGCAAGAGCAAATCTCGGATAGTCGCAGCATTTAACTGGAAAAGGGTGAATTGCGGTGTATTACCCAGCAATGACGGGATGGTTTTCCCTTGACAGAAAGTCCCTGAAGGGGCAATCCATCGCTTTCAGGACCGAATCCTCAGGATATCCCTCTCGTGGAGAGTGGGATGATCCCACGAGCGGTCCTTTCGGTGCTGAGCTACCGTGCCGTGACGTACTCGTGCAGGGCTGGCTGCACTATTCATCGGCGAATGATCAGGATCGTCACGACCGCCTTGCAGTGATGGGACAGATGAGGTCAGATGACCGAAGTCGTCGATCGCACGATGAACTGATCGACCGTCTGGACCGGGGGAATCTGACTTCGTTCCCAAGCATTGAAGGAGAGTTCTGTGCAGCGCATGTAGACCGAAATGGTGAAACGGCGACACTGTATCGAAGCATCACCAGCCCATGGCCGCTATATTATCGACTCACCTCGAATGCTCTAGTCTGGTCAACCGACCCCACTTTCACCTACCCGCGCGACGAAATCGGCAAATTTATCGACTCGGACTCGCTCCCGTCACTGTTGTTCCAGAGCCGATATGACTCCTACATGCGCGACGTCAGCTTGGTTGAGCCCGGCCAGGCCGTTGAACTCACACCGACGGGCCTCCGTAAGACATACCTGGATCAAATCTATCTTCAGAATCCCACCGGAGCATCCATCGACGAGGTAGCAAGGGATTTGGAAGAGCATGTGTCTCGTGCCGTCGGGTCACTCGGACAGCAGGGACGCACAGCAGTCGCGCTCAGCGGTGGCATCGACTCCTCAGTTGTACTCTCCGAAGCCGTCCGCCACTCCAGAGATATATCGGCATATCACTTTACGATGCAACAATCCGATGTTCGAGCCGACCTAGCCTCGGCTAGACAGGCGGCGAAGGAATATTCGGCCAACCTGGTCGAAGTTGATCTAAGCGATCTTACCGGACCTGATGGAGCATACGTGCTCTGCGGCAAGGAATGTGTAGCCTACCACCCACACCTTGGGCCTGAGCGAGCTCTCCTGCGCGCTGCAGCCGACAGCTCTCATTCTCCAGTCTCCATGCTTACGGGTCTACTGAGTGATGACCTGTTCGGTGGGGCAGCGGCAGACTGTATATCTTTCAACCCGTTGAGCTTGGACACGGTTTGGAACGGGGCCAGGCGACTCATTGCTGCGCGCAGCAGGTTTGGGCGTCGCATCGCACGCAGTGTGGCTAGAGGTATTATGCGCCCTTCATTTGGAATCCTTCCGATCACGCTGCCGTATCTTGAAACTTTTGGTGGCTCACTGATCCCCGACGAAGCCCGAGAAGAGGCTGTCCTCCACAGCCTGGATTCCGCAAAAAAAGTGGAGGAGCGACTGCACGGCGGGCAGGTGCAGTTCTCTAGATCGGATCGACTTCGCGCCTCGGCGCTCAGTGTTGTCGCCCTAGAAATGAACTCACTTGTCATTGGATCGGCAATCCAAGAACGCGAGATCCCATCTTCGAGCGCATGGCTGATGCCGTTTGCAGACCGACGACTGGTCGAGTATTGCTTGTCGATACCCCATGAGTACCGATCAGGCGAGGTGATGGGAGATCGAATCGAGAAACTGATCTGGCGCTACGCCTTCTTGTCGCGCGCCCCCAAGGCGGCTGTTCGACAGCAGCTCGGAAATGTGATCAACATAGCAAATAACGCCTTCGTGGAGAATAATGTGGGTCCTATATCCTCGATACTTAACTCGGACAGCCTCCTTCACGCTGCAGGTGCGCTGGATGGAAATGAGGCTGTTAAGGTCCTTCGCAACCCAATTTTGAGAGCAAATTATGGATCTGGACTACTTCAGGCTTACCGAATGGAATGCTGGTTGCGACGGCTCTAGCCTCCGGCCGGTTCGCCCCGGGGCCCCATCTCGACGTGCGGCAATCAAGGAGGTGCGGGCGTGTCCATCGATGATCCGGAGTTTGCAGAGGGCCGCCTGCTGGTGCGGTCAGCGGCGAATGGATGCGGGTGCGCCCGACGTCAAGGTGGGCAGGCCGTTCTGACGCGCCGGGTGATCTTCACAAGCGTGTGGGGTCCGCCCGCCGGATCCTGTGGGCGCGAGGTCGGCTTACCCGGCTTCGGGCCGGCGGGGGACACGCATCCGTCACCGATGGTGCCACAGGGACAGGACACGCAGATCGGCCACCACCCGCCAGAGCGCGGCCAGGTGCGGGTGAGCCGCTTGCCCAAGTCCCGCGAATGGATGGACAGTTGAAGTAGTACTAGTCGACTCCGCTTAGTTGCTGTATCCCTGAAATCAAAGTGCTGCAAATGCTTGCAGCACTATCCTCTAGAGGGAGCAGCACTGTGGTGTTCCGAGAGGTTCCTCTGGCGAACGGCCTGCGCACCGACCACCCCGTGCCGGGCCTGCCGTTTGTCGACGACTCCCACATCCCCCTGCCGGACCCCGAGGCCATCGAGGCCGTAGGCCGCCACAAGGGCCAGGGCATGTGGGGCCGCTACGACGACATCCACGATGCCGGCTGGCACGCCTTCACCACCGACCCGATCCGCCACGACCTGGGATGGTCGATCCGCCACCACCCCGAGCACGGCACCAGCGTGTGGCTGATGCGCGACGAGGACATCTCCACCATGCACTACCACTGGTCCAAGGCCCTGCTCTACCGCGCCGGCGGCTACTGGTTCGACGGCGCCCGCTGGTACCGGCCCCGGCAGGTGTGGGACCCGGCCAGCGACGACCACGAGCACCGCCCCGCCACCGCCGCGGTCACCGTCACCGCCGCCGACCTGCTGGACCGCGCCGCCGACGCCGACCGCGCCTGCACCATCAAGATCGCCAACTTCGCTGCGGACGCCCACCTCGACGGCCAGTGGAACGACCACCTGGCCCTGTGGGCCCGGCTGCGCATGCAGCGCAAGGACTCCCGCCCGCTGGATGCGTGCGCGGTCAACCTCGCCACCCCGGAACTGGCGGCCGACCAGATGCTCGGCATGCCGCAGTTCGCCGAACGCGCCCACCTGGCCGCCTCCACCCTGCGCGGCTACCTCGCCCGCAACCAGGGCGATCTGCCCATGCCGCAGGCCGAGATCGGCTCCCGCGCCGTATGGGCCAGGGCCGTCGTCGAGGACTGGATCGAGGCCCGCCACCGCTCCACCGACAGCGTCATGGCCGCCATGGGTGCCGGCGACCCCCACCAACTCCCGCCCGGCGCCGCCGCCCTGCGCGACCGCCTCGCGCAGTCCTTCACCCGCCAGCTGTGGGACCGCCAGGAGGTCCGCAAGCGCTGGGCACTGCGCCACCGCACCGAGCCGGCCGTCACCGAGGTCGCCGAGCAACTCGCCTGGAGCGTGGCCAGCGACCTGAAGCACATCGTGCCCACCGAGCCGCTGTCGGCCACGATGCGGCACGCCGTCCTGGACGCCTTCAGCACCTACTCCACCCTCAGGAAGTCCGCCGCCGTCCGCGCCCACCTGGAGGGCGAGGAGTCCGACGCCGACGACTGGCCGATCCTTGCCCTCGGCATCCCAATCGCCCAGATGCTGGACTGGATGATCCGCCACTATCCCGACACGGCCCAAGCCACCATCGGCGAGATCCAGTTCGAAGCCAACCGGCGCTGGGGCCTCCCGGCCGCACACACGGCGCGCGCCATCCGCCGCTCGCTGGAGTTGGACTCGAAACTGGACGAAGACATCCTGCGGGACTTCCTGGACCGGGTTTTGCCCCGTACCCGGTGACCGAGCAACCGCCCGGGCGGCGGCACCCGATCCTGCCGCCCAGGCCCCGCCCCCGACCAAGCCGAGAGGAAGGCCGGACATGGGCAGCAACGCAAACGTCTACCGTCGGATGGGCACCGACGCCCTCAAGCAGGGGAACAGCGGCTACAGCACTGCCGCCGCGGACCTCGCCGGCCGCGGGTGGGACCCCAAGCTGGTGGACGCCGGGCACGGCCAGATCGACCTCATGCGCGCGGAACTCCAGCGGCGCGGCGAGCTCGCCTGACGCAGCCCGGCGGCCGCGCCGATCGGTGCCCGGCCGCCGCCCGGATGCGCGGCGTGCTCGCGGGAGCCAGCATGGGATTCATGCCCGCAACGATCTTCAAGGGGAGCATCGCTTTCGGCCTCGTCAGCGTGCCTGTACAGCTGATCGCAGCCGCCGAATCGAAGCAGGTCACTCTGCACCAGGTGCACAAGGCGGACGGCGGCCGGGTGCGGAACAAGAAGATCTGTGAGCGGGATGAGAAAGAGCTGGCCAACGATGAGATCGCCAAGGCGTACACGGCTCCCGATGGGCAGGTCGCAGTCCTGACGGACGAGGATTTCGATCATCTTCCGCTCCCGTCGGCCCACGAGATCGCCCTGGAGCGATTCGTGGCGGTCGACGAGATCGATCCGGCGATGTGGTCGACGGCCTATCTGGCGGAGCCTGAACCGAAGCGTCCCG
Source organism: Mangrovactinospora gilvigrisea (assembly GCF_001879105.1). Lineage (GTDB taxonomy): Bacteria > Actinomycetota > Actinomycetes > Streptomycetales > Streptomycetaceae > Mangrovactinospora > Mangrovactinospora gilvigrisea. Next base: position 111,362 of record NZ_MLCF01000002.1, on the reverse strand, counting down.
GCAAGCCTTACGTGCTGCTAAGGGACGCCCTTGCGGAGGCCGGTGTCGTGGGCATCGCACGGGTGGCGCTGCGGACGAGGGAGAGCCTGTGTGCGGTCAGGGCCATGGGGGAGCTCTTGGTTGTCCAGTTGCTGCGGTGGCCTGACGAGGTCCGGGACCGGTCGGGGATGCACGTCCCGGACGACACGCTGCACCGCAACGAGCTCCGCATGGCGATGGATCTGATCAAGGGCATGTCGCGCGACTTCAGCATGGACGATCTGCCGCCGGACCACTACCGCGAGGCGCTGGAGCAGCTTGTCGAGGCGAAGCTCGACGACGCCCCGCTGCCCGAGACGCCGAGTGCCGAGGCGCAGGGCGGTCAGGTCATGGACTTGATGGACGCACTGAAGAAGTCCGTGGCGGAGACGAAGGACGGCTCCGGACCGAAGAAGAAGACGCCAGCGAAGAAGACGGCGGCAAGGAAGCGGAAGGCGTCGTAGTCGCAGGCGCCATCACGCGACGACGCCCCGGCCGCAGCGGCTGGGGCGTCGGGGAACGGTCGCCGTCAGTGTGCCGTCTCTGCGACTTCCTTGACCTCGGCATCAGGCGCGTTCTTCTTGATCGAATCGATGCCGTTCAGGCACGCCGCCTTGGAGTTGTATGCCTCGCCGACCGCGATGATCTCTCCATTGCCTGCCTTGAGACGGAAGCGGTAGTGCCCGGACTTGTCGGTGTAGACCTCGAACTTCCCTGCCATGATCACTCCTTGATCGATCCTGGTCCCACCCGCATCGCGAAGGTAGGCACCGCCGCGCGGCGAGCGCTTGCGGACCAGGGCCGGACGGGCGATCCACGGCCCGGCGCCAGCGACCCGGGCGGTCGCCCTTCAACCGGGGCCGGGCCCGCCGCAGTCACCCGTGCTCGGCCCGAGACAGAGCACCTCCGTCTTCGCGCTCGGAAGCCGTGCGCGGCAGCGCCTCCGCCTTGCCGTTGGCGCCGGGCAGCAGAAGGCGGACGGTGCGCTCCCGGGTCGCGCGTCCGCGGCCGGCGATGTGGACGTTGGCAGAGCGGCCGGTCAGCTGTCCCCAGCCTCGGCCGAGGCCCTGCCAGACCGGCTCCGACACCCACCCGTTGAGGGCGGCTCCGGGCCAGGCCCCGTCGACGAGCAGGGCGCAGTTGGTGCGGCGCAGGACGGCGCCGATGCGGCGCGCGGTCTCCTCGCCCACCGCCGGGGGCGGTCCGAGGAGGATCAGGTCGACGCCTCCGGCGAGCGCGGCAATGATCTCCGGCCACTGCTCGGCGGGTTCGTCGACGAGCAGCAGCCGATGGATGCAGCTGGCGGTGGCGGCGTGGTCGACGGCGAGCAGCCCCAGGTCGGGCATGGCGACGACACCGGCCCATCCGTGGTCGCCGAGGGCGGCGGCGGCCAGGGCGACCAGCAGGGCGCGGTCACGGACGGCGGTGGCCGCGCCGACCGGCAGGCCGTCGGGCAGCACGCCGCGCAGCAGCTCGGGGACCGGCAGGCCCGGCGGCGGATCCTGGCGATGGCGGGTGGCCTCCTGCGCCTCGGCGATGCGGGCCTGCAGCTCCTGGACGTCAACGGCGGCCATCGGCGCCCCCTGCGGTGCGCGGGCGGCGCCAGGCCGGCACCTGTTCAGCGGCCCGGCGCGGCCGCGGGTCGGGCGCGCGCAGCGCCTCGACCAGGGCGTCGATCTCGGTGAGCCGGGCGGCGGCCTGCTTGCCGAGGAGCTCGTACAGGACGCGGCCGTGCTCGATCTCGCGCGGCTGCAGGTTGCCGCCGAGGTCCTCGGGCAGCTGGCTCCAGCCGTCGCGCAGGCCGGCCAGGATGCCGATGGTGGTCTTGCGGGCGATGTGGGCGGCCAGGAGGGCGTCGCGGCCGGGGCGGGCGCCGGCGGGGATGAGGCTGCACAGGTAACCGAAGGCCGCGTCCCGCCACCCAGGGGTCTCGGGCTGGGGCACCTGCTGCGGCCAACGATCTTTCATGGTGGCCATGCTGCCACGTGTTCGAATTTATGTTCGACCCGGTGAGCGGACCTTTGTCACAGGCGCGCGGTAACCTCCCCACGCCGCCGACAGCGCCTCGGACGCCGTCTGCCCCACGAACGGGTGATGCCGTGCGCGGCTGCTGGTGATGGATGATGCCGGAGTGGACATGGACGGCGACCGGTGGGAGCGGCTCGCCGCAGCCGGTTCCCGCGTCCGCGCCGTCCTCCTCCGCGCCGACGCCGTCCTTGCCCGCCTCCGCGGCGAGGCACCACCGGTCATCGAGTACATCGGCGGCAGCCTGGACGGCCGCCGCTGCGTGGTTCCGCACGATGCGACGCTGCTGCCCGAGGTCCGGCATGCCACCGGCGTCGCCGACACCGACGACCCCTGGCCGGCCCCGACCGCCGTCGACGTCTACGCCCTCGACCTCGCCGACGGTGCGCCCGCCTACCGCCTGGTCCGGACCGAGGGCCCCTGCGCCTGACACCGCCGCGCCTGCCCACGCGTGTCCGAGGAGGGTCGTAGCCTGCCGCCGTGCCCGAGACAGATGATGTTGACTTCCCGCAGGAGCTGATCGACGCCCAGCGCACCTGGAACCAAGCGATCCAGACGGCGAGGGACTTCGCCGATGCGCACCGCGGTCCCGACGCCCCCTGGGGCGAAGCGGAGCGCGCCGAGTGGAAGAAGATCCAGCAGGACCAGGTGGAGGCGACGCTCGCCCTCCGGAAGGTCCGCGCCGGCACCGACTACGACACCTATCTGATGCGGCAGAAGCTCAAGGATCACGTTCACGCGGTGGACGGCACCACATCGGCCGAGGCGTAACCGGGCCGGAGGCCTGCGCGCTCCAGGAGCACCCGCTCCAAGGCGTCGCCGCGGGGGCGGGGTTTGCTCATGGTGTGCGGGAGCGCCTGCGGGGTGGATGCCGGACGGCCGCCCTGCGGATGCGCGGGCCGGCCGCCGCGGCCCAGGGTGGCGCTGTGCCCCTGGACCCGCCGCTCGAGCCGATGCTCGCCGCCGACCGCGGCGAGCTGCCCGCCGACGGCGCCCTTGCCGGCGGCCTGAGGTTCGAGCAGAAGGTCGACGGCTTCCGCGCCATCCTGTTCGCCCGGCCCGGCCGGGTGCTGCTGCACTCCCGCCAGGGCAAGGACCTGACCGAGGCCTTCCCCGACCTCGCGGCCGCCGCCGCCCGTCTTCGCGAACCGGTGGTCCTCGACGGCGAGCTGGTGGTCTACCACGACGGCCGCCTCGACTTCGCGCAGCTGCAGCAGCGCGCCCGCCGCAGCGCCCGCACCGCCACCCGGGCCGCAGCCGCGCACCCGGCCGCGCTCATCTGCTTCGACGTCCTCGAGCACGCCGGCACCCCGCTCCTTGCCCGGCCCTACCACGAGCGCCGCACCCTCCTGGAGGACCTGTTCGCCCGCCGGATCCTCACCCCGCCCTTCACGCTGTGCCCGGCCACCGCCGACCGGGAGCTGGCCCGCGAGTGGCTGGACCCGGCCTGGGGCGCGGTCGGCATCGAGGGCGTGGTCGCCAAGGGCGCCGAGCAGCCCTACCGGCCCGGCGCCCGCGGCTGGTTGAAGATCCGCAGCCGGTCGAGCGCCGAGGCCCTGATCGCCGGCACCACCGGCAGCCGGAGCGCACCGGCGAGTCTGCTGGTGGCCCGCTACGACGACACCGGCCGGCTGCGCCTGGTCGCCCGCACCACGCCGCTTCCTCCCGCCGCGCGCCGCGACCTCGGCGCCCGCCTGACGCCGGCCGGCGCCGAGCACCCCTGGCACGGACGGCACTTCTCCGCGGGTTGGGGCGGACGCGGCGAGCTTGAGGTGGACTTGGTCCGGCCCGAGCTGGTCGCCGAGTTCCTCGCCGACACCGCGAACGATGCCGGCCGCTACCGGCACCCGGTCCGCTTCCAACGGCTGCGCGAGGACCAACTCCCTGATCAAGTCGCCCGCTTCGACTCCTGAACCGCATCTGGGCCGGCGCCGCCGGCCCGGGCAGGGAGTGGCTGGACGCCGATGAGCAGGCCGCCGCCTTCGCCGACCTCCACGGCGGCGGCGAGGCGCCCGAGGACGCCCCGGAGCTGGCTAGGCCGCAGCGCACCTGGGGAACACCCAAGGCCGCCTCAGCACCCTGCTGCAGCGCTGGCACCCGACCCAATCCGAAGCGGACAATCCTCCGAACCTGTAGTGCGCGCTACAGGGAAGGAGTAGTGTGAGCTTCATGTCTGATGGTGTGCCTCCTGCCCTGAAGTTTGACTCGCTCGCGGACGACCCGGAGCTGGACCAGGCCCGCGACGCGCTGGCGGCCTACGCCCGCGCGCGGGCTCTGCTGGACCACCAGCGCGACGCGATCGTCGCCGGAGCGCTGGCCGCCGGCGTCAGCGCCGCCGAGATCCAGCGCACCACCGCGGTCGCCCGCACCACCGCGGCGGCGATCGCCCAGCGCGCCCAGGCCGCCGGCAGTACGGTCGCCGCCACCGCCTCACCACCGAAGCTGGAGCTCGTAGCGGTGCTGCGGCACCGGGCCGGCCGGCGCGCACACAGCACCGACCACACCGACGCCGGCTACGTCGCCGCATGCCAGTTCGCCGCGAACAGCTTGGAGGCCGGGCTCTCGCCGGAGGTGACCATGGTGCCCACCGAGGACGCCGAACTGCTGACGATGGCGGCCGCCTACCGCTACGACATCGAGCGGGACGCCGGCTACGCGGGGGAGCCGCGCGAGGCCCGCGCCCGCCGCGCGGGGCAGATGGAGGCGATGCGGCAGATCGTCGCCGACCTGGACGCCATCCGCGCCCTGGGCGATGCCTGGCCGCAGACCCTGCCCGAGGACGAGCAGCAGGCCCTCGCCGAGAACGCCGCCCAGGTCAGCCTCCACCTCAAGGCCACCGCCACCGGCCGCACCGTCGCCGAGGTCGCACAGATGAGCCAGGAGGAGTTCCTCGCCGCCCTCGGACCGGACGACCACGACACCGACGACGGCTACGGATCCACCGCCCAGGATCTTAAGGAGCGCGCCTGATGCCGACCGCGAACCCCGCCCCGCACCCGGACGCCGCCGGGGCCGATCCCCAGATGCAGTTTCTCGCGGCCGTGCGGCAGGCGCCGACCGCGCCCGTCTACCGCGCCCGCATCGAGGCTCTGCTGCTGGCCGCCGGCGCCGACCGGCACGCCGAGCAGGTCTGCGCGCTGGCCCGCCGCTACGGCACCACGGCACCCGCGCGGGCGACCGCCTGGGGGATGCTGCAGGTCGCCTCGGGCCTGACCTTTCATGCCCTGCACCGGCACCTGGCGGGCAGCCACCGCCGGGACGCGCTCGCGCTCCTGGCCCCCATCTGGGACCCCGAACGGGCCTGGCACGACCCGACGATGGTCCATGCCGCAATCGGCCTGCGCCGCACCCTGGCCCCCTGCGACCCCGGAGACCCCCGCGACGCCCTGCTGCACGACCTCGCCCGCTACAGCAGCGCCGAGGACCCTGCCGCCTGGCACGCCCGGATCGCCGCCGACGGCGCGCAGTGGCTGCTGCACACCCACCACCCGCACTGGCCGACGCTGAACGATGCCGCCGGCACCGCCCTGGACCACCTGCTGAACCGCACCCCCGGAGGCCCGGTGTGAGTGAGCACGCCCTCGAGACAGACGTCGACCTCGAAGAGGAAGACGACGAAGAGCAGCTGGACCGCGACCAGATCCGGTGGCTCCGCAGCGCGCTGCAATCCTTGCGCGGCGACGCCTACTACCAGCAGCGCATCGAGGCCCTGCTGCTCACCCTCGCCCGCGCCTTCCCCCACGACCCCAGCAGCCGCATCGCGCCCGGCGCGATCCTCCACCTCGCAAGCCGGCTGGCCACCTACGCGTCGGGGCAGGCCGGCAGTATCGACCGCGGCCTGCCGATGGTCGCCTCCGGCGCCGTCTACTACGCCCTGCGCGCCCGCCTGGACGCCACCGATGCGCCCCGTCAACTCCGCACGCACCTGGAAGACATGTCAACCGTCTGGGAGGTCGGCCAACGCGGTCGCGCGCCGGCCGCCCAGCGGGCCGCCGCCGCCCTGCACCGCCTCCGGCCCCGCCTCGCGGACCCGGCCGATGCCCACCTGGTCGCCACGATGAGCCTGTACGCGATCGCCGACAGCCCCCTGGATTGGCACCGGCGGCTGGCCACCGACGGATGGCGGTGGCTGGATGCGCGCGACGATCGCAGCGATGTCGACCGGAAGTTCGCCGACGAGGCCCGGATCGGCCTGCAGCGGCTGCTTAAGGCGACCGGCACACCGTGCGGCCCGTGGCGCGCCGCCGCCCCCGGGACCCGGCCGACGCAGCGGCCGGATAGAGAAGGCGCCGCCGATGAATGCTGACAGCCCGGAGCAGGGCTCCACTGCCGGAACAGGGACTTCGGGGTCGCGCGTGAAGCAGGCCCGCGCGGCCGCTCAGCCGTGCACGGTCTGCCATGAGCGTCCGCCCGTCGCACTCGGCATGTGCCTGCGCTGCTACAAGACGGCTCGCAAGGTGGGCGGGGCCGCCCACGCGCGCCGGATCTGGGACCAGCAGCAGAGCATCGGCCGGCCCGACGGCCACGGCCGGTTCGGAATCCTCGATGCCGACCAGGACGGGCAACAGGTGCTGTGCCACGAGTGCGGCCGGTGGGTGCGGGGACTGGGTGCGCACGCGTGGATGGCGCACGGGATATCCGCTGCGGACTACCGCGCCGCCCACGGCCTTGCCCGCGGCCAGTCGCTGTCGGCCCCGGCGACCCGGGCCACCCAGTCCCAACTGGCCCGCGCACGTGTCGGGAGCGCGGGATGGCGCCGGCTGGAGGCGGCCCGCGATCCCCACGCGGCAGCCGCAGCCCGGGACTTCACGACGCCGATGGCAGCAGCGACGCGCCGCGACGCCGCTCCGCGGGCCGCGCGCAACGGTGAGGCGGCCCGGAAAGGCCGGGTACGGGTCTGCCCGGTGTGCGGCGCGCGCTGGTGCCCGCTGCCCGGCGGCTACCAACGCACCACGTGCGGGGCCACGGACTGCCTGCGGACGCTGGCCGCACGAAACGCACGGGCGGCCGCGCAGCGCCGCACGCCCCCGATCGACCAGGACCGGGCGGCACGGCTGCAAGACGCGCGGGGCGAGGCGCTGGTGGCCGAGGCACGCAAGGTCCACGGCGCCGGGCACAGCCTGGCCCAGATCGCCGCGGTCCTGGGCATCGGCCTGGCCACCGCGCACCGGCTGGTGACCGGCGGGGCGGTGCCGCGGGCCTACCGCACTCCGCCGGCCACGCGGGATGCGGGCACGAGAAGGAAGGAGAATCCGGCGTCGGCTGCTGCGGACCAGGGTTGACGGGACGTCAGCCAAGCCTGAGGATCTTGGTGGTCGGAGAGCGGGGCGCCGCCGGGGCTGCCGATCCCCGCCACCAGGACACCGCCCCGCACTCCGGCCGCGGTCCGCGCCCGACCCGCAGCCGGGCCGGACACCGCGACACCCGAGGCAGTCGGCCAGCCGGCCGAAGCCGGCGTAGAACTCCACCATCTCCCCAGCGGCCGCGTGCGCCTGAGCGATTGCCTGCCGACCGGCAGCCAACCGGCGTACGGTCCCTGACAAGACCCCCATCCTCCGCATGACGGAGCGACAGGAGGCGGTCACCGTGCGGGGAGAGGGGCACAGCGATGGGGCGTGCGGCCACCTACCGGTTGTGGCAGGAGCTCGCCGCCGATCCGGACCTTCCCGAACAGGCACTGGAGGCGGTCCTCGACGCACTGGCGACCCCGGATGTCGGCCGCGACGGCCCGCAGCCCGAGAGGTGGCGGCGCGCCGCCCTCGCCGACGCGCTCCCCGCCCTGCTGGGCCGCACCCAGGAACCCGCGTTGCGCCGCCGACTGCTGGAGCAGACCGACTGCGCCCAGCTGGCCGAGTTCGCCGCCGAACGCATCGTCACCTCCGCCGACCTTCCCACAATCCTGGCCCGCCACCCGGTCACCTCCGGCCTGGTGATCGGCCTGGCCCGGCACCCCGACCAAGTCGCCGACGCCATCAGCCTGCTGCCCGCCCTGGGCGAGCGCGACCTGACGCGCCTCGTCACTGAGTGGGACCCGAGCCGGCCCTTCCCGCACGGCCCGCTCGACCCGCCCGTCCCCGGTCCGCTGATGGACGCCCTGCTGACCCGGATCCTGACCCCGCTGGCCCGCGTGCTGGCCGACCCGGCTGCACCCGAGTGGGGCGAGGTATTGAACGTCGGCCCGGACTACCTGCACCTGCCGCGGCTCTTCGACGACGGCCCAGCCTGGCACATCCTGCAGTCCTGCCCCGAGCGGTGGAAGGACCTGGTCGCTCATCCCGTGCTGGGCACCGCCGTCCAGCACCTGCTCCTGGACCACGCCCAGAACCACGCCGACCCCGTCTCCGCGGACCCGTCCACCAGCGGGAAGAAGGTCGCGCCGAAGGCGCTGGACGAGCAACTGCTCAGGACGTGCCTGCCCGCGCTGTACCTGACTGAGATGGCCAACCTGCCCAAACCGGGCCTTTCCCAGCGGATGCGGCTGCAGCGCATCGCTGAGAGGGTGCGCACCGACCCGCGGCTTGTCGCCCTGGCCGGCGCCCGGCTGGAGGAGGCCGTCGAGGCGTGCGTGCGGCGCGGACGGCTGCTGAACACGGTCCGCGTCGCCGGCGGCGCCCGCAGGATCATCGAGACCGCGCAGACGCTTGCGCTGCTGGGCGCCCACCGCCCCCACCTGCAGCGGGCGTGCGTGCGGCTGGCCGAACTGGAGCCGCCCACCGTCGTCGCCGCCCCCGCCGGCCGGGACTTGACCCGCTGGCACACCGGCACCGACATCGATGCCGCCCACGTGCTGCTGGAGCACCACCAGCAACACGTGCGGGTCCGCACCCTGCTGCAGCTGGCCGCCAACCCCTACACCCCCCGCACCGCGGTGCTGGCCGCCCTGGAGCGCCTGCACCCGATCGAGATGGTGTGGCTCCACCACCAGATCAACACCCCGGCCTGGCTGCGCCCTGAGCTGGACCGGCATCTTCCCGCGGACGAAGCCGCCGCCGTCACCCGGCTGCTGTCGGACGAGGAACTGGACCGCCACCCCGACCCGATGGCCGTGCTGCAGTCCTGGCTGGACGCCCCCGACGACGCCCGGCGCCGCGGCGAGATCTACCGCACGATCCGCGCCTCCCGCCACCGCACCGTTGCTCATCTGCGGCAGTTGCCGGCCCGCGAAATCACCGGCAGCCCCGAGATCGCCCGCCCGCTACTTCTCGCCGCCTGCGGCACCGACCCGGCCCGCTGGGCGGCCCTGCGCATCGCGTTGTCCAGCGAGGACGAGGATTTGACGTTCGGTCAACTGCTGGACGCCCTCGACGCAGAGTCCTCACCCGAACGCGCCCCGGCCGCCGCGGAACGCTAGTCGTCACCTGCAGCGTCCGTCTGCGTCAAGCTCAGGCGCGCCGCTTTTGATGGCGCTTGCCCCTCAGCTTCGTTCTGGCCGGCCAGGACGAGCCCGTACCGGCTGATCGACCAGGCTTTCCGCATCGCCTGCTTCGGTGTCGCGGACGCCGGCCCCAAGGGATCCTGTGCGCACCCAGCGCAGACCCAGGATCCGCAGTGAATCGGGCGGGTGGGTGCGCAGACCCGCGGTCCGCTTCCACACGGCGCGGATCCCCCTGGCCCGCGGCGCGGCTCGGCTGCGCCGCCAGTGCGCCAGGCTTGCCTCCCGGCCCGCGTAGCGGGCGGAGGCGCGGTCGCAGGCCAGCTCGGCCCACCACCGGCGGGCCACCGCGGCTGCGGTGGCGGCGGCCACCACAACCAGGCCGGCACGCAGCGGCAGAACGGCCAGGGCGGCCAGTGCCGCCGACCAGAGCAGCGTGTCGGCTATCAGGTCGCGCAGGTTGTCGTAGCGACGCAGGTGGGCGAGTTCGTGCTCCAGGACCACGGGCAGGTCCTGCCGTTGGGCCGGCATGAACCAGTGGAACCCCAGCGTCATGCTCGCGCGCCGGCCCCACCGCAGGGTGTCCGCGTCGTCGAGCTCGTCGAACTCCTCGACCCCGCCGATGGTGATCCAGACCCGGTCGATGCGATGGCTGCGGCACTCCTGCTCGGCGCGATCCCGGGTCTGCCGCAACGCCGTCCGGATCCAGGCCGTGCGCGGATCGTCGTCGGCCGTGGGACGGTCCGGGTCGGGCAGCCTGCCCAAGGTCATGTCCTGGGTGATCGGCGCCGTGCCCAGATGGCGCTGGATCCGGTCGACGGCCAGCAGTTCGCGCAGCAGGATCAGCACAACTGCTCCTGCGGCCGCCGCCGGGTTGGGCCCGGACGGATGGAGGAGGTAGCGGTCGATGCCGACCAGGGCGACGGCAGCAGCCGAAAGGACCTGCGGCAGGAGCCATTTGGCCGCTGCCGGGCGCTCCATGGTGTCCACGCCCGGCACCGTAGTGAGCGGCGCAAGCGGCGGGCAAGTGAGGCCGGCGCTCTGCCGCGGACCTCCCGGGAGCGGTCGGAGCGAATGCCCTGGGCAGTCCCAGCGGACACGCCTATGCGCCAACGGCTGCGCCGGGGCGGCCTCGTTCGCGGTCCATGCCCCGCCCCGGCCGGCGCGAAGAGCTGCGGACTGCCGACGTCGCCTCGGCCGGGCCCGGCCCGTTCAGGCGGGAGATGCGGGGAAGGGGGTCCCCGCGATGATGCTGTGGGCCAGCTCGCGCAGCGGCTGGCGGCGGGAGCGGGCATGGCCGCGCAGCAGCAGGAACGCAGCGTCGGGCGTGATGCGCAGGCGCTCGGCGACGATCCCCTTGGCCTGCTCGATCAGGACCCGCGAGGACAAGGCGCCCTCCAGCTGACGGCATCTCTCGAGCGCGGCGTGCAACTGCTGTTGGGCGTGGAGCCCGGCCGCTGCCGCCTGCGCGAGAAGTTCCGCCGCGGCCCGCTGAACCGGGTCGGGGGGCTGCGGCTCCGCGCTGAGGACGGTGATGGCACCCAGACCGGCGCCCCGGTGGTGCAGGACTAATCCGGTCGCGGCAGTGAAGCCGTGTTCCTGGGCGCGGCGGCTCCAGGTCGGCCAGCGCAGACGGGCCAACGGATGATCCAGGTGGGCGGCGGGTTGATGGTGCTGGGCGCGCAGGCAGTCGCTGGCGGGCCCGCGCTGCGTTTTCAGGTCCGCCTTCGCCAGGTGGTGGGCGTGCGGGGTGGTGCCGGCCGTCACCGCCGGCCGGGCAGCGTGCGGGGCCAGCAGGCCGCAGGCGGCGGCCGCCCCCAGCACGCGGCAGATCTGGAGGCAGGCCTGCAGCAGGTGGGCGGCGGGATCCGGTTGCGGCTGCGCGAGCTCGAGGGCTGTGGCGGTCAGCTGGTGGGCGGGGTGGACGGGCATGGGCTGGGCCCCCAACGGTGGTTCGGCGGTGGTGGCAGGGGATCGCAGGAGACGGCGGATCCGTGCTGCTGCGGGGGCCGGGCAGCAACGGGTGCGCAGGAACAGCAGGCGCGGGGCTGCTGTGCTCTGCACACTAGGGGGTATCCGCGGCAGTACACATCACTGGACTTGTGAAGGGGTGGCTGCGGTGGATGCACGGTCGGAGTTCGAGCCGCGACTGGACCTGCTTCTTGCCGAGGTGGACACCGCGCCCGGCGGGATTGCGGGACTCGATCGGATCCGGGCGAAACGGTGGGCGGTGCTGGGCATGGATGGCCTGGCCCTGTCGCTTCTGGGCACCGGCCGGCCGGAGTTGGTGTGGTGGCGCGACGAGGGGTGCGACCCGGCGGGGTGGGAGGACGCCCAGTACTTGGTGGGCGAGGGCCCCACCGCGGACGCGGCGGTCAGCGGCTGCCCGGTGGTGGTCGGCGACGTGCAGGGGGAGGCGCAGCGGCGGTGGCCGGTGCTGCTGGCCGATGCCCGGGCCCGGGGGCGGGTGCGCGCCGTGGTGGCGGTGCCCATCGTGTTGGCGGGCACGGTCATCGGGGTGCTGGCCGGGCAACGGCTGCGCCCGGGGCCGGTGGATCCAGACCGGGTGCGAGCGGTCCGTGCGGTGGCGGAAGCGATCGGGGGCCTGGTCGTCCGTTCTCCTGGTGAGGTGCCGCCGCTGCATCGGGCGGTGGTGCATCAGGCCGCGGGGGCGGTAGCAGTGCTCACCGGGCTGCCGATGGAGGCGGCCGCCGATCGCGTCCTGGCCCACCTGTTCGCCACAGGACAGGAGTTGATAAGAGGATCCGCCCGCATCCTCCAGCACCCAAACGTCGCGTGAGCGGCGGGTTCCGACACCGGAATCCCGAGCCGACGGCCCTGCACGGTCGTGGCAGACGTGGCCGGCGCAGGGAGCGAACCGCCGTCGACCGTGCCGACCGTGTGGCCCGACGAGGAAGGGGCAATTCCGTCGGGAGACGAGGGGAACGGGCCGAAGCCGATGCGCCGGCCGCCGGCCGGCACGGCCCGCAAGGCGGCGACGTCGGCCTTGAGCAGTCCAGTGCTCTGCTGGGCACTCGCGCACCGGCACGGTCACGGCCAGGTCGGCCGGCCTGCGCGCGGTGCTCAACCTCGGCGGCTACCGGCGGTCGGCGTCACCCGGCTCGTCGAGGTGGGTGGCATCCGGTGCGGCCTGTGCGACGGCCTCGTCCAGCGCCTCGCGGCGGCGGACGTCCTTGGTGATGATCCGGCCGACCTGCACCTCGGTGATGCCGAGGATGGCAGCCGCCTTCACATTCCCGCCCCGCGCAGGACCGGCGACCTCCCGCATCAGGTTGGCGTAGGTACGCTGCCAGCGGGCATCCAGGCGGGTGACCAGCTCCCGCTCCCTCTTGATCTGGGCGGCTGCCGCGGCCGGGTCGGCGGGCAGTCCTAGGCGGAGGATCGCGGTGTACTCGTCCATGACGTCCTGGTCGTTCTCGGACCGGTCGTGGTCGCCGTCGTACCACTCGGGGTTCTCGAACCGGTCCTCGACCATGTCGATGTAACGGTCGAGGAGTTCGGCGGCCCCCTTGGGGGTCAGCTGCTCGATGGTCCAGCCCGCGACGTCAACGGGTTCGCCGTCCCAGGCGTACCAGACCGTGCGGGTGGCCGGGGCCAGAAGCAGCAGGTGCAGGTCGTCATCCATCTGCGCGGCGAGGGCAGTCAGAGGCTCGGCGCCGTCGCCGGCGTGCTCGGCCAGGTAGGCCTCGGCCTCGTCGCGGTCCGCGACAGATGTCGTAGTGACGGGGGCTTCAGTGCATGTCATGTCGGGTCTCCTCCGCTCGACGACACTCGCTAATGTAACCCACCCAGGTTACATTTTCCAACCCGGATGGGTTAGAAACTGAGGCGAGCGGCAAGTCCGCCAGCGGCCAGGCGAGTTGAAGGGGCGGACCGCTGCGGACGGGGCACGCGGCAGTCCGACGCGCCACGTGGTTTGAGGCGGTCGCTCGATCGGGGCGAGCTGGTCCTTCGTCCGGCGCCTTCCGGAGGAAGGCGTCAGACCTCGTTCCTCCCCTTCCGGGTCTGCGCGTGCGTCTCGTCGGCGAGGAACATCAGCTGCATGGCCTGCTGCTGGAGCCCGTCCACGACCCGTGCCAAGCGCCGCTCGCGCTCCGCGCCGCCACCGGTGTCGTCGTCCAGGACGATGTTGGCGATGTACTTCGTCAACCGCTCCAGCGCGGTCGTCGCCAGGGTCATCTGATCGGCCGGCTCCACGTCCTTGGGCACGACCGTGCCGTGGACCTGGTCCAGCCGGAGCAGGGCGGCGTGCAACCGGCCCAGGTAGACGCTCTGCGCGGCCGGGCCCGGCTCCCGGCCGGGGCCCGGCGCGGCGTCACCGGGAAAGCCCAGGACACCGGGGCCCAGCAGCTCGACGACATCCTCGGTGCACTCCCAGACATCGCTGACGCCGCGCTCGTCAGGCTCCAGCAGCAGCTGGAACTTGTCGCCGCGCCCGGCCAGCATGGTCCGGGCCGGGAAGTGGCGGACGACCGTGGCCGAGGCGCCGAACTCGCGCACGACGGCCGCGTAGAAGCTCTCCGCCATGTTCACCAGCCCGCCGCCGAGCATGTAGTCCGTGCCGATGGCCAGGTGCCCGCCGCCCCGGGTCGGCCACACCCGCAGCCTGACGTGGGTCAGGTGCCCGAGCGCATTCGTGAAGGGCCACACGTGCGCGTCGTACGTCGGCATCAACCGGACGGGCGACGGCAACTCGACTTCGGACAACCGACATTCCTCTCACCGCAGGGACGGGATCACCGGCCACGCTAGCCAGAAACCCGGCCGTACAGGGACGAACACCAGGAGTCCCACCCGGCAGTGCCCGGCGAGCCGCCTCCTCGGGCCGCGCACGGGTCCGCAGGACGCGGCCGGAGGCCTTCCACCGTCCGCTGCGCATACGTCAGGTGCCGCGGGGGCTCCGTCCGGAGACGAGGGCGAGAACGCCGAGGTCGGTGCGCCGGCCGGCGTCCAGCACGCTCTGCAGGGCGGCGATGTCGGCCTCGGGCAGTCCGGTGCTCTGACGGGTGGTGAGGCGCTCGCGCACCGGCGTGGTCACGGCGAGGCGCCCGCCGGGGGCCAGGAGAGTGAGAAGGCGGGCGCGGCCGAGGTCGGTCAGGAACGTCCACACCAGGCGACAGACGATCACCTGGAAGTGGGGGCGGGGCAGGAGCGCGGGATCCTGGGTGTCGGCGTCCCATTGCACGAAGCTGGGGCCGTCGGGGCCGGTGGCTTCCTCGGCGCGTTTGACGGCCACGGCCGACAGATCGGCGCCGGTGGCCTTAAACCCGGATGTGTGCAGATGGCGGGTCAGGTCACCCGTGCCGCAGCCGAGATCCAGCACGGTCCGTCCGGCGGGAGGCCCGAGGTGGTCGGCCAGTGCGGCGCGCTCCTTGTCGGTGATGGGGGCGAAGCCCTTGCCGGCCGCGAACCAGGTGTCCCAGCGATCCACCGCGATTCGTGCCATGACGGCACGCTAGCGGCCGCCACCGACACCCGCCCCGTGTTGCGCCAATCGCCACTCGGACGTGGAGCGGCCCCGGGAGCCTGCTGCAAGCTCCCGGGACCGCCGCTACTGGATGACTACCCGTCGACTACTCGCGGGTCAGGGGCTGTCGACGCACCCCTGGTGGCACTGCGTACAAGTGCCGCCGCCGCCCGACTCGTTGCAGTCCGCGCCGTGCGCGGCCCACAGGTCCTCGTCCACCGGGTAGCCGGTGGCGGCCAGCGCGACCAGGGTGCGCTGCTGCACGACGAGCGGGTCCTCCAGTGGGCGGCCGTCGTCGGTGGGCGCGTGGTGGACCATGCCGCCCAGCGCCCGCTCGCAGAACCGGGAGTACTCGGCGGTGTAGAGGATGAAGGTGTGCCAGCCGATGTCGACCAGCGCTGAGGGGGCGATCGGCTTGCCGCGGTGGGCGCGGTTGCGGGCCGCGGCGACCAGGAAGACCAGCGCCTGCTCGACGATGCGCTGCGCGAGCTCGTCGGGCATCGCGTTCTCGCGTGCCACCCGGCCGGCGAGCCGGGCGAACAGGGGCGCCTCGATCAGGGCGCGAGCGGTGGTGTGGTGCAGGGTCGGAGTGGCCATCATGCCTCCGGCTGGGCTGAGGCGGCGCTGCCCGGGGTTCCGGGGCCGGCCGCACGGTCCCGGATCGGGGCCGCACCACCAGCACACCGCTGGCGTGACCGGGCGTCATTGCCGCACCCGCCGGCGGCTATTGCGGGTGCGCCCGCAATGCATGCGCTCTGCCGATCACCTGCGGGGCCGGGCTACCGTCCAAGGGACAAGCGCCCTCACCGACCCTATCGGGGGTGGCCATGGGGAGTGTGACCCGCGCCCGTCGCATCCAGATCATCCGTGAAGCCGCGCAGATCCGCCGCTGCGGGCAGCGCGACGGCCATGCTGTCGAGCGGATCGTCACCGTGCTGCGCCACAGCGTCCCGGAGGTGACGGCGCTGGAGTCCTGGCGTCTGGCCCTGGGCTGGACGCGGCACGAGACCGTCACCGCGGTCGGACAGCTGTACCGGCAGGACGGGCTGCATCCGCCGGGGCTGAGTGAGGCGATGCTGTGCCGCTGGGAGCACGGCGAGGAACGTCCCGGCGCCGAGTACGCCGAGGCGCTGACCCGCGTCTACGGGGCGACGCTGCGTCAACTGGAGCTGGCGCGCCGGTGCGCCGGGTGCGATTGGGCATGCCCACCCGGTGACAGCGGGTACGGTGCGCTTGGGAGTACCGCACCGTCCCCGGGAGCCGCCGCCGTGACCACCGCCCAGGGCCTGCCTGCCGTCGCCGAGTCCCTGCAACTCGCGGTCGCCGACGCCCCGCGCGGCGGCCCGGCCGTCGTGGCGATCGCCCAGGCCGCCGTCGACCACTACAGCCTCGAATACTCCCGCCACGCCCCCGAGTCGCTGTTCACCGAGGTCCGGCGCGCCCGGCACAGCCTCGCCGGCCCGCTGGCCAACCCCGACGACGAGCAGCTCGCCACCGAGCTGCGCCGCGCCGCCGGATGGATGTCGGCGCTGATGGGCAACCTCGCCCACCATCTCGGTGATCCGACCGGCGCGCGGGTCCACCTGTGCCTGGCCGCCGCCCTGGGCGACCATTGCGGCGACGCGCGGCTGGTCGCCTGGACCCACGGCGCGCTGGCGATGACCGCCAACGCCGCCCGCGAGCACCTGGCCGCCCTCGACCACGCCGAGGCCGGCCTGGCCCGCGCCACCAGCCCGCTGCAGCGCGCCCAGTTGATGGGGTGGGCGAAACTCCCGGCGCTGGCCCAGATGGGCCGGGCTGATGCCGCCCGCGCCACTTTGAACGAGGCCGACGCGCTGCTGGAGACCGCAGGCGATGAGCCGGGGCGGTTCGGCTACGACCGGGCCGAGCATCTGCTGCACACCGCCGAGGCGCAGATGGCGCTCGGACACCTCCATCACGCCGCGGCCGCGGCCGAGGAATCCATCGGCCTCAAGCAGCAGGAGAGTCCGGGCTGGGCTGCGGCGGTGCTCAACCTCTGCCTGGCCGAAGCGGTCCGGGAGCCGGGCGATGCCGCCGGCCGGGCGCTGGAGGTCTTGGACCGCGTGCCCGTTTCCCACCTGCGCATCACCTCCCGAACTCGCCTGCGCCGGTTGGAGCAGACGCTGTCGGCGGATACTGAGGCGGTGCGGGATCTGCGCGAGCGGGTCCGGGCGCTGCCGGCGCCGGTGGATGTCCACGGCCGAGCCGCAGGCTGAGCAGTTCACCGGCGTGCGACGCCTCCGGGGTGCGCCACAGTGCCACGGCTGGCGCCCGGATCCGGTGCTGGAGGTCCCGACGGATGCGGGCCCTACTGCAGTCAGTGGGACGACCCGGCCCGCTCGGTGACCGATTCCCTCGAGATGTTCGACATCGGAGACCTCACCAAGCGAGGCGGTGGCTACAGGGTGTCGAGGGTGACGGTCGGCTGGTCGCCGCTCCAGGAGACGGTGGCGGTGCGGTCCTCGGCCCAGGCCCGCCAGCCGTGCATCCCGGTGTCGAAGTAGGCCTCGACGTCGATGGTCTGGATCCGCACCGGCCGACCCGAGTCGTCGGCCTGAAGGATGGCCAGGACCGGGCGTCCGTCCAGCAGATGCCGGCCGGGCACGGCCACGAGCGTGCCCCAGTCGGCCATCACGCTCAACTCGATGCGCGGCGGCGCGGCGTACTCGACCTTGTAGGAGAAGGTGGCGTGCGGGCCGCGGCGGGCCGGATCGGCGTCGGCGCGGATGTCGACGATGGCGTGCGGGACCTGCGGCACCGTGGTGGCATCGTGGCCGCGCCGGTCCGCCTCGCGGTTGGAGGCGGTGAACGCCGGCGGCGGCACTGCGGGCCCGGCGCTGTGGTGCCAGGCTGCAAAGCCGTCATGGACCAGCACAGCCAGGGCCCGCCCGATTTCGGCGCGCACCGTCGCAACCCGGCGGGGCGCCAGGCCCGGGACGGGGCTTCGACCCGGGACGCGGCGCTCCAGGTGGTGCGCGAGGGTGTCGGCGTCCAGCAGGCTGGCCCAGTCGCCGCCGGCCGGCGGGGCGAGCTCGTCCTCCAGCGCCAGCTCGAAGGACAGGTCCGCGGCCCCGGCCAGCAGAGCGAGCATTCCCGCGCGGTGCCGCACTCCCAGACCGGCGGTGCCGGAATCGGCTTGGGCGGCCGCGGCCAGGTAGCGGCGGGCGGGCTCGGAGACGGTGCAGCCGTGGGAGCGCCAGAACGCCACCAGCTCCCGTCCGACCTCGGCCCGGTTGGCCGGCTCGCCCGCAGCGGGCAGAGCCAGCAGCATCTCCTCGCCCAGCCAGGCGAGCATGCTCAAGCCTTCGCCATCAAGGCTGCGGTGGGGGAGCGCCGGAAGCGGTTCGGTGGAACGCAGCGGGTCGGCGCCCCAGATGTCCATCACGTGCTCAAGGACCTTCGGCAGGTCGAAGTGCCGCACCTGCTCCGCAGGGAGCGGCTCGCCGCGTCGGTAGGGGACCAGCAGGCGGCCGTCCATCAGCGCCCGGACGTGCCCGCCGGCCGCGGCGAGTTCGGCGGCCGCGCGTTCGGCTCTAAACCGGGCGTGCGCAGGCGAGGCGGCGCCACCGCTGGCGTAGGACTGGCGGCCGCGGCCCACGACCGGCCAACCCAACTCCCACCGCCCGCCCGGCCCGCTGGTGGCGCCGGGAAACAGCGCGTCCATCTCCTCGCCATCGTCGTGGCGGGCCGCGACGATAGCGGCCCGCACCGGGGCGAGCGCGCCCGCCAGTGGCACGTCCGCCTCTTGGCCCGCGCCCTCGACGGCGCCACGCCAGGCGAGCGCGGGGGGAACCGGATGCGCGCAGGCCTCGGCGAGCACGATGGCCGCCAGCTTCAGCTGCTCGGCCACCGCCCCGCCCACCGCGCCGGCTTGAGGAGCCGACCATGTGCCTGGATCCGCGGCGGCCGCGGCACTGACCTGGTCGGCGATCAACGCGTCCAGCATCTGCTCGTCGCGGTGCCAGTCCTCGACGCGTCCGAAGGCGGTCGAACCGCTCCGGCGGGTCGCGGAGTGGCGCAGCGCGCGCAGGCGGTACTCGGCCAGCAGGCGCGGCACCGCCAATCCGGCGGCGACCTCGCGCAGCTGATGGGGTGCCAGGCCGGCGGCCAACTGCTCGATCCGCGCCACCAGCATCCGGCCCGCAACAACCGGCGCTCCGCCGCCATCCTGGTGCCCGTCGTCCTCGTCCGGGGCGAGCAGAAGCCGCCGCTCGATCGTGCGGGGATCGGGATCGGCGGGCAATTCCTCGAAGGCCTCCAGCAGAGCGCCCAGCAGCAGTCCGGCGGCGCCGCGGTCGGCCAGTGGAGGCAGCCCGGCATACGGCACCAGCGCCTGGACCACATCCGTGCCGCTCTCGGCGCCAAGTACCTGTCGCCACCGCTCGATGCGCTCCGTGCGCGTCATCCGCCCCGCCTTCGCCCCCGCCGCCCGATTCCACCGGGCCGCCGCCCGATCCCAACGGAACCAGCATTCCACCGAAATGCCTGCGCCACGGGCCGATCAGCAGGCAATCCGCCGAACCTGCGGTGATCGCCAGCCAGTGCCCAGCCCGCTCGCGTAGCGTCAGAGGCGCTGCCCCCGGTCCGGCACCCGCAACCCGGGCCGGGGGCGCGCGTCGCTCGGCCTGGTTGCACGCGCCTCCACGCGACGCCCGGCAATCAGGACGGTTCCCACCGGGCAAAGACGACGAGCACGCTCAGCACCAGCGCGGCGGCCAGACCCGTGGCGAGGTCCTGACCGAGGCCGGCGAGGGCATGGGAGGAGAACAGTGCCTGCACGAGGCCGCCGGCGAGGCCGCAGGGCACGGTCCACGCCAGCGTCCGGGCGGTCCGGCGCGCCAACTGCGCGAAACTGCCGGATCGATGCGGCTCCACCTCGTCCGCGGCGTCGCCGCGCCCTGCCAGGTCCCGAAGGAGGCGGTGGGAGCCGATCAGATCGGTATCGTGGGCCAGGGTGGTCGCAAGGTGCGGTCCGGCCCACTGCGCGAGGACAAGGACCAGCTCGCGGGCGTCCTCAACCTCGTGGCCGACGCGCAGGTAGGCGCCGACGGGCCCGGCGATCTGCGCCCTGCGCGCCGCAGCGGTGCGGGCCGTGCCGGAAGTGATGTCCTCGGCGAGGGCCGCGACGACCTGCATGACGGTGGGGCCGGCCGGATGCGGGTGCTGCTGGTCGGCGCACACCAGGTCCCCGAAGGTGCACAGCCACCGCTCGAACCGCGCCGCGTCCCAGTTGTACTGCTCGAAGGCGGTGCTGCACAGCGCGATCGCCAACCGCCCGACGAGCACCAGGACGTCCCTCTGCAGCGTCCCCGCGGCCTGCCAGGCCTCCAGCGCGTCCGTCACCCGGGCCCGCAGCTCGGACAACTCTGCTGTATCGGCTTCGCCGCTGCGGTGGCGGGCTGCCGCGTCCAGCGCGGTGGTGCGGATCAGGTCGCATGCCAGGGCATGCGGGGCGGGGTGGTCGGTCACCGCGGGACCCCTTCCAGTCCGTGATCTGCGCGCCGCTCGCCTCCGGATCCCTGCGCGGCGCGACCGGCACTCTAGCCTGTCCCACTTGACGCACCGTCGACACGTGCAACCGCGCCCCGTAGGGGGCATATGGCCGCCCCGTCCACGCCGGCCGAGCGCGCGCTTACGGCGCAGGCGGGGCCGACGGAGCGGCCGGCGGCTGGCACCGGCGTCCTCCTCGGAGCGGCGGGCCGACTCGGGGCTGTTCCCGGTGGAGCGGGGAGAATCGGCCGAGGCCCTGCGGCGGTCGGGATGGGATGGGCAGGATGTGCTCCTGTGGAGGAGCCTGAGGAGGATGCCGTCGCGGTCTACTACCGCGCGGAGGTGGCGGACGCGCACAGCAGCTATCGCCTGGTGCCTCCGCACAAGCACCTGGAGAGCGCGCAGGGGCGCTGCGAGACGAACCTGGGCCTGTCCTATCCGGGCGCCGAGGCGGATCTGGAAATCCGGTGGGTCGCCAATGAGGCGGTGCCGCCGCGCAGTTGGCGGATGGAGGTGCGGACTCCGTTGTTGGAGGGGCGGTTCGTGGCGGTCGGCTACTGGGTGACGGTGGTCGGTTCGGCGCTCGAGGGCGTGCCCAAGGCGCTGCCCCGGGGCCCCGCCGGACCGTGACGGCCGCCGGACCCGGGCGCGTCGGCCGGGGTGCGGGCGCCTTGCGCAGCCATCCGGGCTGGTGGTCGGCCTGCCACGCACGGTGCGGCCCCGGCCGACGGTGCTGCGATCGGCCGGGGCCCGGGCCCGGTCCCCGTTGGTTGGCCCAACGCACCCGGAGGAACGTTGTGCCCGACAGGGGGTTGGGTCGGGCTGCCCTTCCGGGGGAGCCGCAAGGGGCCGGTGCCGGGGAGCCTCCGCGCGGGGGATACGGGGGGCTTCAACCGTGGCGGGCCCAGGTGCGGCTCTGGATGCGGACCTTGTGTGGACGCTACACCCGGATCGGTCAACTCATGCCGGATTGCGGGAGTTTCGGCAGTCTGAGGGGCGACGGCCGGACGCATCCGCCCCGATAGGCCGTCAGGCACGGAGCTCCGGCTCTCCGTGCAGCGGGTCGAGGCTCACGCCGATCGCCGCACGCCGGGGCACCGGAATCGCGATCCACGCGATGCGGCGCAAGCCCGAGGGAGCGCGCGGGCGAATTGGAAGTGTCTGCGCCGGCGGACCGGCAGCAGTGATGTCCGGAAGTAGCCCGTGTGCGCGGCCGGGTTGGGGACAGACGCCCGGAGGCTGCCAGCTCCTGGACCCCGAGCGGCGGCCGCGGTGGCCGGGGCCGTCTCGGGGACGCCCGGCCACCGAACAGCGGCACCAGCTCGGGGACGGTGTGCGGCCGCGGCGCCCCCCGAGGGTGCACCACACGCGCCGCGGCCGCGGCGGATGGCCGCATTGCTGGATCCGCCACTGGCGATCCGCCAAGGGTTGGTGACTCTGAACGTCTCCGCGGTCGCCGACGCCTGCCCGGCGCCGAGCCCGAGATCGTGGACTTCGCCCGGACGCTCCTCGCCGTCGACCGCCAGGTTCTGTATGTCTATCCGAGCGCCGGGCGGCGCTGTCATCGCCGACCGCAGACGCCGGGACGGCTGACGGTCGCGTCCGCCCGCGCCCGGCCGCGGCCTCGGCTGAAAAGCCCCAACGAGCGGGAAGCGTCATCGGCTCAGATGTCGGCGTACCACTGGCGTGCGGCGCCGGTGCTGCACACGCCCAGGCTGACATGGTGGATCGACCCGGACCCGGCCACGAGGCAGGTGCCGGTCGACTTGTTGACGAGCTGGTAGCCCAGTCCCACCACGCTGTGCAGGGTCCACAGGGCCGCCTTGTCGCCGGCCACGCAGGTGCGCATCACCGGAACCCCGTTGCGGGCGACCAGGCACAGCCGGTTTCCAACGTTCTGGCGCAGTTCTCCGGCGGTCTCCGGGTCGGTGGCCATGAGCCAGGTCTGGTAGGGGCCCTGGTTGCAGGTGGTGGTGTAGGGGCCGTAGTCGGCGCGGTAATCGAGGCATTCGTTGGTGTTGGCGTAGTTCTCCAGGTGGCGGTAGGTCATCGATGCGGCGTTCGCGGGCGCGGTGGCCAGCGCCCATGCGACGGCGACGGCCGCACCCAGGGCGGCGAGCTTCTTCAGCATGGAGTCCTCCTTGTAGCGGGCGCGCGCAGGCTAGCAGCGGGTGGTGCGGGCGTGGCGGTGCCGCGCCCAAGCTATGGCCGGGCTCCCGGTCCTGACGTCGGGCCAGTGCAGCGAATGGTCGCGAGAGCCGGCCGGGTCCCCGCTCGGGGCGACGGCCCGTCAGAACCCGCGGCTCGCCTCGGTGCCCAGAACCTTGCCGTCCTCGGCCGGGCGCGGGCCGCTTGTTTGCCGGGGCCGTCACCGGTCGGCAAGAGTGCGCCGGTGATGGCGGGGGGCGGGGTCAGGAGCAGGTGTCGAGCATCGAGGAGAGCGCGGTCTTCTCGGGGCTGGTCACGTGGAGCTTCCACACCGACTTCACGTGGGTGTAGTCC
The DNA here is from genome assembly GCF_001879105.1 of Mangrovactinospora gilvigrisea. Lineage (GTDB taxonomy): Bacteria > Actinomycetota > Actinomycetes > Streptomycetales > Streptomycetaceae > Mangrovactinospora > Mangrovactinospora gilvigrisea. The sequence continues at coordinate 88,446 of NZ_MLCF01000002.1, read as the reverse complement.
TCGGCGTAGGTGCACCAGAAGGCGGTGTTCTTGGGCTTCCACTGGTCGGGGGAGCGGTCGCCCTTGCTGCTGTTGGAGGACTCGGAGGCGATCAGCAGTTGGGGGTCGGTCAGGTCGTTGCCGAAGGCTTTGCGCTGGGCCGCGCTCCACTGGTCCGCACCCGAGATCCACGCGTTTTCCAGCGGGACCATGTGGTCGATGGTGGCCTGTGCGACCACGGTGACCGTGGAGCCGTCGTAGGCGGAGTACCACGAGCCGGACGTCGGCTGGCACCCGTTGGAGCCCTCCACCACGTTCTTGCCGTCGCGGGAGAGCACGTCCTGGCGGGTGGTGCAGTGGTCCGGCTGGGTGGCCCAGATGTCGAACGCGTCCCGGGAGTAGCCGGAGGAGGAGTCGGGGGTGGCCACCGTCAGCGCGGCCAGCTCGGCGCGGGCCGTGGACAGGGAGGGCGGGGCGGGCGGGTCGGCGAGCGCCGGGGCGGCGGCCAGGCCGGTCAGCAGGCCGGCGGCGGCGGTCAGCGTCAGTAACGTGCGGGTGCGGGTCATGTGCTCTCCCCAGGCAGGTGGGTGAGGGGGTGTCAGTCTGGCGTGGGATCCCCTCCCCGAAGCTACGCGCGTTGAAACGGAACATGACAACTCTGCGGTTGGGTCGCCGGCGCCCCGCATCGCCCCGCGGCGGACCCCGGGGTGGTGCGTCGCCTCCTGGCGGTGCAGCAGAAGGCGGTCACCGCCCGCCCCGGCCTGGCGTTCCCCGGACGGTCTAGCGGGCGGCGGTGTGCAGCCACCGGGTGACCGCGGCGACGGCCTCCGACCCGGCCAGACTGAGGGCATCGACCGCCGCCCGGTCACCGGCTTCGGGCGGGACGCCGGCCACGACCAGGGCGGCGTACAGGTCCGCCCGGCGGGCATCGGCCAGCAGGTGGTCGGCGCCCGGCAACTGCACGGTGACGACCCGGTCGGGATCGGGCTCCGGCCCGTGCTCGGTGGCATCCATGCGCTGCCCAACTCCTCGGGCGTGGGCGGGACACGCGAATGCCCCGGCCTCCTACCCAGACGGAGACCGTCCGCCCGCCCGCGGCGGCCCGCACCAGGATTGCGGCGACGTCTCCGAGCTCCTGCTCTGGGCGCAGGGGGCGCCCCTATGGGTTTCGTCAAGGGGAGCCGTGACTGTGGGGCGGCCAGCTGGCAGTCTGGTCGACGTGGAGAATGAGCTCGTGTCGGCGCCTGCAGATGAAGGCATGCGGCCGTGTGAATTCTGTGGCCACCCGGTCGCTGTGAACTCCACCGACGAATACGACTGTCCGGTCTGCGGGGATCCCGAGTCTCGGTGACTCAGGCGGAACCGGCAGGCCGGGAGCCCCATTGCGGGGCCACCAAGAAGGTAATTGGGGGAGCGCCGTGGGACCGCCTGGTTCGGTCATGGCGTGTTCGGCCCGAAGCGGGCGAACAGGGCGGGCAGGAACTGCTCCAGGACTGCCTTGGCGCGGGCGGGGTCGGCGAGTTCGTCGTGGCCGAAGCGGAAGACCTCGTAGCCGGAGACCTTCAGGTCGCGGTCGGCGGCCACCATGCTCGCGTACCTCTCGGTGTCGGCAATGAGCCGCTTGCCCTCGCGGCGGGCGTAGTGCTGGGCGCCGTCGACCTCCAGGACGACGCGCTGATCGTGCGGCAACAGGAGGAGGAAGTCCATGCGAAAGCGCAGCAGGGCTTCGCGGCCCCGCTGTTTGACCGTCTTGGGGTCCCAGTGCAGCCACACCTCGGGCAGCAGCGCCGGCAGGTCGTAGACGGCGTCGCCGAGGATCTGGTGGTACAGCAGGAACAGGTGGCGCTGGCCGGCGGACTCCTTCGGCAAGCAGTTCAGGAGCCGCTGGTAGAGGATCGTCTTGGCCTCGGCCGCGTCCGCAATGCCGCGAGTGTCCTGGAACCAGTCCTGCAGATCGCGCCAACGCAGCCCGTCGCGGCCGATCGGGTGGTCATAGGCCAGGTATGTGTCGGGGTCTCCCATGATCTCGATGTCGTTGTCGAGCGCGTTGGGAAACCGGATATCGGGCTTGGTGGGGGCGGCGAAGATGACGTTCTTGGGCTGCCGGTTGTGTGCCAGGCGCGTGGAGACCAGCCCGAAGCACGGATAGCCCTCCTCGGTGCCCGTCTCGCGCAGTTCGATCCCCGCGGCGCGCAGATGGGCGTTGATCGCCTCCACGAGCCGGCGCTGCCGTGACTCGTCCAGCAGCAGCTCCGCGGAGACCGCGGCCTCCAGGAACCGGGCGAACCGGGCGTCGCTGGCCTCGAAGGTGCCCAGATGCTCGAACAGCTCCTCGCAGGACCAGTCGCCGCGATTGCGGAAGACCTGCTGGTGGATCTGCTGCCGCAGATCCGGTGGTACACCGGAGACCAGCCAATCGAACTGGAAGTGCTGGTGGTCGAGGAGGAAGAAGCGGTCCAGGAGCGCGGTGAACCGAGTCTCGTCCCGGGCCAGGTCCTCAAGGTCGAGGGATTGGGCGAGCTCCCGCCGGATCCGTTTGGGGATGTGGGGCGTCGAGTGCGCCCACAGCAGGTCCTCGACGGCGTTGCGCATCGGCGCGTCGACGAGCTTTTGGGCCAGGATGTTTCCTGCCACCCGGGGCAATGCCTCGTCGGCCACTCCGGCCAGGCTCTGCTGGACGCGCTGGGACTTGCTGCCGGCTTCGGCGGGCACCGGCGGCATCCCCAGTTCCGCGAGCGCGTCGTTGAGCGTGGCGTGCGTGTTGAGGTCGCCGAACGGCGCCACCACGGACTCGATCAGTGTGCGCAGGGCTGAGAAGTCCTTCGCTGCGGTCACGGCCCCTCCCCGATGGTGCGACTGGTGGTCGGATTGCTTCAGCCGAATGGGCGCGCGACATGGAGCGGTGTCCGCTCCGTGTCCCCTGGGGCGCTCGGCCGGCACGGTCAGCCGGAATCTGATCCGGCGGTGGTGGACTTGATGCGGCGGGTGACGGCCTCCAGGACCACGGGGTGGGCCGGCGCATCGAAGCCCTCTTGACGTAGGCGGAAGCGGTGCAGCTTGCCGGGGTCTGCCGGCGTGCCGCCGAAGGTCCGGCCGGTCTGGGCGCTGCGCATCAAGTCGATCTCGACCTCCAGCAGGCCGTAGCGGCGCAGCGCCGCGTGGGCGCGGTAGGCGTCGCGGCCCACACCGAACTGCAAGCGGCGCTCGACTTCGGTGGCGAACACTGGGCCGAAGCCGCGGCGCGCGTGCAGGCAGGCGACCATCAGCAGGAAGACGAGCTCGCTGTCCTCCAGCACGTGGATCCACCCGTGGGTGAAGAGGTTCACCGGAATCGACACCAGCGAGCCGCCCATGGGCGGCAGGTACGGATCCCGACCGTCGGCGTCGTCCAGCAGCCGGAAGTCCTCGAAGGCGCCCTTGGCCCGCGCCCGATGGGGGAGTTGGACCAGGCCCTCGCTGCGCATCCGGTCCAGGGCGCGGCGCAGCTGCTTCTGCTTCACCTCCCGATTGCGGGGGGAGCCGGATTCGGCGGTGGCGTGGGCCACCAGGTCGATCCAGCTGGGGTCCGGATAGCGGTTGATCGGCCACGGATTGCCGGGCCGTGACCCGCGTGGGGGATTCTGCGCCACCAGCAGCGCGGTGAGGTACGTCTGCAGGGCGATGCCATTGGGGGACAGCAGCCGGGCGGCGGGCGGCCGCTCCCGGCGGCGAGGCAGGCTGCGGGTGCCGGAGGTGTCGGGCGCCTTGGTCGGACGCCGCACGAAGCCCTCCCGCAGCACGAAGCTCTTTGGGACCAGTGAGACGAACTTCCCGGACGCTTCCTCTGCGGCCGACTTGACCAGTTCCAGCCGCCGTTGGCGCACCGTCAGCGACTTCACCTCAGCCTTACCCGGAGGCCCCTGATCCGGTGCGGGCCCGTACTCGGACGGCTGCACGAACTCCATCACCACCAGTTCCGCCCCCTTGACCCGCCGCCGCTTGACCCGCCCCAAATACATAAACATGTATGCGACACCGGCTGGTCAAGGGGCCAATCGGCCCCGCTGGACCTCGCCGTCCCGGGCGCCGACTCTGGGCTGCGGTGGCGAACACGCCGTCCCCGCATCGCAGTTGGGCGCCTCGATGCCCGCAGCGGCGGGCCGCATCCTGCCGCAGCCCGGCGGCCGTCAAATGAAAGCAGCAGACGAATGTCTACGCCTCCGACCGACCCGCAGCCGCCCGCCCGCATGCCGAGGCGCTGGGTGCTGATCGTTTTCATCGCAGCGGTCTGCAGCGTCCCGGCCGGCCTGCACAGCGGCCCGGCCGCCGCGGTGGCGGCCTTCTTCGTGGTCGCCGTGGCGCTGCACGTGATGGTGGAGTAACCCGGGTTCTGATCCCGCGCCCGGCTGTGGGCCGCGCCGGTGCGCGGCGGCCAGCATGCCGCGTGCCGCGCACCGATGAGGAACCAGCGCGCGGCACGGGACACGCGACACGCGGTGCGCCGTATGGGCCGCCGGCGAGGCGGTGCGGCGCTTCACGGGCTCCGACGGGCGGTCGGTACAGCTCGACGCAGTCGTAGCTAAAGCCGGAGGAGGGGCCATTCCGGAAAAGGACGGGCGCACACCAGGGCGAGTCGGAATCATGGCTACATGAGCGACGAAGATGAGGCGTGCGTCGACCCCGGGGGCGAGGGTGACGACCGCCCCGAGGCCCGGCCGACACACAGCAGCGCAGCCCGTGCCCGCCAGTCCCTAGCCGGCGGGAGCCTGGCGGACAGCTCGGCGCTCCGCTCGGCGGCGGCCGCAGGGGTGATGGGCAACTCCATCACCCAACGGTTCGTCAGCACCGGCTTCCTCGCGAGCGTCATGAAACTCAACGAGGAGACCCGCCGTCAACTCGTACGCCAAGCGCGGCTCGCGAAGACGGCCGACGACGTCCACCGGAGTGTCCTGAAGACTCTGCCGCCCCGATCCCTCGGCGCCTTCTCGCTGGCCCTCAGCACCCCGTCCTGGCACGAGCAGATCGCCGCGATCGTGCGGATGGCAACCCCGCCCAGCGCTCTGGTCCAGCGGCTGCTGACGAAGCCGTTCACGGACTTCCTCCCCAGCAACCTCCGCGATCTGACGCCGGATGAGCTGGAGGAGCTGTTCACCATCAGCCGGGACGACGGGCTCGGCCTCTCCTGGGCCCCCCACGCAGACCTGGTCAAAGACCTGCTGAAGCTCGGCACGCGCGACGAGCGCTTCACCCTGCTCCGCGACCGGCGCGAGGAGGTCTTCGACGACGTCGCCGCGAGCCTTCAGTCGGTCATCCACTCCGACCTCACCGACCTGGCGGCCCTGACCGCCGCCGCCATCGACGCCGCGCGTGCCGGTCACGACCAAGCTGCCCAGGCGCTGGCCTGCAACGTGCTCGAGACGGCGATGAAGGAGCTCGGCGGCACCTGGATCCGCGGCGCCTTTCCGGAGGTTCCCGAGGCCGGCCACCACAAGACCATCGCCGGGGCGCTCCCGAGCGGCCCGAGCTGGGGCGACCCCACGCTGCTCGAGGTCCGCCGCTACCTGGTGCTGGCGGGCATGAGCCAGGTCTTCGCCCCCGGCACCAGCAAGCAGGACACCCTCAACCGCCACCTCGGTGCCCACAGCGCCTCGGCGTGTTCCTACCGGCCGCAGTTCGTGGTGCCGGCGATCCTCCTCGCCCACGCCCTTCTTCGGCTGCTGGAGCAGGAGCTGGCGTAGGAGGCCGACATGACGGCGGCATCAGTTGGAAGCCGCCGGCCCGTGAGGGAAGGCCCGCAAGCCGTATGACCGCGGCCGGCTGCATTCATGCCGAGGCTCCGGGGTCGTCCTGGTGGCCGGTCACGGGACGGCCTTCGGACCAGTCGGTGATCAGCGGGCGGGCGAGCCGCTCGGCGCACCCGTCCAGGTGCGCGGCCGCAGCACGGATCGCTGCTCCCGCTCGTCCTCGTAGCCCTGGAGATTGCGGTGCTCAGGACCAGGGTTGAGCTCCTGGACGGTGCAGACGGTGTCGGTGACGGCGGCCACCGCGTGGACCAGCGCGGCGGTGTCGGTAGCGGCGATGCCCGCGCCGGCCAGGATCCGGTGCAGGGTCAGTTGGGCGTTGCTGCCGGTGTTGCCGTGCTGCCCGGTACCGGCGGCGATGTACGCGTCGACGCCGTCAGGTCCCTGTCCAGTGCCTGCCTCGATCATGACGGCACCTCCATGCCGGCCTCGGCGAGTGCGGCGCGCTGATCATCGGTCAGCTTCGCTCGCCGCGCGGGGGACTTGATGTTGGAGGCCCATACTCCTAGCCGGATGGTGACGGGTTCGGAGCCGTCGTCGAGGACGACGTGTTCTTCATGGTGACGAGGAATCTTCGCGTTCCCGGTGCGGGCGGTGTACTGGCGCAGTGCGGCCAGGCCCCGCTCAAAGGCGCTGAGCGCCTTCGAGCGGCCGTTGCCGCCGTCGGTGGGCTCGGGTTCCGTCGGGGTGATGCCGAGGCCCTGGAGCAGCTGCTGCTGGCGGTCCGTCAGTGTGTCCCAGACGTCGGGGCGTTGCTGGCGGGTGATCCAGGTGCCGATGTCGTCGCCGAAGACGGTCACCCCCGGCAGCAGCACCTCCAGCTTCTCGCCGTCGTCGATCAGGTGCTTGAGGTGTAGTGGCGCTGCCAGTCCGCCGGCCAGCCCGGGTTCCAGTCCTTGTCGATCGCGGCCAGGGCCTTGGCCCGGTCCGGGTAGCCGTCCAGGGCCCCGGCGCGCCGCAGATTCGACAGAAAGTGCCCGACCTTGACTCCGTCGACCTCGGCGTCCCTGGGGGCTGCGAGTGTCCCGTGGACGTCGCGGTAGGCGCGGGCGGCGGCCAGGCTGCGGTGGAAGCGGGTGTCCGCGACGGACCAGACCATGCCGAGCTCGTCCAGCAGTTCGGCCCGCCAGGCCTTGAGGGCGCCGAGTTTGAAGGCGCGGCGCTGCTCGCTCACCCACGCCCCCAGCGGATACGTCTCGGTGACCGTCGCGTCGATGTCGGCCTCGTCGCGGGCGGTCGCCCCGAGCGGGACGACGGCATCGAGGGGCACTTCGGCGGTGTTGTGGTCGGCGACGAAGTGGCGCAGCGCGTTGTAGCCGGCCAGCCAGACCTCGGAGTCGGGGAACAGGACGCGGGTGCGCAGGAAAGAGGCGATGACGTCGGGGTTGCGGGGCAGGGAGAAGCGCAGCAGCGGCACCGACGGCCTGCGCACCCGCGCCTCCGCACCGCCGCGGGAGGCCGCGGCGTGGCCCGGGCCGTCGCCGGCCGCAGTTTCGCTCGGATCGCCCTCCTCCTGGGCCTCGTCCGCCGCCTGGGCGGCCGACTCGCCTTCCCCTTCCGGTCCTTCACCGTCCGGCTCCTCGTCGTCGGGGCGGTTGGGGTCGAGGGCGAGGACGCCGGTGGCCTGGCCGCCGGCGCCGCGGGCGGCGAGCACCATGGACTCGATCGCCCGTTCGTCGTGCGCTCGGAGGCCTTGGAGGAGGGCTACGACGGGTCGGTAGCTTGGGGAGGCCATCATGTCCTCGGGGTCCTCGCCGGGCTTGAAGAAGACGGGGATGATCAGGCGGGCGACCTTGCCCTCGCCGGGGTTTTGGCGCAGGCCGCGGCCGATGATCTGGACGATCTCCACGGGCGAGCAGCGCGGGTCGGCGAACACCACGCCGTCCACGCCGCGCCTGCCGCGGATGTCGACGCCCTCGCCGAGGACCCGGCAGGAGGCAAGGACGCCGAAGTCGACGACCCAGCCGTCTTCGTCCAGGCCGTCGGCGAACCGGGCGAGGACCTTGCGCCGCTCGGCGGCGGGGTGTTCGCCGCACAGCCAGTCGGCGCCGACCCGCTTCGGGTAGGTGTGCGGGTCGGTTGCGTGGAGTTCGGCGGCGGTCTCGGGCAGGGCCCGGGCGAAGGCGAGGGCGTCCAGGGTGCGGGTGTGGAAGGTCATCAGGGAGCGGGCGCCGACGGTGTCGGCGTGTTTGAGGAGGGCGGCCTGCAAAGCGGCGAGGCGCCGGCCGCGCACCAACTCGGGATCCGCGTCCGGCCCGGGGGCCTGCGGGTCGCGGATCTCCAGGACGTCGATCTCGAAGCCGGCAAGGATTCCGCGCTCGCACGCCTCCATGAGGCCGAGTTCGTGCAGTACCGGGCCGTACACCGCAATATCGTCCATGGAGGCCACCAGCCCCGCCGGCACTCCCGAACCCCCCTCTGGAGCGGCGGACTTGGGCGCCACCCCCGCCAGACGCCCACCGCGGCCGCCGCGGCGCCGGCCTTCCTCCCGCTGCTGCGCCTGCTCGGCGACGCCGGGAGCCGCCTTCCACAGCCGCGGGGTGGCGGTCATGTACAGCCGCCGCACCGCGGGGATGCGGGTCTGGTCGTGGACGGCGGCCCAGGCCTTCGCGGCGTCGCCGGAGGACCGGTGCGCCTCATCGATGATCAACAGGTCCAGCGGGGGCATGCGTTGGCCCCAGGTGCCGCGCGGCGCCTGCTCCAGCACCCCGGGCCCGCCGCCGGCCTCTCCGGGCTGTTCCTCGCCGCCCTCGGCCTGGGGGACGAGGCTGGCGTAGGTGGCGATCACGATCATCGGGCCGCCTGCGGCGGTCCAGAGGGCGAGGCGGGTGGGGTGGGTGGTGCAGCGCACGTCCAGCTGCTCCAGGTAGGGGTCGTCGCCCAGCGAGCAGACGGCGACCATCGGGGCGGTGTGCCCGGCGAGCCGCCACTGCGTCACGGTCTGGGCGATCAGGTCCAGGGTGGGGACGATGATTCCGACTACGCCGCGGGGGACCAGACGCTTCGCGGCGACGGCGGCGGTGACGGTCTTGCCGGTGCCGGTCACCGAGACCAACTGCCCCCGCACGCCCTCCTCCGGTACCCGGCCGCCGGCGGGGAGTTCCAGGCCGCGCACGATCGCATCGATAGCGGCCGGCTGATGCGGATGCAGCCGCAGGCGCGGGCCGATCATGTGGTGCTCCCGGTGGTGCTGGGCGTCGACGGATTGCGGGCGGGGCTCCATTATCGCGGGCCGGGCTGCGGGCCCGGGGGCTGCCCGGGAGATGCCCCGTCATCTGAGGCGGCGTCGGCGTTCGCCGCGGGGCAGGCCGCTGATGCCGCGGCTCCCGCGGCGAGTTTGCGGGCGAGCATCTGGTGCTGTCTGTTCCGTAGCGGTCGGATGATCACTGCGGCTAGGGTCCGGTCGACGTTGCGCGAGGTGAGGAGAGGGCTGTGGCTGCGGAGACTCTGGTTCTGCCGAATGTGTACGGGCTGATCAAGCGTCCGGGTGGTGGGTCGGTGTTGATTCAGCGGCGCTGGAAGCCGGAGAGCGACCCGGACAACCTCGGCAAGTGGGAGCTGCCCGGCGGCAAGTGGCGGGCGCAGGAGACTGCGGCCGAGTGCCTGCGCCGCGAGCTGTTGGAGGAGTGCGGCATCGGGGCCGAGGCGATCGAGGGCCGGTTCGTGCAGCGTGTGCACGGCAGCGAGACGGTCGAGACGTCCTCGCCGACCCTGTTGGTGCAGATGGTGGCGGGCGGCTATCCGTCGCTGCTGGTGGTGTACACCGGGTATTCCGAGGAGCAGCCGGCGGCTGTGGGCGACGGCGCGCGGGATGCGGTGTTCATGGACACGGTGGAGGTCAAGCGGCTGCTGGAGGAGGAGCCGGAGACGTTCACCGCGTTGACCTTCGCCGCCCTGGGCGAGCTGCTCGAGCGCGGCCTGCTGTAGCCGCGGCAGCTGTCTGCCAGAGCTGTGCCTGCTCGGCTGAGGCCCAGGCCGGTCTTGGCAAAGCCGATGTACTGACGGGGCGTCATCTGCGAACGGTATGCACCCCTGCGCGGCGCCGACTGCTGAGGGCCGTACCGCGCTGCAACCGCCGGCGGTGAAGATCGCGTCTCTCGCGCCGGAATGATCAATCGGACGTGGCGGTCCGCCGGCTGCGGTTCGTCGGCGAAGCCGGCTGTCGGGCAGCGGGGCTGGGTCCCGAGTCAGGGAGACGATGGATGACCGAGCATGCGGGTGGGGTGTCGGCTGCGGAGCGGATGGGCGAGGCGCTCCAGGCCGTCGTGGACGGCGGGGGCACTCCGGGTGGGGTGCTGGCCTACGGCATGGTCGATGAGGAGCCCTGGTTCACGGCGTGCGGCCGGGTGGCGCCCGCCGATCCCGACTCCATCCGCCCCGGCCCGGACACCCGCTATGACCTGGCGTCGCTGACGAAGGTGGTGGCGACCTGGCCGCTGGTCGGAGCCGCGGTCACCGGCGGGCTGATGGAGGTGGACAAGCTGGTCCGCGACTACCTGCCGCCCATGGCCTCCGACGCCCCGGGTGGTGCGGCGACGGTGCGTCAGCTGCTGTCCCACACCGCGGGCTTGTGCGCTTCGACCCGGCTGGACCGCTACCGCGATGCGGCTCTGCCGCTGCACGAGCGACCTCACGACCCGTCAAGTGGGCCACGAAGGCGGTGTGCGTGTCCTGGTGGGGCTTGTGCCATGCGGCGAGCTGCGCGGCGAAGGCCGTCAGGGCCTGCGGGTCCGGCTCCTGGTGGTGGGTGTCCAGCCACAGCAGCCTGGCCAGGACCGCGGTGTCGTCGCCGCACGCTTGACTGATCTTCACCCGCGGGAGCCTAGCCGTCAGCCGCAGTCCACCGCCCCGCGGTCTCGTCTCCCGCGCTGTCGGCCGTGGCCTCGGCGGGGCATGCCAGGTACAGCAGCGGCCGGCCGCCTTCCTGGCGCGTGTGGCGGTGGGTGAAGCCCAACCGGGCGGTGAGGCGCAGGGAGGCGGCGTTGTCCGGGCGGACGGTGGCCCAGACTTCGCCGACGGCGCACGCGGTCGCCTCGGCGAGGACGGCCGCCGCCGCCTCGGCAGCCAGACCTCGGCCCTGGTGCGGCTGGTGGATCTCGTAGCCGATCTCCGTGACGGTCGGGCCGGAAGGTCCGGGGAACAGGCCGCAGTTGCCCACCAGCTGCCCGGTTCCTTGGAGGCGCAGCCCGTACCAGGCCAGTCCGGTGTCCGCGAACGCCTGCATCCGGCGCTCGATCCACCGCCGGGTCTGTGCGGGCTCGGTGAAGGCGCCGCCGGTGAAGGTGCGGGTCAGCGGGTCGCTGAAGATCGCATGCAGTTCCTCGGCGTCCCGCGGGCGAAAGCACCTGAGCTCCAGCCGCCGGGTGGTCAGTTGCTCCCGCATCGCCGCATGCTCCTGCCGGCGTTCATGCTCCGGACCGACCTCCATCGAGATGTGCATCGTTGACGGCCGCGGCGCGGCGGCGCGTGCCGCACGCGGACACCGCCGTGTCGTGCAGCACCGCTGTAGCGCCGCATGGTTGATCATCCAAGCGGAGATGCGGCGCGGGAACCAGCCGCCGCCACGGATCGACAAGGCAGCAGCGGCGGCTCCACAAGACCGAGGCGCCGGTTCTCCCCGCTGGTCAAAGGCCCGCCCAGCCGGAAAACCTGTCGTGCCCCACCCGCATCTCTGGCACCATTGGTCACTGCCTCAACACTCCATGCTGAAGAAGGGCTGTGTCGTCATGCTGCGCATCGCCGTCCCCAACAAGGGTTCGCTGGCTACCCAGGCGCAGGCGATGCTGCATGAGGCCGGATACCGGCAGCGCACCGCGCAGAAGGAACTGATCGTCACCGACCGCGCCAACCAGGTGGAGTTCTTCTACCTGCGGCCCCGCGACATCGCCGTCTACGTCGGCTCCGGCCGACTCGATGCGGGCATCACCGGCCGGGACATGCTGCTGGACTCGGCAGCGGCCGCCGAGGAGGTCCTGGCCCTGGGCTTCGCCCGCGCCGCCTTCCACTTCGCTGCGGACCCGGGCACCGCCGCCGACGTCGCCGACCTGGCGGGCAAGACCATCGCCACCTCCTACCCCGGCATCGTGGAGAAGCACCTGGCCGAGGCCGGCATCGCCCCGGCCGGCATCGTCGCCCTGGACGGGGCCGTGGAGACGGCGCTGCGGCTGGGCGTGGCCCAGGCGATCGCGGACGTGGTGGAGACTGGCACCACGCTGCGCCACCTGGGGCTGACCACGATCGGCGAGCCCATCATGGAGTCCGAGGCGATCGTCGTGCGGCCCGCCCGCACGGACCCGGCCACCGACTTGGCCGCCGAACGGCTGCTGCGCCGCCTGCGCAATGTCCTGTTCGCCCGCGACTACGTCCTGGTGGACTACAACATTGAGGTCGGCCGGCTGGAGGCGGCGATCGCGCTGACGCCGGGCATGGAGTCCCCGACCGTCTCCCCGCTGCACAGCGACGGCTGGGTGGCGGTCCGCGCGATGGCGCGGGTCGAGGACTGCCACGCCGTCATGGACCGGCTGAGCGCGGCGGGAGCCAGGGCCGTCCTGGTCACCCGGATCGAGGCGTGCCGCATCTGACGGCGCGTCCGTGCGCCACGGTGGCGGTGGTGGGTGCCGCGGCCGCGTGTGGGTCTGCCCGGGGCCGCCTCGGCGGGGTGCGGTTGGATGACTGTATCCGCGAACGGCCCAGGCGCCGTCAGATACAGCGAGGAGTGCGGCCGGTGGAGCAGGTGCATGAGGTGCTGGCGGACAATCGCTACCCGGGCCGGGGCGTGCTGTGGGCGCGCACCCGCGGCGGACTTCTGTGCGGCGGCTATTTCCTGACCGGGCGCAGTGCGGCCTCCAAGGAGCGCTTCCTGCGTCAGGAGGAGCATGCGCTGAGCGTGGTGCCGACCGGAGAGTCCGGCCACGATGCCCTTCGCCACTACCTTGCGGCGCGCGAGCGCGGCGGGTGGCTGGTGTTCGGCAATGGCGAGCAGGTGGCCGTGGTCTCGGACCGCCTGCATCAAGGAAACGGCCCCTATCAGGCGATGGAGGGGTTGGAGTACGAGCCCGACCCGCCGATCTGCACACCCCGCATCACGGTGGTGGCCGACCTGCGCACCGAACCGCATGCCTGGTTCGGCGCCGCGCGGCGCCCACGGGGGCATCGGACGGGGGCCGACCTGCTGACGCTTGCGGTCCGGGAGCTGAAGCCGGGGGATGCCGTGCTGATGACGACCTACCGCTCCGACGGCGAACGGGTCGAGGCCGTCGCGCCGTTGGTGGAGGCGCGCACCGAGGCGGGCGACCGGCAGGAGCTGCTGGCCGAGGTGTGGGCCGGCCTGAGTCCCGAAGTGCGGGTGGCGGCGGCCGTCTTCGAGCCTGGGCGCCTGGCCGACGCGGCAATCGTCCACCAGCGGTCTGGCACGACGCAGCCGGTCTAGTCAGCCCGCCCGGACCGGCCTGGTCCGCTACCGCTGACACTCCGTCCGGGACTGCGGTCAGGAGCAGCATCACCGGATGGGAGCGACAAGGCGGGGCGGGCCCAATCGATGCTTTGAGGGCCGATGGGCTGGGGGGTACAAGCCGATGCCGACAAGGTTGCGACCCAGCTGTTTCCAGCATGGCACCACGGCACCTGCGGCCGAGCGCGCATCTGTGAAGACGCCTCGTGCCGCGACGCCGCCCCCCAGACTCACGGCCAACCCCACCCTCGGAGGCGTCACATGCGTACCGTCTGGACCCTGGTGGCCCTGCTGTGATGGTTCCTGTCCATCGGCGGAGCCATCAGCGCCATCCATCGCACCGACACGGTGAGCGCCGTCGGCGACGGAAGCCTCGCCCTCGCGCTCACCATCGGCGGCGCCTTCGCCTGGAGAGCGGCGACCCGGCCGAAGCCGGACCCGAAGTAGCAGCGACCCCTCGGGTGGCGAACAGCGCGGGGCCAGGCGGCCAGAAGCCTGCGGACACCGCCTGCGGCATCCTCGGCCCCGGCCGATCGATCTCCAGGTCCATGACCACACCCTGACGAGGGCATGCAACGTTCGAGCCCCCGTTCTTCGGCCCGCCAGACACGGGGAGCTGGTCGGACATCAGGCATGGTGCATCGCCGTGCCGTTGAGGCGGTGGGTTGCGATTGGCGGCGCGAGCATCCGCTTCGAGTGTGGCCACCGGATGGGACTCGCGCGTTCGCCGGCGCCGAGCCGCTGGCATTTTCGTCACCGCATCGGGTCGACGAGGATGAGGTGGAGGGAGCGCCCGGGAGCCGGCCGCCGTGCGCGATCACACCAGTTCGGGGAGGAGGTTCCGCACCTCATCGACGACGCCGGTGCGGTCCCCGGTCGCGTCCACCCTGCGCACCACGCCGGCGATCCGGTCGCGGACCTCGGCCTCACCGAGGCGGGCCAGCGAGTCGGCTCCGCCACTGCGCCTCTGCGCGGCGAGGTGGCGGGCGAGCACGGCATAGACGGACGCGGTGGCGCCCCGGGCGCCCCACATGCTCTTCGCGTGGCGCCTGAGCCGGTACTGGCCTCCCGGCAGGTTGGCGAGCTCGCCGACCTCGTCCAGGCGCAGCCACAGGTCGTAGTCCGAGGCGTATCGGAACGCCGGCCGGTATCCGCCGACCCGCTCGAGCGCGTCACGGCGGAGCATCACCGACCCGCCGATCATCGGGTTGCGTCCGGGGAGCATGGCGCTGATCTCCTCCGGCGTGCACGGGTGGTGGGCGTGCGGCCATCCGTCGGCCGGGCGGCCGATGGCATCCGAGTCCTCGTCGATCACCACTGAGGTGATGCCCACCGCGCTGATGGCCGGGTTGTCCTCCAGGAAGCGGAACTGCTCCTGGAGCCGGGTTGGTGTCGAGACGTCATCGGCGTCGTGCCGGGCGATGTAGCGTCCGCTCGCGTGGGTGACGCCCAGGTTGATGGCGGCGGCCACGCCGAGGTGCGGGGTGGCCACGACGGTTGCTCCCGCACGGCGGGCGACCTGTGCCGAGTCGTCACTGGAGCCGTCGTCGACGACGATCAGCTCCATGGCCAGCGTCTGCGTCGCTATTCCGTCGAGCGCCTCGGCCAGGTACGGCATGCCGTTGTGGACGGGCATGACCATCGATACGTCGACCATGGTGGTGTCGTGTGTCCTTTGCGTGAAGGGGCCGCCCCCCCCGTGGGGGCGTTGCCGGGGCCGGGTGGCGGGCAGGGGTGGTGTGCGGGAGTGGTGGGGTCCGGTCGGGGTGCGCCGGCTAGGTGTAGGCGCGTTCCTGCAGGCCGTACAGGTCGGCATACAGGCCGCCGTTGGCCATCAATTCGGCATGGCTGCCGGCTTCCGCGATGCGGCCGCCGTCCAGGACGACGATGAGGTCGGCCATCCGGATGGTGGAAAAGCGGTGCGAGACCAGCAGCGTGATGCCGCGGGTGGAGTGCCGGTAGGTGCGGGCTGCCGCCGCGTACTGCTGGTAGACGGCGTGTTCGGCGGCCGCGTCCAGGGCAGCGGTCGGCTCGTCGAGCACGGCCAGCAGCGGGCGTTCGCGCAAAAGTGCGCGGGCCAGGGCGAGTTTTTGCCACTGCCCTCCGGACAGCTCCGTGCCGTTGCCGAAGGTCGTGCCCAGCTGTGTCTCGCCGCCGTGGGGGAGTTGGTCCACAACGGGGGCGGCGCCCACGCGGGCGGCGGTCCTGGCGATCGCCGCGGTGTCGTGGATGCGGGGCAGGTCGCCGACGCCGATGGTCTGGCGGGCGCGGAACTCCCAGCGGGAGAAGTCCTGGAAGGCCGCGGTGGTGCGCCCGCGCCAGGCGGCCTGGTCCAGATCCTCAAGCGGGATGCCGTCCACGGTGATGCTGCCGGTGGTCGGCCGGTAGAGCCCGCACAGCAGTTTCACCAGGGTGGTCTTGCCCGATCCGTGCTCGCCGACCAGGGCGACGGTGCTGCCGGCGGGGATGGACAAATCGATGCCGTCCAGGACCTTTGGTCCGCCGGGGGTGTAGGCGAAGCCGACACCGGTCAGGGTCAGACCGTCGGTGAGGCGGGCGGGCACCGGGGCGCCTGCCGTCTGCCGGCGTGCGGGGTCCGGGGTCTGGTCGAGCAGCCACCGGTAGGCGTCGAGGGAGTCCATCGCCTCCAGGGACCGCCGCAGCCCGGAAAGGATCGCGGCCATCTGGCCGCGCAGCTGGCTTCCGAGGCCGGCCACCAGCAGCACGGTGCCCGGGCCGGTCGCCCCGGCGCGGGCCAGCTGGTAGGCCAGGGCGGTCGCCGCGGTGCAGCCGGCGGCGAACACCAGCCAGCCGGCGGACTCCCGCCGGGCCTGGGAGAGCCCGGCCCGCAGCATGCGGTCGGCCGTGCGCCGCAGGCGCTGCTCCCCGCGGGCGCGGACCAGGCCCGCGCCCCCGCCGAGCGCCAACTCCTTGGCGGAGGAGGGGGCCAGGGCCGCGTCGAACAGCCGGGTGGCCATGCGGGTGTCCTCGGCCACCTGGGTGCGCACGGCGCGCATCGCGCGCTCGCCGCGGCGGGCCAGCCACAACGAGGGCAGCGCGGTCAGCGCGAGCGCGGGCAGCCACCACGAGGTGCGGGCCAGCAGGATCAGGCTCAACAGGACCTGCAGCCCCAGCGGGCCGACCTTGAGCAGCAGCAGGGCGCCGCTGACCATCCGGATGCCGGGGACCCGCGCCTGCTCCAGGCGGTGCAGTTGACCGGGATCCTCCAGCGCCCCGTACGGCAGGGCCGTACTATGCCGCAGGACCTGGTGTTCCATTGCGGCGCCGACCGCTTCGGCCAGTACCGCGTTCAGTGATTCGGCGACCCGCCCGCCCATCGAGGACAGTGCCAGGGACACGGCGCCGACCAGGGCCCCGGTGACGGCCGCGGCGGTGTTGTGGTGGGCCAGGCCGTCCACCAGGTCGCGCATGCCCACACCGATGCCGAGGGAGGCGAACGCGCCGAGCACGCCCAGCAGCAGCGACCATGTCAGCTGCCGCGGGGCGATGCGACGGCACAAGCCGAGTACGACACCCAGCAGCCGGAGGTTCCTCATCGCGTCGCCTCCGGGACCGCGGGGGTGGGTTGGGTTTGGTCGAACTGGGCGGCCTGGAGGGTGAACATCTCGGCGTAGGTGCCGCCCGCGGCCAGCAGGTGCTCGTGGGTGCCGCTCTCGGTGATCCGGCCGCCGTCGAGGACCACGATGCGATCCGCCTTGCGGACGGTGGACAGGCGGTGGGAGATCAGCACGACGGTCGCGGTGCCCCGGGCGGCCACGATCTGCTCGTAGGCGGCGAGTTCGGCGCGGATGTCGAGGTTGGCGGTGGGTTCGTCCAGCACCAGGACGCGTGCGCCGTGCTCGGCTGCGAGTGCGGCGCGGGCCAGGGCGATGCGCTGCCACTGGCCGCCGGACAGCTCCACCCCGCCCGTGTAGCCGCGGGCCAGGATCGTCTCCCAGCCGTGCGGCAGCGAGTCGATCAGGGTGTCGGCGCCGACCAGGGCGGCCGCCCGGCGCACCTGGGCGTCGCCGGCCTCGGCCGCGGCGATGCGGATGTTGTCCGCGGCGGACATCTCCAGGTGCGCGAAGTCCTGGAAGACGGCGTGGACCTGACGCCGCCACCAGGTCTGCGGCAGCTCCTGCACCCGGGTGCCCTCGACCGTCACCCGGCCGCCGGTCGGCTCGTACAGGCCGGCCAGCAGCTTGGTGAGGGTGGTCTTGCCGGCCCCGTTGACCCCGACGACCGCCAGTACCTCGCCCGGGACCAGCTCCAGGTCGACGCCGTGCAGGACCTCCCGCGGTGCTCCGGGGTAGCCGAAGCGCACGGCATGGAAGCGGATGCGGGGCGGCCGGGCCGCAGCCGCGCCTTCGAGGGCGGCCGGACGGCGCCCCTTGTCCTGGGCCGCGCGGGCCCGCATCCGGTCGAGGGCCCCGACCATCGGCAGGGCGGCCTCGATGCTCAGGGCGCTGCCGAGGCCGAACCCGGCGCCGATCATGGCGGTCGCGGCGCCCAGCACGGTCGCGATCCGGCCCAGCGGCACCGCACCGGCCAGCCCGGCACCAGCCACGGTCAGCTCCACGGCCACCACGACGGCCAGGCAGACCGCAAACCGCCCGGCCTGGGTGCGGACCATGGCCTGGCGCTTGGCCAGGAAGGCGGCGAGGCGCTCGGCCTGCGCCTCGTCCGAGCGCTCAAGCAGCCAGTCCCCGAGGGCGAAGACCCGCACCTCCTTGGCGTCCCGGCGGCCGGCGATCAGCTCGCCCCAGGCCCGGGTGCGGCGGGTGGCGGCCCGGTGCGCGGTCTGCAGCCGCTCGAAGCCGATGACCTCGCGCTCGGTGCCGATCCGGATGCCGATCGAGATCAGCAGCAGTGCCGGGCCCCACCACCAGGTGATGCCGCTGAGGACGGCGGCGGGCAGCAGCAGCGCCGGGTAGTAGGCGGCCTGGCCCAGCTGCGCCAGAGCGCCGCCGCCGATGCCGGAGTTCATCCAGGCAATCGCCCCGGTGCGGAACTGCGCCAGGTCGTCCTGGAGTTGGGGATCCTCCAGGCGATCCAGCGTGGGCAGCGCGTCCACCAGGACGGAGATCTCGGCGCGCAGCACCAGGTCCACCCGCCGCTCGGCGAAGGCCGTCAGCGGGACCTGCAGCAGCTGCAGCACCTGCTGTCCCAGCAGGGCCGCGCCGATCGCCGCAAGGAGACCAAGGACCGCCCCGACCTCCTCGCCGCGGACCAGCCGGGTGACCAGCATGCCGAGCGCGACGGAGCTGACGGTGGGCAGGAGGACCTGGCCGAGCTGGCAGGCGGCGACGGCGATCAGCAGGGCGGGCCCGGCGTGCCGGGCCTCGCGCAGCAGCCGCCACCGGGACGGCGGGCGGCCGCCGCCCCCGGAGCCGATGTCCCTCACGCACCGTCCCCCTTCACCGGCCGGATCCCGCACGAGTCCGCGGGCCCGGGATCCGGCCCGCCGCGCGCACCACCGGCGCCGGCCGTCGAGGGGACCGTCCAGCCCTTTGCCGCCCGGCCGGCGATCGAGGCGCAAGCGGCTGCGGCGGCCGACGGGGCGCCACCCCGTGCCACGGTGCGACGACGGCGGAGGCGAACGCCGAGGAAGTGTCCGGTCATGCGAGCGAGATTCGCGTCCGCCGGCAGAAGGAATCAAGAAGGACCCGCGGCTCCTTCCCCTGCGGCCGCGGTGGAGGCGCGCACCGCCAGCCGGGGCCGCACCCACACCTGCTGCACCTCCGCGTCCGGCTCCGCCAGCCGCCGCAACAGCGCCTCCACCGCCAGCCGGCCCAGCCGGAACTTCTCCGGCACCACCGACGTCAACGCCACCGATCCCGTCACGGCACGCCAGTCCTCGCAGGCGATCACAGACAACCCGCCCGGGATCGCCAGCCCGGCCCGCCGGGCCGCTTCGATGACCATCGTCGCCTCGTTGTCCCCGAAGCAGACCGCCGCCGTGGCGCCCGCCGCCCGCAGCACCCGCAGTGCCCGCTCGCCCAGCGGCGCCAGCGTGGGCATGTGCCCGGTCCCGAACCGGCGCTGATGCTCGATCTCCACGACGGCCACCGCATCCAGCCCGAGCTCGGCGGCCCCCTTGGCGAACCCCCGCACGATCTGCGCACTGGGCGGCGCACCCGGCCGGCACACCAGCCCCACCCGCTGGTGACCCAGCGCGGCCAGGTGCTCCAAGGCGATGAACACCCCGGCCACCCGATCGGTGGACACATGCTCACTGGGGTCCCCGGGATCCACCGGCGCACGCTCCAGCAGCACATAAGGCAGCGTCAGCTCCCGCAACCACCGAGCCCTGTCGGCAAGGGCGGGCCCGGAGCCGCTCGGATGCGACAGCACCAGCCCGTCCACGCCCTCCAACCGCGCAAGCAGGTCCTCCAACCGCTGCCAGCCCCGCGCCCCGTACCCCGTGCAATGCACCTGCAACGCCACCCGCCCCCGGGCCGCGGCCGCCTCGATACCCTCCAGCAACGGCGGGAAGTACCACTGACGCTCCGGCAGCACCGCCGCAATCCGCCACCGGCGCCCGTGTGCCGCGCCCGGCACCGCCCGCACGAACGTCCCCGCGCCCTGCCGCCGCTCCACCCACCCCTCAGCCGCCAAAACCTCCATTGCACGCCGCACGGTGTTGACCGAGACCGCGTGCGAGGTAGCCAGACCCGCCTCGGTCGGCAACTGCGATCCCGGCGGCCACACCCCGTCGCGGATGCCGCGCTGCAACTCCTGCGCCAGCGCCCGATACTTCAGCTGCCCCATGCGGGCCATTCTCCGACCCGGGAGTGATCTTGGGAACCCTCGCCGGAGCAGCGAAAAGCCTGGGCGGCACCGGCCGCACGCTGCTGGAGCGCACTGGCCTCCACCTCAGCTCCGCGCTCAAACCGCCGAAGCCGTTGACAAGCAGCCTGCACTGATCGACACACCCCTCGGGATCGCCCCACTCGGTCACGGCGACTGTGCGATCCAGACAGACGTTCATCATTGGCGTCCCCTGCCCGATCGAAGCCAACCGCGCGCCGCACACGGCCTGACTCAGACTCAGGTCGCAAGCGCGCTCGAGGTGCGGGTAGCTACCGTGCAGGCCTGGGGGGCGGGACGGACCGAACCACGAGGTCCGCAGCGCAAGGCCTACGCCCACCTCCTGACCGAGCTCGTCGACCTCTATCCGGCCGCGCGGGCCCCCGGCCGCGGCGCTGGAGGAACTGGCGGACCGCAGCGGGGCTCATGTCGCGAGCGCGGAGGGGAGTTCGTCGAGGGAGTGGATGACGCCGATGCCGTCCTCGGCAGTCTGCCCGCTGCCGGTCCTCGCCCGGTCGAGCCAGTAGGCGTGCAGGCCCGCGTCGTGGGCTCCCTGCGCATCGAGGGTGTACTTGTCCCCGACGTAGGCCACTTCGTGCGGCGGGAGGCCGAGGGAATGGCAGCCGGCGAGGAAGATGCTCGCCGCCGGCTTGGCGGCGCCGTGCTGCTCGGAGCAGACGAGCGTGTCGCCGAGGTAGGGCAGCAGGCCGATGGCGTGGAGCTTGGCGCGCTGGTGGTCGGCCGAGGAGTTGGAGACGATCCCGAGCCGGTAGTCGGACGCGAGCGTGCGCAGGACGGGTTCGGCGTCGGGAAAGGCCGCCCAGGCGGCGTTGCGGTGGGCCTCGTACGCGGCGAACCAGGCGGTGACCTCGTGGTCCGACAGGCTGTGGCTGTCGTGCCCGAGGTGGGCGAGGAACTGGCGGGTGCGTGCGCGCCGCTGCTCGGTGAAGGTGATCTCGCCGTTGAGGAAGCGCGCGTACTGCGCCTCCATGATCTCCCGCCAGAGGGCGAATGCCGTCGCAGGGTCGGGGAACCGGTTGAGGATGCCTTGTGCCCGCAGGTGGGCGAGCACGCCGACCTCCTCGGAGGTCGAGTAGTCGAACAGCGTGTCGTCCACGTCGAAGAGCACACCCTGGATCGGCATGAGACCGTCCCTTCAGGCCGTGGTGGGAGCTGTTTCCCGCGTGGGTGATCATGCCATGGGCGGGGCATCGACCGTGGGCGGCCCGGCATTTGGACAAGGCAGCCCCCGCTCGCCGCGTCCGTGCCGCTGCGCACCATGGACGCGGCGGTGCTGTCCGCGGCCGCACTCCGCGCGCTGGCGCGTGCCCGGGGTCGCGGCATGGACGTCGCGGCAGCGCGATCTGGGTGTCCGGCAGCCTGCGTCGCAGGGCTATCGGTTCCGATGGGCTGCTGGAACGATCACCGGCATGGACTCTGGTGAGACAGCAGCCTGGCCCACCGTCGTGGAGACCGACCGCCTGCGGCTGCGTCCGGCCCAGGAGGAGGACTTTGCCGCCTACGCCGAGTTGTGGACCAATCCCGAGGTCCGCCGGTTCGTGGGCGGCCCGCTGGACCCGCAGGAAGTGACCAGGCGCCAGGAGACCTTCCGTCCTACGCCCAACGCCCAACGCCTTCAGCGTCGTGCTGCGCGAGCAGCAGACGGTGGTCGGGTCGCTCTCGATCGACTCGCCTTCGCGGTTCGAGGGGCGCCGCGAACTCGCGCTGTCCTTCCTGCCGGAGCACTGGGGCCACGGCTACGCCCGCGAAGCAGTGTCCGCGCTCATCGACTGGGCCTTGATCGCGATCCCCAACGACACCCCCACGGTCATCGCGGCGACCCAGGTGGCCAACCACCGCAGCCGCCGGCTGCTGGAGGCGGTCGGGATGAAGGAGATCGACCGCTTCGAGAAGTGGGGCGCTGCGCAGATCATGTACTCCACCGACCCCGACCGCCCCTGCGACCGAACAGCCGGCGCCGGAAACTCCAGCTCGCGACCGTAGCAGCGCGCCTTCACCTCCCCCTATGGCCCGGAGGATCATCACCCCGGGCCGCCGGGTTCACCGGCCGACCGCTCGGGAAGGACCAACCGTGACCGGCAACCAGGTACTGCTGTGGGACTTCGACGGAACCCTGGGTCAACGCCCCGGCCGCTGGTCAGGAACTGTCCTTGAGGTACTCGACGCCGAGTATCCGGGCCACGGCTACCAGCGGGCCCAGATCGCCGCGGTCCTTTCCTCCGGGTTCCCCTGGCACACCCCGGACACCGCGCACCCGCACCTTGCCGATTCACGTGCCTGGTGGCACCACCTGACCGGCGTCCTGTCCGAGGCACTCCTGCGCCTGGGGCTGTCGCCGTCCCACGCGCAGAGCGCGGCCCGGCTCGTACCCGTGCGCTACACTGACCCCGCCCGCTGGGAGGTGTTCGCCGACACCGTCCCCGCCCTCGCCGAGCTGACGCGGCAGGGCTGGCGTCACGCCGTCTTGTCCAACCATGTCCCGGAACTGCCCCGCATTCTTCAAGGCCTCGGCCTGGATCTGCACGTGGACGCGGTCGTCAACTCCGCGGTCACCGGCTACGAGAAGCCCCACCCCGAGGCGTTCCGCCTCGCCCTGGCCGCCACCGGTCACCCGGACCGGGTCTGGATGATCGGCGACAATCCCGCCGCCGATGTCGCCGGGGCCCACGCGGTCGGCCTCAATGCGATCCTGGTGCGCACCCCGAACCCCGGCGTCCCCCACTATGCACCCGACCTGGCCACGCTCCCTGCACTCATCGCCGCCACGGAAACCGAGGAGCCTTCCCGGCCGGAGCACTAACCCGGGAGAGAGACGATCTGCGGTCTGGGCCACCCGTCATCGTTGGCGGGAAGCGCGTATGCAGAGGTTTATGGTTTGTCTCTAGGATCAACCAGTGAAAGTTGGTAGTATGCAAGGCGTCAAGACTCAAGGTTCGAATAAAGTTGCCGTTCTGGTGAATGGCGTTCCTGGATCGGGTAAGTCTACCCTTGCTCGTGAGCTGTCAAATGTACTTGGCATCCCGCTGGCGAGCAAGGATGTCATCAAGGAAGCGCTTGCCGATACAATCGGCATTCGTCCTTTCGAGGACTGGTTGGGTCTGTACTGGAATAAGATGTACGGTGCGGCGGCGAGCGAGACCATGTGGTCGTTCCTGAGAGACTCTCCCTGCGGAATGGTTCTCGAATCTACGTGGCCCGGGGATGAGACTTGGAAGTTCGTCCAGCCTGGTCTTGAGCGCGCCGGCGTAGACTCGGTGTTCCAAATTTGGTGCAGCGTGCCGATCGCTCTCGCGCGATCTCGCTGTGAAGCCAGATTCTCATCCAGGCATAGAATTCACGGCCCTCTTATCGAGGGCGATGAATGGTCGAACCGGTGGGCCAAAGCAGAAGCCCTGCCGATCTCAGAGACCCTCGTGGTCGACACGTCGAAACCGGTAGATATAGATGATATTCTCACGTGGATTGAAGAGAATCATCCTTAGTGGTGGAGGTCAACCTCGGGCAGGCCAACCTGGACTGGGAGGACTACGCCAACGACACCGACCCGGACGGGGTCTACCGTCGGTCCACCTGACCGGCGGCAGGCACGCGGGCGCCTCACGCGAGCTCCAGGCCGGCCTTGGCGAGCGCGTCACGCTGATGTCCACGAGTCCTGAAGTTGATCAGACGTCACCGAGCTGACCTGGCCTGATCAGTTGATGGGAGTCGGTGGGCCGGCGTGGCGGGGGACTTCGGTCACTCGGTCCGGCTCTCGCTGAAGGTGTGGGTCCTGTGATCTGAAGATTGTTCAGATCCAGTGCGTGCTGCTCATGTTGGAGCAAGATGAGTGCGCGTTGATCAGCTTCATGGACCATTGGCATGGTTGCAGGCGCGGCTGGCGAGCGGCCGAGCTGGGCGGGGCCCTGGCGTCGACGTCGTTGCCCAGGTTGCGGCCGCCTCCATTGCGCGGTGGGATTGGCTGTCACCTCGGGAGGAGTGTCAAGGTGGCGGCCTGCGCCTGCGGCTGGAGCATGGGCTCCAGGTAGCTGCCGGCATAACGCCGGTACTTGAGCCGGTAGGCCTCGTCGATGGCGGCGACCAGGGAGGTGTCGGCCTCGACGAACCGCACGTCCTTGGTCAGTTCGGCGGCGCTGATGCGCCCGGTACGGGTGCGCTGGGCCGCCCGGTACCAGTGGCCGCCGGCGCCGCGCCAGGAGCGGACGTAGATGTCGTCGCCGACGCGGACGCCCCAGATGGTGGTGGGGGTGCGCAGCGTTGTGTCGCGGCGGTGGGGGGCGAGGCCCCATTCCTCGGTCTCTGCCAGCGCGGTGAGTTCCTGCGGGGTCCAACCGGTCATCGTGGCCTCACTTTCATGACCGTGGTGGGTGGGTGGCGTGGGCGGACCGGGGATGGGGTCCGGTGCGCTGTCGGCGGGTGTGTGCGGATGTGTCGGGCGCGGGCGGCTATCTCTGGGCGGCGTGCTCGGCCAGCCAGAGGGGGAATCCGGTCGCCGCGGGCCGGTCCGCCTGCTGGTAGGCGGTGATCCAGGCGTAGGGCAGGAAGTGCTCGAACCGCATCGAGGCGGCGTCGAAGGGGGAGCGGGGGCGGCGGAAGGCCACCCGGCCGTCGTTGAACGCGGCATCGGTGACCAGCCGGTTCTGAGCGCGCACCGGGTGCCTTGGGCGTGGGCGAGGGCGTCGGCCGCCTGGTGGAACGTCAGGTCGTGCGGGCCCTGCACTTCGCGGATCCCCTCGATGGCGCTGCCGGGGCCGGTGAGTTCCTCGGCGGCCGCGCGGGCCAGGTCGGCGGTGGCCACCAGCGGCAGCGGCAGGTCCGCGCGGATCGTCGAGGCGAGCATGCTGAAGCGGGCGACCGTATCGAGGTGGCCCAGGAAGTTCTCCATGAACCAGCCGCCGCGCAGGTGCACCTGGTTCAACGCCGTTTCCAACTGCTTGAAACCGTGCGTGGTAAACCGGTGCCGTGGGCGGCGCCGACATCCGACCTCGCGAAGTCTGCCGGCATCTGGGCATCGGCGCTGCCTGGTGAAGCCGCGGCGCAGCAGGTGGCGGGCGCGGCCGCATCATTGCGGCAGCCGGAGGAGGACATCCCGACCTGCGGGACAGTCCTGACCTTGTGTTTGCCCCGGTCTGACCCGGATGGCATGAGGCACCGTCTCCGCCGGGAAGGATCATGATGGGCAGCAGCTACGAGCATCCCCACGAGATCGGCGAGCAGCAGGTGGGGGCGGAAGTGGCGCGAACGCAGGAACTAGAACAGCAACTGACGGACCGTCAGATCGAGCGGACCCGGCGCGACGGCGCCGGCCTGGTGGGCCGCGACGGACTCCTGGGCGACCTGGTCAAGCGGGTCATCGAGGGCGCGTTGGAGGCCGAGATGGCCGACCACCTCGGCTGCGAACGCGGCGAACGCCCGTCGGCGGGCGGCAACATCCGCAACGGGAGTTCGAAGAAGACCGTGCTGACTGACGTCGGCCCGGTGGAACTGGACATCCCCCGCGACCGCGCCGGCTCCTTCTCCCCGAAGATCGTGCCCAAGCACACCCGCCGCCTGGAGGGCTTCGACCAGGCGGTTGTCTCCCTGCATGCCAAGGGGCTGACGACGGGTGAGATCCAGGCCCACCTCGCGGAGATCTACGACGTCGACGTCTCGCGCGATCTGATCTCCCGGGCGACGGAGAAGGTCAGCGAGGAGTTGGATGTCTGGCGGATGCATCCGCTGGACCGCGTCTACGCCGTCATCATGATCGACGCGATCGTGGTCAAGATCCGCGACGGGGCGGTGGCCAACCGCCCGGTCTACGTGGCGGTCGGCATCAACCTCGAGGGCGAGCGGGACGTTTTGGGCATGTGGGTGGGCACCGGCGGCGAGGGCGCCAAGACCTGGATGACCTGGCTGACGGAGCTGAAGAACCGCGGGGTGGAGGACGTGCTGATCGCCTGCTGCGACGGGCTGAAGGGGCTGCCGGACTCCATCGCCGCCATCTGGCCGCTGGCCGACATGCAGCTGTGTGTGGTCCACATGGTCCGCAACTCCCTGTAGTACTGCTCGACCAAGCACTGGTCGCAGATCGCCAAGGAACTGCGGACGGGCTACACCGCCCCGACCGCGGAGGCGGCCGAGGCCCGGTTCGCCGAGTTCGAGCAGGCCTGGGGCGAGCGGCATCCGGCGGCGATCGCGGTCTGGCGCCGCAACTGGGAGCACTTCACCGTCTTCCTGCGGTTCCCGCCCGAGATCCGCAGAATGGTCTACACGACCAACATGATCGAGTCTCTGAACTCCCGGTTCCGGCAGGCGACTCGGCGGCGGGGGCACTTCCCGGACGAGCAGGCCGCGTTGAAGGTGCTCTACCTGGTCATCCGGGACCGGCAGCCCAACCGGGTCAATCCGACCGGGCGGACCTACGACTGGAAGGAGGCGATCAACACCCTGGCCGGCTTCTACGGCGACCGCATCACCGACTTCTAGACACCACACCAGACACGGGGCACCCACAAAGAATCAGACACTCTCAGCCGGGAGGTAGAATTGTTCCGTCGCACGAAAAGACTCTGTGGTCCTGAATCCGTCGCTGGGGTATGGATGGTGGCGGTACTGAATGGGGATTCGAAAAAACTCCATCGCGTCAGCGAAGGTGATCGGCGGCTACTCAAGGAGCAGGTATATGTCGCCGCTGAAACCTTCACCAGCATAATGCGTCGACGATTCAAATCCCCGCCCGAGGCGGACGCCATCCGAGAGTTTGCCTGCAGAGTCGCCGAGCGTGCGGAGAGAAGTGGAGCCACTGTCGATCAGCGGCTTGCTCAAGGACTCATTCGGATCGCGATCACGGGAGAAGAGCCAGAGGACATCGGTTTTCCTTTGGTACCCTCTGCCGAAGCAATGCGAATTCACGTCATCGGAAGCTGTATTGGCACGGAAGATCTCGATCTTGACCGTGCGGCGCGAGCGGAAATCGTTTGTGAGGTAGAAGATATTCTTGCCGCCGATGGTGTGGAGCTCCTCAAAACGTAGGCGTTTCTCTGGGTAGGCCGCCGCCGAGTAGCACGGGTTCCAACATCACCTACACCTACCCCACCCAAGGCACGGCCGGCGACCAGGCCCACACCCTCATCAAGACCACCGCCACCGGCGCCAACGCGGATGCGCGCACCGCCAACTACCAATACGACGCCTCCGGCGACACCACAGCCATCACCACCACCGAGGGCACCCAGAACCTGAGCTGGGACAGCCAGGGGCAACTCGCCTCGCGGTACGAGCGCTGCGATGGTCCACCAGCCCCCACAAGCCCTGTCTGCGATAGGCCAGGCGTGGCCCGCGATACCTGCTCGAAGCCGCTCGCGGTCAGCTCCTCGGCCTTGGCCTGCTCCCGCTCGGCCAGGGTGAACCGGCCCGGATCGTAGGCGGGGCGCACCGTGTCCGGCGTGCCGGGACCTCGGCTATACCATCGAGCGGCGCCAGGCCGCCTACGACCTGGCAGCCGTGCGAGCCGACGTGGACCGCCAGCACCATCCGGGCGCCGCATGGATGAAGGGCAAGTTCCCCGACCCGGTCTGACGCTGCGGCACTTGTTGGCGGCCGCGGCTCAGGCAGGTGCTGGGCAGGCGGGGTGGGTGAGGTCGGCCAGGACGGCGGTGTGGTCGGAGGGCCAGGTGCCGTCGACCGGCCGGTCCCCGGCCCGGCGCACTGCGGTGACGTGGCCGAGGCCGCCGGGTCCGGGTGGGCCGAGGTGGATGTAGTCGATGCGGGCGCTGGGCTCGTGCCCGGCGGCGACGTGGGGGTTGGCCCGGTCCCAGGTCGCCGCGGTCTGGCCCAGGGCGGCGTACTCCCGGGCGTCGAAGAAGACCTGCCCGGGCACGGCCGGCGCGGTCTTGTAGCCGCCGAGCAGCCGGACCTCGTCGGAGTCCGGCCAGGCGTTGAGGTCGCCGGTGAGCACCGGGGGGAAGGCGGTGCCGGATTGGTGGGTGGCGACGAAGGCGGCCAGTGCGCGCACCTGTCGGCAGCGCAGCGCGGAGGCGTCGAGCATGGAGCTCAGCTGGGTGGTGAACATCGGCACCGCATGCGTGGGCGCGGCGATCTGCGCGTACAGCGCGAGCCGGCCGTCATCCTCCTGCTGCGGTGGGGCGGGCAGTTGCAGGACGGCCTGCTCGGTGATCGGCCAGCGGCTGAGGATCGCGTTGCCGATGTCGAGGCCGCCCTGGTCGATCCGCCGCTGCCATCGCCCGGGTGCGCGCGAGGGCGCCCACACGCAGTGCATGCCCAACTTCTCGGCGAGGTCGCGGGCCAGGTTCGCCCCGCCGTCCGCCCAGACCTCCTGCAGGCCGACGAGGTCGGGCCTCAGCTCGTGCAGCACGGCGCTGATGGCGCACCGCCGCTGCTGCCAGGGGCCGAAGCGCCACCACAGATTCCATGTCATGACCCTCATGCGGCCTCCGGCGTCGTCACTGCGCGCATCGTCACCGCCCCTGTAGACGCCCTACCCCGATGCAGGCGGGCATGGCCACCTACGAGGCCAACCTGCTGACCGTGCACGCTGATATCTGCGGCTGCCTGGAGTGTGAGGGACGTTTGTGTCGGGCACGGCTTGCACCAACGTCGGCCGTCTCCGCATCCGTCCCGGCACAAGCTGCTGGCTACGTTTGCCACGTGCCGACCGCTCCCGCTCCGCCCGCCTGTCCCTCCCGGCACGCCGCGCCGGCCGAACCGGCCCGACCGGAGCGCAGTCGGGCTGAGCGGTCCAAGGTTGCCTTCAGGTCAACTTAGACCCATGTATATGCCATGTCCCGGGCGTGCCCCGACCGGCTCGGGTGCGGAATGGTGCGCCTGGACCTGGAGTGATGTGGCATCACTTGTGGTGGCCGGGAAGCGCTGTGACGGTATGGATACTGTCTGGATGGCGAACGCATGTTCCAGTACGGTCCGGTGCTCGTGCGTGTACGGCGCACAGAAAGGGCACAGGTTCCGTGTCTTCACCTACCAAGCACCGCCACAGACGCCCCGTCAGTTGGGCCGCGGCCGCAGCGTTGATCGCGACGGCCGCCGCCACGGTGAGCACCGCGTCGGCGCACGCGACAACCCGCTCGGCAGACATCGCGCCGGGACCGATATCCCGGGCGATCGCCACGGCCAAGCACACGCACAAGACCGTCGCGCTTCCGCAGGCGACCACCGCAGATTCCACCACCGTCGTCAACCCGACCGGCACCCTGACGACGACGCTGACGTCCGGCCCCACGCGGCTGAAGCGGGCCGGCCGCTGGATTGCACTCGACCCCACGCTCCGCCGAAACGCCGATGGCGCCGTCACGCCGAGGTCGGCACCTGAATCGCTGTCTGTCTCGGGCGGCACGGGCACCCTTGCCCAGACTCCGTCTTCCTCGGGCCGTTCCACGGCTCCACTGGTCACCCTGGGACACGGCACCCAGAAGGTCACCATCGGCTGGAAGGGCCATCTTCCGAGCCCGGAGCTGCACGGGACGAGGGCGACCTACCGCAGCGTCGGACCCGGATACGACCTGCGCATCGAAGCCACCCGCACCGGCTTCGAGCAGTTCGTAGACCTCAACAAGCGCCCCGGAGCCGGGTTCTCCTACACGCTCCCCGTCGACACCGGGAAGCTGAAGGCCTCGGTGAGCAAGGGCGGGCAGGTCCAGTTCGCCGACGCCGCCGGCAGGGTCAAGGCCGCCCTGGCGGCCCCGAGGATGTGGGACACCCACACCAACAAGGCCGGCGTGCACGACCACACCGCACCGGTCACCGTGCGGGCGACCAACAGCCGGCCCGGCCACGTCGACCTCGTCTACACCCCGGACGCAGCCTTCCTCGCCGCACCCTCAACCCGCTACCCGGTCACCGTCGACCCCAGCACGCAGAATCTGGGCAACCTGGTCGACACCTACGCCCAGCAGGGCGAGAGCGGCGACAAGTCCGGCGAGACCGAACTGGACTTCGGCAACCCCGGCACCACCAACGCCGACGGCACCGCGCGCACAGCACGATCCCTGATCGCGTGGAACACCAAGCCGTTCGCCAACGCAGTGGTGGAAAGCGCGCAGCTGTCCCTGTGGAACTTCCACTCGGCCGCCACCGACGGCCACGGCCACCCCTGGGACGTCTACGCCACCTCCTCCTTCGACCACACCGCCAACTGGGCCAAGCAGCCCTCCTGGCTGCAGTCCTTCGTCACCTCCTACAGCACGCTCGGCAACCCCCCGTACAACGACGCGGGCTGGATCCACGCGGACGTGACCAACCTGGTCTCCTACTGGTCCGGCCAGCAGGCGACGACCGGCTACATGGGATTGCGGGCGACCGACGACAACACCATGTCCTGGAAGCGGGTCAACTCCTCCGAGGCCGCCTCGAACCCACCGACCCTGAAGGTCACCTGGGACTTTCGGCCCGGCAACGTACACGACCTCAAGGTCGGGCCGTCCGCGACGCAAACCAACGGCATCTGGCAGGTCAACTCCCTCACCCCGACGCTCCAGGCCACCATCGACGACGGGGACAACGACAAGGTCGACGGCACCTTCGTCATCGAGGACACCGCGAGTCCCGGAACCACTGTCGGCGGCCCCCTGGTCTCCTCCTTCGCCGCCGCCGGAACCCCGGTGTCGGTCCAGGTACCCGCGAACCTCCTCAAGGACGGCCACACCTACCGGTTCCGCGCCTCGGGCTACGACGGTGACCTGTACCAGACCGACTGGTCGGACTGGGCGCAGTTCCATGTCACCGCGGCGCCAACCGGCGGCCATGCCGTCGATCTGACCCTTCCCGACAGCAACGCCGCCGCCTCGGTCAACCTCAAGGACCAGGCACCGGACAACCAGTCCCACCCGCCCTACGACCCGGGGATCTCATCCCTCCGCAAGTCTGCGCCGCAGCTCGCCGGTCCTCAGCAGCAGCCGAAGTGCACCCCCAGCTCCGACGGTGGCAAGGACTGCGCCTGGTTCGAATACCCCGCGAAGAAGACGGGCGCCACGGACCCGCACCTCGCCAAGCCCCAAGCCGCTGCCGACTGGTGCTCGCCGAACATCCCGGACAACTACACCTGGCCGTGCGCGACGAGGCGTGCTCCTACCCACTGCTGAACCTTGCGCACGCCGACGTCGACGGGAATCTGACCACAGCGGTCTTCCAGGTCACGATCCGCGCCGTGCTCAGCGCGAACACCGTCACCACCGACTGGACCTTCCAGCCGAAGTCCGTGCCCGCCAGCATGTGGCCGATCGAGTTCCCCGGCCTCACCGTGTCGTGCCCGGACTGCTCCGTGGTCTCCGGATCGGGCTCGGGATGGGGCTCGACGCTCCCCAAGTGGACCTCCGCGGCCGACCCGTCCGCGACCTACCACGAGGTCCTGTCCTGGGACGGCGGCTCCGCCGCCGACGTGAACACCACCTTCCACCTCAGCGACGCCCTGAACGCACAGACCGCCCTCGGCGGCATGGACGTGAACTGGACGGACAACACCGAACTGTCGGAGATCCGCTGCGACACCGTCCTCAGCGGACCTCCCGGGAAGTGCGTGTTCGACAACTACGCGCCCACCTACACCCTCAACGCAGGCAAGTACCCGATGCCTGCCGCGCACGCATGGCTGATCCAGCACAAGCTGCCGAGCCACGACGGGCAACCCGGAGAGCCGGGCCAGGCCTCACCGATGTACTACCTGCCCGGCGGCGACAACGGACAGGGCAACAACCGGGACCTGATCTGCCCAAGTGGTTGGGCGGCTGCCAAGGGCAACCCCAACGCGACGCCCGCGGGCATTACGGACACGCTGAGCTGCGACGAGTACGCCTTCAACGCCTCCTACAACAGCGCGGGCATGCCGGCCAGCCTGGGCGGACTCAACGCGGTGGGCTCGGGTGACGAATGCGTTCAGACCTACGTGACGAAGGTGAACAACACCACCTGGCACCTGTACAACGACGAGCGCGACATCGATCCGACGTGGACCGAGAAGTGCGGCCGCTCGGTGATGTCCAGCAGCCAAAACAGCGGTGTGATGTCACCGTTCGGCGGCTTCATCACGAATATGCGGCTCCTCAAGGGAGACGCCTACTGGATGGACCCCAATCTCGCCGCCGACTGCTCAACAGACGCCCTGGCCGTGAAGTGCACGATGTCCGCAATTCTTCAGTGACGCGGGCGTAGTTGGAGGGGGTGGCGCCTCAAGGAGGCGCCACCCCGCAGCCGCTAGCGCATGAAGCTGGGAATGACCGCGGCAGGCAACTGCCCGTCGACGACCGACAGCCTGGGCACGGACAACCCGAGGTGGGCGCCTATCGCCGTGAACGCCTCCCGGGTCCAGGCGCGGCGCTTGGGCCAGTTGTCCCTGGGATCATCCGAGAAGTCCGGGCGATCGCCGAAGACGGCCCCGCCGGCGCGCATCGCCGCATCCAACGCGGCGACCTTCCCGCTGGGATCGGGGCGGGGCGGCCGGTAACCGGCGCGAAGACTCTCGCCGAAGTCGGCGGCGTGCCAGGTCTCGCCGTTGCCGGGACAGTAGGACAGCGCGGGGCGGCCCGCGGGCAGGCCCCGGTGGAAGCAGACGAGCTCCTCACCCTCCCGGCCGGCCGCGGATGCGTCACGCGCGATACTCAGCCAGTACCAACTGGCCGCCCCGATGCCCTCGATGACGTAGGACCACTCGCCGTGCGTGCCGTACATGCACAGAGAGTCGTCATCCTCCACAGGCCAACGCTCCGACGCCTCCCGGTAAGGAAGCTCCTGGTCGATCAGCTGCCGGTCGGCCCCGAGTCGTTCCAAAAAATCCGCGACTTTGGTTCCACGGAACGCGGTGAGAGAGATATCTCCGGACATTCCCGGACCGTGAGGGCTCTTCTCAAACCAGCTGTCGCCAACCCACGCAATGTCGTCTGCCATATCGCAGTCTAACTGGGGCGCCCGGCACTGCGGGGGCCGGCCGGTGCTGCCCCTGACCGTGCGTCACCACCCCGACGACGCCGGCGAAGGCCCGGCGCGGTGAACCCCGCCGGCAACCCCGGCCCGCTGCGGGCCGCCCGCCGCCAGGCCAGTATCGAGGCCCGCCACCGCGCCCGCACCGCCCTGGCCGCCCTGGAGGGCGCCGGCGAGCGCATCACCTTCTCTGCGGTCGCCCGCAAAGCCGGCGTCTCCACCTGGCTGACCTACCGCCCCGGCATCCGCGAGTACATCGACGATGCCCGCCTGCGCCAACAGACCGCCCTGCGCCCCCACACCCGATCCGGCGGCCCCACCGCCGCCACCCTGCGCACCGACCTGGAACACGCCCGCACCACCATCACCGCTCTGCGCGCCGAACGCGACGAATTGCGCACCGCCCTGCGACATCAGCTCGGCCGCCAACTGGACGAGGCCAGCCGCCCCGACCTGACCGTCCGGGTCGACGACCTGACGGCCCGCAACCAGCAGCTCGCGGACCAACTGAAGCAGGCCACCGAGCACAACACCGCCCTCGAGGCGCGGGTTCGCGCTCTGGAGGAGGACCTGACCGCGGCCCGCACCAGCCTGCGCCGCATGATCCGCACCGAGAACCGGCTCCGCTGACGCCGCGCCCGCCGACCCGCAGCGGTCCGCATCACTCCCGCAGCCCGACACTGCCGTGGCCGTCCGCGACTCCTCCGCATGATCAATTCTCTTGCGTCCTGGCTGCCGGGCTGGTTGACTCGGCGCCGCTTTCAAGATCGCAAGTGGGCCCTCCGCGGCAGCCTCCCGAGCGGAGAGGCCGGCTGCGGGGATGAGCCGGACGGAGCACTGGATGTCCCTGATCTACGTCACGGGCCTGTCGGGGACCGGCAAGTCGGCGGTGCTCAAGGAGCTTCGGGCCCGCGGGTTTTGTGCACGGGGCGTGGACGAGGACGCCTTCGCCGACTGGATCAGCCGGGCCACGGGCGAGCGCGCCGAACTGGACCGCGACGATCCCGACCTGGACCGGCACGTCTGGTTCGCCGCGCACGACTGGGTGCTGAGCGTGGAGCGGATCACCGCTCTGCACGCCGAGGCGCAGCGCTTGGGCGAGCCGGTGTTCCTGTGCGGCGTCGCAGCCGGCGACGACAAGGTCTGGCACCTGTTCGCCAAGGTGGTGGCCCTGGTGGCCGACGCGCCGACCGTGACCGCGCGCCTTGCGGCGCGCGGCGAAGGATACGGCAGCTCCCCGGAGGAGCTGGCGGCGATCCTGGGCTGGCACACCACCTTCGAGGCGAACTACCGCCGCTTCGGCGCCACCATCGTCGACGCCGTGCAGCCGTTGGGCCGGGTGGTCGACCAGGTGATCGCGGAGGCGTCGTCGTAGCGCGGGGGTATCAGCTCTGGCGGGGGTCCTGCGGATCGGCCGGCTGCCATCCGATGGTGATGCGGCAGCTGGGCCGCTCGATGACCGTCCCCGCAGCCGGGATGTCCGCGGCCGCGCCTGCGGCCGCGGTGTCGGCTGGGCGGGGGTGGACCTGGATGTGCGGCATCGTCTGGGCGCGGGGGCCGGCCTGCCATGCGGCGATCACTTCGGCGACGTGTTCGGCCAGGGCGGCGCCGGTAGGTCCGTGGCCGCGGACCCCGAGCTCGAACGGATTCCCCGCCGCGTCGCCCATGCCGCGCCGGTTGGTCAGGTAGGCGAGGCTGGCCCGGTCGTGGACGGCGGGTGCGCCCCAGCCGTTGAGCGGCGCGAAGGTGCCGTCGGCGACCCGCTCAGGCGTCATGACGGCCTTGCAGAAGCCCGGCAGACGGTCCGTCAGCCACCAGAAAAGGTGATCGTAGCTGGGCCCGTCACCCACGACGGCGCCGGTGAAGGCGGTGTGCCCGGCGTGGTCCAGGACGTCGGCGAGCGCGTCCTCGTCGAGCGCTGCACGGTCCTCGGCGACCAGGCGGATCGCGCCGTGGCCGGCGGAGACGATGCGACGGGGGTGGGCGGTCGATCCTTCCATCGCGATGAACCCGCAGGTCTGGTAGGCGAGGGCGTGCAGCACTCCGTCGCCGGCGGGGGAGTGCTGGAGCGTCAGGGAGGTGGGCCAGGGCAGGTCGGCGGGGACGATCAGGCGCCCTTCGGGGGCCAGCTGCTCGCGCCAGGCGGCGGGGATGTCCCAGGCGCCGGCGGTGACCAGGATGGTGTCGTAGGGGGCGCCGGCGGGGTGGCCGAGGGCCCCGTCGCCGGTGATCACCTGGACGGTGTCGAAGCCCGCCGCCGGGAGGGCGGTGCGGGCGCGCTGCGCGGTGTCCGGGTCGTACTCGATGGTCGTCACCCGGCCGGTGGGGCCGACCAGGTGGGCCAGCAGGGCGGCGTTGTAGCCGGTGCCGGAGCCGATCTCCAGGATGTGCTGACCGGGGCGGGGATCCGCCTCTTCGAGTTGGCCGGCGACCACGGAGGGGGCGGAGGCGGAGCTTATCGACCTCCCGGCCGCGTCGGTCTTGGTCACGTACGGGCGGGTCGGCTGGTAGGCGTCGGCCAGTGGCGCCTCGGGGATGAAGACGTGCCGGGGGACGCTGCGCATCGCCTCTTCGACGCGGGTGGTGCGGATGGCCCGGTACTTGAGGAGGGTGTCGACCATGGCGGCCTGGTGCTGCGCGGCGGGCTGGGTCTGTTCGCTGGAGGTGGCAGGCATCCGGGCAGACTGCCACCCGCCTACGACAAAGATCCGATGACCGAGGAGGCGGCCGACTCAGCCGAGTTCGAGGCCGGCCTCGGCGAGCGCCGCGCACTGATCGTCGGTCAGCTTCGCCCGCCGCGTAGGGGACTTGATGTTGGAGATCCAGACCCCCAGCCGGACCTCGGCCGTGGTGCCGCCGGCCAGGACGATGCTCTCCACGTGCGGGCAGGAAACCTTGGTCCTCGCGGTGCGGGCGGTGTACTGGCGCAGCGCTGCCAGGCCCCGCGCAAAGGCGCTGAGGGTCTTCCCGCGGCCGCCTCCGCCCTCGGTTACATAGCCAGGCCGATACCGCGGGCTTCTCGTGGTGCGTCCTGCTGCTGATGGTCAGCGGTGTGGTGATGGTCGTCCTGGCCAGATCCGGGGGCCGGCAGAGCAGGGGCTGGCGGGTCGTCAACGCCCTCTTCGGGCTGGCGTTCGCGGGGTACGGCGTCTATCTGGCCTTCGTCTTCCAGGGCGGCACCTACTTCATCTTTGTCAAGGCCTTCATCCTGCCGCTGCTGCTGGTCGTGAACTTCTTCCGCTCCCTGGCCGCCCGCCGCCGCGGCGTCGGCCAGCCGGGCTGACCCGCTCCCACACGGCGCCGGGCTCTGTTAGGGTCCGGCGCCATGTCGTTTCCGGTTCCGGTGCAGGACTTGTTGGAGTGCCACTGGCGGCTCCGCGATCCCCAGGTCGTCCCGCTGCGAGGTGGCATGAACTCGGTTGCCTGGGAGGTGCGGTGCGGCGGCGGGCATTGGGCTGTCAAGGCGGTGCCGGACGGCGCCGAGGCGGAGCGCTTCCGCCGCGGGCTTCGGTTCGCCCTGGATGTCGAGGAGTCCGGCGCCGCTGTCGCCTGCGGTGCGCCGGTGGCCGCGGCCGACGGCCGACGCGTCGTCTCCGCCGCCGGCCATGAGGTGGCGCTGCTGCGCTGGGTGCCCGGGCGGGAGCCGGACCACCGGAGCGACGCCGACCTCAAGGCGGCGGGCGCGACGCTGGGCCGCGTCCACCGCGCGCTGGGCACCGAGGCGGTGACGCCGCGTCAGGCGCGGCTGCACCTCCTCGGGCTGCTGCCCGCGGGCGCGGACCCCGCGGTGCTCGGCCTGCGCCCGTGGATCCGTCCCGCGCTCCGGCGGGTCGCCGACGACCTGGAGGCGATGCGGGCGGAGACGCTAACCTGGGGCCCGGTCCATGTCGACCCGGCGCCCGAGCACTTCCGCCTGGACGACGCCGCCGGTGCCTGCGGTCTCCTGGACTGGGGCTCGGCCGACCTCGGCCCGCGCGTCTTCGACCTCGCCACCGTGGTGATGGACGTGGGCGCCCCGCAGGGCGAGGCGGCCCCGCTTGTCGACGCCTACCTTGCCGAGGGCGCACTCTCCCGCGCCGAGGCGGAGCGCGCGCTGGAGGTGTTCCTGGACTTCCGGTACGCGGTGAACATGCTCTACTTCGCCGACCGGATCCTGCGAGGCGACGCCACCGGCCTGGACGATCCCGCCGGGAACGAGGAACGACTGGAGTTCGCCCGCCGCCGACTCCAGCGACCGGGCTGAGCGGGCGTCAGGTGTCCTCCTCCGAGGCGCCCCGGCTCCGGCGGGTTCAGGGTGGCCAAAAGCACCGTCAGGAGCGCGACCAGGCTCGCGGCTCTCGGGTTGGCGAACGCCTGGGGTGACGAAGCGAGCCCTGGAGGCGACGCATACCGCCGACTTCGTCCGCGCCATGCCCGACGGCCTGGATCCCCAGGTGGGGGAGCAGTGGGGCGGGGTGGGCATCTCCGGCGGGCAGTGGCAGCGCCTGGCGCTGGCCCGGATCCATCTGCGGCGGGCGCCGATCTGGATCCTGGACGAGCCCACCCCGGCGATCGACGCCGAGGCCGAGCAGGAGGTGTTCGCCGCACTGGGCCGCACCCGCACCCTGCGCCTCATGATCGTGGTCTCGCACCGGGCCTGGACGCTGTGGGCGATGGACCGCATCCACGTGATCGACGGCGGCCGGGCCTTCGCCCTACCGGTGCCTTGCTCAGTCCGACGCAGGGCGCCACTCGTCCTCGAGGATGCTGAACAGCTCCGAGTCGCGCCATCCGTCGCGGATCCTCAAGGTCTGGCGCATCCGCCCCTCGTAGGTCATACCGGCCTTGGCCAGGACGCGGGCGGAGCCGACATTGCGCGGGTCGCAGGTGCCCATGATCCGGTGCAGTCCCAACTGGTTGAACCCGATCTCCAGCAGCTGCTGCGCAACAGCGGTGCCGATCCCCTTGCCCCACACCCGCGGGTGGAGGCCGTAGGAGAGCTCCCCATGGCGGTGAGCCGCATTGCGGATGTTCAGCTCGGCGGTCCCCGCGGCTTGGCCGTCGACACTGACCAGATACGCGTAGCGGATCTGGGGCGCGGCCGTCCAGGCGGCGGCGGCTTCCGCGACGAAGGCCCGGGACTCGTCCTCGGTGTCGGGACCCCAGGGCTGAAAGCGGCAGTAGTCCAGAAGCCGGCCCCAGGTGTGCACCACCGGCCAATCGTCCGCCTCGAGCTGCCGAAGGGTCACCGACACTGCCGCCTCAGACTGATCACTAGTCACACGGGGAGTTTCACGGCCCGCTTCTGCCTGGTCAACCGAGAATCAACGGCGAGACCAACGCCTTCGACCCCCGCCAACACCTCTGCTGATTGACCGTCAGGCCTCCATGCGTCGGAAGGTTGCCAGCGGATGATCCAGAAGCCCAATGTCGTCGCGCTGACACCCGTCTCATCTCGTCGTCGCGCGAGCATGTACGGCGGATACGAAGATCGGCGGCGTTGGGGGGTTACCTTGCGTCTCCGGATGATCGATGATCGGGTCCATGGTGCAGCCATCGTCCTCGGACGACGATCCGACCTGAAGGCCCTGGCCCGGTACGGGCGTCGACGCGGCGCAGGTGCGCCGCCGACGCCTGTGCCGCGTGACCCCGGCTGAACCGATCCCCGCGCCGGCGGCCTGCGCGCCGCGTGGTGCGGGGCGGTCGGTGCTGCCGCGCCTGTAGGGCGAAACCGTCGCGTTGAGCCTGTTCGCATGCCGACCGCGTGCCGTGGACGGGCTCTGTCGGCACGCCGCTTCGGCGGCCTGCCGCTTCGCCGTGAAGCGGCTGGCTGCGGGTGCTTGTTTTTCGCCGGGTCACGTCATGAACCCCTCGCCTGTCGGCGGGCGCACGCGGTGCGCCCGCCGGCGCCTTCGTCGTGGATCAGAGAGGCAGTCATGCACACCTTCGTCCTGCGCGGACCGGCCGGAGCGGGCAAAACCACCCTGGGAGAGGCGCTGCGCGCCGAGCTCGGCTATCCCTGCGCGCACATCGACACCGACATGTTCAACTGGCAGACCGTGCCGGGCGAGTACAACAAGCGCGTCGTGTTCGACGCGATGCGCAGCCTCGCGGAGGTCTACCTCCGCAACGGCTACCACGTCGTGGTCAGCGGGCTGATCCTGTCCAGCGAGGACCACGGCGGCGTGGAGCTGCTCGCCGCCGCCTCCCGCTTCTACGGCCACACCTTCCACGACTTCTACTGCGGCATCGACCTGGGCACCGCGCTGGAGCGTGCCGGCGCCCGCGACCGCGAGGTTCCCGCCGAGAACATCGAGGCGTGGTGGTCGATGGCCGCCGACGACCTCGCCCGGATCCCGTGGAACGTCCACCGGCTCGACATGACCCGCAGCGTGAAGGCCCTGGTGGGCGAGGTCCTTGCGCACGCCCGCGGCCAGGGGTCCGCCGCGCGGTAGCGCGGCGCGGACCGGCCGCCGCTTCCCCTCTCCCCGCGTGCCGCATGGCGGCAGGGCCCCGTACCCGGGGGCCCTGCCGCCATGCGCGCACGGCCCGATCCCTCTTTTCCCTGTCTGCGAAAGGAGCGCCGACCCCTAATGTCAGCCAAGGCCTCCACGATGGTCTGCCGCCCAGGGTTTGCCGCCCTGCTGTGCGGCTCGACGATCTCCAAGTTCGGCAGCACCTTCACCGCCATCGCCCTGCCCGTCCTGTCGCTCACCGCGCTCCACGCATCCGCCTTCCAGGTCTCCCTGCTGACCGCAGCCGCATGGCTGCCCTGGCTGGTGATCGGCCTGCCCGCCGGAACACTGGTCGACCGGTCCCAGCCCAGGACGCTGATCCTGGCCTGCAGCGCCGCGGCCATGCTGGCGGTGGCTGCCGTTCCGGCCGCGTCCGCGACCGGCCGGCTGACGATGCCTTTGATCGTGTCCGTCGCCCTGGTCGCCGGGGCGTGCAGCGTGGTGTCGGAGACCTCCTACCAGGTGCTGCTGCCCCGCCTGGCCCAACCGGAGGCGCTGGCCGCGGCCAACAGCCGCATGCAGGCGGGGAACGCGGTGGTCAGCGTGGCCGGCCCGAGCGCCGGGGGAGCGCTCGTGCAGGCGGTCGGAGCCGCAGCGACCGTGGTCTTCGACGCCCTGTCCTACCTCATCGCCTTCGGCCTGGCCGCCCGGCTGCCCACGCTCGACCGGAGCCCGGCCGGGGCGGGAGCTGTCACCCCCCAATCCTTCCGCCGCTCCGTCGCGGACGGCGTCCGGATGATCGCCCGCGACCGGTACCTGCGCTCGCTGACCGCAGTAAGCGCGGTCATCAACGTCGGGCTCACCGCCTACCAGGCGATCCTGATCCCCTACCTGGTCCGCAGCGCGGGCATCGCCCCCGGGGTGATCGGAGGGGCGATGGGGATGATGAGCGCCGGCGGCCTGGCCGGAGCGCTGCTGGCCGGGCGGCTGGCACGCCGGTTCGGCTCCGCGCGGGCCCTGCTGGTCACGCAGGCGCTCGCGACGGCCCCCGCGCTCCTGATCCCGCTGACCACCTCCGCCTCGACGCTGCCGTTCGCCGTCGCCGGGGGAGCGCTGGCGGCCACCGGCCTGGCGAGCAGCAGCGTCATCAAGTCGACCTTCCGCCAGCAGTACTGCCCGCCGGAGCTGTTGGGCCGCGTCACGGTCAGCATGCAGTTCTTCACCTACGGCGCCACACCGCTCGGCGCGCTTGCGGGCGGTGCACTGGCCTCGGTGATCGGCCTGCGCTCCGCGGTGGCACTCGGCGCGATCTGGGTGACCGTCTCGTGGGCGCTGTTGTTGGCCGGCCCGTTCAACCGGCGCCGTGACCTGCCCAGCTCACCCGCGGCCGGCGAGCCGCCCGGTTCGGGCCCCGGGTAGGCACCGGGTGGGCCCTGGGCGGGCGGCTGCCGACCGGAGCCACGCCAGGGCACGAGCACCGGGCAGCGGGAATGCGCGGCCCGCCTCTTCTGTGGTCGTTGGCATGGCGGCGGGTAGGGGTTCGCGCTGTCGGGTGCGGGGGCCCGTCCCAGCTCCTTCGCTCACCTCAGCGGCCGCGGAGTGCCGCAGGCCAGGTGATGGCGAGTTGGGTGTGGCGTTTGGTGATGATCCGCCGGTCGGGTTGCGGGGTGATCCGGGCGGTGGCGGGGTGGGCGGTGTAGACCGGCCCGGGGCCGCCGCGCTGCTGCTGGTCCCAGCTCCGGACGTGCTCGGCGATCTCGCGGGCCAGGGCGGCGCCGTGCGGTCCCAGGGCGTGGGCGCCGAGCTCCACCCGCGGGCCGGCACCATTCGGCCGGCGCCGCCAGGTGAGGTAGCCGAAGGCGCCGCCGGACACGGCGGCCAGGCTGAAGGCGGGGCTGGCCGCGTCGACGAGGCCGGCATCGCGGGCCTGGTCGACGGCCATGGTGCAAAAGCCGTCCAACTGGGTGGCCAGCCACATCTGCAGCGCATCGAACGGCTCCTGCACACCCAGGCTCACCCCGGTCCACACCTCGGACCGGGACCCTGCCGCGGCGGCGCGAAGGGCGGCGGGGTCGGCGTCGGTCGCGTCGTCGAAGGCGAGGCTGACCCCGGGGGCGCCAGGGACCGGCAGGAGGCGGGTGGGGTGTGCGTCGCGGCCTTGCATCGGCACGAACCCGCACAGGTGCGCGGAGCGGCTCTCCAGGTGCCCGTCGCGGCGGGTGAAGGCGATCGAGCGGGTCAGGCCGCGCAGGCGCAGCGGCAGCACCAGGCGCCCGCCCTCGGCCAGTTGCTCGTGCCAGGCCGAGGGAATGTCCCAGGCTCCGG
Source organism: Mangrovactinospora gilvigrisea (assembly GCF_001879105.1). GTDB lineage: Bacteria > Actinomycetota > Actinomycetes > Streptomycetales > Streptomycetaceae > Mangrovactinospora > Mangrovactinospora gilvigrisea. The sequence goes on along the minus strand of NZ_MLCF01000002.1, from coordinate 46,723 downwards.
CCGTCACCACGATGGCGTCGAAGGGGGCGTGGTCGGGCAGGCCGCGGAAGGCGTCGCCGGTCGCCACGCGCACCGCCGGGTAGCCGTGCCGGGTCAGCAGCTGCTTCGCCCGGTCGGTGACGTGCGGGTCGATGTCGAGGGTGGTGACCTGGCCGCCGGCGCCGACCAGCTCCGCGATCAGCGCGGCGTTGTAGCCGCCGGATCCGATCTCCAGGACCCGCATTCCGGGTGCCAGGTCGGCCTGTTGGAGCATGAGCGCCTGGACCTGCGGCGCGGAGACCGAGCTGGTCGGGGTGCCGGCGGCGTCGAGTTTGGTGACCACGGCGTCGAAGGGGCGGTAGGCCCTCTCCGGGTCGGCCTCCGGCACAAAGGCGTGCCGGGGAACGGCGCGCATCGCGGCCTCCACCGCCGGCGAGGTGAGGTCCCCGGCGGCCTTCAACTCGCAGATCATTTTCTCGCGCAGGTCCGCCGCGTCCGCGGTCGTGGTCGACTCGGCCATCGAGGCTCCTTGGGATCGGGAAAGGACCCAGTATTCGGGCCGCCACCGACAACCCGGGAGGCTCTTGGTGGCTCGTGGCTCGTGGCTCGCGGCGAGGCCCGCCGCGGCAATGGGCGCGGCCGCCGGGTTGCGCCGCGCCGCACGTTGGAGCCTCAACGCGCCGGACTCCGCGGGCGGCCCGGACATCGGCCCCAGATACCCCCGCATGCGACCGGAGGGGCGCGCGGGGGCTGACCGGGAGTGCGGCTAGACCGCGCGCCACATGTCGCGGAAGGCCTCGCGGTCGGCCGGGCCGCGATCGGCCCGGCGGTCGGCGTACAGCACCCGCCAGGCCGTCGCCTCCACATCGCGCAGCCACAGCTCGCCCAGCTGCCCGGGCGGGTCGCCGCGGAAGTCGGCCTCCGCGAGCAGGCCCTCGCCGATCACCTCGGCGGCAGCCTTGCGCTGCGCCTGGTCCATCTCCTGCAGCGCCCCCAGCCACTGGCCGGCCAGCCCCGCCTCGCCGCGCAGCGCGTACAGCAGCAGGCCCTTGAGGTTGGCCGGCAGCAGCATCGCGGTGCCGGAGGCATGGAACAGCCGGAACCAGAACTCCTCCCGGTCGCCGCTCTCCTGGCCGTCGGCCTCGGGGGCCGGAAGGCCGGCCATCAGGTCCAGCAGGTGGCCCTGGTCGGCGTAGCGGGCGTTGAGGGCCGCTGACAGGGCGGCCACCTGGGCGATCTGTTCGACGGTCAGCTTCTCGGCCGGGTAGTCGACCGGGAGGTTCAGCTGGTGCCTCAGGTAGTACGCGAGCGCGTCCCGGTCGTGCGGGAGGTAGTCGGGCAGCACCATCATCGGCATCCTCGCCTTCTCGGGCGGGGCCCGTCCCCGCCCGTGCGCCGATCGTTCCAACTGCCGGAGGCCGGGCATCGCCGATCAGAGCTGATTGGCCGATGCGCGACGGACGAGGGCGCGTTCCCCGCCATGAGAGACACCCCGACAGCTTGCCCGCCGCACGGACGCTGCGGTTCGACTTGGACCAGGGCCGCGGCCACCCTGAGGGCACGGACCGGCGTGCACGGGGACACCGCCTGCCGCGCGGTTACCGCCGTGCCCACCCGCGCGATGGCCGATCTCCTGCTGCAGCGAGCGGAGCTGACGGACCGGCAGGCGGCGGGCCTGGGGATGGCCCCTTTCGGGCCGCTCGGTCGGCTCTGAAGGCCGCGGAGCCGCTCGCACGGGCCGGGCGCGGGCCTGAACTGCGGGCCGTGGTGCTGGCGCTGGCCGACGCCGCCGTCGGGCCCGTCGCGGCGCGCCCGGCCATAGCCGCGGCCGCGGCCGTACGCCTGGAGGCGGTGGCGTCCGCCCGGATGCTGGAGTGGCGCGCGGGCGACGGCTGGCACTGATCGAGCTCGCGCAGCCCCAAATCCACCTGCCGCGCGCTCCGGTCCGGCGGCTGCCGGCGGGGCTGCGGCCGGACCCGGAGGCGCTGGCGCGGGCCGTCGCCGCGACCGGCTGCGCTCTCGTCAGTGTGAGTGGACCCACCAGATGATGCCGGTGACCGCGGCGCTGCCCACGGTGCTCGCGGCGCCCTTGAGCGCGGCGCCCTCCATCTCGCGCAGGCGTCGGCGGATCCAGTCCGGAAAGTGACGCATCCTCATCTCCCATGTCCATCAGCGGGGTGGTGTCGCAACGGCTGTTGCACCACCAATGTGCAAGCGCCACGTCGGCCCCACCAGACCCCTGAACAATCCGCCAAGTTGGGCGGAGGCACTGGTTCTGACCTGGGACGACACCGGCCGGTGGGAGGACAATGCCAGAGCGGCTCCGGACGGATACGGACGGCCGCGGACACTGGGCCGAGGGGGCGCGAATGGGCAGGCGCGGCGAACTGAGGATGCCCAATCTCCCGCAGGGACCGCACCGCCGGTTCAACCGGGCGCTCCACCAGCTCCACCTGGCGGCAGGCCGTCCCAGCCTGTCCGCCATCTCCCAGGTCTGCGTCTACCAGCGGTCCGCGATCAGCACTGCGATGAGCAGCACAGTGATCCCCAGCTGGACGGTCGTCGACGCTCTGGTCACCGCGCTTGTCGAGCTGGCCCCCATCGCCCTGGACCGCGACGAGCACATCAAGGATCTGCACCAGCTGTGGATGGCGGCCGCCTCGCACCAGCACGGCGACCTCCAGGACGAGGACCCCCAGGACGACGACCTCGACGCGTCCGCAACAAGCCCGCTGGGGCGCGCGATGGCCCACGCCGACCCCCTCCTGACCGTCAAGCAGGTGGCCGCGCGTCTCGGCGTCGAGACGGCCCGCGTGAAGTGGATGCTGCTGCGGCACGAGCTGCCCTACTACCAGGTCAGCAAAAGGATCAAGAAGGTTGCCGAGTCCGCCGTGGACGACTACCTCCGCCGCCGCGATCTCGGCGCGTAGCGGGATCTTCTGACGGACACTCCGAGTGCCCGCCGCGACCGCCGCGCACTGCCCACCCGGCGCTGGGCATGACGGCCCACCACGTCCCCCGAGCCGACGTTCAAGCGCGGATCCGCCGGGAGAACGGAACCAGGGCGTCGCCGAGCAGCTCCTCAACGCCGCGCGCACCGGCGTGCCGCTGTGTCGACGGCCGCAGCCGCTTCCCGATGGCGCTGTCTTCGGCACCGACCAGACCACCGCACTGCGGAAGCCGGCCGACGGTGTCGAGGGGGGCTGGTTGCGTCGGCCCCGGGCTCGCCGCCGCATCCCGCAAGGGCGCCGACGGCATCGCGTCGATCGGCGCCACCGCGCGCCGCGAGGACGGGGATCCGCAGGTGATGGAGCAGCAGGTGCGCCGGGTCGCAGGCGGCTGGGACGGGGCCCGGGTCTTGGGGGCATCCGCTTGCGCGGCTGGGTGCTCGCCAGCGCGACGTTCTCCGGCCCACCGGCTGCACTCGCGGCTCTTCCGGTAGCTCCGTCGTCTCCGCCGGGTTCCAACTGGCCGGTGCGGTAGCGTCGTTACCGGGACGACCAGGACGCCGCTTCCGCACCGCACGCCACTAACTGTGACACAAGTCACAGGATGCGGATTGTCGGAAACTGGTCCTCCCAAGCCCGAAGGGCAGGAAGCACCCTTCGAGTTAGGAGACACCATGTCCGACACCATCAGCCGGACGCACACCCCGAGGACCTCTTCCGCGACCGGATCCCCGGTGATGCTGCATCACCAGGCCGCGCGGATCGTCGGCCCCAAGTTCTTCAGCACCGCCTTCGTCGCTCCCAACATCCACGCCGGGCTGATGGAAGCATCTGGCCTGCAGGAGACGCTCGCGCGCACCCTCCGCCCCTTCATCCAGTTCCAGGTGGAGCAGCGCAGGATGCTCGACGAGGTGTCGCGGATCGCCGAAGGACCCATCCGCGACATGATGAACTCCGGGATCGGCCGCCAGATGGAAGACATCTCCCGGACGTTCACCTCCCTGGCGCCGCTCGCCCGCTACCAGAGCGACCTGATGCGGATCCCCCGGCACCTGCAGGTCCGCAACCCGCTCGCCGAGTCCGTGCGGAAGTTCTCGCCCCTGCTGCTGCCGTCCAGGGCCTTCGTGCGGACCGTCCGACAGGCCGTTGACGTGGTCTTCGGGCCGGTTGCGGACATCGTGGCGAAGATGTTCTCCGGCGGGCTGCGGTTCGGGTGCCGCTGCTACCGCATCGCGTGTATCGCCTACCGCGCGCTGAACGATGACCCGGTGGCCGTCGAATGGTTGATCGCGGAGGTTCTGAATATCCGCGAGCCCAGCAGGGACGACGTGAGTGCGGTGGCGTTGGCTCTGATGGAGTTGATGCTCGCAGACTCGGCCGTCAACCCCTTCGATCCGGACGCCGTCCGGGCTGCGCTGCGCCGCCACATGACGACCGCGAGCGGGCACTTCCCGCTGCACGAGCGGCGCGCCGGAGGCCTTCGCACGCTCTCGCTGGACGGCCCCGGCTTCCGGATAGTGGCCGGCGCGGAGCGGACCGACGAGCTCGGCCTGCCGTGGACCGAGCGGTTCGACGACGACCGGATCCGGCTCGCCCTGGAGTGCCTGGAGCCCGACGAGTTCGAGATCGCCCGGAACTGGGCGGAGACCGGGGAGCGCTGGGTGAACCTGGAGCGGACCGGGGCCTGGGCGCCCGGGCGGGTGGAGCGCACCCGCCGCAAGCTGCCGCGGATCGGCGCCGACCTGCTGCGCAAGATCACCGAGGGGCAGGCGTGAGCTCCGCGGGCGGCCCGGGGCCGCTGCTGAGCGTGCGGGCCGCGGTGGTGCTGCTGTTCGCGGCGCTCGTCGGCGTGACAGCCGGCGGGCTGACCTGGTGGACCTCCCGATCGTCGGCGGCGGCCCTGCTGGCCGCCGGAGGCGCGGCGGGCGCCACCATCGCCCTGTCCGACAAGGTGATCGGCTGACGCCGGCATGACGACGCCGTCCGCTGCGCTAGACGCGGCGGACGGCGCTCATTCCGAGGCTCCGGGGCCGGCCTGATGCCCGGTCACGGGACGGCCGCCGGACCAGCCGGTGATCAGCGGGTGGGCGAGCCGCTCGGCGTACCCCCAAGGTGCGCGCCCGCGGCACGGATTGCCGCGTCCCACCCGTCCTCGTAGCCCGGGACACGGCGGCACTCGGGGCCGGGGCCGATCTCCTGGACAGTGCAGATGGCGTCGGTGACGGCGCCGGCCGCCACAGCGTTGACTAGCGCGGTGGCGTCGCGCTCGGTGACGCCCGCGCCGGCCAGGATCCGGTGCAGGGTCAGTTGGGCGTTGCCGCCGGTGATGCCGTGCTGCCCGGTACCGGCGGCGATGTACGCGTCGGCGCGGTGATCCTGTCCAGTGCCTGCCTCGATCATGACGGCACCTCCATGCCGGCCTCGGCGAGTGCGGCGCGCTGATCGTCGGTCAGCTTCGCCCGCCGCGCGGGGGACTTCACGTTGGAGGCCCATACCCCTAGCCGGATGGCGACGGGTTCGGCGCCGTCGTCGAGGACGACGTGTTCTTCATGGTGGCGAGGAATCTTCGCGTTCCCGGTTCGGGCGGTGTACTGGCGCAGTGCGGCCAGTCCCCGCTCGAAGGCGCTGAGGGCCTTCGAGCGGCCGCCTCCGCCGTCGGTGGGCTCGGGTTCCTTCGGGGTGATGCCGAGGCTGCGGAGCAGCTGCTGCTGGCAGTCCGTCAGTGTGTCCCAGACGTCGGGGCGCCTCTGGCGGGCGATCCAGGTGCCGATGTCGTCGCCGAAGATGGTCACCCCCGGCAGCAGCACCTCCAGCTTCTCGCCGTCGTCGATCAACTGCTTGACGTAGACGTAAGCGCGCTGCCAGTCCGCCGGCCAGCCCGGGTTCCAGTCCTTGTCGATCTTCCTCAGGGCCTTGGCCCGGTCCGGGTAGCCGTCCAGGGCCCCGGGGCGCCTCAGGTTGGACAGAAAGTGCCCGACCTTGACGCCGTCGACCTCGGCGTCCCTGGGGGCCGCGAGCGTCCCGTGGATGTCGTGGTAGGCGCGGGCGGCGGCCAGGCTGCGGTGGAAGCGGGTGTCCGCGACGGACCAGACCATGCCGAGCTCGTCGAGCAGTTCGGCCCGCCAGGCCTTGAGGGCGCCGAGTTTGAAGGCGCGGCGCTGCTCGCTCACCCACGCCCCCAGCGGATAGGTGTCGGTGACGGTCTCGTCGACGTCGGCTTCGTCGCGGGCGGTCGCCCCCAGCGGGACGACGGCGTCCAGCGGCACCTTGGCATCCCCGTGGTCGGCGACCCAGTGGCGCAGCGCGTTGTAGCCGGCGAGCCAGACTTCGGAGTCGGGGAACAGGACGCGGGTGCGCAGGAAGGAGGCGATGACGTCGGGGTTGCGGGGCAGCGAGAAGCGCAGCAGCGGCACCGACGGCCTGCGCACCCGCACCGCTTCCGCGCCGGCGGCACCGGCGCTCGAGGCGCTGCCCGACCCGGCGTCGGCCGACGGCGGCTTGTCCGCGTCGGCCTCCGCCCCGATGTCCTGCGCGGCCTGGCCCGGGACGGCGGTGTCCGACTCGTCCGCGGCGTCGGCCTCTTCGTCGTCGGGGCGGTTCGGATCGAGCGCAAGGACGCTGGTGGCCTGGCCGGCGGCGCCGCGGGCGGCGAGCACCATGGATTCGATCGCCCGTTCGTCATGCGCTCGTAGGCCTTGGAGGAGGGCTACAACGGGCCTGTAGGAGGGGGAGGCCATCATGTCCTCCGGGTCCTCGCCGGGCTTGAGGAAGACGGGGATGATCAGGCGGGCGACCTTGCCCTGGCCGGGGTCCTGGCGCAGGCCGCGGCCGATGATCTGGACGATCTCGACCGGCGAGCAGCGCGGGTCGGCGAATACCACCCCGTCCACGCCGCGTGTGCCGCGGATGTCGACGCCCTCGCCGAGGACCCGGCAGGAGGCAAGCACCCCGAAGTCGACGACCCAGCCGTCTTCGTCCAGGCCGTCGGCGAAGCGGGCCAGGATCTCCCGCCGCTCGGCGGCGGGGTGTTCGCCGCACAGCCAGTCGGCGCCGACCCGCCTGGGGTAGGTGTGCGGGTCGGTTGCGTGCAGCTCGGCCGCCGTCTCCGGCAGGGCCCGGGCGAAGGCGAGGGCATCGAGGGTGCGGGTGTGAAAGGTCATCAGGGACCGTGCGCCGACCGCGTCCGCGTGCTTGAGGAGGGCGGCCTGCAGCGCGGCGAGGCGCCGGCCGCGCACCAACTCGGGATCCGCGTCCGGCCCGGGGGCCTGCGGGTCGCGGATCTCCAGGACGTCGATCTCGAAGCCGGCAAGGATGCCCCGCTCGCACGCCTCCATGAGGCCGAGTTCGTGCAGCACCGGGCCGTACACCGCAACATCGTCCATCGACGCGACCAGCCCCGCCGGCGCCCCCGAACTCAGGGCCGAACCCCCGTCTGGCGCGGTGGACTTGGGTGCCACTGCTGCCCCGCGCCCACTGGGCCCGCCGCGGCGCCGGCCTTCCTCCCGCTTCTGTGCCTGCTCGGCGACGTTGGGGGCGGCCTTCCACAGCCGCGGGGTGGCGGTCATGTACAGCCGCCGCTTGGCGGGGATCCGCTGCTGGTCGTGGACGGCGGCCCAGGCCTTGGCGGCGTCGCCGGAGGAGCGGTGCGCCTCGTCGATGATCAACAGGTCGAGCGGGGGCATGGTTTGGCCCCAGGTGCCGCGCAGCGCCTGCTCCAGCACGCCGGGCTGCTCCTCGCCGCCTTCGGGCTCGGGTTGGGGGACGAGGCTGGCGTAGGTGGCGATCACGATCATCGGGCCGCCGACGGCGGTCCACAGGGCGAGGCGGGTGGGGTGGGTGGTGCAGCGCACGTCCAGCTGCTCCAGGTAGGGGTCGTCGCCCAGCGAGCAGACGGCGACCATCGGCGCGGTGTGCCCGGCGAGCCTCCACTGGGTCACGGTCTGGGCGATCAGGTCCAGGGTGGGGACGATGATGGCGACCATGCCGTGGGGGACCAGACGCGTCGCGGCGACGGCGGCGGTGATGGTCTTGCCGGTGCCGGTCGCCGAGACCAACTGCCCCCGCAGCCCGCCGTCGGGGACGCGGCCGCCGGCGGGGAGTTCCAGGCCGCGCACGATCGCGTCGACGGCCGCGGGTTGGTGCGGCTGCAGGCGCAGGCCGGTCATGAAGTTTCTCCCGGTGGTGCTGGGTGTCGGCGGCGATCGGGTCGAAGCCTTCATTATCGACGGTCGGAGCGCTGGCGCGGGCCGATGTGTCGGTTCGGTGAAATGGTGCGATCGGTCGCCCGAAGTCCACGACGCGGCCGCTGCGGAAGTGAGAACGCATGAATGCAAACCCTGCCTCCAGCATTTTGACCCGCCTGCTGACGGGGCGGTGCGGAGATTTCTTGGTTAGTTCAGGCGACCCCTAGCTACTCCGGCAACGCACGGTGCACATCGGTCCGTCTAATCTGTCTCGGCAACATCAGCACCAATATTGAAGTGATTTCGCGCAAGCGATCCTGAGTACCGGACCGTCTCTACCTGGAGCGACGTGCATATGTGCTGAACATGTCGGACATGCACGCAGGTTCTTCGGAATCTCTTCTGGGTAGCCTCTGCAAACGGTCTCGAACTCGATACCGGTGGACAGGAAATTACTGGAGGGGAACGACTTCATGGCGGTCGAGCGGTCAGCGGTCCCGGGCGCGGCGGAAAGCAACTCCAAGGACCTGCACCTGACGCATCCCGACACCTACCAGCGCTACTCCGAAAAACGCATCCAGCTCGCGGCTGAGGCGACCGCGGGGGAGTGGCAGACGGTCGACTTCCAGTGGCGCCGCTACAACACCGACGCCGAGTCGGGCTGGGTGCAGATCCCGGCTGAGGACCTGGCACCCAGGCCCGCCCAGTGGCCGGCGCCCGTGCTGCCGGCACCGGCCGATGATGGGCCCGGGGCGGCTGCTGGCGGCGTGGTGAGCCCGACCTACGACTGGGACGCGGTGCGCACCGTCCCCACCGACGGTCAGATCCAGGTGCGGGCGCGGTTCTTCACCGACGACGGCTACGATCCGGGGCCGGTCGCGGACGGCCACTGGCCGTTGACCGAAGGAACCGGGACGATCGCCAGCGACGTGATCGGCGGCAACAATGGAGTCCTCAGCGGCTCCGGCGCCAGATGGTCCACCGAGCGCGGCGGATCCATCGCGTTCGACGGCACCGGCGGCCAGGTCCTGACCAACACCACGGCCGTGGACACCACGAGCAGCTTCAGCGTGGCCGCGTGGATCAAGGCATTCGACCACAACGTCGAGTACGACTTCCTGACCCAGCCGGCCACGCACACCTCGGCATTCGCGCTGGCTCTCGGCAGGAGGGGGAAGATCCTCTTCTCCCGCCCTCTGCGGGATGTGCGGGACGAGCCGATGCCGACGGCCGAGTCCCAGGGCCAGGCGCCGTTGAATACCTGGATGCACCTGGCCGGCGTGTACAACGCGGACACCCGTGAGCTGTCGCTGTATCTCGACGGCGTCCACCAGCAGACCGTCGCCTACGACTCCGCCGGGTTCCCCTCCGGCTCGTTGACCCTGGGCCACACCATCGATGGCCTGTGGCCGGCGAAGGGGCTGATCAGCGATGTACGCACCTACCGCTACGCGCTGACGGCCGAGCAGGTCGCCGCTCTCGTCCCGGTGCCCGTCGCCGACGGGCACTGGCCGCTTGCCGAAGGGAGCGGAACAGTCGCCGGCGATACGGTGGGCGGCAACAACGGGACGCTCTCCGGCGGGGCGACCTGGAGCGATGAGCGCGGCGGGGCGGTCGCCTTCGACGGGACGGGCCAGATCGTCACCAATGCCCCGGCGGTCGACACCGCCGGCGCGTTCAGCCTGTCGGCGTGGATCAAGGCGGACACGGGTACCTCCGGCACCCACACCTTTCTGATCCAACCGGGCACCCACGTCTCGGGGTTCTACCTGGAGTACCGGTCCGCGGGGGAGTTCGTGTTCCTGCGGCCGCTGGCGGATCTGGTACCGGGCTCGGTGAGCGTGCGCGGGCCCTTCCAGGCCGGCCGCTGGACGCACGTGGCGGGCGTCTACGACGCGGCCGCCAACACCATGACGCTCTACCTGGACGGTGTCGCCCAGCAGACCGTGGTGTTCACCGGCACCGGGTTCGCCTCCGGGGCGTTGACGATGGGGCACGGCTTCGTCGACGACCAGGTCAACAACTGGGCCCACGGGTCGATCAGCGACGTCCGCGCCTTCCACTACGCCCTGTCCTCCGCCGAGGTCGCCGTCCTTTACGCGTTCCCCGATGCCCGGCCGCCCGAGGCACCGGGCGTCACGGACCCGGCGGAGGTGACCTTGGACCGGTTCGGCTTGGCGGACTCGCACGCCACCACGACGCTTGCTCCCGGTCGACTCAGCCTGCTGACCGGGGCGTTTGAGGTGACCGATCCGGATGTGAGCATCGGCAGCCACGGCGGTGGGCTGGCTCTGTCGCGCACCTTCGTCTCCGCCGATCCCGCAAGCCAGGAGTCGGGGCTGTTCGGCCCGGGGTGGCGCTCGATCATCAAGGTGCCCGGTGCCGGCGCGGACTATCAGGCGCTGACCGACACCGGACCGGGTGCGGTGACGATCCGTGAAGAGGGCGGCAGCATGCTGCCGTTCGTCCAGGAGACCGGGACGATGACGGGACCGGCCACGTACACCGGCGTGTCGGATGCCGCCTCGATGCACCTGAAGCTGTCCTTCGACGGGCAGCGCACCTACACGCTGACCGACCGCGGCGGCAACACCGTCACCTTCGTGCGCCGCTCCGGCGTCGGGCACGGCGGGCCCTCGGTGCCCGCCTACTTCCTGCCGCGCACCGTCACCCTGGCCGCCGCCGACGCGGCCGCCGCGGCGCTGTCCCAGGTCACCTACGACGAAGCCACGGGCTGGCCGACCGAGGTGGACGCCGCCAACCCGGCCGGCGGGCTGTGCAGTCCGGGAAGCTTCATGGCCGGCTGCCGCGCCCTGGTCTTCACCTACCAGGACCTGCCCGCCGGCAGGCGCTGCACCCGGGTGTCCTACAAGCACCAGGACAACGGTTCCGGTGGCGCCGCTCCCGCCCCGATCCTCATCCCGGTCGCCGAGTACGCCTACGACGACGAGCACGGCCGGCTGACCACGGCCACCGACACCCGCACCAGCCTGGCCACCGCCTACACCTACGACGACGGAGGCCGCCTGGAAACCGTGACCCCGCCCGGCGAGGCACCCTGGCACCTGCAGTACACGCCCGACCCGCAAGACCCGGACCATCACGCCCGGTTGACGAAGGTCGTGCGCACCCACAACGCCGAGCACGGCGGCACCTCGGAATCCACTGCCGTCGTCTACGATCTGCCGCTGTCCGGGCCCGGGCTGCCGGACCTGTCCGCCGCCTCGGTGGCCCGCTGGGCGCAAAAGGACGCGCCCACCGACGTCTCGGCGGTCTTCCCGCCCGGCCACAACCCGGCCGGCACCGCTCCGACGGACATCACCCCGGATGAGTTCAGCTGGGCGGACATCGTCGGGATCGATGTCAACGGCCGCGCGGTCAACCATGCCGCCTGGGGCGGCACGGCCGACCCCGACACCGGGGCGGAGATCGAACCCGACTGGCGGATCACCACCACCGAGTACGATGCGCGCGCCCTGGGCAACACCGTGCGCACCCTGAGCGCCAACAACCGCTACCGGGCACTGCGCGAGGACCCCGACGGCACCAGGGGAACCGCAACCCAACTGGACACCCGCCGCTACTACAGCGCGGACGGCAAGGAACTGCTGGACACCTACGGTCCCGCTCACCTGGTGGCCGACTCCCATCCCGGCCCGCCGCCGGCAACCGACCTGACGGGACGGTGGATGCTGAACGAGGGCGGCGGCCGCACTGCCTACGACGCCTCCGGGCTGGGACACCCCGGCACCGTGCACGAAAGCGTCGGTTGGCAGCACGACCCCGTCCGCGGCATCGTCGCCACCTTCCCCGGCTCGGCCGATGCTGCCGTGGTCATCGACGAACCGCTGATCGAGGCAGGACGGGACGTCTCGCTGACCGTGTGGGCCCGCCTGGCGCGCACCGACCGGGACGCCATCGTCGTCGGCCAGGTCGGCCAGCACAACGACCACCTGCGCCTGGGCTACTCGGCCGCGCACAACACCTGGGTGTGGTGCATGACCGATCGCGACGCATCGGAGGCGTCCAGCGCCTGCGCCATCGCCGCCGCCCCCGCGGAGGCCGGCATCTGGACCGGACTGGTGGCAACCTTCCGCGCCGCAACCGGCGAGCTGCACCTGTATGCCGACGGACGCCCGGGCAGCACCGGAGTCCTGACGGCGCCTCAACCGCGCACCGGCAACCGGTTCGAGATCGGCGGGCCCGGCTATGCGGGCGCGGGCTTCGCAGGCGAGATCAGCGACGCCCGCATCTACGACCGCGAGCTGAACCCCGGCGAGATCCCCCTGCTGCCCGCCGCCCCAGCCACCGGACAACCAGGCGTATGGGCGCGGGAGCACGCCCACACCGCCTACGACACCGGCACCGAGGAAGGCCACCCCACAGGCGGCAGCCTCCACCTGCCGCTTCGCACCAGCAAGGACGCGGTGGCCGCCAACCTCACTCCGCCCACCGGCTGGTGGCGACTGAACGACGGACACGACCACACCGCCCCCGACACCCTCGGCACCAACACCGCCACCACCTCCCCGCAGGGCGTGACCTGGTCCACCGACCACGGCGGCTGCGCCGTCCTGGACGGAAAGACGGGCCACATCACCACCCTTGGCCCAGCAATCACAACCAGCGGCTCCTACTCCGTAGCCGCCTGGGTGAAAACCAACACCGCCGACCCCCAAAACAGCTACCAGACCGTCCTGGCCCAACCCGATACCGCCACCTCCAGCGTCTTTGTGCTCCGCTACGCCAAAGACACCGACCGCTGGCAGTTCGGCCCCCCGACCGGCGAACACGCGGTCTCCCCGCACCCGGCCCTCACCGACACCTGGACCCACCTGACCGGCGTCTACGACACCGCCACCGCGACAGTCGCGCTGTACGTCAACGGCGCCCACGCCGGCAGCGCCCCGGCGCCGGCCCGCAGTGAGTCGACCAGCGCCATGGAGATCGGACGCGGCTTCCTCGACGACGCGTTCACCGACTACTTCCACGGGTCGGTCGCCGACGTCCGCGCCTACGACCGCGCCCTGACAGACGCGGAGATCGCCGCGCTCCCGGACGCCGACGGCGGAATCGGCCTCCCGGCGATCGGCGACCGCCAGGACAGCACCCGCATCTACACCCTGGGCACCGATCACTCCGGCTGGGCGCTGCGCACCCCGCTGGTGGCCACCTTCGACCCCGACGGACTGCGCCTGGCCACCACAACCACCTACAGCCCCAGCGGGCAGCTCGCCGCCGCCACGATGCCCGCGGCCAACGCCGTCGAACCGGTCGCCGATTCGCACGACCCGCGCACCACGCGCAGCAGCTACTACGGGGACGCAGACAGCACCGACCCCGACACCGCCAACCACCCCGCCTGGGGCGGCCTGCCCTGCAAGGTCTTCCGATCCGGGCAACCCAATGTCCCCGGGTTGCCCGACCTGCCCACCCACCACACCACGGCCTACACCGTCTGGGGCGCTCCCACCGAGGTCACCGACACCGTCACCGACGCCGCCGGCCGCGCCCAGCACCGCACCGCCACCACCACCTACGACCCGCAGACCTGGCGGATGACCCAGGTCACCACTACCGCCACCCTCGGCACGGCCCTGCCGGCAGTCACCACCCGCTACGACGAGGCCACCGGGCAGGTCACCGCGACCTCCACCACCGTCGACAAGGTCACCCGCACCATCACCCGGGCCTACGACGACTTCGGACGCCGCACCACCTACACCGACGCCGACGGCGCCACCACCGCCACCACCTACGACGCCGACGGACACGTGGCCTCGGTCACCGACCCACAGGGGACCCGCACCCAGACCTGGTCCAGCCAGGCCGAGCACCGCGCGTTGTGCACCCGCATCACCGACACCGGCATCGACGGTGCGTTCGCCGGCGCCTACGACCCCGACGGCAACCTCACCACCCAGACCTACCCCGGCGGCCTGACCTCCACCGCACTGACCGATGCGGCCGGACGCCTCATGCGGCTGGTCTACCACCGCGACGGCACCGTGCTGCTGGTCTTCACCCGCTCCTACGACGGCTTCGGCAAGGTCTGCGAAACCGCCTCCCGCGACTCGCGCCAGCTGTACCGCTACGACCACGCCGGCCGTCTGCAGACCGTCCTGGACACCGACACCACCAGCCCGGAACCCAAGACCATGGCCCGCACCTACAGCTTCGACGCCAACTCCAACCGCACCGCCCTGACCACCGCTGCCCCGGGCGCCAACGGCCAGGCCTCCACCACCTCCGCCAGCACCCAGCACACCTACGACACCGCCGACCGACTCCAGCCGCAAGGCTCCGACGCGGGCCTGGCCTACGACGCCTTCGGCCGCATCACCCTGCTGCCCGCCGCCGACTCCCCGACCGCCGGAAGCCCCGGCGCCGCCGACACCGTCCTCGGCTTCTACCTCAACGACCTGGTCCACCTCCAGCGGCAAGCCGGCCGCACCATCGCCAACACCCTGGACCCCGCCCACCGCCCGGCCCACCGCACCGACACGGCAAACCCCGGACGCACCCAGATCAACCACTACCCGGGCACCAGCGACTCCCCCAGCTGGGTGGAGGAACTGGACGGCACCACCACCCGCAACCTCACCGACCTGACCGGCAGCCTGGCCCTGACCGCCTCCAGCAGCGGACACCTGCTGCTCCACCTCGCCTCCCCGCACGGCGACACCACCGCCACCGCGGCCCCGGACTCAGACGAGCTGATCACCTATACCGAAACCACCGAGTACGGGCTGCCCCGCACCCCCACCACGCAGCCCGAGCGGTACGGCTGGCTCGGCGCCCACCAGCGCCAAACCGACACCCCCACCGGCCTGCTGCTGATGGGCGCACGGTTGTACAACCCGGCCCAGGGCCGCTTCCTGCAGACCGATCCCAGGCCCAACGGCACCACCGGCACCTACATCTACTGCGACGGCGACCCGGTCAACAGCCTCGACCTGAACGGACAGTTCAGCCTCGGCGGCCTGTGGCACGACGTCGAACACATCGCCTCCGACGTCACCAAGTACGCCAAGGCCGCAGCGCCGTTCTTGGACGTCCTCGCGCTCGCCACTGCGGAGATCCCGGTCCTCGATGCCGTCACCGGCGCGGCCGCGCTGACGGTGGACATCATCTCCGCCGCCGACGATGTCCATCAGGCACTGAAGAAGAAGAACCGGTCGAACCCCGCAACGTATGTCGGCCTGGCCCTCGACGCCTTGGGCTTCGTCGCAGGCCACGAGGACAGCGCGAGCGGCAAACAGCTGATGAAGGCGGAGAAGGAGCTGCAGAACCTGTTCTCGGCCACGCGGCGATCCCCCCGGGGCGCTCAGATCCTCGCCGCCAGGAGGCTGGAACAGGAAATCGCCCACCTAAGCCACCGACACGTCAACTGGAAGGCGTTCGACGTAGCAGCGACAGCGGCCGGCTTGTCCTGGGGCCTCATCCAGACGATCGAGGGCCACTGACGGCGGGTGGGCGCCGCTGTCGGAGGCCCGAGAGCGGCGACCACCCGAAACTCGGCGCGCGAAGGCGCCCGACATGGCGAACCGCGCCCTGAAGCTGGACCGATCTGCCAGCGACACAAGGACTCAATGTGCATTCTTCGGCTGCCCGGAGCGGGCCGTGACCTCGCACTCGGTCGCTGTTGTGAGGATGCCCCAGCGCGGTCGCGGCGGCTTGTGTGCGAACCGGCGTCGGCGGTGTTCCCAGTGCACCCCCGCGGCGGCCACTCGAGCCTCCCTGGCCAGCTCGGCGTCATCCAGGTGCGCTGCCCGCCTCGCCCGGCCCTTGATCTGCGCACCAATGACCTGGTCGATCCATGAGTGCAGCTGTTGCTGCATGTCCGTGGCACGTCTTCCACCGGGGCCGTCGCTCGCGAAGCTGTACCGGTTTCCGATGGGAACACTTACCGCTGTGATACGGGATCGGCGCAGCCGGCCGCGGCGGCCACACCAGTACAACCTCCCGGCCTCGACGCCCAGGACATCGCGGATCGGGACGCGGCGGGTCCACAGGTAATTCCTGATCACCACGGACCCGTCGGTGCTGTAGACGGCCGCCCGGGAGACCCGGATCCCCAGCACGAGCCCTGCCAGGACCGCGCAAAAGCCCCCGATCACCACCACAAGGACGCTGCCGTGCTGTCGCGCCAGCTCGATGGTCGGCAGCACGGCCACCACGAGCCCCACGGCCGCCGCCACGGTGTACCGGGTGGCCGCTGACCGTTCCAACCACAGCGGTGGCGTACTCACTGCTGGCCTCGTGCACGTGGGGCCAAGATCGCCGACCTCCGAGCTGAAGACTCATCCCACGGCACTGCAAAGAAAGAAGGCTCTGGGGCGATGGAGTGAGCACCGTCCGCACCAGGTGAGGAAAAAGGAGAGGGAGAGGCCAGCGCGAGGTCGAACATCCGCTTATCGTGCGCAGTAGAAGAATTGAAGTCAATTCCGCCCGCCGCTTGAGGCCCAAGCGCTCGGACTGGGCATGCCTTGTGGACATCCAGGACGTGCGACTGCTCTCCGCCAGCCCGGAGCGCATAGCTTGGCCCACGGATGGGTATTTCGCTCGACCTGGTTGGTGACCCCTATCGTCCTGCCCTGTCATGGCAGTCGGCGGTCTTGGTGCGCTCGGCGAAGCGACAGGCGTGGAAGACCCGCACGTGAGCGCCGAGGACGCGTGTGACACTCTGCTGCGCATAGTCGTTGGCTGTGAGCGCTGTGTAGATCGGACGGTCGGCGGCCGGGTTGCGCCAGCGGGGATCCATGTCGATGACCAGCACCCGGCGATAGCGGTGCCACACGGGTTGGAGCCGGGAGATGGGCCGTGAATACCCGGTGAGTGTGTCGGATCGGGCCGGCGACACTGCGAGCTGGACGTCCGCAAGGTGCGCGAAGGCCTGGGGGTAGTCCAGCTCGGCGAGCCGCATCCGGTCGGAGATGAACAGCGCAGCGTCACCGCGCTGCGCCTGCCGTGCGACGGTCGCGGCGACGGCGCGCACGTCGACGTCGCGGTAATCGGGCACCCGCACGCCCGCCTGCTGGGGCACGTGCAGCGCCACGATCGCGGCGCCGATTGCAGCCAGCGGAAGCGCCGAGGGCAGGCGGACGCCGGGTAGGTGCTGGAGTCCCGCTTGGATGCGCTCGGCCCCGCCGACGGCTCCGGCGCCCACCAGCAGAGCCAGTCCGGGCAGCGCGAGCAGGACGTACCGAAGTTGGTAGACCGGCGTCAGCCAGGAGGCCGCAAGCAGCAGCGCGGGTGGCAGCAGGCACCAGTTGAGGGCCACTGCTCGCAAAGACAGCGCGCCTGGGCGCCGATGCGGTGCCAGGGTCGTTCCCACGGCCGCACACCCGAGGGTGAAGATGAGAGCCGGACGGCCGGCGCCGGCGAAGGCGGAAGTCAGGTGAGCGATGTCCGCCCAGGACGGCGGGTGGATCCAGCCGACCTGGGCCGCTTCGGCCTGGCTGAGGAGGATCAGCGGAAGGGCGACGGCGACGGTCGTCGCGGCCGTGATGAGCCAGGGCCGCCAGACACGCCGTCCTGCACGGGAGGAGGCCAGCGCCGCGGCCATGACCGCGAGGATCGTGATCGAGAAGATGTGGAGGGTGACCGTCGCGCAGGTCGCCGCGGCCAGCGCGCCCCACCGTCCGGTGCTGTGCGGCCGCTCCACCGCACGGCACAGCAGCAGGACCGCGACTACGGCGCCGGCGGTGACCAGGGCGTAGGAGCGGGCTTCCTGCCCGTAGCCGGTCGCCAGGGGCGAGGCGGCATACGCCAGGCCGGCCGCCAGGCCGATCCGTCGACTGCCGAGCCGGCTGCCGATGGCTGCCGTTCCCGCGGTGGCTGCGACCAGGGCCGCGACGGACACGGCGCGCATCAGCAGCATCGTGCTCTCCACCTCGCCGAGTGTCCCTGTGGCCAGGGCGAGGGTGCGCATTGCGAGGTAGTAGGCGCCGTGGACGGCGTCGACGGTGCCCAGCATGCCCCACAGTTCGCGGTAGGAGCGGTGGATCGATGCATAGGTGTAGCTCTCGTCCATCCACGGGCCGCATCGGCCCAGATTCCATAGCCCGAGTGCCAGAGCGAGCGCAGCGGGGATCGCCGTGTTCCAGGGCCTGGAGCGATGCGGTCGTGGCAGAGCGGTTCGCGGACGGCGGTCCGGACCGAGTGTTGCCGTGGGGGTTGATGGGGGTTCCAGCACCCTTGGTCAACGCGCGAGGTAGGCGAAATGTAACGAATACTCGAAAAGTCATCTATGCGGGAGGCGACCGAGTCCGCCGGCCCTTCGGGGAGCCTCGGCCCGTCTGGGATCTTCAACCAGCCGTGATCCAGTCGGTCCTTCTGTTCGCTGGGCTGCAGACGCATCAGGAGGACGCCGAGCCCACTGATCGGACAACTCGGGACCGCAGCTCGGCCGGGATGGCCGTGAGGCTGCAGGCGTTTGAGCCTGGACGGCTGCCGCGAACCGGTCCGGCGCGCCGAGCAGTTGCTCGCCGAGGTGCGGCACGCCACCGGCACCCGCCACCATCCCGACGACGCGTGGCCCGAGTCGGCCGTAGTCGACGTCCACCATGCCGACCTGATCGACCAGCAGCCGTTCCACCGGTACGTGCGGATTGAGAGGATGCGGCCGTAGCGGCTGTCGCGGCGGCCTCCCGGCCTGGCATCCGAGCGGGGCGCGGCCGCGGCCCCCGGGGTGCACAACGTGGGGCCGCGTCCGCGCGGAACGGGGAGTCCCGTCCCGTCCGTGATCTCCAACTCCAGCCCGTGCGGAACCGTCACGCCATGCCACGCGAACGAGGCGCTCCGCTCCCGCGGTCGGTTCGTGGCGGATCCGGGGCGGCTGCGGTCCCACCCGGGGTTGCACGCCAGTGGGACCGCGGCCGCCCCGGATCGGCAATTGCCTTTCCGTCGCGGCCTGTCCAACCGCCGGCAGCGGGGAACCGTCACGCCGCTTCAGGCGAACGAGGCGTTCCACCGGCTCCGGGGCCCGGGAAGCCCCCTCCCTCCGCGGGGGCTGTTCAGCGGCGCAGGTCGGCTTTGCGCCGTCCGAGGGTGAGCTGGCCGACGAAGGTGGCCGTGATCGGGTGGCCGCCGCGCGCCTGCAGCCGGTGGTGCACCCGCTCTAGCAGCTCGGCCGAGCGGTCCGCGCCGAGGCTGCGGATGCCGGACTGAGAGGCGAGGTTGGCCAGGTAGTCCTCGGGCCGGTAGGTGCGGGCGAAGGGGTAGCGCGCAGCGACCACTTCGTAGAAGTGCTCTTCGGCTTCGGGCGGCAGGTGCCAGGGCCCGATCGCCTCGGGAGTGAGCATCTGACCCCCTTCGCCGCCAACAGCCCGGTAGTCGTCGGGGACTTCGAACCAGAAGGAGTCGGCGTCGGCCGGCCGCGCCCAGTGGCAGGTGCCGACGGCCAGGAGGCCGCCGGGGGGCAGGAGGGCGGCGGGTTTGGCGTAGCGCAGGTGGGGGTCGATCCAGTGCAGGCAGTTGAAGGCGGCGACCGCAGCGAACGGAGCGGCCTCTGCGGGCTCGAAGTCCTCGAACGCGGAGGTCACCACGGCGGCGGAAGAGAAGGGAGCCAGTCGGCGCCGTGCCAGGGCGGCCAGGTCGGCGCCCAGTTCGACGGCGGTGACAGCCAGCCCGCGCTGCGCCATGGGGACGCTCGCCTGCCCGGTGCCGCAGCCGATCTCGACGACGCGGTCGCCGGGGGACAGGCTCCCCGCGTCCATCAGGTCGTCGAACAGCTGCGGCGGGCACACCGGCCGACTCCGCTCGTACGCCTCCGCCGTCTCGTCGAACCCTGTGCGCAACCGCCGGCGCTGCCCGTCGTCGTCCATGCCGGCCATCCTTGCATCGCGGACCGATGGGGCCAGCGGTCTTCGGGATCCGGCTTGACCGCAGACGGCCCGAACCGCACGGCGGCCCCACCGGCACCGAGCAATGCCACCGTGCCGGCGACGGATCCCGGCGCCGCGGCAGGGCGTTCATCCTTGTGAGGGCCCGCACGCACGCCGTCCAGCTCCGCGCCCGCGCCGTGCAGGCCGCCTGCGCCGGCGGGCGTACCCGGTGGTCTCGATAACGCCGTTGCCCCGGCGGCGTGTTCATCGGGGGAGGGGGCGGCCGAGGTCGGCGAGCAGGCCGTCGGGGAGGCCGGAGCGCAGCAGGTGGTGGAGGAACGGCGGTTCCTGCAGCAGGCTGCGACCCAGGAGGGGGTGGGGCCACATGGCGGGGTCGGCGAAGGGCAGGCCGAGGAAGGCGGTGCCCGGCTCGTGGGGCCAGGTGGGGTCCAGGGCGGATCCGTCGGGGGTGGCGGCCCAGGCGTGCGGGGTGTGCAGGGCCTGGCCGGCGGCGATCGGGGCGCTGCCGTAGCCCTCGGCGTAGGTCAGCTGCAGGTCGGGGTGGTCGGTGGCCAGCTGGGCGGCGTTGGTGAAGCACCAGCCGGGGTCCAGCTGCTCGGTGCCGTCGGGCAGCGGGGCGGGGGTGAACAGGCGGCCTTCGCGCAGCAGCAGGTCGAACTGGCTGGTGTAGACCCAGCGTTCCTCGACGGCGCGCGCGGGCGGGCCGAGGGCGTCGGCTGTCTGGCGCAGGTAGGAGACCAGCTGCTCCTCGGCCCGGGTCAGGGATGCCGGTTGCTCGGTCGTCACGAGGCCTCCGTTTGATGGCCGACCGGCATCGACCGGTCCGGCGGCCCGGCCCCGCGACCGGGCCCGGGTTGCTGTGCGACCGCGGGGGTGAGGACTCGACGTCAGCCTCGGTGCCCATGCGGTAGTGCCGGCCGTGCCGTCCGGCTTTTTGCGGGGCACGGCTAGGTGGTGCGGGTCCAGGTGCGCAGGGTGTGGGCGATCTGGCGGACGCCGAGCGTTCCGCCGTGGGCCTGCTGCACCAGGCGGACCGCCTCCTCGGGCCGGTAGTCCAGACGGTGGCCGTTGACGGCGAGGAAGGCTGCGGCCGCGGCCCAGGCGTAGCGCAGGTTGGAATGCTCCAGGCACCAGACGCGGGCCAGCTCGTGCAGCAGCGCCGCGGCCTTGAGGTGGTCCGAGGCGTACACGTCCTGCCCCATGGCGTGCGCCGCATGGCGTCCGCACGCCCCGAACAGCACGCCGAGCTCGTCGACGGACGGATCGTCGGGCAGCGTCTCGGCCAGCCGCAGCAGCCACTGCACGTCGGCCAGGTGTGCGGTCACGCCGCGGCGCCCGGGTCCTTCGCCAGCGCCTGGGCGGCGCGCTGCTCGGCGGCCCGCAGGTGCGGGGTGCCGGCGCGGTCCTCGGGCGCGAGGTGGTCGAAGGCATCGCCGGTGAAATCGAGCGCCGCCAGCCCTGCGGCGGCGAACTGCTCGGGCAGCTGGTCGGCCACCCCGAGGGCGGCGTCGTGGATGAAGGCGCGCACGCTGACGCCCTTGTCGTGGGCGGCGCGCTTGACGCGCTCCAGCTCTGCGGGATCGAAGGGGATGTTCATTGCCTTGTCCGCCATGGCACCGATGGTACTGCCGGTACCTGCCTGTGGGAGGCGGATCCGGGCAACCGGCTCTGGACGGCTCCTGGTGCCAGGCTCGGGCGGGGTGCGGCGGCGCGTTCCGGTGCGGGGGCTGGAGGGCGTGCGGTGCGCCGCGAGCCGGCCGGCGGGTCAGTGCCTCCAGTCGCCGCGGTGGGTGTGGCGGTGCATGTGTGCGCGCAGTTGGGCCAGGGCGATGGCCTCGCGTGCGGAGCGGCCGTAGCGGTCGGCGAGCCAGGCGGTGAGGGCGGCCAGGGCCAGGAAGCCGAGGTCGGGGCGGTGGTGGTGGGCCAGGCCGTCGATGCCGGCCGCGGCGAACAGCAGGGCGGCGGCCAGGTCGATGGCCTGGATGCCGCGGGCGGCCTGCCAGGGCCAGCGGCCGGTGCCGATGCGGCGGTTGGCGGCGCGCCCGAGCAGGAGGAAGGCGAGCAGCAGGGCGGCGCCGGAGGCGGCGAGGGCGGGTATCACGAGCAAAATCCTTGCATAGGACATCTATTTGGGTACGGCGGGGCGGTCAGTTTCATCGGCGCAGTGGTGGTGGCGTGGTGCGGTGCGGCGGTGGGGCCGATCGCGGGAGCCGGCGGCGCCGGTGGGCGGTCCTCGGCCCGGTGCACCTGGATGTCCGCCGGCGGCCCGGGCGGGGTGCGGCCAAGGCGGCGCGCGCGGGTGAGTCCATGGTGCGCCGCGGGCGGCGTGGGGGGCCGGGTTCCGGCTGGCCGCCTGCGGTCGGTGGCCGCAGGCGGCCACCGCGGTGGCCTGCGACCTGGGTCTTTCGTGTCACCGGCGGCCGGTTGAGCGGGGGGCACGCCTGTTCGCTCCATGATGCGGGGGAGCGGGATGCAGGGAGTCGGTGGGGCGGGGGTGCCCGGCCGGGCCGCGGTGGCGGGACGGCCGGACACCCCGGGGGCGGGCTAGTTGATCTGCTGGTCGAGGGCTTGGACCTGGGTGGGGGCCAGGGTGTAGTTCCAGGTCTGGACGTCGCTGATCTGGCCGGGGAAGTAGTCGGTGGGGTTGGCGTCGTACTGGCCGCGGCCGAGGGCGAAGGGTCCGCCGGAGGTGAAGGGGGTGACCTGGTTGGCCACGCCCTGAAGGGTGCCGTTGACGTAGAGGTAGGCGGTCTGGGTGGTGGCGTTGTAGGTGGCGACCAGGTGGGTCCAGGTGCCGGCGGTCACGCCGGTGGCGGTGGCGTTGGCGAACTGGGCGTTGCTGGTGTCGGTCTGGGCGAGGGCGAAGTCCCATTCGGGGCTGCCGTTTTGGGCGTAGTTGTACTGCAGGTCGAAGGCGCTGTTGGTGGTGGCGTCCTGGCTGGCGATGGTGGCGTTGTGGGTGGGCAGGCTGGCGGGGTCGACCCAGGCGGAGAGGGAGAAGCTGCGGGTGGTGTCCAGGACGGGGCCGGCGCTTTCGGCGGCGCCTGTTTGTCCGTCGAAGGCCAGGGTCTGGCCGCGGGTGGTATCGCTCGTCCAGGTGGTGGTGCCGGACAGGGTCAGCGGGTTGGCGCCGACGGTGGCGTCGTCGGATCCGTAGGGGGTGCCTTGGGGGGCGGTGTCGGTGGCGGTGGTGAAGCCGGCTCCGTCGTCGAGGTTCCAGGTGTCGTGCGGGGCGAGCAGCAGGTTGGTCTCGGCGCCGAAGGCGGGGTCGGTGAGGTTGGCGTGGTCGCCGGTGTCCGCATTCGTGTGGAGTTTCTCCGCACCGCTGGTGGCATCGGTGACGGCGACGGTGGAATCAAGGTCGACGAAGTAGGACGGGACCGGGTCGAAGGGGGTGCCGAGGCTGTCGTCGGCGAGGAAGGCGTTGACGTCTTGGCGGTTGGCGTCCACGGCGGCGCTGCAGGGGTCGTTGGCCGACGCGCCGTCGCCGGCATAGCCCTGGCAGGGGGTCAGCGAGGCGTAGGTGGCGCTGATGTTCCAGCCCTTGAGCTGCTGGCTGAGGGCGGCGTAGGCGTTGCCGTCCAGGGCGCCGGGGTCGGCGCCGCCGAGCAGGTCCTCCAGGCCCTCGTTGACGATGACGCTGGAGATGCCGGGCTGGTCCAGGATGTCGCGGTCGATCCGGGACAGGGCGGAGGGGCCGCCGATGGCCGAGCCGTTCAGAGTCTGGGGGTTGTCGGTGGCCAGGTTGTTGGCCTCGATGCCCTCGGCGAGGGTGCCATACGGGTGGGGGGTGGTGGGTTCGGCGGCGGCCAGGGCTTCAGGGATGCGGTGGCCCCACAACACGGCCTTGGAATTGGGCTGGGCGGGGTCGATGAGTCCGTCGCCGAGGACGGCCTGGGTGGGGGTGCCGGCGCTGGTGACGTCCAGGCCGGTCAAAAGGTTGGTGTACCAGCCCTGGTAGGTGCCGCTGCCGGTGAAGGGGGTGCCGGTGGTGTCGGTGGTCTTGTCCCCGGATCCGGCGGCGCTGACGTATTCGTAGGCGCTGTCGGCGTAGGTGTGCTCCACCAGGTAGGGGGTGGAGCTGGCCAGTTGGTAGGAGAGCAGCAGGTAACGGTTGGCGGTGACGGGGAAGGAGATCGGGTCGCTGTAGACCGATCCGCCGGCGGGGATGGTCACCGCACTGCTGCCGCCGAACGTGAGCCCGGTGGGGGTGGCGGTGGGTTGGTCGGTGGGGGTGCCTTGGCTTTCGTTCATCACATCGGTGGCCACGGTGGCGTGGCCGATGCTCAGTTTGCTGGTGGCCAGGGCGTTGTCGAGCTTGACGCGCATCGTCGTCCCCGACAGCGTCGGCTTGAGGGCGATGCGGAAGGTCTGGTTGGAGAAGTTGCTGCCCTGGAAGTTGAAGCTGCCCTCGGTGGGATCGGCCCAGCTGCCGGTCCAGCTGGTGCCGCTGGCGGTGGCGGCCGAGGAGCCGTCGGCCTTGGGGGTGGCGGTGGTGGTGTTGCGGGTGCCCATGGAGAAGATGTGCAGCGCCTGCGATTCGGCCGAGGTGCTGTTGCCGACGTCCGGCAGCGTCACCGAGGCGATGGTCTTGGAGGAGTCGATGGGCACCGAGAAGGCGTAGAGCATGTGCGGTTTGGTTTCCTGCCCGCTGGTGTTG
The DNA here is from genome assembly GCF_001879105.1 of Mangrovactinospora gilvigrisea. Lineage (GTDB taxonomy): Bacteria > Actinomycetota > Actinomycetes > Streptomycetales > Streptomycetaceae > Mangrovactinospora > Mangrovactinospora gilvigrisea. Next base: position 22,104 of record NZ_MLCF01000002.1, on the reverse strand, counting down.
TTGCGGTGCGGGAGGGTGAGGGCGGCCAGCGACTGCTCGGGCACGGTCCAGCCCGGGACGGTCAAGTAGTACGGCGCGGTGCTGCCGTCGGTATAGGTGATGACGCCTGTGGAGGGGCAGTAGGCATTGGCGTCCGGTCCGGAGAAGCAGTAGGAGCTGGCCACCCAGGTGCCTGCGGGCACATAGGGGGCGGTGTAGTCGCCGTCGATGGCGCCGGGCGTGGTGCTGAGGTTGGACCAGGTGGAGGTGGCCAGGAAGGTCAGGGCCGAGCCGGACCCGGTGAAGTTGACGGTCTGGTTGTGGGCCAGAACGTTGTCGGCCTGGCCGGAGCCGAAGGCCGGCAGGGTGAAGGTGGTGCCGTTGATGGTCGCCTTGCCGCCGCTTGCCCAGCCGGCGCCTGCCAGGTCGGTGGCGGAGAAGCTGTCGCCGCTGCCGTCCAGGTCGGCCTTGCTGGGATCGGAATCGGGGCTGATACCGGTGTTGTCGTAGCAGCTCGCCAGGCTCGAGCAGGTCGTGCTTGCGTCGCCGGCGGCGACGAACCGGTAGGCGCTGGTGCCGGAGATATCCCCGGCGTCGTCCACCGCGTAGACCCAGACGGTGTGTGGCCCAGGCGACGGCGGGGTCTCGTACATGGCTCCGGCGTTGCCGCTGGCGAGGGTGACGTCGGCGTTGGGCGGGTTGGTGGTGGGCGGGGGGACGTCGAGGGAGAAGACGAACTCCTGCACGCGGGTGGTGCCGCTGGACTGGGCCGCGAAGTAGCCCTCGGTGCCGGCCGCGGCCCCCACGGCGCCTCCGTTGTCCGCGTCCGGGTACTTGCTGTCGTAGGAGCTGACGACCGGGGCGTCGGGGGCGGTGGGTTCGGCGGTGAAGTGGCAGGTGGGGGACTGGCCGTAGGAGGTGGTGGCCTGCCCGTCGGTGATCTCGAGGTTCCAGTCCACGGTCTGACCGTTGGTCAGGGAGGAGACGAAGCTGGCGGGCAGGGAGTAGGTGGCGTACGAGCCGCTGGCCAGGTTGTCGCCGCTGGTGCCGGTGTGCATCGTGGTGGTGCCGTCGATCCAGTACTGGAAGGTGGCCTGCAGCTTGTCGCCGTCCTTGTCGCTGACCTTGGCTTTGAGCACCGGCGGGGTGCTGGCGAGGGTCTTGCCCATGAACGGGTAGTCGCCGGAGGTCACGCAGGCGGCGTTGTCCGCTCCCGAGACCGCCGCCATCGTCGAGGAGGTGGGGGCGTTGGGGGTGTGGTTGTAGAACACCTCCAACGCGGGGTTGTCGGCAAAGCGGGCGAAGCCGGAGTCGTCGTGGCTGGACTCCAGGGAGTCCTCCGAGAGGGTGGCGGTGAACGTGGAGGCGTTCTCGGCGGCGTTGTGGGCGATCGGGCTGGTCACGCTCAGCCCGTGGCTGACCGTGCCGTTGCCCGAGCAGTAGGTGGGGTTGTAGGAGGGGCCGTAGGAGGCGGAGGTGGAGTAGCTGAGGTAGCCGGGCCGGTTGCTCCAGTCGGTGTTGGAGTGCAGGCCCCCGGACCAGTGCAGGTTGACGGTGTGGCTGCCGGAGCAGCCGGCGGTGTAGACCTCGCTGGCCTCCACGGTGGCGCTGTTGATGTGCGCGCCGTAGAGGGTGGAGGACAGGTTCCACTGGTAGACCGCGTGCTCCCGGCCGGTGTAGCAGTAGCCCTCCGGCCAGCCGTTGTAGCCCACCCCGAGCCGTCCGCCGTCGGCCAAGTCGCTGGTGCTGTTGTAGAAGGAGTTGCCGGGGCAGCCCTGCTTGACCTCGTCGAACGCGGGCGCGGACGGGTCGTAGGGATGCCAGTTGAACGTGGGGTCCACATACAGCGGGAACCGGGTCGAGGAGGCGGCCAGCAGCTTCGCGTTCGGGACGAGCGTGAGGGTATGGGCCGTCACCTTCGCGGCGACAGGGGCCAGATGGGCCGCGAGGCCGGGGTGGCCCGCATCGGAGGGGTCGGCGGCCACCTTCGCGGCGGAGGCCTTCTTGGCGGGGGTGGGCAGGGTGGTGTTGGAGTCCCACATCATCGGCGTGGGCGCGTCCATGATCTCCCGTCCCCGGTGGTCCAGGACGGCGAGGCTGCCGCCGCGGCTCGCGACCTGCGTGCCGCCGGAGACCGTGGTCGCCAGCCGGAGGTGTGCCAGGCCCGGGTCGTGGGCGGCCTTGGCCGAGGTGACCACGAGGGTGTCGGTGAATCCGCCGGAGGCGGTGGCGGCGACGACCAGGTTCACCCCCGGCAGCACCGCCGTGTAGGTCAGCCGGGCTCCGGAAACCGTCGGCTTGGGAAGCTTCGTCGGCCAGCCGATGGCCATGCCGGTCGTCCCGTAGCGGGTGGTGACCAGCGGACCGGTGCCGCCGGGGGAGAAGCGGACCGTGCCGTAGGCGGTGGCGGCCGGCGCCCAGCTGCCGTCGGCCGTGCGGTGCAGGCGGGTGTCGACCGGCTTCCACGATCCGTGCTGCTTGGTGCGGACCGGCTCGGGGTTGGCCCTCAACTCAAAGCCCCCGCCGGGCTGGGCGAGAACCTGCTGGACCGGGCTGGTCAGGTCGGCAACCGCGGTCGCCTTCCCGGTGGCGCGGGCGGTGGCCAACGCCTTGTCCATCGCGGCCTGCTGAGCGGCCGTCGGGCCGTAGCCGTTCGCCAGCGCCGCGGCGCTGGCCTTCGCAGAGGGACTGGCGCTTGAGCCGGATGCGCCGGCTTCGGCGGCGCCGGTGGAGTAGTGGGCCTGGGTGCCCGAGGGCGGGTCACCGACCGCAGCCCGGGCGGCGGTTGCCGGCGCGAGCAGGGCGATGAGCACGGCGATGACGCCGGTGATCGCAGTCGTTGCGGCTCTCGCGCCCATGCGCGCACGCCGGTTCATCGGATGGTGCCCCCCTCGTGGACTGGCCGGTGCATCCGGTCGGCGACGACGGTAAGAGCCTGATGCAGTCGAACACCAGGGGGAAAGTGGTGACGGAGGTGAGAATTCCGCCCTGTTGGGTTGGATTTCCACTCATGTGCCTGTGTAAAGGTTTGACCGACCATGCAAAGGTTTCCCCACGAAACTTCTTCACGCGGGGTCAGTGATCGTGCGGTGGCTGTAGTTTCCGCTCGGCTCGTGTGTTCGAACATCGATCGCACTGTTGAGTGGGGGCGCTGTGTCTGCAGGGAACGGCTCGGGAACCATGCACGTCTCGCCGCGCGGTCGTGCACGCATCCGGCCGCGAAGAGCTGCGTGGGACGTGATGACGGTCTTTGCCGTCCTGTTCGTCCTGCTCACCGGCTGGATGCCGGGGAGTCAGGGGGCGCAGGCGGCCACCGGCCACCACCAGCCCGGCTACAAGAAGACCAAGGCGATCCCCGTGCACGCCGTCGCCTCGCACTACCGCAAGCCCAAGGCGATGCCGCAATACCACTCGAACACGCCCACCTGGCCCGCCGGCACCGCCGAGGTCGCAGTGACCGCGCCCGCCTCACCCCGCACGGCACCTGCCCCGCAGCGGGCCGGCCGCCTTCCGGTCTGGCTCGCCCCCGCCAGGGGCAGCGCCGGCGTGCGGTCGGCGCGGGTTGCGGTCGGCTCCCGCTCGGCCGCGAAGGCCGCAGGCGTCAACGGCGTCCTGATCTCCCTCACCCCCTCGGCCGCCACCAGCAGCAGCCGGCTCGGGGTGAAGCTGGACTACACCCCCTTCGCCGACGCCTACGGAGGCGACTGGGCCACCCGCCTCCACCTGGTCGCCCTCCCCGCCTGCGCCCTGACCACCCCTCACCAGGCCGCCTGCCGCCGCCAGACCCCGCTCGCCACCCACCTGGACGCCGCCGCCCACGCCCTCAGCACCACTACGACCCTGCAGGGGACGGCGACCGGTCAGCCGGCGCCCGCCCTGACCGGATCGGCGCCCCGCAGCGCCCTGGGCCTTGCGGCCGACTCCACGCTGGTGCTCGCGGCGACCTCCTCGGCCGGCGGCGGGGGCGGCGACTACACCGCCACCTCCCTCAAGCCCTCCGAATCCTGGCAGGCCGGCGGCTCCGCCGACGCCTTCACCTGGAACTACCCGATCGACACCCCGACCGTCCCCGGCGGGCTGGCCCCGAAGATCGACCTGGACTACAACTCCCAGGCCCAGGACGGCCTGACCTCCTCCACCAACAACCAGGCCTCGGCGATCGGCGACGGCTTCTCCTACACCCCCGGCTTCGTCGAACGCTCCTACTCCTCCTGCCACCAAAACGCCGCAGGCACCACCAAGACCTACGACAACTGCTGGTCGGACAACAACCAGGTCACCCTCTACCTCGGCGACCACTCCAGCACCCTGGTCAAGGACGATTCCACCGGCACCTGGCACGCCGTGGACGACGAGAACGAGCGGATCGACTACAAGACCGGCGCCCCCAACGGCGCGCACAGCGGCGAGTACTGGGTCGTGACCACCGACAACGGCACCCAGTACTACTTCGGCCAGAACCAGCTGCCCGGCTACGCCTCCGGCGACGACGCCACGAACTCGGTGTGGACCGAGCCGGTCTACGCCACCGACTCCAGCCAGCCCTGCTACAACGCCACCTTCGCCGACTCCTGGTGCCAGCAGGCCTACCGGTGGAACCTCGACTACGTCGTGGACACCCACAAGGACACGATCTCCTACTTCTACGGCACCGAGACCAACTACTACGCCCGCGACCTCGGCTCCACCGCCGACACCAGCTACACCCGCGGCGGCTACCTGAAGAAGATCATGTACGGGCAGCGGGACGGCTCGGTCTACTCCACCTCGCCCGCAGCCCAGGTCTCCTTCACCTACAACGGCCGCTGCGACACCTCCAGCACCGGCTGCGACACCTCCACCCTCACCACCGCCACAGCCAAGGACTGGCCGGACGTCCCCTACGACCTCAACTGCGCCAGCGGCGCCTCCTGCTCGATCAACTCGCCCACCTTCTGGAGCGAGTACGAGCTGACCGGGATTCAGACCCAGGCACTGGTCGGCAGCACCGAGACCGACGTCGACGCCTTCGCCTTCACCCACAGCTTCCCGACCACCGGCGATGCCACCACCCCGGCGCTGTGGCTGTCGACCATCACCCGCACCGGCCAGGACACCTCCGCCGGCGGCTCCTCCTCCTCAATCGCCATGCCGCCGATCACCTTGACCGGCACGCCGATGTCGAACCGGGTCGACACCACCGACGGCTACCCGCCCATCACCCGCCACCGGTTGACGACCATCACCACCGAGACCGGCGCGATCGTGGACGTCGCCTACTCGGCACCCGGCTGCACCGCCAGCAGCACGCCGAGCGACGCCAGCAAGAACACCACCCTGTGCTACCCCTCCTACTGGACCCCGGACGGGCAGACCGCACCCACCGAGGACTGGTTCAACAAGTACATCGTCACCGGCGTCACCCAGCAGGACCCCACCGGCGGCGGCGTCAACGACACCATCACCACCCACTACACCCCCATCGGCGACCCCGCCTGGCACTACGACGACAACCCGCTCACCCCGGCGGGCCAGCGCACCTGGAACGAGTACCGCGGCTACAGCGGGATGAAGGTCACCGAGGGCACCGCCCCGGACCCGGTCACCGAGACCGACTACACCTACTTCCGCGGCATGGACGGCGACACCCTCCCGAGTTCCGGCACCCGCAGCGCCAGCGTCTCCGACTCCCGCGGCGACCCGGCCGTCACCGACGCCGACCAGTACGCCGGCCAGACCTACGAAGAGATCAAGTACAACGGCGCCAGCAGCGGCAACGCGGTGACCGACACCATCACCGACCCCTGGAGCTCGGCCGCAACCGCCACCCACGCCGTCTCCGGCCTGCCCGACCAGCACGCCTACCACACCGGAACGGCCAAGGAACGCATCTACACCCCGCTGTCGACCGGAGCCACGCAGGAGGCCGAGACCGACTACGGCCACGACGCCTACGGCCGGGTCACCCAGACCAACGACCTGGGCGATGTGACCACCGCCGACGACGACCGCTGCACCACCACCAGCTACGCCGACAACACCAGCAGCTGGATCATGGACGCCGTCGACGACACCGCCACGGTGGCCGTCAACTGCTCCACCACACCCAGCTACCCCGGGGATGCGGTCAAGGACGAGCGCACCTTCTACGACGGCGCCACCACCTTCGGCACCGCCCCCACCACCGGCGACGCCACCCTGGTCCAGGACGCCTCGTCCTACTCCGGCTCCACCCCCACCTACACCACCACCTCCACCACCACCGTCGACGAGTACGGCCGGCCGCTGACGGCCACCGACGGCGACAACCGCACCACCAAGACCGCCTACACCCCCGCCACCGGCGCCGAACCGACCTCGATCGCCGTCACCGACCCCAAGTCGCTGACCACCACCACGACCTACGACCCGCTCACCGACCAGCCGCGGCAAAAGACCGACCCGGCCGGCTACATCACCAAGCAGCAGTACGACGCCCTCGGCCGGCTGACCGCCGTCTACCTGCCCGGCATCACCACCGCCTCCGACACCTACAGCTACACCCTCTCCGCCACCGCCCCCTCCGTCGTCACCAGCAGCACCCTCAACGACGACGGCTCCTACCGCACCACCACCACCCTCTACGACGCGCTGCTGCGCGAGCGGGAGAGCCAGGAAGGCACCGAGGACGGCGGACGCGATGTCACCGACACCGTCTACAACACCGACGGGCTGAAGGCCAAGGAAAGCGACCAGTACTACACCACCGGCGCCCCCGACGGCACCCTGGTCCAGGCCCAGGACGGCGACATCCCCTCCGAGACCGGCTACCTCTATGACGGCGCCGGACGCCAGACCGCCGAGATCGCCTACAAGCTGGGCAGCGAAACCTGGCGCACCACCAGCAGCTACGGCGGCAACGTCACCACCACCGTCCCGCCCAAGGGCGCCACCGCCGAAAGCGTCTTCACCGACGTGCGCGGCAACCAGACCGCCCAGTGGCAATACCACGACCCCACCAAGGCCGACCCCGACACCGCCGCCCCCGCCGACTACTCGGCCACCACCTACACCTACACCCCCACCGACCAGAAGGCCGGCGAGACCGACGCCGCCGGCAACACCTGGTCCTGGACGTACGACCTGCTGGGCCGTCAGATCAAGGCCGACGACCCGGACACCGGCACCACCACCTCCAGCTACGACAACGCCGGGCAGCTGATCACCGCAACCGACGCCCGCGGCAAGCAGATCACCTACAGCTACGACACCGACGGCCGCAAGACCGCCAGCTACGACACCACCGGCGGCGCCACCGCCTCGGCCGGCAACCAAGTCGGCGCCTGGACCTACGACACCCTCAAAAAGGGCTACCCGACCGCCTCCACCTCCTACCAGAAGGGCACCACCAGCCCCTCGGTCACCAGCCAGATCCTGGGCTACAACGGCTACAGCAAGACCGAAGCCGTCCGCGAGACGCTCGCCAACCTGCCCTCCAACGAGGCCGCCCTGGAGCCGTCCGGCGGCTACACCACCTCCTACGACTACACCATCACCGCCAAGCTGCGGACCCTGGGCGACTACGCCGCCGCCGGCCTGCCCGCGGAGAACATCGACTACGGCTACGACACCTACGGCGACCCGGTCTCCACCACCAGCGGCGGCGCCTCCGGCGGCTGGTCCTACCTGACCGCCGTCGGCTACGACGACTACGGCCACCCCCTGCAGTACACCCTCGGCGGCGGCGCCCGATGGGTCGACCTCAACCTCACCTACGACCCCCAGACCCAGGACGTGACCGACTCCCAGGTCACCGACGTCAACGCCAGTACCGTCGTCGACCACACCCACTACGCCTACAGCAACAGCAGCGTCTCCCAGGGCGCCGGCCTGATCACCTCCATCACCGACCAGCAAAACGGCAACACCACCACCGACACCCAGTGCTTCGCCTACGACTACGCCACCCACCTGTCAGGCGCCTGGAGCGCCACCGACAACTGCGCCGCCACCCCCACCGCAGGCAGCAGCGCATCCGTGGGCGGACCCGACCCCTACTGGCAGTCCTTCACCTACGACGCCGCCGGAGACCGCAAGACCGAAACCGACCACGACACCTCGGGCAACACCAGCAACGACACCAACATCACCTACACCTACCCCACCCAAGGAACCGCCGGCGACCAGGCCCACACCCTCACCAAGACCACCGCCACCGGCGCCAACGCCGCCGCCCACACCGCCTCCTACGCCTACGACGCCTCCGGCAACACCACCGGCATCACCACCAGCAGCGGCACCCAGAATCTGACCTGGGACAGCCAAGGCCAACTCGCCTCCCTCTCCGACAGCGCAACCGGCGGCACCACCAGCTACCTCTACGACGCCGACGGCAACCTCGCCCTGCGCACCGACCCCGGCCAGGCCACCCTCTTCGTGGGCGATGAGCAGATCGTCGAAGACCTCACCAACCAGACCGTCACCGGCACCCGCTACTACACCCTGTCCGGCGACGACCAGCCCATCGCCGAACGCTCCAGCAACGGCGACGTCCAGTACCTGATCCCCGACCACCAGAACACCGACCTCCTGGCGATCGACTACCAGACCTTCGCGGTCACCCGCCGCCAGTACACGCCCTTCGGCCAAACCCGCGGCCAAGACGCCTCCGCCACCTGGCCCGGCGACAAGGGCTACGTCGGCGGCACCCCCGACGCCACCACGGGCCTGGAGAACCTCGGCGACCGCGAATACGATCCGGACACCGGACGCTTCCTGTCCGCCGACCCCGTCCTGGAGGCCAACGACCCCAACCAACTCGCCGGCTACGACTACGCCGGCAACGACCCCATCAACCAATCCGACCCCACAGGAGACAGCTACGCCGACCCCTTCGGAGGCCATGCCTGCGGCAACGCCCACGCCTGCGAGGACTCCGATCACGTCCGCGGCTACACCGACGGCCACGGCCGCGTCACCCACAAGGGCCGGGTGTATGAGCAGCAGGAACGCCGCTCCTACAACAGCTACCTCCGCTCGTCCTACTACCGCACACAGACTCGCGCGTTCTACAACTGGCTCTACCACCGTCCCAGTCACACGGTTCACATACGGTATTCTGCTGCTTCCTATAACCGCCCCTCACCGAAGCCTCACCGCTCCTTTTTCTCGTCGATAGTTCATTCGGTCAGCAAAGAATTTTCTAACCACTGGCGAGAAATCGCTTCAATAGCCGCAGGAGGTGTATTCGTTATAGCCTCGGGGGTGTGTGCGGCAAGCATCGTATGCGGAGTAGCCTTGGGTGTCGCGGGGGCGCTCGCCACCTATACGGCCTCCACTCTGCTTACGAAGAGTCGGTGGAGTTGGAGCTCTTTTACGCTCAACGGAGTGGGTGGTGGAATCATCGGCGGTGCGACTGTCGGAGTAGGAAGGGCTGCGAACATTCCGATCTTCAGAAAGCCTGTCGAGGTGGGTCTAGATGATACCCTGAATGCCTTGGGGAGGGCTATTGAGAAATAAATGTCGGCTTCGCGGGTGAACGACTCGGGCGCGACACTGCGCCGCTACAAGCACCTGGTTGAGAGGATTCTTTTGAAGGTCCGATGGCAGTTCGCGGCCGTCATCGCGACGTCCGCGTCCGCGATTGCAGGTGCTTACATGGCGGGCGATCGGGCTCTGGCGGCCGGCCTGGCGACCGCGACTGCCGTAGGCGTTCGAATAGCAGTCAGGCGTCCGCGCATGCCCGACGTCGAGAAATTGCGTCGATATTCGTCCGACGTGCGAAAGGTGCCGTGGTCCTACGCTCAGAGGTATCTAGTCAAGCATTTCCCGAAACATGGGAACATCGTCGATATTTTGCAGAAAGCTGCCGAAGCAAATGGTTTGTTCATCGCTACCGCCGAAAGCGAGGCTGGCGCGGGGCGGAGAGTCAAGTGCTACGTTCTCGCATTCATGGAAGATCGCGACCTTATGTGCTTCCCCGTACGCATTCCAAATTCGGTCTATCCGTGGAATGCTTTGAGGGTAGACTCGCGCGTGTTCGGAGACGCTATCCTTCCGTATGCCAAACTGCGCGCGAATATACGTCGTTAGTTAATTCTTGGTGCGCTACTGCGTGACGGTTTGGGCGATCAGGTCCAGGGTGGGGACGATGATGGCGACCATGCCGCGGGGGACCAGGCGGTGGGCGGCGACCGCTGCGGTGATGGTCTTGCCGGTGCCGGTGGCCGAGACCAACTGCCCCCGCACGCCCTCCTCCGGCACTCGGCCGTCGGCGGGGAGTTCCAGGCCGCGCACGATCGCATCGACAGCGGCCGGCTGATGCGGATGCAGACGAAGGCGCGGGCCGCTCATGTGGTGCTCCCGGTGGTGCTGGGCGTCGACGGAATGCGGGCGGAAGCTCCATTATCGCGACCCGGGCTGCGGGCCAGGGGGCTGACCCGGAGATGCCCCGTCATCTGAGGGCGGCGTCTACACCGCGTCGCCGGCATCCCCGGTTGGTGCTGCTGCCGCGGCGAGGGACTCAAGGCGGCGGATAACCGTCGGACCCTCGCCCCAGGCGTCGTCGGCTGCTTCCCACAGCAGCTCGAGGCGGCGATACCGCCGTGCCCGGGCGCGCACACCCGGGCCGGCGGGCCCGCGGTAGTGGCTCAGGAGGAGGTCGAGGAAGGACTGCCCGAAGTCCCCGGCGATCTTGGCGAAGTCCAGGGCGGGGTCATCAAGGGTGGCGTCCCCGAAGTCGATCACACCGACCAGATCGCCGCGGGCGTCGAGGTACAGGTGCTCGGCCCTGACGTCGCGATGGACGACCGCCTGCGGCACCTCCTGGCCTTCGAGGCTGCTGATCTCCTCATCGAGCCAGCCGCGCGCCGGTTCGGTGAGCAGGTCCCAGACGGTCGCGAGGTGCTGCCGGGCGTCCGCCGCGACCGGTGCACTGGTCATTGCATGGGATCGGGCGTCGCGGACCGGGAGATGGTGGAGGCCGGTGAGGAACTCGGCGAGCTGCCGGGCCAGCCGGTTGTGCTGCTCGCCGTGTGGAGGTGATGCCGGCGGCCGGCCGGCCACCCGGCGCTCCACGATCGCGACCGGCAGTCCGCCGGCGCCGGCGATGGCGAACGGATCGCGCGGCACCGGCAGTCCGCGGGCGGCCAGCGCGTGCAGGAGCGGCACCTCCCAGGAGCGCCCGCCGCGCCGCCGCCAGGGGTGGGGGAAGTCGCGGGCGACGCGCGCGACCCACGGTCCGGAGGGGTCGTTGATCTGGTAGGCCCGGGTGGCGATCCCCTCGCCGATCAGACACGCCTGCGCGAGGTCGGCGGCGGGCAGCCGCTCGAGGACAGCCGGGCGGAGGCCTGCAGGCAGCCGCTGCGCCTCGTCTGCCATCACCGCGGCACGCTAGCAACGTCGCCACTCGCGGGATAGGTGAGTGTGTATGCCGGGCGGCGGCCGGAGCGGCGGCGTCTGCCCTGTGGGGGGCGCCCGGGATCGGCCGCGTCACGGTCCGCTCTTGTTGAAGTACTGGTTCAGCGAGCAGGTGTCACCGAAGGCCGAGCTGCACAGTTCGGTTCGACCGTCGCGTTTGCGTACGTCGAGGTTGATCGAGCATGCGCCCACTGAACGTGCGTCGCCAAAGGTGATCCCCACGGAGATTCCCTCGGCGGCGGACGGATCGCCATATGCGTACTCTCCGTCGGCGCTCTCCAGGAAGAACTGCCACTGTCCGTCCTGCTCCTGGTTCGTGCAGGTCTCCATCCCCGGGGACCGTTGCGCCAGTTTGAGGTTGCCGGCGGTGAAGGTGCGGTCCTTGCGGAACACGATGCGTCCGCCGTCGGAGTCGGTCCAGGTGCCGACCAACCCGGGCACGGCGAGGGTTGCGTCGACGCCGTGGTTGGCGCACGCGGTCGCCGTGAGGAGAAGGCCCACCGCGATGGCGACAACTGGGCGGCGCCTTCGCCTGCTTGCCACGGTGATCCGCCGCGCGTCCGGGAACGCCGGGGAACGGCGCGCCGAGCGGGTCAAGCGCACGTCGGCGTCCGCGGCCTCGCGGCGGGCGTCGATCTCGTCGTCGTCCCCCATGGGGATGTGGCCGGGCGGCAGGGTCTCGGTCATCGGATCAACCTAGCCAAGATCCGAGGCGACCCACCCGATACCACGGCATAGTCGCGCGGGCGGGATGCCGACATGCGGACGCTGCCAGAGCAGGCCGCCGCGCATGCTGCGGATAACCCCTGTCGGCGACTACCTGGGCTCGCTCAAGGCCCTGGTGCGGGCGGCGTGGTTGCGGGTAGCGTGATCGCATGCTTTGACGCCCTTCCCTTTGGCCCCGCGGACCTCCTTCACCGGCTGAGCTGACGCGATCCCGTTCTGCGCAAGCCACCTTGTGAAGGAGTTTTTCGTGCGCCCGCTGTCCCTGGCCCTGTTGCAACTGGCCCCGGCACAGGCCGATCTGGAGGCCAACCTCGCCGCCGGCGAGGATGCCTGCCGCCGGGCCCGCGCGCTCGGCGCCGACCTCGCGCTCTTCCCCGAGCTGTGGAGCAACGGCTACGCGTCCGCCGTTCCCGACGGCCTGCACGAGGATCTGTTCCGCCACCCGCAGCGGTGGGAGGGCGTCGACCGGCTGCCGCCGGTGCCCGGGCCCGAACAGGTCTGGCGCGGTCAGCCGGTCGGCCAGGACTCGCCGTTCGTCCAGCACTTCTGCGCGCTGGCCGAACAGCTGGAGATGGCGATCGCCCTGACCTACCTGGAGGCCTGGGACGGCCCGCCGCGCAACACGCTCGCGCTGATCGATCGCCGCGGCCGGATCGTGCTCCATCAGGCCAAGGTCCACACCTGCGCCTTCGGCCTGCCTGAGGCGCTGCTGACGCCCGGCGAGGAGTTCGGGACGGCCACGCTCGACACAGCCGTGGGCGAGGTCCGGGTGGGGGCGATGATCTGCTACGACCGCGAGTTCCCCGAAAGCGCCCGGGCGCTGATGCTCGGCGGCGCCGAGCTGATCCTGGTGCCGAACGCCTGCGACATGGAGATCAACCGGCTCGCCCAGCTGCGCGCCCGGGCGTTCGAGAACATGACGGCCGTGGCGATGGCCAACTACCCCGGTCCCGGCTTCGGGCATTCGGTCGTCTTCGACGGCATGGCCTTCGGCGACGCCGGCTCCCGCGACATGCGCCTGGTCGAGGCCGGGGAGCAGCCGGGCATCGTCGTGGCGGAGCTGGACCTGGCCGCGCTGCGCGACTACCGCCGCCGCGAGACCTGGGGCAACGCCTTCCGACGCCCCACCGCCTACCGTGCCCTGACTGAGGATCGGATCGAGCCGCCGTTTGTCCGACGCGATCAGGACGGCCGCCCCTCGCCGGCCGCGCCCCGCACCCCCGTCGCGGCCCAGGCCTGTACGGATGCCCGGCCGACGCACCCGCACTCCGTCGTGCAGCGCTACCTCGACGAAATCACGCCGCAGATCGTCGAGGTCGTCACCTTCGAGCAGGGCGGCACCAATGTGCTGCGACTGCGCGACCGCGAGGGGGCCTTCAGCGTCCTGAAGTGGTACCCCGTCCAGCAGCGGTCGCTCGCCGAGCTGCAGGGCGCCGCGGATCGCGCGCGGCGGCTGCGCGAACTGGGCTGGCCCCTTCCGCGGATCCTGGCCGTGGAGGAGTTTGGCGGACTCGTCCTGGCCCGCGAGGAGTTCCTCGACGGGGAGCATCCGTCGCAGATCACCGAAGCCGCGCTGCACACCATGCTCGACCTCTCCCGCGCAGGCCGCGGCGCGGCCACCGAGCGCGCCACCGGCTGGCTCCGCTCCTTCGCCGACGACCTGCACACAGGTGGCCGCAAGGTGGAGCCGCCGGTGTTGACGCGGCACCGGTATGCCGCGTCCGTCCTTGCCCGCGCCCGCGCCGCCTTCGAGACTCTGCCTGCCGAGCCGCGCGCCTTCGACGACCTGATCCACGGCGACTTCAGCCCCGGCAACGTCCTCGTCCAAGACGGGCGGCTGCTGGGTGTCGTCGACTGGGAGGGCGTCACCGCCGGCGGCGCCGCCCTGGACCTGGTGACGCTGGAGTGGGACCTGGAGCTGTGGGGGCGTTCGGTCCGCCATGCACTCCCGTCCGTCCGGGCCGAGCTGGACCGCCTGGCGCCTGCGCCGCTGCGGGACGCCTACCGGCTCTACCAGACGTGCCGCAACCTCTCGTGGGCGCTGGGGACACCCGAGGAGGCCGACGTCGTCCGCACCGCCCAGCGGATCACGGGTGCCCTGTCGTGAGCGTCCGGCCGTGGGGGAGAAGCCGCTTGAACTGCGGGTGACTACTGCCTCTGGGGTCGGCGCCGGGTGATCGCCGATGCACGATCCGGCCGTGGTTCTGGACCTCCTCGATGTTCGGGATCCCCATGGGGCCATGGCCATCTACCTCGGGCCGGGTGGAAAGGGCGTGGCGGCTCGTCAGATGGCCGGGTAGGTTCCGGCGGTGACTTCGACGACGACATCCGGCCGCGCTCCGATGACCGACGGGGCGACGATTTCCTGGACCCGGCTGGAGGGGACCGTCGAGGCACCGCCGGTGGTGCTGCTGCACGGCGGCCCGGGCTTGGCGGACGGGCTGCGCGACGTCGCCCCGCTCGTGGAAGGCCTGGCGCCGGTCTACCGCTACGACCAAAGGGGCACCGGGGGCTCTCCCTGGGAGGGCCGGCACACCTTCGCCCTGCACATCGCCGACCTGGTCGAGCTGCTGGACCAGTGGGGCGCCGAGCGGGCCGTGCTGATCGGCCACTCCTATGGCGCCAGTCTGGCCAGCCGCTTCGTGCTGGCCCACCCCGACCGGGTCGCCGCGCTGCTGCTGCTGTGCGGCCCGAACGTCGGCGACTGGCGCGCCGGCTACCAGGCCGAGCGCGACCGCCGCATGACCGCGGTCCAGCAGGAGCGCCTCCGCACCCTGCAAAAGCTGCCGGAACGCACCGAGGAGCAGGAGACCGAGCTCCTCACGCTGTCATGGTTCACCGACCACGCCGACCTCGAACGCGGCTGGGAATGGGCCGCCCAGAGCGCCGCGACGCGCCGCGCCAACCGGCCCATGAACGCCGAACTCGGCAAAGAAGGCCACGCCGACCTGCTGGACGATCACCTCGACGAGATCCGCGCCTGTCTGCCGGCCAAGACCGAGATCCTCAGCGGTGTCTGCGACCCGCGGCCGATCGCCTGCCTGGAGGAGCTCGCGGCCCGCTGGCGGGTGCCGCTGACCCGGATCGAGGACGCCGGGCATGAGCCCTGGCTGGAGCAGCCCGAGACCGTGCGCGGCCATCTGCGCCGCTTCGTCCACACGGCGGTCACCGAATAGGGCCGCAGTTGTCGGCGGCCGTGCAGATGCCGTCGCAAGACCGGCACCGGCAGACGGCATGGCCGTGCCCCGTACTGGTGGTGATGCGGAAAACCGGTTCGCGTTCGCGGACGTCGGAATCTAGCCTCCGCGGGTGAGTCCTTTGGAATCGGTGAAGTACTCCGAGCGGCTCGGTGTGATCGAGCCCGCGCAACTGCAGGCGGTTGCCGAGCGGTTCGATCTCGGCCGGGTCACCGACGCGTGCCCCCTTGCGGGCGGCCTGTTCGGTCAGAACCTGATGCTGGAAACCACCCGGGGCCGGTTTGTGCTGCGCGGCCGTCCCCACGGCCCGGCGCAACTGGCCAAGGAGCGGCGGGTCGCGTCCCTGATCCATGAGCGCTCGTCGCTGCCGGCGCCGTGGCCCTACCGGGTCAGCGAGGACACCGCGGTGTTCGGCTGGAGCTACGCGGTCATGCCGATGCTGCCCGGCAGGTCCGGCCAGGATCTGTGGTCGGCCGCAGGCGAGAAGCAGCGTGTGGGGCTGGCTGGTTCCTGCGGGAGGGCGCTGGCAATGCTGCACGAGGCGGGCTGGGCGACGCCCGGCGCCTACGACGACACGATCGATGACTTTGTGCCGGTGAAGGACCCCGAGGCGTGGTGGCTGGCGCGTCTGGAGGCGGTCCGCGGCCAGTGCCGCGCCGTGGGCGCGCTGACGGTGGAGGACGAGCGGTTCATCGACGGCGTCCTGGAGCAAAACCGTGCGGCGCTGCGCGAACCCTTCCGGCCGGTGCTGGTCCACCACGACTTCAAGCCCGGCAACCTCAACTTCACCAAGAACGGCGACTCCTGGGAGCCGTCGGGCGTGTTCGACCTGTTCGAGGCCTATATCGCCGATCCGGACGAGGACCTGGTCCGGATGCTTCGCATTGTGGAGACCGAGGAAGAACGTCGGGCGTTCCTGAGCGAGTACGTCGGCGCTCGAGGCGGGCTGCGTGCCGGTGCGGCCGAGCGGCTCGAGCTGTATGCGCTGGCCGACTGGCTGGTGATCTGGGAGTACGGCAGGCGCAACCGGGTGTGGTTCGAGGGGGTCGCGTTCATCGACAGCGTCCGGCCCCACCTGGCCGCCGCACGGCGCGTCGTTTCCTAGAGCCGGGTCGGGGCCCCGCACGGTACGCGCCCGAATCATCGTGTGTCAGGAACGGAGGGGACTCTCGTGGAGGAGCCCTGGGAGTTTGTGAAGGACCGGACCGCTGCTGTCGGCGGCGCGGTGTGGCGCTCGCCCGACGGGCGCCGGTTCAAGCGCACCGGCGGCGCCGAGCTGCGCGTGGAGGCCGACTTCCAGCAGCGTCTTGAGCAGCTCGGCTACCCGGTGCCGCACGTCGCCGACGCCGGAATCGACGGTGAGGGGCGGGCGTACTTCGTGGAGGAGTCGCTGGGCGCCGCCTCGTTGCACGACGCGGCGCTGGCCGCGACCGGCGGCCGCAAGGAGCAACTTCCCGGGGCGGTGGTCGAGGAGGCGGTGGCGGTCGCGGGTCGGCTCCTTGCGGCCCAGGCCGCCCATCCGCAGGCGGCGCCGCCCGACGCACTGCGCGCGTGGTTCGACACGGCCGGGTTCACCGGCCACGTGTTCACGGAAAACCCCGACCTTAAGACCCCGCGCGTGCGGGACCTGACGGGCCGCGCGCTGCGGCGGCTTGAGGACGTGCCGCTGGTGTGGGCGCACTTCGACTACGGACTGCCCAACACGTTCCCGGCGGGCGTCATCGACTGGCAGCACCACGGGCTCGCGCCGCTGGGCTACGACGTCGTGCCGGCCCTGGAGGTCATCGCGTTCAAGGGCGGCGCCAAGGGCTACACCGCCGGCGCCGCGCAGCGTGCCCGCTACCTCGCCGGGCTCGACGAGGTGTCTCCCGGGCAGACCGAGCCCTCGATCCCATCGATGGCTCACGGCAACTCCAGCTCGGCCTTGGCGAGCGCGGCGCGCTGACCGTCGGTCAGCTTCGCGTCGAGGACTTTGACGTTGGAGACCCAGACCACCAGCTGATGGCCGCCTTCGACATGTTGGAGAGGTACTCGGGAGTGGCCGAAGCGGGCGGTGTACTGCCGCAGCGCGGCCAGGCACTTGTCGAAGGCGCCGAGGGCCCTCGTGTCGGCGCTCAGTAGATCCGAGCAGGCGGTATGTCTATGAGCTGTGACTGTTCAGGCTGATCGGCCCTGTAGAGCGCGTTGTTGAGTCAGTTATCCTGCGCAGTTAGGGGCAGCCCTGCCAGGACATTGCTCGGGTAGTTCGGCCAGTGGTGCAGCTTGGTGCTGGTGCGCAGTTTCGCTGGCCATTAGTAGGTGCTGGCCTATGGAGTGTTGTTGTCCTCCTCGGGAAGCCAGCTGGTGGGGATGAGTTTTTCTCCGTTGCGCCAGTTGTAGCGAACGGCTGCTTGGTACCAGTCGTGGGGGAGGTCAGCGTGGTCGCTGACGATCATCTGGAACTCGGGGGAGAGCTCGGCGACGACTTGATGCATGAGCCGGAAGAGGCGGGTCACGGCCACGCGGTCCTCGTCGTCGGCCAGGTCTTCGAGGCGACCGCCTCGCTTCGCCATGTCGGAGGGGTAGTAGGGCTGGGTCGGCTGGTCGAGCATGAGGAAGCGCGGGACGGGGCGATGGTTCGCGGCGAAGTACTGATGGAGGGCCAGGTGCGCGGCAAGGTGGTAGCCGACGTGGTTCTTCGCGCTGCCGATGCGCAGGAGTTCGGTGATCCCGGCTGGAGTGTCGGTGACGACGGTGAGCTTTTTTGGGTTCAGGCGGACCAGGCCGTCCCCATGCTCGAGTTTGAGGGCGCGGGCGTGATCGGTCATCTTGCCGCTGAGATAGCCGATACTGTGGGTTAGCTTTTCCTCGATGGCTTCGGCGTCGAGTTGTTCTTCGTGGTCGCGGACGAGCTGCCGGTAGACGGCGATATCAGATTCGAGGTGTTGAACGGCACTGCTGTCGGCCGTGGTGCTGATCTGGCCCAGGTAAGCGCTGATTCGACCGCGAGTGAAGGCCTGGGCTTCCGCCTGCCCCAGCAGTCCTGCCTCCCGGGTACGTTCCTCAGCGATGACACTGAGGGCTCCTTCGATTCCGCGGAGTTGTTCGCGCAGCTCTGCGGCGCGTTCCTCGACGTCGCGGAGAGCCTGCTCGCGGCGTGGTTGTACCGCCTGCACACTGTCGAGCTGGCCTTGAAGATCGGTGAGGGTGCTGTGCATGGCGGCGACCGTCGGATCGGGCTCGGCCAACTCGTTCCCGCACAGGGGGCAGCTGTTATGGGGCGACGCGGTGTCGGGTACGAGGCTGAGCGCTGACAAGCGGGAGATGCCGCGGGTGACAGCGCCTCTGTAGCCGGTGGCCTGGGCCTCCAGGTCGCTGAGGAGCTGGCGCTCTTCCGAGAGAGAGCGCAGTTGCCGGCGCAGGGTAGTTGCTTCCTGGCTGAGGATCAGCTCCTGGCGGCGTTGCTCCTCGTCACCGTCAGGTCTGGTGGGTTGGAAGGAGGAGGCCTGCTGGAGAGCCTCGATGACCGCGGTCCTGTTGGAGGTGTCAATGCCGTCCTCCGTGATCAACCCGTGGACGCGGGCTTCGCTGAGAAGGGACTGCAGGCGGGAGTCCGACCCTTCGGCGGTCTCTTGCAGGGCTTTGAGATCGTTCTCGGCTCTGCGCAGGGCTCTTTTGGCTTGGGTGAGCTGCTGTTGAAGAGATGCCTGGTCCTCAGGGACCGCGCCAAGGAAGTAGGGGAGAGTGGCCTTGAGGCTTTCAAGGATGCCGCGCTCGTTTTGTCTGTGGAACAGGACGCGCTTGGAGGCAACTTCGTCCTGGTTTTGAAGGCAGAGCAGGACGGCATGACCGAGGTTGGCGCTGAGCGGGGATGCCAGGCTTCCAGCGGGCGGCTCACTGCGTGCATCACCGATGCCGATCCGACGGCCGAGCTGCTGGCGTAGCTGTGTCGAGTCGATGTTGGTGCGCATATCGGACAATCCGGGGATACCGAGGTCTGCCCCGACCTCGAGCATAGCGGTGGAGACAGACCGCGCGCCGGGCGCGGGAGCGGGACGCGCCGCGAGAATGCGGGTGCCGGGCAGCTGCAAGATGACGGCATACCAGGCGACTGTGTTAAAGATCGGGCTGATCGGGAGCGTCGCTTCGTCTCTGCCGAGGCAGAAATCGACGATGTCGAGCAGCGCACTCTTGCCCGTCTGCGAAGTTCCAGTGACGATGTTGAGCTCGCCAAGCCGGAAGTCCAGGACGCGCTTCTCGCCGCTCTTGCTGTAGAGGATGACCGACCGGATCTGCACCCGCTTAGGGTCTCACGCCCAACAGCGAAAATACGGTGGAAGGGTTGTCGGAGCGTGCAGTCCAACGGCCAATGAGAGAAGCCGCCTTGATCAACTGCGCCAGCTCGCCACTGCTCCGGGAGTTCGCCACGGTACCTTTGAGGTGGCCCTGCTCCACGGCGAGCATCTGGTGGCGAAGGCCGAAGCGCAGGCCTTCACGTACGGCGGGGATCAGCGAGGCGCTACGGGCGGCGATGCCGGCGACGAGTGCGGGATGGTCGGCTATCCAGTTCGGCAGGTGAGTCCGTGTCGAGCTGGGTAGCGCCTGTCGTGTGGGTCTGTGCAGAACCATCGGAGCCACCAGGAAAGCCATGGGCCAGGGCATGAGCCTGCCGGAGGACTCGCGTTCGAAGTCCCGTGCTGCGGTGGCTTCGACCACAGCCACGAGCGCTGGGTTGAGGAAAGCGGCGCTGGCCTGGGGCCGCTGCGTCCAACTAGCCATGTGCGGCTCTGATCAGGCTCTTTACCCGCGCCTCGAAATCGGGATGCCAACCGACTCGGCCGCGGTCGGCTAGCTCATGGTGCTTGCCCCGGGAGAAGAACGCTTCGTCGTATGCCTCACGGATCCGATAGCGTGTCTGGTCCAGGGTCTTGCGAAGAAGAGCTTTGCCCGCCTGCTCCTGCTCCCGGTCGGTGGCACCATCCCCCAGCTCGTCCAGCATCCAGTCGAACTCCCGCTGCCATTCATCGGCCAGGTTTCCCTCGAACCGTGCCAGATCGTCGAGATCGACCAAGTCGTCCTCGATCCATGCCACGGTTTGGGTGTAGGCACGGTAGTAGTCCACCATCGCCTTGTTCAGCTGCCGATGGGCACCGACCCATCGCAACTGATGGACGAAACAGGAGTCCGCCAGCTCAGTTTCAGCCTCCGCAGAGAAGTCCTCACGCTCGACCAGCGTAGGTAGCCGGTCAGAGGTGTAGTCGTCCCGGATACGGCTGATGCGCTGCATGAGCCGGGTGACAGAAACACTGGTGTGCCTCTTCTGCAGCATGTCCACGGTCTGCTCGTACCACCAAGCCCAAAGCTGCCGCATGAACGAGTCAGCGTGCCCGTCCGGGAGCGCGGCCCTGAGCTTGATCCGGACCTGCTCGTCGAGATCGTCGATGGACGAGGCACCGTCGATGACTCTCATCCGTTTCACGAAGACGGCCCGCTGGGTCGCCGGAATCCCTAAAAACGCCCGTCGGGCGGCTCTCGTGTCCTTGTTTGTTGACTCCCGTGCTGCCGCGTTCAGCAGGGCCAGAGCCTCAGCCGGCGAGGTGACGGGACCTTTGAGTGCTGCCATGGCGCTGCCCGGCCGGGCATTTTGGGTGGTGACCAGGGTCAGCATCGGACCGTACTCATCACCGGGGGTGTGGGTGTCCATCCACGACTGGATGGTCCTCCACACGTCGTCGTCCTTGTCACCTAGCGTGCGAACACTGCGGATATGGTGCTTAACCTGCAGGAGTTCGACAGGCTGCCCGTCCTTCTCCCACGCCACATCGTCGTGGAGCTCCAGACTGATCGACCCGTCTGGCCGTTCCTCTCGCCCGCGCAGCAATTCAAGCAGGGCAAGCTGCGCCTGGAAGAGATACCCCAGAGCCGATGCTGATGCCTCGTGCGGGGAGGACGCCATGTCCACAGTCTCCGATCCCGATGTTGCTCTGTCCAGAACGGCACACTAATCAAACACGATTACGTAAGGCTGGCCAATCGCTGGGCGAGGCCCCTGCCTGTGGTGAGGGTTGGTGGTTGGGGTGGCGTCAGACTCGCGGCATTGGGGTGCCGCCACCGTCGAGCGGTGCATCAACCGCCTCAAGTAGTGGCGTGGCGGGTTGGTGGATAGGGCCTGGCCGAAGTGGTCGGGGGTGGGGCGGTGTCGTGGTGGTGGGTGTTTTCCGGGTCACGCTGGGCGGGGCGGGTTGATGCACGCTCCTGAGCGTGTGCGATCCGCCCGGCTTGTGCTGGATGATCGGTTCGGCGTCAGGGGGTTGGTTGTTTCTGCGTCGCGGTGGTGCGCGGGGTGGTGGGTGGGTGGTCCGTTTCTCGGTTTCGGGCGGGGAGGGGTAGTGGGATGGCCGGCGGTGTGGGCTTGCCGCTCGCGGTGGTCGGCGGGCCGGGGTGCCGGCGAGGGAGGAAACGCGGGCGGGGCCGATTCTCGGGTTGACACATCGCCAGGTTTTCATGATCACTGGTTGAACCAATTTTCGCCTTACGCGGGCGCCGGTAACGGAGCATTGTGTTACTGAGAGCAGTTCGGTTCGAGGTCGGCGCGGAGCGTCGGCCGATGCCGGGATCCGCTGCATGGCCAGTGTCTTGGAGGCGGACCGGCGGCTCGTTTTCCTGAGCATTGCTCAAGGCTGGCCTGTGACCGTCTAGTTAGCGACCATCCTGGCCGGCTTGTAGCCAGCCAGGCGCGTCTTCCGTAGGCGCGGAGCGCCGGAGGAAGACGCGTCGCCCCCGGAGGGGGCGGCATCCCGGCGCGCGTTAGCGCGCCACGGCTACGCCGCGTAGCGGCGTGCGCGGT
>NZ_MLCF01000199.1 GCF_001879105.1 Mangrovactinospora gilvigrisea | reverse complement strand
TCGCGGCCGTAGACGGGGAGCAGGAGTCCGTCGACCCATCGGGCGAGAGCCGCAAGTTCCTGCTGGTAGGCCTCGCCCTTCATGGCCATGATCGACAGTGCGCCCGGTCCACCCGCAGACGGATCCTGATCAGCGCCAGCCGAGTCCACCGGGCCGCTGCCGGTGGCATCGCCGGGGCTGTGATCCTGCTCCTCGTTGGCCAGGGCGTCGAGGAGCTGGCCGTGCTGGCTGAGGGAGGATGCGAGCTGGTTGACGTAGGCCTCCAGGTCCTTCACGTCCTGGAAGTCCATGGGACCGTCCTCGGCAGGAGCAGCCTCGGGTTCAAGCACCCCTTGGTCCGCGTCGGGCGCGGATTCGGGGTCGGGCGCGGCGGGCGGGGTGGAAGCGGGCACGAGGTCCTCCCGGGCTCATCGATGTTGGT
>NZ_MLCF01000198.1 GCF_001879105.1 Mangrovactinospora gilvigrisea | reverse complement strand
GGCGGACTTCGGCGACCGGCAGTTCGATACGACATGAGCATGTCAGAGTAGGAGGCGCCCCGGGATCCCAGAGTTCACACAGTACTTCGAGTGTGATGCAATCCCGTCCTGGCAAAGCTGACACCATGTCAGCGTGAATGTCTGTTCGCGAGTTGCGGCCGCACGGGACGCATTCACCCGCGAGTGCTTTTCGGCGCGGAGCGCCCACAGGATTCCCGGAGTGAGGCGGAATGCAACTGAGGGGGAGCCCACTTGAATCCCAGCCCCTGTACGGCATATGGCCGCGATTCAGCCACCGGCCCTCTTCTAGCCAGCTCAAGGATTCGGAGCGGAGCGAGGAATCCGC
>NZ_MLCF01000197.1 GCF_001879105.1 Mangrovactinospora gilvigrisea | reverse complement strand
CCCGCCAACCCCCCGACCGAGTGAGCGCGCCCCGCGACGTTCGTCGACTACACTCGCACCCGTCCGGGCACGTAGCTCAGGGGTAGAGCGCTGCCCTTACAAGGCAGATGTCGGCGGTTCGAAACCGTCCGTGCCCACCGGGTCCAACCAGCCGGTCCCTTGATCAGCGGGGGCCGGCTGGTTTGTCGTGGTCATCAGTACCGTCATTTCCATGCCCAGACGAGGACAGTGCGGCAGCATCCACCCTCACGGTCGCGGCTTGATCGACGAGCAGCGCCACACCAAGTCCAGCGCCACCGTCGGGGAGGTCCTCGATCGCCGGCTGGAGGTCAACGAGGTCGAGGAGAGCACCCGCGACCGCAACGGGATCGCGATCCGCTGCTACCTCAAGCCCACCTTCGGGTCCGTCAAGGCGCACCGACTCGAGCCGGAGGCCGTCGAGTTGTACTAAGCCCCGCTCCGGCGGTGCCGGGAGATGTGCGGCGGCCGGCGCGAAGGGCGGATCGACCCGGAGACTGGGGCGGTCCACCACTGCGCGCCGCTGTCCAGCGGATACATCCGCAAGCTCCACTACATCCTGAAGCCGGCCCTCGATCGCGTCGACGCACCCGAGGACGACGTCCCCGAGCCCACCCCGCCGTCGACCGCCGAGTTCGCCGCGGCCTCAACAAGTCCTGGCGCCTCGACCTCGATTGGGGAACCCTGCTGTTCCTGGTCGCCGTCACCGGCTGTCGTGAGGGCTGCGCCAGCGCGACCTCGACCTCGACGCCAAGGTAATCACGCTCCGCAAGGCCACGACCGCCCGCAACCGGCTCAAGAAGACCAAGAGCCGTCGGCTGCGGCGCATCGCCTTCGACGACATCACCGCCGATCTGCTCCGGCTCCACCACGACCGCTTCTCGGACCGGTGCCGCAGGCTCGACACCCAACTCGGCCCGGACGCCTTCGTGTTCTAGCTCGAACCGGACGGCTCGGAGCCGCTGAAGAAGAACAGCGTTTCCCAACGGTACGGCCGCCTCGCCCGCTCGCTCGGCATGGCCAGCACCCGGCTGCACGATCTGCGCGACTACTCGGCGACCGAGCTCACCGCCACTGGTGAATGGCCATCCTCGCTTGTACTTTCGAAGTGCAACTCCCGGGCCATCCCCGTATCCGCGAGGATGCTGCGTGTGCGAGAGAACGCCGGCGTTCGTAGCAGGACCATCCCCACGTCCGCAGGGAGCGCCACCGCATCATGAATGCGCAGTTGCACGCACAGGAACCATCCCCGCGTCCGCGGGGAGCACGT
>NZ_MLCF01000196.1 GCF_001879105.1 Mangrovactinospora gilvigrisea | reverse complement strand
GTTGGGGGACCGGGTCGTCGCGGTGGGGAGCCTGGAGGCGAAGGGGCTGGAGTACGACGCGGTGGTGGTGGTGAACCCGTCCGGGATCGCGGGGGAGTCGGAGGCGGGGCTGCGGGTGCTCTATGTGGCGCTGACCCGGGCGACGCAGCGGTTGTCGGTGCTGTCGGAGGCGGCGGACGAGCCGGACCCGGACGGGGTGCCGGCGCTGCTGCGGTAGCCGGTGCGCGCTGTTCGCAGAAGGGGCGCCCCGGTGAACGGGGCGCCCCTTCTGAAGCTTTGACACCGACCCGCCAGAGCTCGCCTCTCGGCAAGTGGCCGCTCGTAGCGGCTTATGGTTGGGCCCGGGGGCTTGGATCGAGCCGATGCCGTTTCCCACGGTAGCACCCGCGGGGGGCGGGGCAAGAGTGCCCGCGCGGGGCGCCAGATGTCGGACCCGGCCAAACCGGCACGGGCGTACGTTGTGAGGGCCGCCATCGTGGCGGACGCCGCGAAAGTGGGACGATCACATGGCGTCCCCGACGCATCAGCAACGGCAGGATCCACCCGCAACATCCGCAGGAACTTGGAGGACGGCCGCTCATGGCAACGACGCCGAGTGTGTCCTATTCGATCACGGCGCGCCTGGAGGTCCCGGCGCACGGCAACGCCGTCTCCCGCCTGACCAGCGCCGTCGAGGAGACCGGCGGCTCGGTCACCGGACTCGACGTCACCGCGTCCGGGCACGAGCGGCTGCGCATCGACGTCACCGTCGCCGCCGCCTCGGCCAGCCACGCCGACGAGATCGTAAGGGCACTGCGCAACACCGAGGGCGTCACCCTCGGCAAGGTCTCGGACCGCACCTTCCTGATGCACCTCGGCG
>NZ_MLCF01000195.1 GCF_001879105.1 Mangrovactinospora gilvigrisea | reverse complement strand
GCCACCGTGCACGCCGCCCTGGACGCCCAGGCCCGCAGCTGGGAGCACGACGGCACCGGCCGCACCCTGCCCCAACGCCGCGCGGATGCCCTGGTGCATCTGGTCACCACCCGCGACGGCAGTGCCCGGGTTGCGGCCAGCGTCGATGTGGTGGTGCCCCTGGACGTGCTCACCGGCCAAAGCAGCCAGCCCGGATCGATCGCGGGCATCGGCCCCGCCCCCGCCTCCGCCGTGCGCAGGCTGGCCCTGGCCAAGGGGGCGACCTGGCGGCGGATCGTCACCGACCCGGCCACCGGCCAGGTGGTGGACGTCGGCCGCAGGCGCTACCGGCCGACCGCCGCGCTGGCCGACACCGTCCGCTACCGGGAACGCCGCTGCACCTTCCCCGCCTGCCGGATGCCCGCCCGCCGCTGCGATGTGGACCACCTCCAGGCCTGGGCCGACGGCGGCTGCACCGACGCCTGCAACCTCCAACCGCTGTGCCGGCATCATCACCGGGTCAAGCACGAGGCCGGCTGGGCCGTGGCGTGGA
The DNA here is from genome assembly GCF_001879105.1 of Mangrovactinospora gilvigrisea. Taxonomy (GTDB): domain Bacteria; phylum Actinomycetota; class Actinomycetes; order Streptomycetales; family Streptomycetaceae; genus Mangrovactinospora; species Mangrovactinospora gilvigrisea. Next base: position 149 of record NZ_MLCF01000195.1, on the reverse strand, counting down.
ACCGGCGGACCGGAGGCACCACCTGGACCTCCCCCAGCGGCCGCCGCTACACCAACCACCCCGACGACCTCATCTAGCAAGGTGCACAGGTGAAGGAGAAACCTCCTTCACCTGCCGAGCGGCCCCACCACCGGCCGGGGTGAAGGAGA
>NZ_MLCF01000194.1 GCF_001879105.1 Mangrovactinospora gilvigrisea | reverse complement strand
GTGCGGGGTGGCGCGGGGCAGTGCAGCGGCGGCGACCGGGCCGGTCAGCCCTTGATCGCCCCGGTGAGGACGCCCTTGGTGAAGTAGCGCTGGAGGAACGGGTAGACGAGCAGGATCGGGACGAGCGCCACCACGACCACGGCCATCTGCATGGCCTGGCCGGGGGCGACGGCCTCGCTGGAGGCGATCGAGTTGCCGGAGCCCAGCGACTGGCCCTGCAGCACGTACATCCGCAGGATCAGCGGAAGCGGCCACTTGGAGGGGTCGTTGAGGTAGAGCAGCGCGTTGAAGAAGGCGTTCCAGTAGGCGACCGCGTAGAAGAGCGAGACCACCGCGAGGACCGCCTTGGAGAGCGGCAGCACGATCCGCAGCAGCAGCCGCAGCTCGCCGGCGCCGTCCACCCGGGCGCTGTCGATCAGCTCCTCGGGCAGGCCCATGAAGAACGACCGCAGCACCACCATGTTGAAAGCGCTTACGAGCGTCGGCACGATCAGCGAGGCGTAGCTGTTGAGCAGTCCGAGCTGCTTCACCATCAGGAAGTTGGGGATGATCCCCGGGCTGAAGAGCATGGTGAAGAGCACCAGCAGCAGGAAGTAGCGCCCGCCGGTGAGCTGCCGCCGGCTCAGCGCCCAGGCCAGTGCCACGGTCACCGAGAGGCTGGCCAGCGTCCCGACGACGGCCACCCCGACGCTCACCAGCAGCGCCCGGGTGACCGTGCCGCCGGAGAAGATGGTGCGGTAGGCGGCGAGGCTCGGGTGGTCGGGCCAGAGCACCAGGCCGCCGTGCCCGGCGATGTCCTTCTGCGAGGCGATGCTGGTGGCCAGCACGTTCACCATCGGGTAGAGCACCGCGACGGTGATCACCACCAGGATCGCGGCCTTGGCCGCCCGGCCGAGCGCGCTGGGCGGCTCCATCCACGCCGGACGGGCCGGCGGGGCGTCACTTCGCGTCATTGCGGTAGATCCCCTCATGGCCGAAGAGGTGGGCGAGCCGGTTGGCGCCGAGGATCAGCGCGGTGCCGACGGCGCCCTTGACGAGGCCGACCGCGGCGGCGGGTCCCCACTGCCCGTCCTGCACTCCGTGGAAGTAGACCCAGGTGTCGAGGACCTCGCCGGCGCGCGCGCCGACCGCGTCCCGCTGCAGCACGATCTGCTCGAAGCCGACGGAGAGCAGCGAGCCCAGGTTGAGGATGAGCAGCAGCATGATCACCGGGACGATCCCGGGGAGCGTGACGTGCCACAGCCGCCGCCACCGGCCGGCCCCGTCCACCGCCGCGGCCTCGTAGAGCTGCGG
>NZ_MLCF01000193.1 GCF_001879105.1 Mangrovactinospora gilvigrisea | reverse complement strand
CGCCGGTGCAGTTGTCGCAGCGTCCGCAGGGCACGGCCGCCTCGTCGTCCAGCCGCCGGCGCAGGAACTCCATTCGGCACGCGTCCGTCGACGCGTAGTCGCGCATCGCCTGCTGCTCGGACGCGCGTTCGCGCGCCACCCGCTCGTAGCGCTCGGCGTCGTAGACCCACGGCTCGCCGGTGGACGTCCACCCGCCGCGGACCCGGCGCACCGCGCCGTCCACGTCCAGGACCTTGAGCATCGTCTCCAGCCGGGTGCGGCGCAGATCGACGCGCGCCTCCAGCGCCGGCGTGGAGAGCGGGCGCCCGCCCTCCGCCTCCAGGGCGTCCAGCGTCTGGCGCACCCGGTCCTCGGCGGGGAAGGCGAGCGAGGCGAAGTAGCGCCAGATCGCCTCGTCCTCCCGGCCGGGCAGCAGCAGCACCTCGGCCCGCTCCACGCCGCGGCCGGCGCGGCCGACCTGCTGGTAGTAGGCGATCGGCGACTGCGGCGCGCCCAGGTGGACCACGAAGCCCAGGTCGGGCTTGTCGAAGCCCATGCCGAGCGCGGAGGTGGCGATCAGCGCCTTGACGCGGTTGTGCTGCAGATCGTCCTCCGCCGCCTCGCGCTCGGCGTTCTCGGTGCGGCCCGAGTAGGAGGCGACCTGGTGCCCGGCCTGCCGCAGGAACGCGGCGACCTCCTCCGCGGCGGAGACGGTGAGGGTGTAGAC
>NZ_MLCF01000192.1 GCF_001879105.1 Mangrovactinospora gilvigrisea | reverse complement strand
CGCCTCCACCGCCCGCGGCCACCACGGCGTCGACCTCGCCCTGCTCACCGACGGCCTGCGCGCCGAACGCGAACAGGGCATCACCATCGACGTCGCCTACCGCTACTTCGCCACCCCCCAGCGCCGCTTCATCCTCGCCGACACCCCCGGCCACGTGCAGTACACCCGCAACATGGTCACCGGCGCCTCCACCGCCCAACTGACCATCGTCCTGGTCGACGCCCGCACTGGCGTCGTCGACCAGACCCGCCGCCACGCGGCCATCGCCGCCCTCCTCCGGGTCCCCCACGTCGTCCTGGCGGTCAACAAGATGGACCTGGTGGCGTGGGACGAGCAGACCTTCAGCACCATCGAGGCCGACTTCACCGAGCTCGCCAAGGAACTGGGCATCCCCCAGGTCACCGCCATCCCCATCTCCGCCCTGCACGGCGACAACGTCGTGGACGCCAGCGCCCACCTGGACTGGTACGCCGGCCCCACCGTCCTGGAGCACCTGGAGACCGTCCCGGTCGACGACACCGCCGAACTCGCCGCCCCCGCCCGGCTGCCC
>NZ_MLCF01000191.1 GCF_001879105.1 Mangrovactinospora gilvigrisea | reverse complement strand
GCTAGATGATTGATGCGCTTTTACGTGCCGATCGGGGGCGTGACGTGGTCGTAGGTGATCAGGCTGCGCTTCCTGTCGACACCTGCGTTCCAGTTGTGCCAGATCACCGCGTTGAGCGCGAGGAGTCGTTGGACGACCCGGGCCCACAGCCCGGATCGGACACGCCCCCCGTGCGCGGCGAGCCCGAGTTGGCCCTTGAGGGTCCAGTTGACCGACTCGATGCGCTGGCGAAGCCAGAACGGGAAGCGCCCGTCGTGCGGTTCGTCCTTGCGGGCCGGCCGCACCACGGCGATCCCCAGCTCGGCAAGCTCGGCCTCGAAGCCGGCCCCGGCGAAGCCCTTGTCGCACACCTCCACGGTGCCCCGCGGGGGGCGGTTCTTCGGCTCGGCGAGCAGCAGCCGCACCGCGTCGCGCTCCTTGACCAGCTTGGGGTTGACCAGGCCGAACCCGGTCACCGCGCCATCAGGGGCGCACAGGAGCATCAGCTCGGCGCCCCAGTAGAAGCGGTGGTGGGACTTGTCGATGCCGTATCCGGCCCAACCGGCCAGGTCCGAGCGTTTCGCGGTCTGTCGGGAGGCGCCGCAGGGCACCGGGGTGCCGTCCATCAGCCGCAGCAGTTCGGTGGTGGAGGGGGTGTGTGCGGCCAGCCACCGCAGCGCGGCCTCCATCACCGGCCCGGCCGCCCGCAACCGGCGGTTGTACTCGCTCTGGGACAGCAGCCGCGGGAAGAGGTGGCCGAGCAGGGTCGGGGCGGCCCGCAGCCAGTGCCGCTCGTTGTTGAACCGGAGCAGGACCTGCGCGACCGCCAGGCAGGCCAGTTCGGCGTCGGTCACCTTCGGCGGGTGGCCGGGGCCCGGCCCGTGCCGTGTCTGGAGCGAGGGCAGGATGCGGTCGGTCAACTCGACGTACAGTGCGATCAGGAGAGTGTCCAGGTCGGTGTCCACGACGACCTCCGTGGTCGAGCGTGCGGTGATACCACCGATCCTGGGCACTCTTCGCCTATCCGAACAGACCGGATAGCACATCAATCATCTAG
>NZ_MLCF01000190.1 GCF_001879105.1 Mangrovactinospora gilvigrisea | reverse complement strand
GCGGGCCGGGAGGTGGTGGCGGCATGGCGGCCTGGGCGGAACGCGTGCGCAGGCTGCGCGCCGGCACCGAGCGGCGCTTCCCGGTGATCTCGGAGCTGACCAGCCGTCTGATCTCGGCGAACCTGCTGGACGCCGGCACCCGGCTGGCCGCCCAGACCTTCCTCGCCTCCGTCCCGCTGCTCTTCGCGGTCGGCGCGTTCGCCCCGCAGGGCATGCGCGACCAGCTGCGCGAGTCGCTGCAGGTCGTCTTCGGCCTCTCCGGCCAGGCCCAGCAGCAGCTGCAGTCGGTGCTCGGCAGCTCCACCGGCAA
>NZ_MLCF01000019.1 GCF_001879105.1 Mangrovactinospora gilvigrisea | reverse complement strand
GTCGGCGCAGTCAGCAAGCTGGGCTGGCGCCTGGTCCCCATCCACAAGGGCCTGCAGCCGCCCTGCGGCGCCAAACCGACCGACAGCAAGATCTCACTCACCGCGTCCACCGCGACCAGTCAGGGCACCGCCGCCGCCACGGAGGCGATCACCGCCGCCATGGCGCTGGGGCTGCTGCCCGGCAGCGCGCTGTACAACGACATCGAGTACTACGACCCGACCAACACCGGCTGCCGCACCGCGGTGCTGACCTACCTGTCCGCCTATACCCGGCAGTTGCACGCCGCCGGCTACCTCGCCGGCGCCTACATGAACCTCGGCAACGGCGCCAAGAACCTCGCGGACGCCTACACCTCCACCTCCTACGCACGGCCCGACGCGCTGTGGATCGCCCGCTACGACGCCACGACCAGCTTGAGTGGATGGGCCGGCGTCGATGACTCCAAGTGGGCCGTCCACCAGCGCCTCAAGCAGTACCAGGGCGACGTCACCCAGACCTACGGCGGCGTCAGTCTTGCCGTCGACCGCGACCAGGTCGACGGTCCGGTGGCCACCGTTGCCGGCGCCTACAAGGTCACGGGCAGCGCCACGGTCACGGCCCGCAGCGGGCCCACCGCCACCTCCGGCACGGTCACGTCGTATGCGCCCGGTGCGGCGCTGAGCGTGGTGTGCCAGGCGCCGGGCGCCAAGGTCGCCACCACCGCGGTCTGGGACAAGCTGGCCGACGGCAGCTACGTCTCCGATGCCACGGTCAGCACCCCGTCCACGACCACCTACAGCGCGCCGCTGCCGCACTGCAGCTACCCCTGGCAGGTCAACGCCGCGGCCGGGCTGAAGGAGCGCAGCGCACCGAGCACTACGTCCTCAATCCTCGGCACCACCCCCAACGGGGCACTGGCATGGGTGACCTGCCAGCGCGCCGGCACGACCATCAGCACCACCGCGGTCTGGGACAAGCTGGATGACGGGCGCTATGTCTCCGACTACTACGTGAAGAACCCCTCCAACACCACCTACAGCAAGCCGGCTCCGCGCTGCTGACGCCGCATCGGTCAGCACACGTGGCGGCGGGTGCGGCCGTATCCGCACGCGGCGCCCGTTCCGGAGCGATGTTCGGCGCCGAGATGGCGGCCGGGACGGGCGGCGTGGCGGCCCAACCCCGGGACGGGGTGCGGGAGCTCCTGGCCCCTGCGCTGGCCCGGGGCGAGGACGGTGGTCGGATCCGGTGCTGTCGTTGCCGGTGCACCTGTGCCGAGGTCCAGGTCCAGGGCGCTGCCGGAGACGGTCGGCGAAGGGGCCATGTGGTGGGCGTGGACGGCGTGCCGGGGATGGTGGCCCGTCAGGTCAAGCCCGCCCACGGCGGCGGCTGCGGCGGCGAGTCCGCCGACCGCCCCGATCACGACCATCGAGCCGGTAAGTCCCCGCCACCAGCGCCGCAACCGCGAAGGTTTCTGCGCGGCCTGGTCCGACGAGGTCGCGGAATCCGTGGTCCACACATGGTCGCGGGCGTGCTCGAACGCCGCGCGCGCCGCCAGGCGATCGGCCTCCGCGCGGGCCGGGTCCGGTGCCGCCTGCGTGGAGGCCTGTCGCAGGTATGCCTGGAGGCGGCGCGCCTGCTCGCCGCGCGCGGCGATGTCGTCGCCGTGCAGCAGCGCATCGAGGGTCTCGGCGTCCAGGCCGTCCTCGGCGTCGTCGTGGTTGCCGCTCATCGTCCCGTCACGTCCCACTCGTCTCACCGCCCGTACGGCCGATGGCGCTCGGCCGCGCTTGCCCGGTCCCACCGCCCAGACCGACGCCGCCCTCGCCGTCGGCCCGGCCCAGTTCCTCGTCATCGGCCAGACGCCGCGCCAGTTGGCGCAGGCCGCGGTGGACCGCCGAGCGCAGGGCGCCCGGCCGCTTACCCAGCATCCGTGCGGCGCTCGGCCCGTCCAGGCCCAGGACCGCACGGAGCATAACCGCCTGGGCCCGCTCCGGGGGAAGTTCCCGCAGGAGCCCAAGGACCTCACCGGTCGACGCCCGCTCGATCGCCTGCTCGGCGGTATCCGCGCGCCCGGCCAACGCCAGGGCCTCGGTGTCCAGTTCGCTCACCGGCGGCGCGGCGATGCGACGGCGCAGGTGGTCCACGGCCCGGTTGCGCGCAATCCGGGCCGCCCACGCGCGAAAGTCGCTGCCGTTGCCGGAAAAGCGCGGCAGCGTGCGGGCGATCTCCACCCACACCTCGCCGATCACGTCCTCCGCCTCCGCACCGACCATCGGACGCACATAGCCGACCAGCAACGGGTGCACCAGGCGGAAGACGACGTCAAAGGCATCACCGTCCCCCTGCTGAGCCAGGCGCACGGCATCCCCAAGCTCCGCATCCCCGGCGCGGTGCGCCCACCGTCCGTGTTTCGCTGGCTCTGCCTGATCGTCATCGGCCACGGCCGACGCCCTCCCACCACCGTCCAGGGCCCCACGGGCCGGGGGCCGGATCCCTACCGCCGCCGGGCGGGCTGGCGCCCGCGGGCACGGCAGTGACCCGGCGTCAGTTCTCCCTGAGTGGCGACGATCTGAACGTGCGTTTGCCTCTCCCCAGGCGAACGCGGCACAGAACGTAACAGCAATCTCACCCACCACGCCACAGTCATGACGCGGGCACATGCGCTCGAACATCTACACGGATTGGGACAAGCGCGCCCAAGCGGGCTCCCGCATCGCGCTTGTGTGATCGAGCCCACAGGGTGCAGTGACAGGCATGGCGCCATGCCTACGCCGATGATCAGCCATGCAGGGCGCGCACAGCGCTGAGGAGCCGCGACTGCAGGCCGGCGCGGCGGGCCACCCCGGCGATCCGTTCGGCTTCGCCGGCACCGTCCTGCGGGTCGCTCCACGCCAGGATCTGCAGGGCCGGGCCAACCGGGCCAGCCGCGGCGCCCCCGCCGATGCGACTGCGGCCGTATCCAGGCGGGCGCGGATGCGCGCTCGGGCCGCGGCGCGCACGGTGCGCAGATGGGCGGTGGCATCCAACACGGCGAGGCCAGCGTTCGAGAGATCGCCGGTCGGCCACAGGCCTTCGAGTCAGATCAGCCCGGACCAATGAAATGCGGATCAATCCCAAGTCCAAGCACATCGCGTCTCACGTTGGAAATAAAATCGCCGACCCTATCCTCCAATTCTGCCCATGATTGCGGTGCACTGGTCGTTGTGGGCTCGAAGATGGACCCTACCTGCCACCCAGGTTCGGCACGGGAAATCTGAACCGCACCCGGGTCCTCAAAGGAGAGCGACTCGAAAGAGAAGTCACCAGCGGCGCCTTCACCCGAAGCGATCCATCTACCCAGTTCACGCGCGAGCTCCGCGACGGGAAAACAATCCTCAGCATAAATAACTGCGGATCGATCAACCACCTGGAATGACGCTTCGATGCTGATGAGATAGTCCGCGATCGTACACCCCCTCAGGTCGTCGGCATTGAGTTCGCTGTAGATCATTCTCATGGGAATCACCCCGCGTTGAACGCACACCAATTCCATCCGAAGTATTGTGGCAAGTCAAAAGCGGACCAGATTTTCCCGTAGATATCGTCATCCGACTTCAAGATCGCCCCGCCCAGGCGAGCCACCCTGACCTACCCGGCCGGAGGCAGCCCAGCCGAGAAGCCCACAACTGCATCGCCAGCGAGGGCCAGAGGACTGGCCGAAGGCCAACCGCGGCCACGTCGCCGACGTCGGCGTCACGATTGCCGCGGGTCCGAGGACGTCGCTAACGCCAAGCAGGCGCACCAGGCATCGCCTTGGTGCGCCTACTAAAGGGCGCGGGCCGGTCTTAGAGACCGTAGATCTCTTTCACCCTTTCAATGAACCTGGCGACCTCTAGGCGCAGCGACTGCTCGTCAAGATCGTGGTCGTCGCGTAGTTCCGGATCTGCACAGTAGGAGTCGACCGCACTGAAGAGCCGCGAGACTGCGTCTCCTGCATCGCCTCGAATCTCACCAGCAGGCCCACGGAAAAGCGCAAGGAATACTGTTTCAAACTCCGGCGCCTTAATTCGTCTCTGAAGCATTGCAGATGCAATAATCAGAAACGGTTCAATACGCGTGTCCATCAGTATAGATACCCATCATCTACTACATTCGAGAGTTGAGACTCGCTAAGCTTCCAACCGCTCAGGAAGCTGCCGTCGAGTTTCGTGACGACTGCCAGACGCGTCTGAGGGTGCAGGTAAATGGTGACTGGATCACCTCGGTAGTTGATGCTGAGTTTGCTCACCCCACTGTCATCCAGGAAGCCCTTCATCGATGATTCAAAGGCGGCCCGTCCGATCTTATTGTTGTTCCCTGTGACTCCAAAGTCGCTGGCATGCTTGAACTTCTTATTGATCTGTTTTGCGTCGAATGCGACGTCGCATGAGAAGCCGCCCGAATTATGTACGAGCACATCTGCCGAACCCGCTACCACATAGTACGTGTGAGTCACGGAGACGGTCAGGTCGTTGGTCTGGTGCGCGTGGTGCCACACGCTAATGGCTGTAACTGCGGCGGCCGCGCCTGATGCGGTGTGCAGGCGCATCCCCGGCTTAAGGTTGCCTGCCATGAGCCATGCCTTTGCAGAGTCAACCCAGATCGGATGAGTGACGGTTGCCGTCAACTTCGCTGTTTTGCCAGCTGACTTGATGGTGAGTGTCGCGAAGCTCTCGTCGTCCTTGGTGGTGATGAGCCTCTCGACAGCCCGGGCGCTGGTCTTGCCGGTGGCTGGATCTGTCGCGAGCACCTTGTCTCCGGCCTTGACGGCCTTGATCGCCTTCTCGGAGCCGTCGGCCATCTCGACCTTGGTTTCCGGGAGGAAGCTGTGGGTTGCGCATCTGGCGAGAGCGCCGTCTTCTCCAGCGCCTGCTCCGTCACCGCCGAAAGCCTCGTTAGCGGCGGTCCCGGCCGCCCCCACACCTGTTCCAACTGCGGTCAGGCACGGCGCTATGCCGGAGGCCAGGCACGACACGCCGAACAGCGAGCCGGCCATGGCGATGCCAACGCCGTTGACGAACTCCCGGGCGAGTGTGCCGGGATTGTTGGACTCAACAGCATCCCGCGTCGCCGCGCAGCCGTACGGGCCACCGGCTCCGTCGCAGCTGGTACCGCCGAGAACTGGTGTCCCTCCCCATTGCTTCACGCGCTGCGGCCGACTGCTGCCGGACCTGTGGCTCCGGGTGGAGCGCTTGGGGATGATGGGCCAGCCTCGGTTGTCGAGCGGCCGGCCGTAGGCCCAGTAGCCGCCGGTCTTCTTGTGGTAGGCCTTGGCCTTCTTGGTGTCGGGCCCGAAGTCGCCGTCGCCCTTGGTGTAGGCGCTGGCGTTGCCGGCGGAGGAGTAGCAGCCGGAACCGCAGTCCAGGAACATGCCGTTGGGGTCTTCGCCGCTGATGGGGTTGTCGGCGGCGTAGCTGTAGCCGTTGATCTGCTGGGGGTCGGTCAGCTCCAGGACGGGGTCGACGGAGATGAAGCGGCCGGTGGTGGGGTCGTAGTCGCGGGCTCCGAGGTGGGTCAGGGTGCTGGTGGTGTCCTGGATGCCGCCGACGAAGCCCTTGTCGCCGACCCAGGTGGTGGAGTCGGGTTGGGTGCCGCGGGGGTTGCCGAAGGGGTCCAGGCGGCGGACGGTGACGGCCTGGGTGGTGGCGTCGATGCCGGTTTCGGCGGTGTCGTGGCCGTCGGTGACCTGCCACTGCAGTTTGCCGCTGGAGGTGCGGGCGGCGATGGTCTGGCCGCCGAAGGTGTAGTAGCGGGTGGCGCTGGTCTTGCCGGTGGACTTGTCGAGGCGGATCTCGGTGTCGCCCAGGTACATGGTGGTGCCGGTGTCGTCGCGGGACAGGAGGCGGTTGCCGTCCGCGTCGTACAGGTAGGACTCGGTGCTGCCGTCGGCGTTGGTGACCTTGGCGAGGTTGCCCTCGTCGTCCCAGTCCAGGGTCTGGGTCTTGCCGTTGATGGTGCGGGTGGTGGTGTCGCCGGCCTTGTCGTAGGCGTAGCTGTCCTGGCTGCTGGTGCCGTCGGCGTTGGTGGTGACCGAGGAGGTCAGGGTGTGCGGCTGGTCGGCGCCGGCGGCCGGGTAGGCGTAGCTGGTCGTCACATCGCCGGTGCCGGAGGTGGTGGCGTGCTGGACCTGGCCGGTGCGGTTGCCCAGGTCGTCGTAGCTGTAGCTGTTCCAGTAGGGGGCGGGGCCGCCGATTTTGGCGGTGGTCGGGTCGCCGGCGCAGGCGTCGGTGGCGGTCCAGGCGGTGGTCAGGCGGTCGTGGCCGTCGTAGCGGTAGCACTGGACGTCGTCGCTGCCGTCGATGCCGGTGTGGGTGGCGACCTTGGTGGGGTTGCCGGAGTCGTCGTAGGCGTAGGTGGTGTCCTGGACGACGCCGCCACCGGTGTCGTCGGTGACCAGCTGCCGGGAGAGGCGGTCGGTGCCGTCCTCGTAGGTGTTGCTGATCTGCAGCCACTTGGCGGTGCTGTCGGAGGAGACCCCGAGGGTCATCTGCGCCAGGTCGCCGGGCTTGGTGTAGGTGGTGTTCTGGACGTAGCCGGTGGCGCCCTTGAGAGTGGTGGGGTCGCCGAGGTTGTCGTAGCCGTAGGCGAGGCCTTCGGTGGCCAGGCCGCCCATGGCCGGGTCTGTCGCGGACTGCAGGGTGCCGTCCAGGCCGTAGCCGGAGGTGTAGGTGTAGCTGCCGGCCAGGCCTTCCTCTCCGGTGACCGAGGGGATGGTGGTGCGGGTGGTGGTGGGCCGGTAGAGGGCGTCGTAGGTGGCGACCTGGTTGATGTAGGCCTTGCCGGTGGAGCCGGAGCCGCCGACGTAGCGCACGGAGGCGCTGGGCTGGCCCTTGGCGATGGAGTCGAACGTCCACTTGGCCAGCTGGTGGTCGGCGTCCTGGGTGGTGCCGTCGAACTCGCCGGTTTTGCGGCCCAGTTCGTCGTAGGTGTAGCTGAGGGTCTTGCCGCGGGCGTCGGTGGTGGAGGTCAGCTGGTCCAGGTCGTTGTAGGTGAAGGTGGAGGCGCCGGCGTCGGGGTCGGTGGCGGTGGTCTTGCGGCCCATCAGGTCATAGCCGTAGGTCCAGGTGTTGCCGTCGGTGTCGACGACCTTGGTCATCTGGTCCTTGGCGTTGTAGCTGTACTTGATGGAGGTGTAGGAGCCGGACGGGGTGCCGTTGTCGTACTGGCGGACCTCGCTGGTGTGGTCGTTGGCGTCGGTGAGGGTGGTGGTGGCCACGCCGCCCTTGGGCGGGGTGACGGTGACCCGGTCGCCGCCGTAGGCCTTGGTGGTCTGCCACTTGTAGGTGCCGCCGGCGTAGAACGCTTCGGCGGTGTCGCGGCCGGCGCCGTCGTAGGTGGTCAGCGTCTGGGAGGGGACGGCGGAGGTGATGTTGGCCAGTGTGGTGCCGGGGTCGGTGGCGTCGCTGTAGTCGGCGTCGGCCTCGACGGCCAGGCCGCGGCTGTCGTACTTGGTCTCGTTGATGACGCGGCCGCCGCCGGGCGCGGGGGTCTGGGTCTGGCGGGGCCGCAGCAGGGCGTCGTAGAAGGCGTAGGTGCTGTTGTAGGTGGCGCCGTCGTTCTTCAGGGTGCTGGTGGTGACGACGGAGGCTGCGGTGTTGGACAGGGTGTAGGTGTAGGTGGTGTTGGCGGTCTGGCCGACGGACTTGCTGCGGTTGGGCAGCCAGACGGAGGTCAGGCGCCCCAGGCCGTCGTAGGCGAGGTCGGTGCGCTTGCCGTTGGCGTCGACGGTGGCGGTGGTGGTGCCGCGGGCCGGGTCGAGGTAGGTGGTGGTCGCCTGGCTCTTGGCGTTGGTGACAACCGATTGGGTGAGGGGTCCGCCGGTGGCGGGGGTGTAGGCGGTGGTGGTGGTGTGGTTGTCGGCGTCGGTGACCGAGGTGGGGCGGCCGAGGCTGTCGTAGGCGGTGGTGGAGACCGTCTGGTAGGTCGGCGTGGTGCCGGTGTAGTCGCTGACGCGCTGGGTGGAGGTGGCGTCTCCCTTGGTGGGGGCAGTGCCGTAGGCCTGGTTGTCGTAGAGGGTGCGGGTGTCGGAGACGACGTCACCGGGGCGGCTGGGCGTGGCGGAGCAGGGCACGTCGACGGTCTCGACGCGCACGGGGGCGGCCATCAGCCAGTCGGTGGTGTTGTTGGCGTAGGTGGTGCGGGTGCACTGCTCGTCGCCGGTCTTGGCGTCGTCGCCCTCGTCGTCGACCGCGGTGGGGACGCCGGTGTCGGCGTCGTAGGTGGTGGTTGTGGTGCTGGTGCGGGTGGTTCCGCCGGACAGGTCGGTGCGCTCCTGGACGGAGTTGGGCCGGACGTAGGAGGCGGTGCGGGTGCCGTCGTCGGCGGTGGTGTGGACCCATTGGCCGGTGATGGTTCCCGACACCTCGGCGCTGCCGTTGTAGGTGATCGATTCGCGGGCCAGGCCGGCGAGCGGGTCGGCGTCGGTGACGGAGGCGCCGGTGGAGTCGGTGACCTTGGCGCTGCGGGTGGTGCCGTCGGCCTGCTGGTCGCCGTCCATGCCGCGGAAGTAGGTGGTGGTGGTCTTGGTGCGGGTGGACTGGTCGTTGCCGGTAGTGGTCGTCACCGAGCCGTAGCCGCGCCACTGCGACCAGGTCTTGCGCTTGGCCGGGGCGGTGGTGTTGTCGCTGTCGTAGTGCCAGGCGGGGGTGCCGTTGTAGGTGTAGTCGGTTTCCTTGGTGGGTGCGCCGCCGGTCGGATCCGACTCGTTGACCTGGGTGACGAGGTATTTGTGGAAGTAGTCCAGCTGCGGGTCGTTGGTGTACGGCGGCTGCCAGTAGGAGGGGAAGCAGCGCATAGTGTCCGCGTCCGGTGCGGAGGGCATGGTGGTGCCGGCGACGCACTGGGTGTCGGAGTAGTTGACGGTCAGCACCGAGCCGGTCTCGGAGGTGATGGTGCGCACCCGCCACTTGACCAGGGCGGCGATGTCGTCGTGGGTGGTGTCGACGCGGTTGCCCAGCTGGATGCCAGCGAAGGTGACGGGCGGCATCTTGCTGGTGGTGCCGTCCGCCGCGGTGCCAGTGCGGGTGATCGACTTCAGCCACAGGCCGGCTGAGGTGCCGTCCCCGGGGTCGGGGAAGGACTGGTCCAGGTTCCAGGTGTCGACGGTGCGGTAGGCGGGGGTGGCCAGGCTGGCGTCCCACACCTTGGTGGTGACGGCGGTCAGGCGCTTGCGGGTGAAGAAGGTCGGGCTGGTGTTGGAGCAGGTGGCGCCGGAGGCGCAGATCTGGTCGAAGGGGACGTCGGGCCAGTCCTTGGCCGTCGTGGAGGTGAGGCTGGAGCAGTCCTCGCCGGTGACGGGCAGGCAGCGTTCGGCGGTGGTGAAGGCGACCTGGTCGGGGGCGGTGCCGAAGACGGTGGAGGCGGTGATGCCGTAGTCGATGCGCTTGAGGTAGCCGCCGCGGGTGTAGGTGTCGGTGGCCGTCGAGGCGCCGTTCTTGGCGTAGGCGTTGGTCTCGGGGGTGTACCAGTAGGACATGGCGTTGCCGTGGGGGTCCACGACGTAGTCCAGGTTCCAGCGCCAGGCCTGCTGGCAGGAGCTGGCGGCGAAGGTGTCGGCGTGGCAGGGCTCGCCGGCATCGTTGCCGAAGACCGGCACGGTCCAGGTGGAGTCGGTCTCGGGGTCGCCGGTGCTCCAGCCGGGCAGCCGGTTCTTGCCGAAGACGTACTGGGTGCCGTCCTGGGTGGTGACGGTCCAGTACTCGCCGTCGTTGTCGCCGTTGATGGCGCCGGTGGAGCGGGTGACGCGCTCGCCGTCGTCGTCCTTGGGGTGCCAGTCGCCGGTGGTCTTGTCCTTGATCAGCGGGGTGGCCTTGCCGTTGAGCACCAGGTCGGCGTTGTCTCCCGCCCAGCACTCGTCGTTCTTGCCCGAGATGCCGTCGTCGTCGCAGGAGCGGTAGGAGCGCTCGATGTAGGACGTGGGCAGCTCGAAGCCCTCGCCGATCCACGACGGTTGGGTGTTGGTGGACGGCAGGCGCCCGTCGACGCTCTGCGCGTCGTAGTCGATCGACAGGTCGGGGGACGGTCCGGCCGCGGCCGGCGGGGTCTGCAGGGGGTAGCCCCAGGTGAAGTCGCCGCTGGAGCCGCCGGCCTGCCAGGACGCGGTGGGGTTGAGTGAGGTGGCGGTGTAGGTGCCGGCGCCGGAGGTCGGGGCGGCGGTGGCGGCCAGGACCGTGGCGTTAGTGGCGGCCAGGGGCGAGGCGCTCGCCGTGGCCGCAAGCGGCGCGGGGGTGGTGTCGCCGGCGACCGGGACGGTGGCCGACAGGGTCTCCCGCTTCAGGTCATTGGCGGTCTTGATCGGGGTGCGGGTGCGGCAGCGGGCCAGCTGAGGGGTGGTCAGGGCGCAGGCCGGCATGGTGGCCAGCGTCAGGCGGGAGGCGTAGTTGCCGCCGTAGGCGTGGGCGAACCCGGAGTAGTCCAGGGTCAGCTTGAGCTTCTGATCCGCGGCCTGGCGATCGGTGCGGCCGACGGAGACCAGGGTGCCGCTGACGCCGGCGGCCTTGGCGGCGGCCCGGTCGGCGACGTGCACGCGGGCGGCGCTGGGGGTGGTCGCGGTCTTGGTGGCGGGGGCCAGGGTGAGCGGAAGATGCCCGGGGGTGCCGCTGAGCTCCTTGGTGCCGCTGCCGGCAGGGTCTGCGGCCGTCAGGGTGGCGGTGGCGCTGCTGGGCCAGACGGTCTTGGCGGCCGCCTGGGCGGCCGTCCGCTTGGCGGCCGCGATCGTCGGGTCCGTGGCCTTGGGCAGATGGGCCGTGAACGGCACCGCGGTGCCGTTCTTGGCCATCGGCGCCGCCACGGTGTGGTGCCGCTGCTGGGCCCACACCGCCGGGGCGTTGCCCAGGCCGGTGGCCAGCAGGGCCACCGAGGAGAGGGCGACGATGCACTGGCGTATGCCGCGGCGTCCGGCTCTGCCGGTCCGGGCCACCCTGGTGCCGCTCATGACTGCACTTCGCATTCTTTTCAGCAGGGGCGCGGCCGGGCCGCGCTGACGGGCGGGGGAAGGGGGAAGGTCTAGTGGGCGGGCGGGAGCGGCCAGGGCTGCGGCGGCTCCCGCCGGCCGGGGGCGCTACAGCGGGATGGGGAGCTCGTTGGCGTAGAGGGTTTCGATGTCGGGCTGGTCCATCACGCCGGTCCACACCCGCACCCCGTCGACCAGGCCGACGGTCGGATCCCCGTAGGCGCCGCTTGCGGTGCGGCCGCGGCCGATGTTGAAGGCGCCGCTGGCCTGCCAGGCGGTGGTGAAGGGGACGCTGTCGCCGGCGTCGGTGGAGGAGTCGCTGTCCCCGGTGGCTCCCTGCGGCACCCCGTTGACATACAGGTCCAGTTGCTGGTGGGCGCCGTCGTAGACACCGGTGATCAGCGTCCAGTCGCCGGGGTCGACCAGTTGGGCGGTGGTGATGTCGGCGGGCACGCTGGTGGTGGTGGCCGCGGTGGTGTCGGCGCTGGTGCGGCCGAAAACCCACATGCCCTGGGTGGATCCGACCGGCTGGCTGTACCACAGACCCCAGGAGTCGCGGTTGGTGCCGGACTGGCCGGCGATGCGCATGGTGTGGGCCTTGGTGGTGTCGGCCAGGGCGGTGGGATCGAGTTGGACCCAGGCGGCGACGGTGAAGTCGCCCTGGGCGTCCACCAGCGGACCTCCGGCGGTGCCGTAGCCGCCGGCGGTGCCATCCAGCTTCAGCACGCTGCCCTTGCCGCCGTCGTCGTCGGTGGCGAGCGTCGCGCCGGAGCCGAGAGTGGCGGTGTGGCCGTTGCCGGAGCTGTCGGCGGCGCTGGTGCCGGAGGCGTCGTCGAACTCCCAGTCGGCGGCCTCGGCCGGCTGGGCGTTGCCGGTGCTGGGACTGGTCTCGGCCTCCAGGTCAGCGGCCTCCTGCGGCGACAGGATCCGGTTCCACATCGTCAGTTCGTCAATCTGGCCGGGGAAGTAGTCAGTGAAGGCGGCGCCGAGTTGGCCGCGGCCGATCTGCAGCGCGCCGGTGGCCTTCCAGGGGGTGGTGAAGGCGACCGAGTCGCCCTGCGCGACGCCGTTGACGTACAGCTGGATGGTCTGGGCCTGGGCGTCGTAGACGCCGGTCAGGTGCGTCCAGACATTCAGCACCGGAGTGGTGGTGCCGATCGAGCGCACGATGGTGGGGCTGGCGACGTCCGCGGTGTACCGGTTGAAGATCCACGCCTTGTAGGCGGTGGAGTAGTACAGGGCGAAGGAAGAGCCGGCGGTGCCGGCCTGGGCGGTGACCACGGCGTTGTGGCTGTCGTCGGTCAGCCGGGCCCAGCCGGAGACGGTGAAGGACTTGGAGGTGTCCAGCCCGGTGCCGGCGGCGGAGGCGTAGCCGGTGGTGCCGTTGGCATCCAGGGCCTTGCCGAGGCGGGCATGGTCGCTGAAGCCGGCTCCCCCGGCCAGGGTGGCCGGGTCGGTTCCGGCGCTGTCGGCGGCAGTGGTGCCGCTGCCCTCGTCGAACGACCAGGAGTTGGTGGCGGGTGTGCCGGCGGCGGCCTTGAAGTAGTAGGTCGCCGAGGCGGAGGAGTTGCCGGCCGCATCCCACGCGGTGACCGTCAGCTGGTTCAACCCGCGCTCATCGGGGGCGAGGTTGAGGCTGGTGCTGGTGGTGCCCGCGGTCACCGTCTTGGTGACCTGCTTGTTGTCGTTGAGGGTGTAGGTGAGCTTGGTGACGTCGGTGGCCGCGGTCTTGACGGTGAAGGAGCCCGGGGCGCCGACCCCGCCGGCCTCGGTGCAGGTGTCCGGGTCATCCGCGGACGCGCACTGCGGATAGACGGTGGACGAAATGGTGGGGGCGTCCGGCTTCGAGGTGTCGATGTGGAAGGCGCACTTGCCGATCGTCGTCCAGCCCGAATACATCGAGGCGCTGGAGCCGTTGAAGGAGTACTTGTACTCGGTGCGGGCCTTGAACCAGTACGTCTGCCCGTTCTTGAGCGTCGGCGTGGTCCACGTCCCGGTCTTGCCCGACGTCGTCCACGTCGAGGGACTGCCGGAGGCCACCAGCGGGTCGGGGTTGTTGGGGTCGTACTGGTAGAGCTCGAAGTTGGGGCGCAGCGTGGACTGCGAGCCGTCTGCGGACTGCGGCAGGGCGGCGAGCGTCGGGGTAAGGGTGCGGATGTTGACCGCGACGCTGGAGCTGGCCCCGCACGCCAGGTTGGGGTTGGACAGCTTCAGCCCGGTCGGGGTGCTGGGCTTGGAGACGAAGGTGACCGACAGCGACGGCTTGTGGTCCGAGGGGGAGGCGAACTGCTTCCAGGCGATGTCGTCGCCCTCGTCCGAGGCCCGAACTCCCAGTGTGGTGGTGGAGGCGGACTTGCTGGCGGTGTAGGAGACCGCGGAGGTGGCGTCGAAGGAGACGTTGCCGCCCGGGCAGGAGGAGGAGTAGCCCTTGGCCGCGCTGACCGTGTCGACGTGGGAGGACCAGGCCGGCTGCTTGGCCCAGGTGGTGGAGGAGGAGATGGTGCCGGTCCGCCACAGCTCCACCGGCTTGGCGGTGCAGTTGGCCGACCAGGTCTCCAGGGCGTTGAAGGTGGCCTGCAGGATCTTCTTCCCGCCCAGGGTGTGGGTGTCGAACTGGTAGAAGGTGCGGGCCTTCTTGTCGTCGACCCACGCGTCGTAGCCCACCCCCAGCGAGTGGGAGGTCTTCCAGAACGAGGTCGTGGACAGGGTGGACCACACATCGGCCCAGCCGGTCAGCGAGGAGGAAGTGGTCTGCGGGTCCAGGACCACGGGATAGGTCGTGGTGGAGTCTTTGAGGAAGGACTGGTCCGGGGTGACGGTCAACGCGCTGTCGGTCACCGAGGCGTCCATCGCCGAGGTCTTGGCGCCCGGGTCCGGGTCGTCGACGGACGTGCTCGGGTCGGCCGAGCCCGCCGACTTCACCTCCAGGGACGCCGGGGCCGCAGAGCTGTCCGGCGCGGTGGAGGAGTCGTACATCAGCGCCGTGCCGGTGGTGAACACCGACCGGCCGTGGCCGTCCAGGAAGGCCGCAGCCCCGGTGCCCAAATCGTGCGCGCCGACGCCGGAGACATCGACCGGGAACTTGATGCTCGCCAGCGCCGGGTTGGCCGCCGCGTCCCGCGTGGTGATCACCAGGTTCTCCGAGAACCCGTCAGGCGTCGCCTTGACCACCAGGTCCACACCGGGCAGCACCGAGGCGTAGGTGGCTGTCGATCCCGCAAGGGTGGGCGCCGGAAGGCTCCACGGAGCATGCACGCTGTAGGACTTGGCCCCATCGGTGATCTTCGCGAGCGGCGCTGCGGCCCCGCCGCCGGAGAAGGCGAGGCCGGCTGCGGATGCCTTGGGGGCGATCGTGCCGTCGGCGTTCTTCTGCAGGGTGGTGTCGATCGGGACCCAGCTGCCGTCCTGCTTGGCCCGCACCGGGACCGGGTCCGCGTCCAGGGTGAAGGTGCCGTCGGGCTGAGCGGTGATCAGCTGGGTCGGAGTGGTCTCGGCGTCGACCGCCACCGGCTTGCCGGTGGTGGCCGCCTCGGCGGAGGCCTTGGCCTCGGCGGACAGGTGGATGCCGCTGTCGTCGGTGGGCGGCGCGGCCGTGTCGGCGGCGGCATGGCCTGTTCCCAGCCATGCCGCCGGCTGGATTACCAACGCCAGTGCGAGCAGTCTCGAGGTGAATACCCCAGCCCGTCCGGACCGCCTACGAGACTTCACACCGCACTCCAGATTCGTCATTTATTTAGGTCGAACGAACAAGATCACGAGAAAAGTTTGGATGTCAACTGTGACGCAAGTCATACTCAAGAATTCCCGGGACCCAGTCTTCGAGATAGCGACATAACAGACATCTTGCGCGGGGGCGGCCGCCTGGGATGTCGGAGAGTCGCAGGTCACGGAGTCGTCTCGACCCAGGGCGCACAAGCTTTTGGACGGGGTCCCGATCCGGGAGGCAGTGTTGGACCCGCATCCAGCCGCGAAGGTTGTACGCCACACGGGATGTTTTGCAGAGTTTTTATCGGCGTCGATAAGTAAAGAGATCTCCGGGGTCGAGTTGCACTCTCGACAGGCTTCTGCCTATCTTCCCGAGGCTGCTCTGTCACTTTGTTCCTGGGAAACTCCTTGTCTAACCTCCGGCGCGCACTGCACCGGCGGCTGCTGCCGGCCGGCGCCCGCTTCGGGACCGGACTGATCGCGGTCGCCGCTGTCGTCCTGGTCCCCGGCGCTGCCTCCGACCTCGTCTCAGGTGTCGCGTCCCCTCCCGCATCGGCAGTCGGCCCGCAGGCGGCCGACGGCGGCGGCACCCGCGTGCTGCCCCCGCCCGCCGCGGACACCCCGCAACCACCCGCCGCCACCCCCGCCGGCGACAACTCCCCCGTCCCCGCCATCGCCCTGGACGCCTATCGCAAAGCAGCCGCCAAGCTGAAGGCCTCCCGCCCCGACTGCGGCATCGACTGGGCCACCATCGCCGCCATCGGCCAAATCGAATCCGGCCACGCCGCCGGCGGACAGGTCGACACCCACGGCACCACCCTCACCCCCATCCTCGGCCCCGTCCTGGACGGCCACGGCTACGCCGCCGTCCCCGACACCGACCACGGCCGCCTGGACGGCAACACCACCTGGGACCGCGCCGTCGGCCCGATGCAGTTCATCCCCTCCACCTGGACCCGCTGGGCCGCCGACGGCAACGGCGACGGAGTGAAAGACCCCGGCAACCTCTACGACGCCGCGCTGGCCGCCGGCGCCTACCTGTGCGCCGCCGGCGGCGACCTGACCACCGATCAGGGCCTGGACACCGCGATCCTCGCCTACAACCACTCCACCGCCTACCTCAACTCCGTCCGCTCCTGGATCGACCGCTACCGCGGCGGCGCCACCCCCACCCCCGCAGCCACCGACACCGCCGCCCAGCAGGCCGCCCTCCAGCAAGCCCTGCACGCCGAACGCAAGCCCAGCGCCGCCGGCCAGCAGGCCCTCGCCTATGCCCTGGCCCAACTCGGCAAGCCCTACCTGTGGGGCGGCAACGGCCCGAACGCCTTCGACTGCTCCGGCCTGGCCCAACAGGCCTGGAAGGCCGCCGGGATCACCATCCCCCGCACCACCCAGCAGGAATGGGCCGGCATGCGCCGCATCCCGCTGAGCCAGCTGCGCCCCGGCGACCTGCTCATCTACTTCCCCCAGGCCACCCACGTCGCGATGTACCTGGGCAACGGCAAGGTCGTCCAGGCCCCCCGCCCCGGCGCCGTCATCGACATCGTGGCCACCGACGCCAACCCCATCCTGGGCGCCCTGCGCCCCGACCCTGCCGCCGGATCCACCCCCGCCGTTCCCCGGTCCACGCCGGCGCCGAAAGCGAAGCCGAAGCCGACGCCGCACCGCGCCCCCGCCACCCCGCCGGCCGCGACGCACCCCACCACCGGAACCGTCACCCCGGCGCCCAAACCCACCCCCACCCCGACCCCGACGCCCGCGCTGCGCGCGCCCACGGTCACCGGGCCGGCCGACGACCAACCCGCCGGCACCGCCGCCCGCTTCACCCTCACCGCCCACGGCGACACCCGCACCATCCGCTACCGCTACACCCTCGACAACGCCGCCCCGCAGACCGCCACCGCCCCCCGCCCCGGCGGCAGCGCGACCGTCACCATCACCCCCACCACCGCCGGACGCCACACCCTCACCGTCCGCGCCCTGGACGCCGCCGGCCGCACCTCAACCGCCACCGTCCACACCTTCACCACCGCAGCCCCCGCCGCACGCCTAACCGCCACCGGCGACCTGACCGGTGACGGCCTCCCGGACCGCATCGAGATCAACACAGTCGGCGAGCTCCACCTGTATCCAGGCACGGGACCCAACACCTATAGCGCTAAGGGCACCCTCGTGGCCCGACCCGAGGGTTCACCGAGCACCGACTGGTCGGGCGTCACCCAACTGACGGTGGAAACCGGTAGCGCCGAAAGCGGTCCGCCCATCCTCACCACCCTCGAGGGCGGCCTTCGCTACCGGTTCCTCGCAAACCCGGACCTGACACTCACTCTGCAGGCGAACCAGCCCGAGACCACGTCGCCCTGAAGACCACGATCGTAGGCAGCTTCGCAATGCCGCCTCGGCAGTGCACGTGCGTCACGTGCGCCCCATGAGTGCTGACGAGGTGACAGAATTGCCGTGCGGACTCTTTGGACTGTGGTCCGCCGGGCCCCCGGCGCAGAGCGTCACCGCCACTGCGTCGGGGGCCCCAAAGCTCACTGGGCCCGTGATCAGGGACAGGTTTCTCTTCACCTTCGCTCCCCCCCCGGGACCGAGTCGCGGTTCGGCCCCGGCCACAGGATTCGCGGTGGAAGCGCCAACGCCCCTCAGTGGGTTTTCCAGGGGTGCGACGGCCTTGGCGCCGGGTGGTTCGATATGGCTGGCCCACTACACCAGCACCCACCACCCAGAGGAGGTCATCAACGGCTGTCGCCGCCCACGCCGGCGAACGATTTCAGTGCCGCGTCGACCTGGTGGGTGCGGACGGTGACGGCAATGAGGTCGTATCTGCCCGCCGCGTGCTCGACCACAAACCTGTCGGATTGCGGGGCTGTCCACCTCGGCGAGCTGCACCCCGCGCTGACGCAGGGACGCCAGTCGTCTGCCCCTGGCGAGGAGCGTGACGTCGATCCCGGCTTCGTGCAGCTGGGCGGCGAGCAACCTACCGCACACGCCGGCATCGTAGACAAGCAGTGTCATACGACCACATCCGAATAACCGAATAAGTCGAACGTCGAGACCCTGCCCCTCCAGCGTCTTGATGCTCGCGGCGCACGCCGGTCAGGAGCACGCGGGCGCCGTCGGCCCACCGGCGTTGATGGACGGCCTCACTCCCAAGAGCGCCGCCCTCTCCCGGCCGTTGGATGCGGACCCGGGAGAGACGGCTCGTATACGGCCCATCGCCCCGGGCCGAGCCCCGCCACTGGCCCTAACCCTGCGTGGGCCCTCGCCACCGGGAAAGGCGGCATCCGGCGCCTCACGGCCATCCGTTCACATCGGCCCGGCACGTCACTAGCGCGCGGTCCCTCGGCGGCAGATCCCCCCGATGCCGCCGATCGCCGGTGCCTCATTCTCCCTCGAGGGGCCGGAACGGCCCCGGCCAACCTCCAGCGGCTCGGCCGGGGCCCAGAAACTCCCGGCGGGGCGCCTCGCGGATCGGGGGCTGCCGCCCCGCCGGGTCGCGCTCGGCCGGTCCATGCTCCGCCGCGGCGGCGCAGGCCCGTCAGTTGACGGCGGCTCAGGCGGCCAAGTACGCCGCCAGTGCATCCGCCTCGGCGGCGTCCAGCGGGTACGGGCTGCCATACAGCATCGGACCGCTGACTACGGCCGGCCCCGCGACCACGGGTATCGACGAGCCGTGCTCCGAGGCAAGGCGGTTCGCCAGCGCGTTCGCCTCCGGGGAGCGGCGGCGGAAGAAGCCACGGCTGCCCCCGCCGGCCTCGGCATGCCAGAGCGTCAGGTTCTCGCCGAGGACCGTGGAGCGGATGTTCGGCGAACCGAGCAGCCGGGCCACCTCCTGGACCATGTCCATGCCGTAGCTTTCGGCCGAATGGCGCTGCACCGCGCCGTCGGCCAGCAGCAGGAGCTCGGCGCCCCGGCCGCTCTCCCCGCTTTCCCCAGTCATTCCGGATTCCCTTCGTCTCCTCAGCCCGGCGGCGCAACCGCAGAGCACGATCATCAGTATCGGGACCATTGACGCGTTCGCCCACCCCAACGGCAGAGGTGATCACAGACTTCTGCTCGCCGCCGCAGCGGATCCAGGACTCGGCCATCGCCGAACCGGGGTTCGTCTACGGCTGACTGGCGGAGGTCGAGCCTCTATCCGCCCGCCGTGCGCCGATGCTGCCACGGGCTGGCGGGCGCCCTGGGCGAAGATCGCCGACCTCCGGGGCCGCGCATGCGCGTTCAGTGGTCGAGACGTCTGGCCAGCAGTCCTCAGAGCTGATCGTCGCTCAGACTGCCTGCAACACTGCCGAGTCGGCCGTGATCGCAGCGCACGATCCGCCCGTCAACGAGAGATTGCTGCGACGCCTACGCGAGGTCTCCCTGGCCGCCTGGAACGAACTGGCGAAGCAGCGGGAGAAGCACAACATCCCGACCCGCGAAGCCGTCGAAACACCCCGCGCGGCAACGCTGGACGCCTGAATTGCAGCGCCTCGTCGGCGAGGTAGGCCAACGAGGCGCAGAAGCCGCTCCCGGCGAGGGTCCGGTACGGCTCACCCCCAGGATGGCAGTACAGCGCGGCACGGGTGCATGCACCTACACGGCCCCGTCCATGCCGCTCGCCTTCTGCCACGCCACGGCGACCGCCACAACCATCTCGGTGAACGAGACATCCCGCTGCCGGGTTCCAGCGCAGCCGGTGAGTCGAGTGGCTGCCAGGGCCTCAAGTACCGTGCGAGTTGTGCCCCGTCGTGGAATCCCGGCGATCCGACCAGCCGTCAGTAACCTGTACATCCGCCCACCCGCACCAGACACGTCAGGGGCGCCCGCGCCGACCCGAAGACCTACGGGGGCGAAACGATCCTTGCGAGGCTCACGACGTCCACTGTATGAATACCGCCGCTACCCGACCCTGGCCGCCGGCGCGCCATGCCAGAACGCCCGATAAGACGACCGTCCCCGCGGGGTTGAGGCAGGGACGGCCATGTGTTCACACAACCCGGAGCTACTCCAAGCGCCGAACGGGCACACGGAAGTCCCGTTCGATCGACCTACAGCTGCCCCGAAAGGGCCAAACTACACGCGACGATCCGTCAGTCAAGGCGTCGAACGGCACCTACCGCCCTCATCGCCTACCCCGCGACTCCGATTCCGGCCGCACACTCCCCATGTGCGGCGACCCCCACCCCGCGGCGACCACGCCCTGGCTCGCCGCGCCGGTCGGGGCCGAGGAGGGGAACCCCCGCCCAGCCGACCCACCGCCACGCGCCATGGCCGGTCGGCGCCCCCTGTCCTCTCGCCAAGAGTTCACCGAGCACCGCGGTGCCCGCAGCAGCAAGGCGGGCCGGACGCCGGGTCCGTGGTGGACCCTCAGGCCCTTACCGCCGCCGCCCCCATCTGGGAAGTTCAAGGCCGGTGCTCCCTCCCCGGCCGCGGCACCGGTCCACGTTCCCACCCTCGACAACGGGACCCGCCAGCCGCGGCCACCGGGGAGACCGGCCAGACCTTGGGACAGGTGCCCGACCGGTCTCCCCGCGGGAAACTCCCGCTGAGCCAACTGCGCCCCGGCGACCTGCTCATCTACTGCCCCCAGGCCACCCACGTCGCGGCGTACCTGGACAAAGGCAAGATCGTCCAAGCACCCTGGCACGGCATGATCGTCAACATCGTCGCCACCGACGCCAACCCCATCCTGAGCACCCTGCGCCCGGACCCGGCCGCCGGATCCCCCGCCGCCTGGCACACGGCCCACCCCGGGTAAATCCGGGTGCGGCCGGCGCCCGCGGCCTGCCACCGTTCCCGTCATGGACGACACACAGCCGTCGCTCGACGACGCCTTCGGCCGCATCCTCGCCCGCTGCTGGGCGGCGGGCGCGGCGCCCTGGTCCGCGGTGGAGATCATCGAGCGGGACGACGCCCTGCTCGGGGCGGGCGACGCCGCCCGCTACTTCGCGGAACCGGACGCCTGGTCGCCGCTGGAGCGCAGCGGCTGGGAGCTGGCCACGGGCCGCATCCTCGATGTGGGCTGCGGGGGCGGGCGGCACGCCGTGGCGTGGGCGGCGAAGGGCCTGGAGGTGGTCGGCGTCGACCCCTCCCCCGGCGCGGTGCGCGTCACCCGCGAGCGCGGCGTCGACGCGGTGGAAGGCTCCGTCGCCCAACTCCCCCGCGATCTCGGCGCCTTCGACACCCTCGCCCTCTTCGGCAACGGCCTCGGCCTGCTCGCCGGCCCCGCGCAGGCCCCGGCGGTGCTGGCCGCCCTCGCCGCCGCCGCCCGCCCCGGCGCCGTCCTGCTCGGCATGGGCACCGACCCCGGCGACGACCCCGCGCACGCCGCCTACCACGCCCGCAACCTGCGCCGCGGCCGCGCCCGCGGCCAGCTGCGCATCCGGGTGCGGGACGGCGCCACGGCCACCCCGTGGTTCGACTACTGGCTCGCCGCCCCCGCCGAGCTGACGGCGGCCGTCGAGGCCTCGCCCTGGACGCTGGACTCCCTCGAACGCGCCCCCGAGGGCCCCGGCTACCTGGCGGTTCTCAGGCTTTAGGGCCGAACGGCCGGCCTGCGCCCGGCCGCCGGGAGGCGCACCCTGGACGGCAGGAGGAGGCACACCATGGACTTCACCATCCGCGCCGAGTACGAGGCCGGCCAGACCCCCGGCAGACCCAGACGCCCGGGTGGGGACCGCGAACCTCGGGCGCCATGGGGATCTCGGTGCACAGCCTCAATCCCCATGATCGCGGCCGTTTGTAAACCGCCGCCCCCACGGCCCATTTCGTGGTTCTTAGGGTCGGGAAACGCTCCGTCGCCGACACCCTGGGGCGGCGCACCTGCACCGAGTGCGTTCCAGGAGTGCTGATGAGGTGACGGAATCATCATCCGGATCCCTTGGACTGTGGTCCGCCGGGCGCCCGGCGCAGAGCTTCACCGCCATTGCGACGGGCGCCCCAAAGCTCACCGGGACCCTGACCAGGGACAGGTTTCACTTCACCTTCGCTCCCCCCGGGGCCGATTCGCGGTTCGGCCCCGGACACAGAATGTGCAGTGGAGGGGCCAACGCCTTGCAAAGCGGGTTCCGCCAGGGGTTGGACGGCCTTGGGACTCGGATGGTTCGATATGGCCCACCACACCAGTGCCCACCACCCGCCGGACCGATGATCCGGCCAGAGGTGCGGGGAAAGCGAGCGAGGCCGTGACTGCCCTGACCGACTCGTCCACGTCCAACGGTGCCGGCGATGCGCAGCAGCGCTTCCTCGAACAAATGACTGCGGAGCTGCACAGCATCGAGGAAGAACGCCAGAAGCTGCGCTCGGGCATTGAGGAAATGCAAGCGCAGCTCGCTACGTTGGATGCCGACCACGCGGTCCGCAGCCGCGTGGTCGCCGACGCACGCCGCACCACCGGGGCCAGCCAGGACCAGGGGCCGACCGCTGCGGCGCGCCGACACAGCGACGCGGGCGCCGAGAAGCGGTCCGCTGATGCGCCAAGCGATGACCGCTCCGGACCAAGCGTCGCCGAGCGCGGCGCCGACCCGGAGCCCGCCGAGACCGCAGGACAACTGGCACCGGCCGAGGAGGGATCGACGACGCCGGCCCGGGCGAAGGCGTCGAAGCCCAGGACCGCAACTGCGTCCCGCAGGTCGGCCACGCCGAGCCGCGGAACCGAGCCCACGCTGGTGGCGCGCATGCGGGAGTTGATCGACCGGCAGACCGAGCCGCGGACAGCTGCGGAGTGCGCTCAGGAACTGGGTGTGGGAACCGAGCAGGCGCGGGCCGCTCTCAACGGTCTGCTGCGGGTCGGACGGGTAACGCGGCGCCAGCAGCAACGCACCGTCTACTACGACGCGGTTCGCCCGGATGATGCGTCAGAGGGCGCCGAACCCGCGAACTCGGCAGCCAACACCGCACCCGACGCGAGCGATAGCGCCGCCGCCGCCCCCGGGCAGACGCGGAAAACGGGCACACGCCGGCGCGGCGCCCAGGAGACCGCGGCCGCCGGACTCCCAGCCGGGACTGCGGTGCCGACGGTCTCGGACCGGGTGCATCAGGTACTGCAGGCACACCACGAGCCCCAGAGCGTCGACCAGATCGCCGTCCAGGTCCACGGAACGGATGCGGATGCCAAGGCGATCAACGGAACCCGCACCGCGCTGGACCGTCTGGTGGCCCGGAAGGCCGCCGAGAAGATCCATCTGGGAAGGCGCCGGGTCGCCTATCAGGCCGCCGACGGCAGCGGGCCGGGTGGCAGCGGGCTCTCGGTGGAGTCGGCGCCCGGGAGCGCACCCAAGTGACTCCCTGGCCCTAGTCGACATCCTGTCCGTCAAACCTGCGCGTGCGGCGGGTGAACAGGAGGGCAGCGACCCCGAGCAGCAGCAGGCCGCAGGCGCTCTGCTCGATCCGCATCCAGGTCGGCAGGAAGCCCGGCAGGGCGACGATCACGGCGATGACGCCGACCATCGCGGTGGCGGTGATCCGCAGCCGCAGCAGCGCGCGGGCACTGCCCTTCGCCGCCCAGACGGCGAAGGAGTACATCAGCAGGGAGGTGGCCGCCACGATGATGCCGCGCACCCAGACGTTGGCGGTGACCAGGTCGTGGTGGCCGCGCATCAGATACGCCGCGATCACGGTGGCGATGCTGAGGGCGGCGTAGGCGCCGACCAGGGCCTTCGGGGCGTGTGGTGGCGGCGGCGCTGGTGCCGGTAGAGGTCGGGGTGGGGGGTGCCGGTCAGGGTGCTCATGGTGTGCCGCCTCGTCAGATCGGTTGCCGCTCCGGTGGGTTCCTGATGTCGTCGAATCTACGGAGCGGCCAACCGCCTGCCATTGGACCCAGCTGCCCGGCAGGGGTGGGCCCAGACCCACCACCGCGGTCGGGCCACGTCGGAGAAGGCAAAGTCCGGTCATCCTTCGCCCATCAGGGGCGCACCACGACGTCGGCCGTCACGCCGAGGCATCCGGTACCTCCGTCAGCGGATGCTTCCACGAGAGCGTGGGCCCGCGCCCGGCCTTCCCACTCAGGCACTTCAGGCTCATCCGTCGCGGCGAAGCCGTTCCGCAGCCTGGGCCGGAGTGTCGTAGTAGCCGGGTCTCGCGAGGAGGACGGTGGTGAAGTAGCCCTGCTCCTCTTCCGGATCATCGGCCTCGAACGGCCGCCAGAAGCTCAGCAGCAGGTCGGGGGCGACGAAGGAGGCCGGGTCCTCGGGGTGTTGCTCGATTATCGTGTGCTCACGCATGCGTTCAACAAGGTCGCGCGCGGGCAGCGCGAAGACGTCCAGGTCTCGGTAGAGCACCCGGTCCGCCTGGGTTGATGGTCGGCTGAGCTCGATGGCTTTGAGGGCATCGTGCATGCAGTCGATGGTGATCATGAGGTCGCTGGGTCGGAACACGTGCTGGCCCGGCCGGTCGGAGTCTGAGGTCGCTGTGGGATCGCGGAGCGAGGCCAGTGCCGTGTTCGCTGCGTCGCGGGGCATACCGATCCGCAGGAGACCCACGCCGACCGGCGGATCGAGGTCGAAGTCCATGCGCGATTATCTGCACGTCGCAGGCAGGAAACAGAGGGCGATCCAACCTCCCAGCTGACCAGGATCAGCTCCGGTGCCATCTGCCTTCGGTGCGCAGCGCTTCGCGACGATGACCAGAGCGGGCGACACCGCACAGCTCGACGGGCACATCGCTTCGCACCACGCGATGGCCGAGGCTGGCGGTGCGCCACCGGCTCACACCGCGATCAACGGGATCGCGACCAGGGTGGCAGCACCGATGCTGTACTGGGTGACGACCGCCGCGATGCGCGCCCGGTCCCGGGATGCCTCCGAGGACAGGGCCACGGCCACAATCCCCGCCGCCTGAGATGACCAGAACAGCCACCCGGCCGCATCGAACAGCTCATCCAGGTGCGGATTGCAGGCGCCGCCGATCCCGAAGCAGTCGGAGAACTGGGGCCTGGTGATTACCACCAGCCATGCCAGGGCTGCCCCAGTCCACAGCAGGATCATCCCTCGTGTTGCGGCGCGCTCGCCCGGGGTGTCTCTGCGACTTCCTGCCGTCGGTGTCAGTGCCTTCGTCATGCCCTCAGTCAGCCGCATCCCGGATGTCTGCGGATCCGCACCACTACTCACCTTCGCTGAGCGTGCTACTCAAGCGGTGGGCAAGACGCGGGTGAGGACATCGGCCAGGCGGTTCGCGGCTCCTGGGGCTTCACCGGCTCGTTGCGCGACCCGTTCGATGTGGTAGGGCAGGTCGGCGAGATCGGTGAGGTGGGGCAGCACCACAAGCCCGCCGTAGCCCTGGTCCATCAGCGCATCGCGTACACCCGCCAGTTGGCTCGCGCCAATCGGTCGCCCCGCACGCCCCATCACAGTGATGATGGTCGGACTGCCCGGCAGATCTCGGACCTGGCTGTGCAGTTGGTCGGCGATCTGCTGTGGGGCCGGCACAACCTCGACGATCTCCAGCAGGTGCGCCCACGGGGCCAGCAGGTCATCGCCGGCTTCGCGCGCCGCGATCCACACCGGCCAGTTGACCCGCCAAGAATCTCCGCCCCAGGTGGCAATCGCCTCCTCCTCCACGGCCTCGGCGAACTCCTCCATGACCTCGGCTGCGTCGCGTTCGCCGACGCCCAGGCCGGCGAGGTTGCGGATCTTGTTGCGCAGCGCCCACTGCGTCGTCGCCTGCCGCCACAGCACACCGTGGCGGCGTTCGCCCTCCTCGGCCAGGAACGCCAGGTAATCGGCCCGCCATTCGTCCAGGTGCGGCGCCCGGTCCTCGGCCGGGAGCGCGAAGTCATCCTCCTCGACCGGCTCGAGGCCGTCCATGAAGTCGTAGTCCTCCCACCACTCCTGAAGGTCCTCGGGATCGGACGCGTCATAGACGGCGGGGTCGTCGTCGTTCTGCCGGTTGAGCACATACAACACAAAGCCCTCGTCGAGGAAGCCCAGCATCTTCTCCAGCGGCTCCACCGTCCGTTGGCCGGCCCGCGTGAACCGCTTGAGCCGCTCCTGCAGCCACGCGAACATGCGAATGTCGGCAGGTCGGCGGTCCACCAGCCGCGTCCCCGCCCACAGCGCACGGTCGTGGGGCATCAGCGCGAGCACGGCGTCGGCGTGGTCGGGCCAGTGCCGCTGCGGAACCAGGCCCCGCCCGCCGTCGAGGATCACCACGTCGACCAGCGTTCGCGCCCGGGCGACCTCTTGCCCCACATCGGCGTCGCCGCTGATGGCGCGGGCGCGGACGGCGCCGCCGCCGCCGAGGGTCGCCAGGTCGACCCAGCCGTCGGCCGCCGGGGCGGGGGAACGGCGGCCGTAGGTCAGGATGTTGTTCGGATCGTCCTGCTCGGCGAGGATGCC
Organism: Mangrovactinospora gilvigrisea; assembly: GCF_001879105.1. Lineage (GTDB taxonomy): Bacteria > Actinomycetota > Actinomycetes > Streptomycetales > Streptomycetaceae > Mangrovactinospora > Mangrovactinospora gilvigrisea. The sequence goes on along the minus strand of NZ_MLCF01000019.1, from coordinate 14,193 downwards.
CACTTTCGCGCCGGTGCGGGCCAGCGCGCCGGCGAGGGCTGCGGCGACGGTCGTGCAGCCCAGGCCGCCTTTCCCGGTCCCGGGCACGATCGCGACCACCCCGGTGACGCGGTGGCCGGGGCCGACCGGGCGCGGGCGGATCCGCTCGGGGCGGGGACCAGCCAGGTCCGCGGGTGTGGGGGCGTGCCGGGTCCAGTCGGGGACGGCGGTGATGAACAGGCCGATCCGGCGCAGTGCGGTGCTCCACACCGCTGCATCCGCGCTGTCGAGGCGGTGCCAGGTCGCGCTTTCCCCGTCCGCGGGTTCGGCACTGGTCCACAGCGGCGTCAGACCTGCGGCCTCGGTCAGGGCGGCGGCTTCGTCGAGGTTGTCCTGGGCGGCGGTCCTGCTGCGGGTGCGGCTCGGCTGGACCTCGATCGTCGCGCTCTCCCCGATTCGCCCCACCGCCAGGCCGGCGCGGCTGATGTGGGCGCGCAGCCCGGGCACGCCGACCACCTCGGTCCCGGACCGGCAGGGAAGGACCCGTGCGAGCACGGCGGCAACGAGGTCGCCGGCCGGGCGCAGCAGCAGCGTGTCGATGTCCGGGGTGACGCCTTCCAGTCCGAAGGCGGTGCCGGACGAGCGCAAGCGCGGGAGTCCGGCGGCGACGGGGCGGGCCAGAGCCTTGAGGACACTGGCTTCGAGGATCTGCTGCTGCGGGGTGTCGGCGTCGGGCACCAGGCCGTTGAACAGGCCCCGGCTGCGGTACCAGGTGAACGCGGCGCTGTAGGGCTCGCCGGTGTAGTCCGCGCGCAGCCGTGCGGTTTTGTCCTTGGACATGGTGGTCTTTCTGCGGCACGACAGCCCGGATCAACGCGCCGACAGACGACGGTGGTCAGTTCACTGACGAAGCATCCACTTCTTTCTGCCGTGGGCGCAGAGCCGGATCCGGGCCGCCTCTGCTGGCAGTGGCTGCAGCACAGCCACTCCCGATGCTACCCCGGTGCGGTCGTCAGCTCCGGCCCTCAGCATGAGTCCGAGAGATCGTGCGGTCGTCCATGCCCGGGAGTTGAACCCCGGGGCGAGGTCGTCCATATGAGTGCCTGTGCGCCTAGCCGGGCATCGGCGGGGAGGTGTCATCCGGCGGTTCCCAACCCGACTTCGCCGACACCGTCGGCGGCCCGTTCCGATTCCTCGGACAAATAGGGCGTGGACCCGATGATGCCGCCCGCCACCGTCGGCGGGTGCCCGGCGGTGCGCTCTCCGCGGCGCAGTAGCGACAGCGCCCCGCAGGCGGCCGCGATGGCGGCGACAACGTAGGACGGCGGGCTGTACAGGGAGGCAGAGGCCGAAGAACGCTGCCAGTGCCGCGCGGCTGGTCGTGAAGACCATCCGGTCGCGGAGGGACGGTCTGGTGTCCTTGCTGCCGCGGATCCTCAGCGCGGGAACAGATGCATGAGAGCGCCAGCCCGAAGTAGTCCGCTGGTTAGCTCGGACAGGGGGCAGAGAATGGCTATGCTCGATCCATGCACCTCAAGCGCGGCATCGACGCAATCGGCTTCCGGTAGGTACGCCAGGATCGTCCTGGCGGCCGCCGAGGAGCCTTTGTGTCCCGCACCGCCCATCACATCTCAATCCGTCACGGCAAGACCCCTTCGGCATGGTCGCAGCGTTTGCCCGGAATGCCGTTGTCGCGCGTCGAGATCCACAGTCTGCGCTACAGCGCTGCTTGCCTGGCCGACGCCGAGAAGGAGGGCCGCAGGCCCGTTCCGCAGCGTCTCTGGCGCCGGAGCGATTGCCACGACTTCGCGCGGCTGTCCCGCCATGATCGCACCATCGGCATCATCGCTGGCTACGACGAGAGGCGGGCGCGCCGGCGGACGCGTCTGCTGTGTCAGCAGGTCGGCGGATGGCACCGCGTCGGCGACGACCTTGACGCTTTCGACTGCCCGCCGGTCCGGCACCGTCACCACGCAGTGTGGGACGCATGGTGACTCATCCGGTCAGCGAGCTGTATCAGCGGTGACGCTCGAGGACTGCCTTGTGCGATTGACGTCGGATCAGGCGGTGGACAGCAGGATCAGCGCCGGTCCAGGCGGCTTCGGCGTGAGACGCACTGCTGCACGCGTCGTGGGTCCACGCATGTTTCAGGTCGCTGCGAGCGGCGACCTGGCACCGCCTCAGCCTCACGGAATCGCGTCCACAACCAATGTGGCGCCCCGCGCTCGGCCGGCAGACCGACGCGTCCCCTGGACCAACCGGAACCACGTGCGCCCGGTGTCCCGGTTGGGAGATTCTGCGGCAGCGCTCATGTGATCGGAGGTCCGCTGGCCAGCGGCTTGGTGCAGGACGTACCTCACGTGCGGTTGGTGGAACCTGGAGATCGGCTCTTTAGGTGTGGACGCGCACCGTACCGACCGGGGCGGCAGTCAGGGCGATGATCCCGCCCCACCGGGCAGGGTAGGACTCAAGCTCCTGCCGGGTGGGGGCGAGGGTAGTTGCGGCATCGACCGGTTCGCTCGCCTGAGCGAACTCCTCAAGGCTGGCGTAGGTCCTGGCCGTAGTGACCCGGGCGAGTTGAGCTCCCAGCTCGCTGGTGAAGACGAAGTGGAAGGCCTCGCTGCCCGCCGCATGACGCCAGGGCCGGGCCGGCAAGTACAGGGTGATGGGCCGGCCGCCGGCAAGAACAGCGAACCGTTCGACATCGAGAGGGTACTCGAGCGCCGGACGGATACCGGCACGTGCCGCGTTGACGGTCTGCCGCCGCCGCTGATGCGCCAGATGGGCATCCCGAAGGTCCTGTTCCGCGCCAAGGAGGCGCTCCAGGTCAGCGCGATAGGCCTCCTCACGGGCCCGGTGGGCGGCCTGATCTTCCATCTGCTGCCGGGACTGCTCGGCATTCTTGGCGGTCTCCTCCTCGACCGTGAGGTCTCGGTCCAGGTCCGCCAGGGCGCGGGCAAAGGGCAGGTCGGTCATCGGGGTGCCGCGCTCACCCGCCTCCAGGCGCTTCGTGGACTGCGCCGCGATCTGCCGGATAGCAGCGGTGCCCATAAGCATGGCGATATGCCACCAGCGGGCCATCGCCCTATCGAGCGCCGGCCCGTGGGTTGCGGTGGTCATCTCCTGCCAGGCCTGGGCGCGCTCGGCCGGGTTGAGAGCGTTGAGGATGCCGCCCACAGTGCGGGGAACGTCCTCGACCTCCTTCAGCCCCGGTAGTCTGTCGAGCTCGTGGGGGTACCAGCCAGCCAGGAAGACGTCGTCATCGGCCCGTGGATCCGGCTTGTCCCATGGAATGAACGCGGCTTCGTCGCGATCGTGTTGGGGGCGCGCCCGGCCGATGACGAGGATCCCGGCAGTCTGGACGCACCATGCGGACACCGCTTGCCCTCCCCCGTGCTGGGCATCGCGCGCGCGGGCATCGGCAAGAGTGGCTTGCCGCTTTTCGATCTCACCGGGCAATTCGGCGGCGATCAGAGACAGCAGGCTGTCGGGATGGCGCTCGTCACGGCAGGGGATCTCCACCTCAGTGCGGTCGCGGCGGATGGTGGGGTCTTCGCCGTCGCGGGTGAACAGGGTGTCGGTGAGGGCCTCGAGGGCAGCGGTGTAGCCGTCACCGGCCCCGACAAGCCCATCGGCCATGGCCCTCCACTGGCCGTCGTCGTGCTGCTCGATGCTCGCGATATACAAGCTCACGGCGCGACCTCTTTCCACCGCTCCGGGCGGCTCTGGGCAGATCTGGAAGTTTTCACCTCTCCGGTGGGGTCTGGGAGCGTATCGCGTCAAGGTCGCCTGCGGTGCACGATCCGTGGCAGTGGTCGCCGGGGTGGGATCCAGGCTCTGCTTACAAGGCGGGAGCGATACGGCCACCACGGAGTTTGCGACTTCGCCGAGGGTTTCGGTGATGGTGTGCTTCGTCGTCGCGATCAACAGGACGGTGGCGCATCCTGAGCGAAGTGGGACGGGGCTGAACGGCGAACGGGCCAGTTCGACAACAGCTTCCCCGTGGGTGGCCTCTGCCTCGGCCACCCGGACGATTGCGTGTCACCCGACTGGGCGGGGACAGCGGCTGTCAGACCTGCGTCGTCGGTTCCTGTCTCGGGGAGGACAGGTACGCCGTCTTATGGGTGTCCGGGCGCGGCTGGTGAGTCGAGATGACTGTTCAGTTCGTTGCGGAGGATTTCGAGTCTGAGAGCTTCTTGGGGAATGGCCCGTCCGGCGCACAACACTTCACAGGCCCGGGGGCGGGTGGCCGGCGGCAGCCATGCGGTGGCTTTGCGAGCTTCGCTGAGGCGGACGGGGCGATCGGGGCGGGAGGGTTGGTCCAGGAGCAGCTCCCATAGGTGGAGTGCGGGCCCGGCGGGGATGTCGCTGCGTTCGGCGGCCGCGCAAGCGGCGGCTGCGATTGTGAGGCCGGGGAGGTCCAGGTCGCCGAGGTAGTCCAGCTGTATAACCGTGAATGGCAGTTCTGTCAAGGATTTCAGTGGAGCGGTATTGCGGCCCTGGGTCCAGATGACGGCGGCCCACCGCGGATCCGGTCGCTCGCGGAGGGCAGTCAGGAGGGTCCGGAAGGTCGCATGGTTTTCGACTCCGACCACCGGCTGCGGGCTGTTGGGGATGGTGTTCACGGGTTCCCAGACCAGTGGGGTTGGGTTGCGTCGGCAGCGCAGGAGCTCGAGGGTGAGGCGGCCGGGCGCCCACAAGGTGGCGCCGCCGCGCGGTGGCTGGTGGTCGAATGCCTTCTCATCGCCGAGCAACTGGAAGGCGCGTTCGGCGGCGGCGGCGATGGGGGCATTGCCGCCGTCTGTGCGGCGGAGCCAGTCGTTGACGGCATGGAGGAGGTGGCGCTGGGCGCCGGTGAGGCGAAGGTCCGTGGCCCAGGCGAGTTCGGGCCGCAGCGCGGTCGGTATGGGGCGGTGGCCGTCGACGGGGCGGGGGTTGGCCGGGGTGAGAGTCACCGTCTTCGGGAGGGTGGTGCGTCCTCGCCGGACGGTGGCGGTGCTTGCGGCCGTCCAAAGGCCTGCTTGTTGGCCGCGGGCGAGGGTGTCCTGGATGACTGTGGGCAGGTCAGTGGGGTCAATGTGGGGGGCCAAGGTTCTGACTGCGGCTGCGAAATCATCGACGTGCCGGCGTCCGCCGCGGCGGGTCGGATCGAGATGGGCGGCGAGTCGATGCGCGTCGAGGTGAGGTGCTGGGGTCATTGCCCGAGGACCTTCTTGACATCTCGTTGGATCAGTGTGAGGTCGATGATCTCGCGTTCACCGGTGTCGAGGTCGATGACTCGTTCGCCGGTGACAGGACGGAGCCGCCGGGTCAAGGTGATGACGCGATCGAACATTGACAGCGCGCCCGGGTCGCGTGGGGCTGCAGTGAACAGCAGTTGCAGTTCCATCTTGTCTGCGACCCGGCGCATGGTGCGCACGAACTGGTCGGCCGAGGCCTGGCCAAAAGGATTGTCGAGCCAGAGCCATCCGATCGAGGAGGTGTAGCCCATCGAGCGGACCTTGGTCATGGGGGCATAGAGGAGGACTGCGGCGGTGAGGCGCTGTCCGTTAGAGAAGTTCTTCAGTTCGGAGACGTCGACCCGGTCCAGACGAAGATCGGTGTGGGGCTTGAGGATCTTGACGCGGAAGGGGGTGTCGACGAGCGCGCGCACTGCGGCGAACATCAGGGTTTCTGCGTCGGATCGCGCGTTGCCGGGCGCCAGGAGGGCATGGACGATGCGCACGATACGGTCCACGGCTACGGAGTCGTCCCCAGGGACCTTGCCGTGCTCGATGTGGACGAAGTGCCTCTTGGACCATTCGCCAAGTCCGTCGGGCAGGAGTGACTGGTGGTGATAAGTCCGCACTCGGGTGAGGGCCTTGGTGGCTTGAAGGTGCAGAATGCGGGCGGTGTTGAGAACGTTCTGCTCGTGGCGATCCAGGTCGTCGCGCAAGGATGCGGCACGCTCGTTGAGTCGTTCGGCGAGATGGTCTGCTGCGGCGGCCAGGTCGTGATCGACGCGCAGTTGTGCCAGGAGTTCTGCTACGCCCGGATCTGCGGATTCCTGCACGGTGCGGGCGAGGCTGCCGTGCGCGGTAGCACGCACACGGCCGGCAGCGGCGTGTTCGGCCGCCTCGCTATCTGCCAGAGCCTGTAGCCGGGTGCGCACGCGTTCGGAGCATGCGGTGAGTCGGGCTTGAAGGTCGACAATGTCCGGACAGCGCCGGCCGGTGCGGGTCGGGTCGGCCAGATCGCGCATGGGTGCGGTGAGGGCGGCGATCAGGTCCTTGGCTTGGGTTGCGTCGCGCTCGGCGGCTTGTGCAGCGGCGGCACTCTGTTCCTCGGTGCGTTGGGTCTCTTGGGCTTGTCGGGCCGTGCGGCCAAGGTGCTCGGCGTGCTGTTCGGCTTCGCTTGCTGCGGCGACTTGGTCGCTGGCAGGCACGGCCTCGATGCGGGGGCAGGCGCGCTCGGGGTGCTCCGCGGCCAACCGTTGATGGTCGTGGTGCGCCGTCTCAGCGATCTGCTGGGCCCGTGCGTAGGCTTCGCGGGCCTGGGCTTCTCGGTCTTTGGCCCTCTCGATGGCCGCGTTGAGCGCCACCTGGTGGCGAGCCTCGTCGGATTCCGCGAGTCTGACGGCCACGCGGCGGATGCGAGAGTGCGCCGCGAGGCGGGCATCGAGGTCGGCGAGTTCCTCACGGGTTCGTTCCAGGTCCTGATGGATGGACGGGTCGAGGGCAGCGTCCTTCAGGGCGGCTCGGACGCCATTGAGGCGGGCGAGGATGGTGGCTGGTTCCTCATCGGGCACGGCACCCTCGCGAGTCGCGGTCAATCTATGGGAGCGGATGGCTTCGGTGGCGTCGTCACGGTCGCAGCGGGCCTGGTGCTCGCGCGCGTCGGCGGTCTTGACGGCTTCAGCCAGGAGCGACAATCGGCGGCGGAGGTCGTCGATGTGTCGGTCTGCCCGGTCCAGGTCGGCTTGGAGCCGAGGTTGGTCCTTGCGGGCGTGTGCGGCCGCCTGGGCGGCCGCGATCAGCGGGGTGAGGAGCCTGCGTTGCTCGGCGGCCTCCTCGAGGGTGTGCTCGGCCTCCTCGCGCTCCGCAGCGAGTCGCGATCGGTGGTGCGCAAGGTCGTTCAGGGTGGTGGTTGCGCGTTCGTGGTCGGCGTCGGCCTGAAGAGCATGTTGGTGCGCCGCATGAAGCTGGTCGGTCCAGGCTGGGCGGGGGTCGCTGGGTCGTTCGTGCCACAGTCGTGCCAGCGCGGCCAGCGCTTCTCGGGCGTGCTTGGCGCGGTCGGTTGCGGCTTGACGGCGCTTCTGTGCGTCTTCGAGGTCTGCGGTGGCATTGGTGACCATGGCGCCAGCGGCCTCGCGGTCATAGGTGCCCGCGGGCGGCAGGAGCACGTGACCGTGCGTGCCGTCGCACGCGGTCTCGGTGTGCTCGGTGGCGGCGACGTCCGGGTCGGATACGGCTCCGATCCACACGGCGGTATCGAGCGGGACGTCGCTGACGGCCTCGACAGCCGTGTCCAGGTCGTCCGCGCTGGCCAGGACCATGCCGGAGGCGATCTCGGGTCGCGCGATGGCGAAGGCGGCCGCTGTCTCGGCCCTCATGGTGTCCGCCAGCCACCGCCACCCGGTCCAGGCGGTCACGTCGGCGGCGAGACAGTGCTCCACCAGCGTTTCGACGATGTGCGCGGACGGTACGAGGCCATCGCCGCCCACAGCGGTCAGGGTGCGGCGTGCGGCTGCTGCGTCGGCGCGGGCGGCCGCCGCGTCATTGTCGGCTTGGTCGGCCGTCTCGGAGAGCATCGTGCTCAGTTCGGCGCGGGCCTTCCACAGATCAGTCGGAATGGCGTCGGTCACCGCGTGAAGGTGAGGGTCGTGGCGGAGTGCCTCGATCCAATCGTCGGTCTGTGTGAGTCGCTGTTGCAGGCCATCGGCTTGGGTGCGGGCGTCGACCGCCTGTTGGCGTGCGACATCGATCGCCGTACGCGCGGACTCGGCCTGCTCAGCGTTCGCCGACAGTAGAGCATCGGCGTGTCGGCGATGCGCGAGCGCACTGCTGCTCTTGGCCGCCCAGGCCGCCTCGGCGGTGGCCGGGTCGATGCCGACGGGCAGCAGGCCGCACGCTGCGGCGTCACTCAGTTCCTGGTCCGTTTGCTGTATCCGCGCGGTGTGCTGCCGAAGCTGCTCGGCCGCGGTGGCCCGTCCGCCTACGGCCTCGTGCAGACCTTGTTGGGCTCGCTCGACATCGCGCTGGGCGCGCCGGCAGGCGCGCTGGGCCTGGCTGTGGTGCTGTACGGCGGTATCACGACGGGCCGTCAGAATACGGGCGAGAGCATGGCGGTGCTGTTCCTCATGGGCCTGCAGATGCACCACCTCGGTTTCGGCGGCCGCCAACTGTGTCGCCAGTCCCGCCTCGCGCGCTTTGATCCGGGCGACCTGCTGAACGGTGGGCACCAGGTCCCACGCTTTCAGCTCGCGCGCAGCATGATCGCGGGCGGCGCGGGCGGCGCGGGCAGTCGATTCTGCGGCCTCGGCGCGTAGTTGCGCAGCTCGTGTCTGCATACGCCCTTGGTGATGCAGTGCGTTGCGGACTCTCGCGGCGGCTGCCTTCTTGCGCCGATCGTGCTCGAGGCACTCCTGGTGGGCCCGTTGGGCATCTTCGGCGAGGCCGCCAAGGGTGGCGTCGGCGTCGGCGAGGGCATCCACCGCGCGATGGTTGGCTGCATGGGAGGCCTCGCGGCACTCGCGGCCCTTCCGGTGGGCGGTGGCCAGATGCTGCAGTGGTTCGGCGGCCGCCGTCCACAACCTGAGCTCGTTCTGCCACCGGGGGCGGGCGGCGGCGTGATCGCGCAGGACGTCGATGCTGGCGCCGATCTGCGTCGTCGTCTCGGGAGGAGTCGTTGCGCCGATGAACCACTGGACGAAGGCGTCGGAGTCGTGAAAGCGCATCATCTGGTCGATGCCGCCCTCCGTGGCGTTCATGCGGGCCTGAAAGCGCACCTGCTCCAGATCGACGTCGGCCGCACGCTGCCAGGCAAGCCACTGCTCGTGGTTGGACGAGGGCGGGTGCGGGGGCAGGGCCCCGGTGTCCGGAAGCAGGGCCCGGACTGCGGACAGGTATTGGGGAGCGGGTGTGCGGTTGCCCGATGTGGTGCGAAACGGCAGGTCGACAAGGGAGGGGCCCGTGCCGTAGGTGATCCAGCCGTAGTAGGTGCGGGCCAGGCTGCCGGGCTCATCGAGGTGGCGCACTCCGTCGCTCCAGTGGGCGACCATGCCCAACACGATGCGTTGCGTTTCGTCGCCGACTATCCGCGTGGCCTGTTCGACGACGTGGCACACATCGTCACCGCGCACCAGTTTGGCCAGGGAGCGGTCGGAGTCGCCGCGGATGAAGTCCCGGACGTGCGGAAGGTAGAGGCTAAACCGCAGTGCGGTCATCGTGGTTTTGCCGACTCCGTTCTCGCCGCACACAACGGAATGCTCGATCGGTCCACTGGAATCGGCAAAGTTGATGTCGAGGCTCTCGCAGCGTGCCTCGGGGTACCCGACACCGCTGAGGTAGGTGCGCTCCAGGCGCCAACTGGTCCGCACTACTCACCGTCCCGAAGGTGGTCGTCGTCGCCCAGGGGTGCCACCTGAAGTGCCTGGCGGATCAAGGGGCCACCGGTGCCGGCGATATGTAGCCGGAACCGATCGGTGGACCTCCACACCTTCAGATCAGGTCGGGGCCCCTGGACGGTGGTGTCGGAAATCAGCAGACGGAAGTGTCCCAGCATGGCCAGGGTGTCCTCGCACATCCGCACGGTGCACGTTCGTCTCAGACGTCCCTGGCTGGTGGTGACGGCTTGCTGGCGTGGTTTGTAGACGCCCCAGGCCGCACCGAGTCGCTGGTCGGGTCCGCTCGCCTCCAGTGCCGTAGCCCGCTGGCGGATGAGACGGTCCACGTCGGGAGCGGTGACCCGTCGGGTGGCTGAATCGGTGAGTGCATGCGCGGTCGGATAGCACCAGGCGGCGGCGCCGGCCAGTGAGAGACCGTAGATGAGACGGTCGTCGGAGCAGGTGATGCGCAACCAGCGGTCCGTCCCGGTTACCGCGAGGGGTGAGTCTGGATCGGCCCCTACGATCAACCCCGCTGACCGGCGCGCCCCCAAGACGCGGAGGCCGAGGGCTGTGTAGTTCTCCTCGCAGATCCCCCGGAAGTCAGGGTCGGCAACGAAGCGGTCGAGGAGATCGCCGTACATGCCGTTCCGGGCCGGTAGGGCGGCCGGATTCAGCACGTACAGCAAGAGAAGTCCCGCGTCGCGGGCGTCGTCGCGTTCGGTCATGGTTGAACCTCCCGGTGGCAGATGAGGAGGTCGGGCAGGTGCAGGTCCGGCAGGTCGCCGAGGGCCCCGTCGTCGATCGCCCACCAGTGCTCGTCGCCTGCGGGTTGGTTGTCAGGACGCCACAGCAGCAACGCATCCAGGGCAATGAGAAGACGCAGGCGAAGACGCGCGGTGTCGGCGTCGCCGCCGGCCAGGGCCGCCAGGTCGACGACGGTGGACAGATCCGGCTTCGCGAACAGGGATTCGACATCGCTGAGCAGATCGGTCACTCGCACCTGGTTCCCCGGAGCGATCCGGAACTCCCGTAGTGCATCAGCGGCGCGGTGAAACAGCGGAGGGAACTGCTCGAATACGGCCTCCTCGGTCAGAGCCTCGGCAGGCCCGGGCAAAGCCGGTACGTCAACGGGCTGCTCGGGCGGACGGCTCAGGCGGTCTCCCAGGGCAGTGATGTCCAATACGGCCTGCGGCATCGGCGGTGTGAGCGCGGGGAGATGGGGCAATGCCTCGCCTTTGAGGAGGGCCGTCAGGAGGTCAGCGGTGGGGTCGACGTTCCGGGTCGGGGCGAACGAGAGCGCCTGGGCGGCCTGGGCAGCGCGCCAACGCGGCGCTGCCTCAATGACTTCGGTGTTCAGCGCGGTCAGGGTCTCCACGGCCTCATCCAGGCGCGCCAACGCAGCCGACAGCTGGTCGACGGCATGCGCATCGCTGCCCTGCGAGGCATTGGAACGCAACTGCTCCAGATGGCGCCGAAGCGCACCATCGACATTGAGCCGCCGGTCCAAGTGGTGTGCGGCCCGCGTCAGCTCAGGCTGGAGGATCGTGAGGTAGCTGACATGGGTGACATCCCGTTCGGCCTCGTCGATCAGGCGTCGAACTGCAGCCGCATAGGTCCGTGAAAGCGTCAGTGCGTCCTGGGCCGAATCGATCGCGGCGTCCAATCGGCCGCTGTCGACTTGGGCCCGCAGGACTGCGATGACGGCCTCGTGCTCGTCCTCCGGCGAGCGGTCGGTGGCAATGAGCAGCAGTGCCACCGCTGCCTTGTCCACGTTGACCAGCAGGGTGTGCCCGTCCTCAGCTAGCGTTTCGAACGCGAAGCGAACCGTGGCGGTGACACTCCTCCACTCCGCACTAGGGTCGGCGTAGGCGACGCTGAAGTACGGAGTGCGCTCATCGTGGCGCAAAAGGCGGTCGAGGACGTGTCGCGCGACACGGGTGTGTTCGGCGGCCGGGCGATCGGGTGCCATAGCGGAGGCGGCGCAGGTCATCTCGGAAAGGACGACCGTCCGTGGAGCCCCCAGGCTGCCTTCGAGTCCCGATGCCAGAGCTACGGTGTCCACGCACAGTTGGATCAGCGCGATGAAGTCGTAACGGGACCACGCGATGGTCGAGGGGTTTTGGGCGCGGCGCAGGTGATTTTCGAAGACCGGCGCCAGGAAAGCCAGCGATCGCCGCCGACGCGCCGCGGTTCCCGCCAGCGATGAAGTGCTCCAGGAAGACTCCACGCCACCACCGATTCCACTCAGCAGCATTGCAGCCGCGTCAAGCCGTTGACAGCTCCACAGTTCCTCGTACCTGATATCGCAGTGCGGGCCAGCTGGGCAATAGAACGACAACAGTTGTTCGGAATCGAACCGTTCGGCCCGTTCCCAGGGCGACCAAGATTCCCGCCTGCATCTGCGGCACCCCTCGTTACTCCATATCGGACGAGCCGCAGCAGATAGATCAGAACTTGACTCCGCGAGCCTATTTCGAAGTTACCTCAACTCTTCGATTTATTTATCAACGCCCCTCGAAGTCGACTCATCCACCCCCGGTACTCACCCCTTCTGGCGCCCCTCCAGGCACGTGGGTCACCCCCTGCCGCGAGGCTGCGCCTTCTGGGAGCGGCACCGATCCCCGCAACGCATCCAAAAGCGCCGGTGACAGCTGATCACACACTCAGTGCGGGGCTCGAACCGGGGTACCACCCGCCCGGACAACACACCGCTCCACTGCGTACACAACTAGTCACCAAAAGCAATCGGGGTTCTGTTCGCGAGACCATGCAGCAGTGGCAGGCCCAAGGTGGTGGTGAAGGATCGGAGCCGGCTCCGCCGGATGCGTAGCACCCTCCGGGCAAAAGGCCCCGGAACACCTGGAAGATCGGGAACCTCGGCGGCGCCGGCCTTGTCGTGATCGTCGGGATCATTCTCGCCTTCGTGATCCACATAAGCACCAACGGTGAATCCCAGAAGACCTGCTAGATCCACTATGAGATCATCGGCACGGCCACTCACCAGTGATCATCTACAGCAAGTGGGACAGGCAAACTGGTCCACCCGCCAGACAACTGTGGTCAAGCTGCCGTGGACACGGACGGAGGCGGTCGCCGGGTTGGTCAAGAAGCTGGAGGCGGGATCGCGAAGTACTCAGTGATTCCCAATATGGTTTGTCAAGCCTGATGTGACGCCTGGTGTGTTGGCTATGCCGGTGCGTGGTCGGGCCGAGGTGGCTCGACGGTGAAGGTGCGGTGGTCGCGTATGAGCGCCCACAGCACGTCGAGGCGCCGCCGGGCGAGTGCGAGCACGGCCTGCTTGTGTGTCTTCCCTTCATCGCGTTTGCGCTGGTAGAAGGCCTGTGAGGTGGGACAGCAGCGTGCGGCGACTTGGGCGGACAGGTAGAAGACACGTAGGAGCCGGCGGTGGTAGCGGCGGGGGCGGCGCATGTTGCCGCTGATCTTGCCGGAGTCCCTCGGGACCGGGGCCAGGCCGGCAACGCCGGCCAGGCGGCCTGCGCTGCCGAAGGAGGCGATGTCACCACCGGTGCAGGCGACCAACTCGGCGCCGAGCAGGCTACCGATGCCGGGCATGCTCGTGATCGCCTCGGCGTGCCGATGCTCGCGGAACCGGGCCTCGATCTGCGCATCGATGCGGGCGATCTCCTGGTCCAGGTCGGCGACCGCTCGGGCCAGCGTGCATGCCATGACCGCGGCTGTCTTCTCGCCGGGGATCTGCGCGTGTTGCAGGTTCGCGGCTTCGATCGCTGCGGCCGCGACGGCGGACGCATTGCGGACCTTGCGGTTGACCAACCAGGCGGTTAGCCGTGACTGGCCCATGCGCCGTAGGCCGGCAGGCGTCTGGTAGCCGGCCAGGAGGACGAGCGCGGCTTTGGAGGTGTTGTAGTCGAAGGCACGCTCAAGAGCCGGAAAGTACTCCAGCAACTGGGCGCGAAGCCGGTTGATGGCGCGGGTGCGGTCTGCGGACAGGTCGTAGCGGCGGGCGGTGAGGATCCGCAGGTCGACCGCGATCTCGTCCCACTCCTGCAGAGGCTGCAGGTCACGGCGCATTCGCGCCTGGTCAGCGATGACGAAGGCGTCCTTCGCGTCCGTCTTGCCATCTCCGCGGTAGGAACTTGACGCGTGGTGCACGGTCCGGCCGGGGATGTAGATGACCTGCTGGCCGTGCGCCGTCAGCAGGGCGATCCACAGCGCGGCGCCGCCGGCGTTCAGGTCCACCGCCCACGCCACAGGGTCACCGTCCGCGAGCGCAAGCACGTCGCCGAGGAGTTCCAGCAGCTCGGGCTCGTTGTTGGGCACCCGCCGCGACAGCAGCTTCGTCCCGCTCATGTCGATGACCGTGCAGTGGTGCTCGGCCTTCCCCGCGTCCGTCCCCGCCCACAGCTCAGCCAACCTGGGCCTCCTCGCAGCTCGCGTCGGTTGTGTTCCCGCAGACGACCACGCCGACGTGTCCCTACGAAGCGACTGCTCGCGCATCCCAATCAGTGGCCGTGTCGTCGCGGGGTCAGGGCGGCCAATCACTGAAAGCCACGATCTTCGGCATGAGCTTTTTGAGCCACACCCAGACCCCTGGGGTCTCCGCGATCCTACGAATGACCGGGACCGACCCCGCACGAACAAGGTAGGGA
>NZ_MLCF01000189.1 GCF_001879105.1 Mangrovactinospora gilvigrisea | reverse complement strand
TTCACCATCTCGGTCGTCCTTCTACCAGAGGAGTCGCTATGTCCAAGAAGTCGCACCCCGGTGACGGCAGCCACGGCCGCGGGGACAAGGGTTTCGCCTCGGTCGGCACCCGCGTGACGCCGCGTGAGCTCGCGGGCGCGGTTCTGGCCCTGCTGGGCCGTCGCGGCTGATCCTGACGGCCCGTACGGGCGGGGTGGGGCCGGGCCACCGGCCCCACCGGCAGGGATCGGTGAGGAACGGATGAGCATGGGGCGGGGGCTGCGATCCTGACGGCCTCCGCCCCGCGATGCGCCTCCAGGTGCCCGCCCTGCCCTCCCCTTGCCCCGCGAACCGGCGGCGGGAGCTGCCGGGTTGGCGGGGTGCGAACGGGTAGAGGGAGCCCAATGGTTGCGGTTTACTCTCATCTCATGCTATGCTCTACATGTCATCAGGAAG
>NZ_MLCF01000188.1 GCF_001879105.1 Mangrovactinospora gilvigrisea | reverse complement strand
CCGGCGCGAGCCACTCCGCGACCCCCCACCCCCCGGCGCCGACCACGAGCGCCACCACCGCGGCCGCGCCCAGCACCGCACCCCCGCGCCCCCGCTCGCGCCGCCTCCCGCGACAACCCACACCCGCCTCCTCCACCTCGGACGACCTGACGAGTGGTCAGCCACCCTAACGACGTGGAGCCAACCAACGCCGCACCACCGGCGTGTCCCCACACGACGTGCGCCCGCACCTCACGCCCCGCGCGCCCTGCGCGCCCCGCGTGCCCCCTCCCACCTCCGGCCTCCGCGCCCGGGTAGCCTGAAACCGTCCCGCCCACGTGCCCAGAGGACCAGTCATGGCGGCAGCATCCGCACCGGTGTTCATCTCGCACCTCTCCGGGATGGCCGTCTTCGCGCAGAACGGCGACCAGCTCGGCCGGGTGCGCGACGTGGTCGCCTCCCTCCGCACCGGCGACCGTCCGCCCAAGGTCCTCGGCCTGGTCGTCGAGGTCGCCAGCCGGCGCCGCATCTTCCTCCCGATGACCCGCGTCACCAGCATCGACGCCAAGCAGATCATCACCACCGGCCTCGTCAACATGCGCCGCTTCGAGCAGCGCGCCACCGAGACGCTGGTGATCGCCGAGATGCTGGACCGCCGCGTCCGCTACACCGCCGATCCGCAGGACGGCCGGGAGGGCCAGGACGCCACCGTCCTCGACGTCGCCATGGCCCAGACCCGGCTGCGCGACTGGGAGATCACCAAGGTCTTCATCGGCATCGGCGCCGCCCGCACCGGCCCGCTGCGCCGCCGCGGCGGCGAGACCCGCACCGTCCCCTGGTCCGACGTCACCGGCTTCTCCCTCGCCGAGGAGGGTCAGGGCGCAGCCAACCTGCTCGCCGCCGTCGAGCAGCTGCGCCCCGCCGACCTCGCCAACGTGATGCACCACCTGTCGCCCAAGCGCCGCTCCGAGGTGGCCGGCGCGCTGGACGACGGCCGCCTCGCCGACGTCCTGGAGGAGCTGCCCGAGGACGACCAGATCTCCATCATCGGCGGCCTCCAGGACGAGCGCGCCGCCGACATCCTGGAGGAGATGGACCCGGACGACGCCGCCGACCTCCTCCACGAACTCCCCGACGCCGAGGCCGAGCGCCTGCTGCAGCTGATGGAGCCCGACGAGGCCGCGCCCGTCCGCCGGCTGCTCAGCTACCCCGAGTACACCGCGGGCGGCATGATGACGCCCGAGCCGATCGTCGCCCGCCCGGACGACACCGTCGCCGAGGCGCTCGCCCGGGTCCGCAACGCCGACCTCTCGCCGGCGCTCGCCAGCCAGGTCTACGTCTGCCGCGCCCCGTCCGAGACGCCCACCGGCCGCTACCTGGGCCTGGTGCACTTTCAGAAGCTGCTGCGCGAACCGCCGTTCACGCTGCTCGGCGGGATCGTCGACGACGATCTGCAGCCGCTGCCGCCCGACACCCCGCTGCGGCAGGTGACGACCCACATGGCCGTCTACAACATCGTGGCGGTGCCGGTGGTGGACGAGGCCGACCACCTGCTGGGCGCCGTCACCGCCGACGACGTCCTCGACCACCTGCTGCCGGACGACTGGCGCGAGGCGGTCCTCGACCACGGCGACCCGGACGGCCCCGGCGGGCCGCGCGATCTGGCGGACCTCACCCCCGGGCAGGTCCGCGCGTCCGGGGCGACCCGGGTGGCGAAGGGGGAGGCATGAGCACGCCCAAGGGCGCGTCCGAGGGGTACGGCACCACCGGATCGGGTGACCGCCGCGACCGCACCGACCGCGAGCGCTCCGACCGCGACCGCCCGGACCGCCGCCGCCGCGGCGACCGCGCACGCCGCCGCGCCGCCGGCCGCGAGGAGCGGGCCCGCCTGGACGAGCCCCGCCTGCCGCGGCCCCGCTGGCTGCCGACGGCGCCGTCCTACGACCCGGACGCCTTCGGCCGGCTCTCCGAGCAGATCGCCCGCTTCCTGGGCACCGGGCGGTTCATCGTCTGGATGACGGTCTTCGTCGTCGTCTGGGTCGGCTGGAACGTGCTGGCCCCGGCGAACCTGCGGTTCGACAACTACCCGTTCATCTTCCTCACCCTCGCCCTCTCGCTGCAGGCCTCCTACGCCGCCCCGCTGATCCTGCTGGCGCAGAACCGGCAGGACGACCGGGACCGCGTCAACCTGGAGCAGGACCGCCGCCGCAACGACCGGAACATCGCCGACACCGAGTACCTCACCCGCGAGGTCGCCGGACTGCGGGTTGGCCTCGGCGAGGTCGCCACCCGCGACTTCGTCCGCTCGGAACTGCAGTCGCTGCTGCGCGAATTGGACGAGCGCTACGGTCCGGCCGAGGACGGCGGCGGCGACGAGGGGCCCGCGCGGCGCGATCCCGGGGCTACCGACCGGTAACCCACTTCGGGGGACACCCCCGGGGCGCCGTACCATCGAAGGCATGGCTTCCCAGACCGACTCGCTCCAGGACGCGATCCGCGCCGCGCTGGCGACCGTGCAGGACCCCGAGATCCACCGGCCGATCACCGATCTCGGCATGGTCAAGTCCGTCGACATCGCCGAGGACGGCCGCGTCGCCGTCGCGGTCTACCTCACCGTCTCGGGCTGTCCGATGCGCGACACCATCACCACGCGGGTGCAGGAGGCGGTCGGCCGGGTCGACGGCGTCACCGGCGTCGACGTCGAGCTGGACGTGATGAGCGACGAGCAGCGCCGGGCGCTCGCCGAGCAGCTGCGCGGCGGCCAGGCCGAGCGCGAGATCCCGTTCGCCAAGCCCGGCTCGCTGACCCGCGTCTACGCGGTGGCCTCCGGCAAGGGCGGCGTCGGCAAGTCCTCGGTGACGGTCAACCTGGCGGCGGCGCTCGCCGCCGACGGGCTCAAGGTCGGCGTGGTGGACGCCGACATCTACGGCCACTCCGTGCCGCGGATGCTGGGCGTCGAGGGGCGGCCCACCCAGGTCGAGAACATGATCATGCCGCCGTCGTCGCACGGCGTGAAGGTCATCTCCATCGGGATGTTCACCCCGGGCAACGCCCCGGTGGTCTGGCGCGGGCCGATGCTGCACCGCGCGCTCCAGCAGTTCCTCGCCGACGTCTACTGGGGCGACCTGGACGTCCTCCTCCTCGACCTGCCCCCGGGCACCGGCGACATCGCCATCTCGGTGGCCCAGCTCGTCCCCAACGCGGAGATCCTGGTGGTGACGACGCCCCAGCAGGCCGCCGCCGAGGTCGCCGAGCGGGCCGGCTCCATCGCCACCCAGACCCACCAGCAGATCGTCGGCGTCATCGAGAACATGGCGGGCCTGCCGTGCCCGCACTGCGGCGAGATGGTCGACGTCTTCGGGACGGGCGGCGGCCAGCGCGTCGCCGACGGGCTGACGCGGACCACCGGCACCAGCGTCCCGGTGCTCGGCTCCGTCCCCATCGACGTCCGCCTCCGCGAGGGCGGCGACGACGGCACCCCCGTCGTCCTCGCCGAGCCCGACTCCCCGGCGGCCCAGTCCCTCCGCGCGATCGCCGGCAAGCTCGGCGGCCGAGCGCGAGGCCTCTCCGGCCTCTCCCTCGGCCTCACCCCCCGCAACAAGTTCTAACCCCCCGCCGGCCACCCGCCCCGAATGGGGTGCTGGCGGCCCGCCGGCCACCGACGGAGCCCTCGCCGACCCCACCCCGGGTGGGGTGCCGGGGCTTTGGGGCGGCGAACAGCAACCACCGCTCAGCGGAACCTTTTACGCCCGCGCCCGACCCGCCGCGGCACCCGCCCCCGCGTCG
>NZ_MLCF01000187.1 GCF_001879105.1 Mangrovactinospora gilvigrisea | reverse complement strand
TCGCCGCCCAGCCGGGCGACGGTGTCGCAGGAGCGCACCGAGGTCTCCAGCCGGCGGGCGACCTGGGTGAGCAGCTCGTCGCCGGCGTCGTGCCCGGAGGCGTCGTTGACGGACTTGAAGCCGTCCAGGTCGATGTAGAGGACGGCGGTCGCTCGGTAGTCGTCGTACCCGCCCACCGCGGCGCGGCGGTTGGCCAGCGCCTGCCGGGTGCGCTCGGCGAACAGGGTGCGGTTGGGCAGGTCGGTGAGCGGGTCGTGGAAGGCGTTGTGCTGCAGCTGGGCCTGGAGGCGCACCCGGTCGGTGACGTCCCGGCAGCTGAGGATGAGCCCGTCGGGGTGCCGGTCGGCGACCGACTCGACGTGCAGCCAGCTGCCCGTCCCGGAGCGCACCCGGTACTCGACGCGGGCCGGCTCGCCCAGCGGGTCGGCGGAGGCCTCCACCGGCTCCGCCCCGGCGGCGCCGTCCAGCAGGCCGCGGACGGCGCGCAGCACCCGGCCGCGGTCCTCGGGGTGGATCAGGTCGCCGAGGCGGGCGCCGGCCAGCGCCTCGGCGGGCCGGCCGAAGACCCGTCGGGCGGCGGGGCTGACGTAGCGCAGCGCCTCGTCCCGCCCGGCGATCATGATGACGTCGCTGGAGCCCTGCACCAGGGAGCGGAAGTGGCTCTCCTGCTCGGCGAGTTCGCGGGTGAGCCGGATGTTCTGCAGCAGGGTGACGCCCTGGCGGACCAGCAGGGCCAGCAGCACGCTGCCGCAGCACGCCAGGGTGACGCCGTCCGGCCCGCCGCCCTCGGCGATCGGCCAGGCGAGCGCCACCACGCAGATCGCGGCGGCGACGTACGGGGTGAGCGCGGAGCAGACCGCGCCGGGCCGCCCTTCGACGCCGCCGAGCAGCCGCACCGCGCGGGCGGCGATCGGCACGCCCAGGCCGGCCCGCCAGCGCGGCCGCGCCGACCAGCGGTCGATCCACGGCACGCAGGCCAGCGCGGCGGTCGCGGCGAGCTGGCCGACGTGCGTCAACTCCCCGGCCCGCAGGGCGGCCGCGTACCCGGGGTGCGGGTCGAGCAGCCCGTCGCCGACGGCCATCAGCGCCACCGCGACGAGGCAGATGTTGATGAAGAGGGAGCCGTTGCGGCCGTGCGCGCGCACCCGGATCCCGATGGCCACCGCGATGCCCACGGTCTCCAGCACCGGGTAGACGTGGGCGATCGCCAGCAGGTTCGCCTGCGTTCCGCCGGCGGCTCCGGCCCGCATCAGGGCGAGCGACCAGGCGAGGGCGACCAGCGCGCCGGTGGTGATCCAGGCGTCCAGCACTCGGCACACCCACAGCCCGCCCGGCGGGCGGTCGGCGAGCAGCAGCAGCGCCCCGAGGACGAACGGCAGGGCGAGCGCCAGCAGATGGGCCGCGAGGTTGCCGAAGGTGGCGTGGGGCGCGGTCGGCAGCGTCAGCTGGCGCACGCCGAGCCCGGCACCGAGGAGCACCTGGGAGACCGCCAGGAGGAGCCAACCGGCCCGCGGGCGGCCGCGGTTGCGCAGCGCGCTCCGGAGGCAGACGGCGGCGGCGAGCGCGGCGGCCGCGGCGATGGCGAGGTCGTCGGCGTCGAGCCGGTCGTTCGCCGCGGGGAACGCCAGCCGGCCGCCGGCGAGGCAGCCCGCGATCAGCAGCACGACCGCGATCCGCTGCCAGGCGGCGAGGGCGCGGCGGGCCCTGCCCGGCAGGCCGGCCGCGCGCCGTGGGCGGCGCCGGGGGCCCGAGGGCGGGCGCGGCTGCGGCGGCGAGGGCTGCGGGGACTGCTGCGGGGACGGCGCCAACCGCTCGGGCGCCGCCGGGTGGTGGGGCGCGGGCGGGGTGCCGGAGCTCGGCCGGGCGGGGCGCGACGAGCGGGCGCGCGGGGCGGGCC
>NZ_MLCF01000186.1 GCF_001879105.1 Mangrovactinospora gilvigrisea | reverse complement strand
GCGCGGCGCCGAGCCGCTCGGCGGCGGCCGCGTCCAGCCAGGGGTCGTGCACCAGGACGCGGACGTCCGGCAGCTGGCGGTGGAGCAGCGCGATCAGCCGGCGCCCGGTGCGGGAGGCGCCGACCACGCCGACGGTCAGCCCGCGGGTGCCGATCCAGGGGAGGCCGCGCAGATCGCGCTTGACCGGCCCGGTGCGGTAGCGGTGGGCGGCGGTGAAGGCGCGCTTGGCGCCGAGCACGATCGCGGCGAGGGCGAACTCGGCGACGGGCACGGCGTTGGCGTCGGCGGCCGAGGAGACCCGGATGCCGCGGGCGAAGACCTCGGGGGTGACGAACGTCTTCACCGTGCCGGCCGCGTGGATGACGCAGCGCAGCCTCGGGGTGCGGTCCAGTGTCGCGGAGTCCAGCCGGGCGGCTCCCCAGCCGGTGAGCAGCACCTCGGCGGCGGCGGGGTCGGCCTCCCGCTCGACTGGCCCGGTCAGCGGGGGGAGGCCGGCCGGGAACACCTCGGCCGCGACCCGCGGATCCATGGCGACATGCACGCGGATCGTCACCGCACCTCCTGAAAGCGTTTTCGGCTGGCGGTACGCTAGGCCGCCCGTTCGGCGGCAGTCAAGGCATCCTCCAACCACTCGTCCGGTCGAGTTGACCCCTATTCATGTGATTGGTGCCAGCGGCGATCTGACGCATCGTGGGTTTCCTTCCAGAAAACTCTGGCCCCAACCCTTGACGTGAAGCTGAAACGCTTACGATTCTTTTCGCCCATGAGGCAGACCTCGACGCCGCGAGGACGACGGCTACCGCTGCACCGACGCATCTGGCGCGACCGCGCGCTGCTGCTGCTCGCCCTGCCCGGCCTGCTGTACTTCGTGGTCTTCCACTACGTGCCGCTGCTCGGCTATGTGACGGCCTTCCAGGACTACAAGCCGTACCTGGGGTTCGTGCAGAGCGCCTGGTCGGGGCTGGCCAACTTCGCCACCGTCTTCGGCGATCCGACCTTCTGGCAGGCGACCCTCAACACCCTGCGGATCACGCTGATCCAGCTGGTGTTCTTCTTCCCGGTGCCGATCCTGCTGGCGCTGCTGCTGCACAGCGTCACCGGCGCCAAGGTGCGGCGCTTCGTCCAGTCGGTGGTGTACCTGCCGCACTTCATCGGCTGGGTCATCATCGTCTCGATCTTCCAGCAGGTGCTGGGCGCCACCGGGGTCGTCCCGCAGCTGCTCGGCGACCTCGGGCTGCCGCGCTACGACATGATGACCGACCCGCACGCCTTCCCCTGGCTGGTCACCCTGCAGTCGGTCTGGAAGGACGCCGGCTGGGGCACGATCATCTTCCTCGCC
>NZ_MLCF01000185.1 GCF_001879105.1 Mangrovactinospora gilvigrisea | reverse complement strand
CGAGCGCCTGCGGCGCAGCGCGTCCCGCTCCCCCAGGTAGTCGGCCGCGTGGACGGCGCCGCCGGCTCCGCCCCCTTCGCCCCCTTCGCCCCCTTCGCCCCCTCCGCCGCCTTCGTCGCCTTCTCCGCTGCCCGCGCCTTCGCCCGCACCGACGCGATCGCCCTGCCGCACGAGCGGCCGCAGCGCGGCGGGGATGTGCGGCGGGGTTCCGGTGCCGAGCACGATCCGCCGGGTGCGGAAGGTCCGCTGCCCGGTGCGGACCAGGTAGCGGTCGGCGGCCTCGTCGTACTCGACGGCCTCCACCCGGTGCCCGAACCGCAGCGAGCGCAGCCGGGCGGCGACCCAGCGGCAGTAGTCCCGGTACTCCTCGCGCAGCGGGTAGAAGCTCTCGCGGATGTAGAAGGGGTAGATGCGCCCCGTCTCCTTCAGGTAGTTGAGGAAGGAGTGCGGGGAGGTGGGGTCGGCCAGGGTGACGAGGTCGGCGAGGAAGGGCACCTGGAGGGTGGCGCCGTCCAGCAGCATCCCGGGGTGCCAGTCGAACTCGGGGTTCTCGTCGAGGAAGAGGCCGTCGAGGTCGGGCAGCGGCTCGGTGAGCGCGGCGAGCCCGAGGTTGAAGGGGCCGATCCCGATGGCGATGAAGTCCGGCTCGCGGTCGTCGGCGGGGGCGTCAGGATGCACGGGCCTGCACCTCGAGGTCGGCCGCGTGCTCCGCGGCGTGGCGGGCGGCGTACCGGGCGGCGTGGCCGGCGAGCAGGTCCAGGACGGCGGCGATGTCCTTCGCCGTGGTCTCCGGGTTGAGGAGGGTGAACTTCAGCTGGGCGGCCCCGTCGGCGACGGTCCCGGCGACCAGGCCGGCGCCGGAGGCAGCGAGCGCCGCGCGGGCGTGCCGGTTGGCGGCGTCCAGCAGCTCCGGCGGTCCGCCGGTCCAGCGGAAGACGAGGGTGGAGAGGGCGGGTTCGGCGGCGACCGCGAACCGGGGGTCGGCGTCCACCAGCGCATGCGCCTCGACGGCCAGGTCGAGGACGTCGTCGAAGAGCGCGCCGATGCCGTCCGGGCCCATGGTGCGCAGCGTCAGCCACAGCTTGAGCGCGTCGAAGCGGCGGGTGGTCTGCAGGCTCTTGTCGACCTGGTTGGGGTTGCCGCCGCCCGCCGGGTTCAGGTAGTCGGCGTGGTAGCCGGCGTGCCGCAGCGTGCGGGCGTCGCGCACCAGCACGGCGCTGGAGCTGACGGTCTGGAAGAACGACTTGTGGTAGTCGACGGTGACGGAGTCGGCGCGCTCGATCCCGGCCAGCAGAGCGCGCCGCTCGGGACGGCGGGAGACCAGCAGACCGCAGCCGTAGGCGGCGTCGACGTGCAGCCAGGCGCCGTGCCGGGCGGCGAGTTCGGCGATCTGGGGGAGCGGGTCGATGGACCCGAAGTCGGTGGTGCCGGCGGTGGCGACGACGGCCATCGGCACCAGTCCGCGGGCGGCGAGCCGGTCCAGCTCGCGGGCGAGGGCGACGGTGCGCATCCGCCGGTCGGCGCCGGTGGGGACGGTGACCACGGCGTCGTCGCCGAGTCCCAGCACGCGGGCCGCCTTGACGACGCTGAAGTGGGAGCAGTCGGAGGCGAGGATGCGCAGCCGGGGCAGGATCTCCGGCCGGCGCAGCGGGATGCGCGAGGCGGCGGCGATCCGCTCGCAGGCCTCCTCCCGGGCGAGCAGCAGCGCCTGCAGGTTCGACTGGGTGCCGCCGCTGGTGAAGACGCCGTCGGCGCTCTCGCCGAGGCCGAGGCGCTGGGCGGTCCAGTCGACGAGGCGGCGCTCGATGAGGGTGCCCCCGGCGGACTGGTCCCAGGTGTCCAGCGAGGAGTTGACGGCGGCGAGCACGGATTCGCCGGCGACGGCGGGGATCACCACCGGGCAGTTGAGGTGCGCGAGGTAGCGGGGGTGGTGGAACCAGACGGCGTCCCGCAGGTAGAGGTCGGCCAGTTCGTCGAGGGCGGCGTCGGCGGAGGCGGCCGGGGTGTCCAGGTCGACGGCGTCGGTGGCGGGCGCGAGGTCGCCGGGCGTGGCCCCGGTGAACGGCCGCTCGACGGCGCCGAGCGCCTTGGCCAGCCGCTCCACGGTGCCGGTGACGGCCTCCCGATAGGCGTCGGCGGTGCCGTTGTTCAGCAGGTGGTCGCGTGGGTTCATCAGTACAGGCCCCATTGCGTTGAGCTGTGGTGGAGTGCGGGCGCGCGGCGCCCCGTACGGGGAATCCGGCCCTGGGTGGATCCGGCGGCGGAACGGCAGGACCCGGCGCCGGGCGGACGGTGACGGTCAGTCGGACGCCGCCGCGGCGACCGCCTCCTCGAGCAGTTGCTCCTCGCTGGCGCCGCGCCGCCAGTACCCCGTGAAGGTCACGCGCCGGCGCGGCATCCCCCGCTCCCGCACCAGGTGCCGCCGCACCTCCCGAACGGCCGCCGCCTCTCCCGCGACCCATGCGTAGGCGTCCTCCGGCTCGGACGGGACCGCGCCCTCGCGCACCGCGTCCACCAGGGCGCGCCCGTCGCCGACGAGCCAGACGACCTCGGCATCGGCGCGGGTCGGCAGGTCGCGGATGTCGTCGGCGCTGGGCACCCGGACGACCACGCGGGCCGTCCGGCCGGGCTCCAGCGCGGCGAGGATGCCCTCCAGCGCGGGCAGCGCGGTCTCGTCCCCGGCCAGCAGGACGGCCGAAGTGTCGGGCGGCGGGCGGAAATCGACGCCCCCGTTGTCCTCCTCGACGGGGCCGAGCAGCACCGCGCGGTCGCCCTCGGCGGCGCGCGCCGCCCAGGTGGTGGCCGGTCCGCCGCTGCCGTCCTCGTGCCCGTGGAGGACGAAGTCGATGTCGACCTCGCCGCCGTCCGGGCCGGGCCGGTGCTCGCGGATGGTGTAGGAGCGCATCACCGCGCGCTCGGCCGGGTCGGCGGCGCGCCAGTCGGGGTACCAGTTCTCGCCGGAGTCCAACGGCAGGACCGGCTCGGCCTGGTGAGGGTGCGGCAGGAACAGCTTCACCCGCTGGTCCCGCCCGCCCGACGCCAGCGCGTCGAGACCGCACCCCCCGGCGGCCCGCGCCCCCGTCCACGCCCGCGCCCCCGTCCCCGTCCCCGACTCCGCCGTCGCCACCGCCGTCACGAAGGTGATGCGCACCGTGGAGCGTCCCACCGCCCGGGTGCCGGCCACCCGCACCGGGAAGAACACGAAGGGCATCGCCATCTCAGGCCACCTTCTTCGCCGACTCGAGGGCGTCCGCGATCCGCTCCAGGGTCGGGGCGCAGCCCGCCCAGGAGAACCGGGCCTCGCTGGGCCACGGCACCACCTGGTCGGCCTTCACCGCGGGCAGCCGCTGCCAGGTCGGCTTGCCGGTGAGGTCCTTGGGCTGCAGCGTGCCGGTGCGGTTGTCGAGCAGGATGACGTCCGCGCGGTACTTGTCGGCCTTCTCCCAGCTGAGGTTCTCGAAGAAGCCGCCCTGGACGTTGTCGGGGCGGATGAAGTCGACGCCCAGCGAGGTCAGCCAGTTGAGGTCGGCGTAGGGCTTCGGGGAGGAGACGTAGAGGGTGGCGGCGGCCGCGGAGGAGGCCATCACCGTGATGCCCTTGCGGGCCTTGGCGGTCTTGCGGATCCGCTCGGCGGCGGCGTCGAAGCGCTTCTTGGCGTCCGTCACCTTCGTCGCCTTCAGGTCGGCGCCGAGTGCGGCGGCGAGTTCCTGGTGGCGGCCGATGGCCTCCGGCAGCAGCACGTTCGAGACCTTGATGGCGAAGCTGGGCGCCAGTTTCGCGATCTTGTCCTTGGAGGCGTCCGGGACGTACCAGAGGGCGTTGTTCTGGTAGGTGTGCGTCACCAGCAGCTCGGGCCGGAGCGAGGCGTACTTCTCCAGGTCGAACTGGCCGTAGACATTGCCGACGACGGTCGCCTTGGAGACGTCGAAGCCGCCGGCGAGCGCGTCGGGCTTGCCGTCCTTGAGCTTGCTGGGCCCGAAGACGCCGACGATCTGCTCGTCCACGCCGAAGTCGTGGAGGGCGGCGGCCACCCCGATGTAGGTGACGAGCCGGGTGGGCCGGGAGGCGAGCTTCACCTTGGTGCCGCGGTCGTCGGTGAGCTCCCAGCTGCCGCCGGAGGAGTCGTTGGAGGCGGCGGTCCCGCTGCCCTCGCCTGATCCGCAGGCCGCGAGGAGCACACCGAGTCCGGCGGCGCCGCCGGCGGCGAGCAAACCGCGGCGGGTGGGGTTCGCGACGGAACGGGTGGTGGGTGCCGGGGACATGGCAGGTTCCCTTCTCGGGACGATCACAGATCACAGGGTCGTTCACTGGGACGCCCGAGCCGGGGCGCCACGAACGAGCTTAGGTTAGCCTAACCAAAGCTCTCAACCACCCCCCGCTGCCGTAACGCCTCACCGACGGGTTGCCGACGGACTGCCGACGACTCCCCCACAGCTCTCCAACACCTGGGTGAATCCTGTGAGAACGCGCTGACCGGGCCCAACCCGCCGCCGTACGGCCGCGTCCCCCCGTGCGGTCCACGCCGGCCAACCCGCCTCAGCCGCCACCCCCGCGGCGAATCCGCACGACAAGGACGACCCCATGAGCCTGACCGGCCACCTCTTCCTGGCGCTCACGGTGCTGCTGTTCCTGGCCGTGCCGACGGCGCTGATCCTCACCTGGAACCGCGTCCGCGGGCCGCACGCCGCCCGCTGGACCGTGCGCATCGCCCTCACCCTGCTCAGCCAGGGCGCCGCGGTCCTCGCCGTGCTGGTCTGGGTCAACGACAACTACGGGCTCTACGACTCCTGGACGGACCTGTTCGGGGGCACCGGCCAGGTGCAGATGAACGCCGCCGGGGGCGGCGCCGGCGGCGACAACGCGGGCCGGCCGGTCCCGGGCGCGGCCACCACGGGCCGGCGGCTGACGCTCCGGCCCTGGCAGAACGGCGTCCTCCAGGCCGACGCCACCGGCCCGCGCTCGCACATCACCGGTGACCTCTACGTCTGGCTCCCGCCGCAGTACAACCAGCCGCAGTTCCGCCGCACCCGCTTCCCGGTGCTGGAGCTGCTGCCCGGCTACCCCGGCACCCCCAAGGCCTGGTACGGCGCGATGAAGGCCGAGAAGGTCGCCCAGCAGGAGATCATGGCGGGCCGGATGAGGCCGACGATCCTGGTCTCGGCGAAGTTGAACGTCCTCGGCCGGGTCGACCCGGGCTGCGCCGACCTGCCCAACGGCAGCCAGACCGCGACCTGGTTGGGCCAGGACGTACCGTCCCTGATCAAGAGCACGCTGCGCACCTCCGACCGGCGCACCCAGTGGGCGGTCATGGGCTACTCGGCGGGCGCCTACTGCGCGGTCAACCTGACGCTGCACTACCCGGGCACCTTCGGCGCGGCCGTCAGCCTCTCCGGCTACAACGCGCCCATCTCACCGCTGGTCGACCACGACGCGGCGCTCGCCCGCGCCAACAACCCCTTCCTCATCCTGCGCGACCACCCGCACAACCAGCCCCGGGTCAACCTGCTGATGGCCGGCAGCCTCCAGGACGGCGACACCGTCTTCGCCGCCCGCTCGCTCCTCGGCGAGCTGCACAACAAGGGCGCCAGCCGGCTGCTCACCATCTCCAAGGGCGGACACAACACCAAGGTGTGGGAGGAAATGCTGCCCAACGCCCTGCTGTGGACGTCGGCGCAGATGCGCTGACTGCACTGCCTGCACGGCCCGCCGGAGCTACCCGCCCGCGGGGAAGCCGCCGCCCAGCGAGAGCGGCCCTCCCGTCCCGCCGGCGGTGACCGTGTACCGGTCCGCGTCGGCATCGCGCGCTGCTGTGCCGCGGGTGTATGCGCCCGAGAAGGTGTAGCGGCCCGGTGCGAGGGAGGCGCCGGGCCTCAGCTTCCAGGTGTAGACGAGCCAACTGCCGCGCGCCGCAACCGAGGCGCCCGCGGATCCGGACGGCACCGAGGCCCGCTCGCCCACGGACGCCACGCCCGCGCCCTTCGCCACCCGCAGCGTCACCGTCAGCGACGACAGCGCCCGATCGGACCGCAGCGTCACCACACTCTGCGACTCACCGGTGCCGACACCGGGTTCCACCGAGCCGCCCGACTGCAGATAGCCCGCCGCCGGGGTCCCGCCGGGCGTGCTCGCGAGCCCCGGGACCGCGGTGTTGTCGCACCCGCAGGGCGTCGCCGACCCCGGCGGCGGATCCGTCGCCGCATGCGCCCGCGCCGCCGCAGCCGAGCCGCCCGTCCCGGACCCGCCGAAGACCTGGACGCCCAGCCATCCCAGGGCGCACATCACCGCCGCCCCGGCCACCGCACCCACCGCCCCGGCCCACCCGCCCCGCTCCTTCAGGCTCATCAACCCACCCCTCCCACCTGCGACTTGGACGGCACCCCGCGGAAGATCCGGCTCCGCACCACCGGGGGCCGGGAGCGTAGTAGCCGCACCTATGGACTGACGCCCGGTCAAGCACGAGTCACCAAAGGTAACCGTCCTCACCC
>NZ_MLCF01000184.1 GCF_001879105.1 Mangrovactinospora gilvigrisea | reverse complement strand
AGGTCCTCCCGGGCTCATCGATGTTGGTCGTGAGTGAACGGTGGGGGCGCTTGTGGAGCGGGCGGCGCCAGCCGCAGGTCGGGTTGGGGCTGGTCGGGTTCGTCGGGGAGTTGGGTGATTGCGGTGAGGGCGTGGAGGCGGGCGCGAAGCAGGTGGGGTCGCATGCCTTCGGCGGCCTCGTGCGCGGCGTCCTTGAGGGCGTGGCCGTCGAGATGCCGCTGGTGCAAGCGCTCCAGAAGCCGCAGCGCGGCGTGCAGCTCCTCGGCCGCGTCGCTGGTGGACTCCTGGGCGGGTGAGGACGCCGGCGGGATGGACTGAAGATCTGCCGCGAGTGCGGTGGCGGCCCGGATCGCCGCCTTCACCCGCGCGACGGTGACCGGACCTGTGAGCAGCGCGTCGCGCACGACCGTGGCGGTGCGACCGTGTCGCGGATGGATGGCGGCGATGAGTTGGGCGACTGCTTCGGCTTGTCGGCGGAGCGTTGGTTGGGCTGGTGGGCCGGTCGGGATCTTGGGCATCGTCTGCCTTCCGCTCGCTTGGGGGTAGAGCGGGCACAACGCCTCGGGGCGTCGTGCTGGCTGCTTGTGGCAGGGGTGGTACGTCAGCGGTGGGGAGACGGTGCGTCAGAGTTTCCGGCGACGGGAGGGGGTGCGAGGAAGAGGTTGTGCGCCTGGGGCGCCGGGGCAGCGGTCGCCGAGATCGTGGTGCGTACGTGCGCAGGGGCGGGCGTTGTGGGTTGCTGCAGCGTCGCGGCGGGTCGCGGCGAGTGTGCTTCTCAATGCGTTGTGCAGGGTGTCGCGTTCGGCGGTGGCCTGGGCCAGCTGGCTGGCCTCCTTGACGATGGCCGCGACCGGAAGCCGGCCCGTGTGCTCGCCGGCCAACTCGATCAGCCGCATCCGGCTGTCGGCCACGGCCTGCTCGGCGGCGACCAGGTGGTCGCGCTGGTGGAGCAGGACGGAGTGCAGCCCCGGCTCCTGGTTGTGCTCGAAGTCGTCCCGGAGCTGGTCGAGCGTCTTGTGGGTGGTTTCTTCGATCTGCCGGTCGATGGAAGCAGCGGGGGCAGGCCATGAGCTGGCGGCGGTGGCTGCGGCTCGGGCCGTCTCGCTGAGGGTGCGGGTGCGGTCCTGCGGGGGAGACGTGTCCTGGGGGCTGCTGGTCGTGGGCGCCGTTCGGGGTGAGGGCGCGGCGGCTGCCGGTGCGGTCTCGTTCTGCCAGTTGGTCAGGCGCTGCAGCAGCGGAAGGGCGGACCGGCCCTGGTCGGTCAGTCCCAGGACGCGGGCGGTGCGTCCACGGCCCCCGGAGTAGCTCCAGTCCTGGGTGATCTGGAGCAGGCGCGCATTCAGCAGGGCCTGCCAATGGGGGGTGGCCGACCAGGTCGTTCCGAAACCCAGGTGCTTGGTCAGGTCGACGGTGTTCATCGGGCCGTCGCGCAGCGCGATCAGCATGGCGGTGATCCGCGGCTTGGCCAGGAAGTCCACCGCCGCCTCGGGGTCTGGTGCGGACCCGCCGGCCAGGCCGACGGCGCGGGCCCAGGAGGCGAGGTCCTTGCCAAGCTCCAGGGCCTGCCGTCCGCGGTCGGTGATGGCGTAGGTGGCGGGGATCTCGTCGCGGCTTTGCGTGCAGAGGCCGTTGGCCCGAAGGGTGCGCATCCGGATCCGGGTTGCCACATCGGTGATGTTGAAGTGGTCGACGAGCTGCCTGATTGTCCGCGGTCGGCGGAGGTAGTCCAGGTGGGCGAAGACCTGGACCGAGCGCAGCGCCTGGAGCGCGGCGTTCAGCTGGGCGAGGTCGTGCTCGGCGGCGTCTGGGGCCATGGGCGGGTCCTCCTGATCGTGTCGGTTGGGCGCGGCTAGGCGGCCAGCTGCACGTCGGCGCGGGTGAGGCCGAGGTGGGGTGCGGCCAGGTGGGCGGCGAGCAGGGGCGGGACGGCGTTGCCGATCTGCTCCAGCCGCCGGGTGGCGGGGCCGGCGAAGGGGTAGCCGGCGGGGAAGGTCTGCAGGAGAGCGGCCTCCCGGTCCGTGATCCGCACGGACTCGGTCTCGCCTTGGTGAATGCCGTCGGGCTGTCGGATCCAGCGCACGTCGTTGCCGCGGTGGCCGAACAGGACGGTCGCCGCCGGCTGGGTGGCGGGGCGGAGGCACGCGTGGGCCTGGCTGGAGGAGCGCAGCAGCCACTGCCCCTCGGCCTGCGCACGGGTCAGGGTGGCGCGGGATCCGGAGGCGAAGGCCTCCGGCCCGCCGGTGGCCGGTCCGCCGGCGAGCACGGTGGGGCTGGGCCGGGTGGTCGCTCCCCAGCCCAACGCCTGGGCCATCGACACCCACGGTAGGCGCGGGGTGCCGAAGAGCAGGGCGGGTTCGGGGTGTTGGGCGTGGGTGGGTTCGGGCGGGGCGGCGGGTCGGGTGCGGGAGGCGATCAGGATGGCGCGGCGCCGGGTCTGCGGGACCCCGAAATCAGCCGCGTTGAGGATGCCGGTCCACACGGAGAACCCGGCAGGGCGCAGCAGGTGGGCGTAGGCCCGCCACAGCGGCAGGACCAGGGGGACCTCTTCCATGAGGACCCAGAGGGGGAGGCCGTGGGGGAGGAGGGCGGCGAGGTAGCGCATGGGTTCGGCCGCGAGCAGGGAGCGCGGGTCGCGACATTGGGCCAGGAGTTCGGTGCGGGTGTCGCGGCCGGCGGCCAGGTCGGTGATGGCCTTGAGGACCAGGGGCTGGTCGAGCAGGCCCAGGCGGTGGCCGGCGGTGGAGTAGGACTGGCACGGAGGTGAGGCGATCAGCCCCACCACCCGCAGCATGAACGGCCGCACTGGGTAGGCGGCCAGATCACACCGGATCGTCAGGTGGCCGGCGGCTGCGCGGGTGGCGCAGGCCAAGGGGTCGATCTCCAGCCCGACGTCGCGGCGGCCCAGCATGGCCAGTCCTTGCGCCCAGCCGCCGGGGCCGGCGAACAGGTCCAGGATGACGTCGCGGATGCCGGGCAACCTCAGCGTCCGCGTCCGTGCCCGCGGTCGTTGCGGAGGTTCGGCGCGAGGGTCTCGCTGGGGGCCGACATGTTGTGCGGGTTGTCGAGGAGGCTGACCTCGTCGCCCTCATCGAGGAGCATGGCCAGGGTGGAGCCGTCGTCCCACTTCACCGACAGGACCTGCTGGTCCTCGTCGAAGCGCAGAACGGTCCCGGCGGTCCCGGGGCGCAGCTCGGTGTGCGGGTCGTCGGTGTGGACCAGCGTGATGCGCTGGCCGCGGCGAAACTCCATCTGCTCTTCCTTCCATTGCGTGGCATCGTGCGGCGGAGTATCAGGTCGGCAGGTGCCAGTCGGTGGGGCCGGTGTGCTTGGCGTTGGCGCGGGCGGTGATGCCGGCGGTGGCCTTGGCGGAGGCGGCGGCCAACTGCTGGGCGTCCGCGTCGCGATACCAGGGGCGCAGGGTCAGGCGGGCGGGGCGGGTGCCGGTGGCGAACAGCAGCGCGGTGCCCTTGGGGAGAGCGCGGATGGCGTCGGGGGGAAGGAGGCGTTCGATGCGGGTGGAGACGGAGATGTTCTTGCCCAGCGCGGTGTCGGTGGAGGAGGTGGAGAGGGCTTCGACTTCGTGGTCGCCGACCAGGCGGGAGAGCTTGTCGGCGAAGTCGGCGTCGTCGATGCCGGATCCGATGACTTTGACGGTGGCCGCGGACCACAGGGCGTCCATGCCCGTCTCGCCCCACACGCGCTGGCCCTGGCGGTAGGACTGCAGGATGGTCAGGGGGATGACGCCGCGGGAGCCGAGGTGGGAGTACAGGTCGGGCAGGTCCTTGATGCGGCAGACGTTGGCGGCCTCGTCGAGGATTGCCAGCAGTGGCGGATCGAGCCGTCCTCCGGAGCGTTCGGCGAGTTGGACGGCGGCGCGCATCACGGCGTCGGCGGCGGCGGCGATCAGTGCGGAGGCGGAGCCGCCGCCGTCCTTGGACAGCAGGTAGAGGGTGTCGCGGGAGGCGACGAAGGCGTGCGGGTCGAACTCCGGGATGTTCCGGTGCGGTGTCACCCACGCGGCCACAGCGGGGTCGAGCAGGCAGGAGGCGTACTGCCGGGCTGTTTCGAAGATGCCGTCTCTGGTTTCGACGGCGCCGGCGACGGTGCCGGCGAGTTGGGCGGCGACCGCGTCGTGTCCGGCGGCTCGGAGTTCGTCGA
>NZ_MLCF01000183.1 GCF_001879105.1 Mangrovactinospora gilvigrisea | reverse complement strand
CGGCCGGAGCGGGAGCCGCAGCCGCCGGCTCCTCCTCCCCCGGCGCCAGCCGGGCCAGCAGGCGCGCCTGCACCTGCGGCGAGAGCCCCGCCTCGCCGCCGCACACATCGCGCACCGTCCGGGCGATCTCCTCCGCGCCGGCGTCCTTCGTCAGATAGCCGCGCGCCCCCGCGCGCAGCGCCGGGAAGACCGACTGGTCGTCCGCGTAGGTGGTGAGCACCACCACCTGGGTGCCCGGCAGCGTCTCGCGGATCCGGCGGGTCGCCTCGACGCCGTCCATCCGCGGCATCCGCAGGTCCATCAGCACCACGTCCGGCCGGAGTTCGCCGGCCAGCCGCACCGCCTCCGCGCCGTCCGGGGCCGCGCCCACCACCGCGATGCCGGGCATCAGCCCGAGCAGCATGGCGATGCCGTCGCGCACCACCGTCTGGTCGTCGGCGATCAGCACCCGCAGCTCGCGCGTGCCGGAATCGCTCACGCCGTCTCCGTCGGCAGCCTCACCCACACCCGGAAGCCTTCCTCGGTCGGTCCGGCGCGGAACTCGCCGCCGAGCAGCTCGGCGCGTTCCCGCATACCGAGTAGACCGTACCCGCTTCCGGACGCCGCCAGCTCGCGCTCCCCGCGGCCGTCCGGCGCCGACCGCGGGTTGGTGACCTCCAGTTCGACCGCGTCCGGGAGGTAGTCGAGCGTCAGATGCGCCTTGGCGCCGGGCGCGTGCTTGCGCACATTGGTGAGGGCCTCCTGCGCGGTGCGGCGCAGCGCCTGCCCGGCCTCGGCGGACAGCGGCCGGGCCGGGCCGCGGACGTCGATCAGCGCGCCGTCGGCGCGGGCCAGCGCGGCGAGCTCGTCGGCGGCCGGCGCGTTCTCGCCGCGCAGGGCGCGCAGCGCGCCGCGGGTCTCCTCCAGGCCGTTGCGCGCCATCGCGCGGGCGTCGACGACCCGCTGCAGCACCTCGGCGCGGTTGGCCGCGGAGCCGTCGCCGCGCTCCAGCATCAGCCGGGCCGCCTCCAGATGGACGACCTGCGCGGAGAGGCTGTGCGCCAGCACGTCGTGGATCTCGCGGGCGAGCCGGGCGCGCTCGTCGAGCGCCGCGGTGCGCGCGTTGGCCTCGGCCGCGTCCTGGACGGCGGCGCGCAGCGCCCGCTCCTCGGTGAGCCGCCGCTGGATCTCGCCGCGGGCCTCCCAGTTGGCGCGGGAGCCGTAGCCGCCGGAGAGGGCGGCGCCGAGTGCCAGCAGGGAGCCCCACCAGCCGGGGTCCCGGAAGCCGTACAGGATCACCGGGACGGTGAGGACGACCGCCGCGGCGGGGATCGCCGCCGGCATCCACTGCACCCCCGCGATCAGCGTGACGATGGCGACGACGACGGCCGCGGTCTCCGCGCCCAGCAGCGCGAGGCCGGCGGGGATCAGCGCCAGGGCGACCATGGCGCCGACGCACCAGCGCAGGTCGTGGCGCCTGGCGCGGGCCCGGATCAGCCGGAGCGCCGGGAGCGCGGCGAGCATCAGCGCGGCGACGGCGGCCTGCCGGAGCCGCAGCGCGGGCTCGCCGTGCAGCTCGGTGATGCTGTAGACGGTGAGGGCGGCGAGCGCGGCGAGCCGTATCGCGAGCTTGGTCTGCCGCCAGGACAGGTCGCCGCCCTCCCGCGCCATTGCCTCGCGGGAGGGCCAGCCGGTCCAGAAGCGGGGTCCGGGTTCCGGGCCCCCGCCGAGCCGGGTGGTCACCGGATGCCGGCGCCGAAGGCGGCGTGGGGGGCCGAGGACGGGGCGAGGGCGTTCATCCGGAAGGCGACGACCGCGCCGCGGGCCAGCAGCATCACCGCGAAGGAGAGGGTGATGGCGCCGGTGGGGAGGGAGACATGCATGGCGTGCCCCAGAGCGAAGACGGCGATGCGGGCGGCGAGCGCGCCGAGCCAGACGACGAGCGAGAGGACGCTGGCCCGCGACCAGGCGGCACCGTCGCTCCCGATCCAGACGCGGGCGGTCGCTCCCCACAGGATGCCACCGATGAGGGAGACGGCCAGGCCGACGCCCTCCAGCGCCATCGAGGCGCCGGCGTGGTGGTGGTCGATGAGCCCGCCGCCGCTGGTGAAGGCGACGACCGCGAGGATGATCGGCAGCACCCAGACCCTGCGCCCCCCGCCGGCCCGCTGCGGCGCGAACTGTCGGACGATCATCAGGACGACGACGCCGGCGATCAGGGCGGGGGTGAGCGATCCGGACATGGCGGGCTCCTCTGCGTGGCGTTCGCGGAAGGTCTGGGGTTCGGTCCTGCGTCGCTCTCGGCGACGTCTCCCAAGCTAGATTTCGGGGCGCCGCGCGGCCTCGGCGCGCGGGTGGAACACCGGGTGGAGCCTGCCGGGCGGGCGTCCTCCACCCGCGGGTGGAGCGGGATACGTCGGACGTCCGCCCTTCCCTCGGCCCACCTCCCCTGATGTGATGGGGAGTGCAATAACCCGGCAGGAATCACGCACGAATGTGCAGCCCAGATGGGCGGCACGGAGGAAGGCAGCCCATGTACCGCACGTCCGGTGCGCCGATCGAACTCCAACTCCCCCCGGAGGACCGGGAGTCGGCGCCCTTCACCGGCTGGACCCGCGCCCACTGGGAGGCCGTCGCCGACCACTGGCTGCTCGGCCTCCGCCCGCACACCAGCCCCGGGCACGCCGCCGTCCTCCCGCCCGCCAGCCGGCTCTCCGTCAGCGGCCGCCGCAGCGACGGCCTGGAGGGCTTCGCCCGCTCCTTCCTCGCCGCCTCCGCCCGCATCGCCGGCGCCCGCGGCGCCGACCCGGAGAACCACGCCGAGTGGTACGCCGCCGGCCTCGCCGCCGCGGTCGAGCCCGGCGGCCCCGAGGCCTGGGCGCACGCCGCCGACACCCGCCGCGCCCCGGTGGAGGGCCCGGCCCAGCCGATCGTCGAGGCCTCCGCCGTCGCCTTCGGCCTGGCGCTCTCCCGCGAGTGGCTCTGGGACCGGCTCGACGAGGGCGTCCGCCAGCGCCTCGGCGCCTGGCTCGCCCACCACGCCTCCCTGCAGGCCTGGGACAACAACTGGCTGCTCTTCACCGCCATCACCGAGGCGTTCTGCGACTCCGCCGGGATCCCGGTGGCCCGGCCGCACGCCGAGGCCGACGTGGAGCGCGTGGAGTCGTGGTACCTCGGCGACGGCTGGTACAACGACGGCCCCCTGGAGACCCAGGGCCGCGCCCTCGACCACTACAACTCCTGGGTCATCCACCCCTATCTGTGGATGTGGTACCGGCTGCGCGGCGACCGCGCCCCCGCCGACCGCCGGGCCCGCTACCGCGAGCGGCTCGCCGCCTTCGCCGGCTCCTACTCCCGGCTCTTCGCCCCGGACGGTTCCCCGCTCTTCCTCGGACGCTCCCTCGCCTACCGCACCGCCGTCCTCGCCGGCCCCTGGGCGGCCGCCCTGGAGGGCGTCTCCCCGCTCGCCCCCGGCGCCACCCGCCGGCTGGCCAGCGGCACGATGCGGTACTTCACCGACCGCGGCGCCGGCTCGACCGGCCCGCTCGCCCTCGGCTGGACGACCGGGGAGTACCTGCCGATGGTGCAGGGCTACAGCGGGCCCGGCTCCCCCTACTGGGCCGGCATCGGCATGCTCGGCCTCTCCGCCCCGGCGGACCACCCGCTGTGGACGGAGCCGGAGCAGCCGCAGCCGTCCGAGCGCAACGACACCCCGGCGACCGTCGCCCTGCCGGACCTCGGATGGCTGGTCGCCACCAGCCGCCGCCACGGGGTGGTGCGGGTGGTCAACCACGGCACCGACCACACCCGGCCCGGCGCCGCCGCGCCCACCGGCGAGGGCTACGGGCCCGTCTACGCGCGCCTCGGCTACACCACCCACACCTCGCCCGGCTTCGGCCAGGCCTGGAGCGACGGCGCGGACGGGCACCTGGCCCTGGTGGACGCCTGGGAGCGGGCCACCACCCGCGGCGCGATCGGCGGGTTCGCGGTGCGCGGCGAGGACGTCGCGGCGTCCTGGCACCAGCCGTTCATCGGCGGCCGGGCGCTGCCGGGGGCGCGCGTGGTGACGGCGTCGGTGCTGCACGCGGACGCGGAGGTGCGGTGCCACCTGGTGGACGCGCCGGAGGGCTGGACCGTCCGGGAGGGCGGCACGCTGGTCGCCACCGAGGCGGCGGAGAAGCCGTCGCTGCCGGCGGGCGGCGCGGCGTGGGCGGGCGACGACCGCTGGCGCTCGGTGCTGGCGCCGCTGGCGGGCTGGTCGGGGGCGCGCGCCGAGACGCTGCCGTACGGCGCGGTGACGCCGCTGGGCGGCGGGGCGGAGGTGCCGGTGCTCTGGGCCGCGGGGCGGCCCGAGGGGGGCCGCGGCGTCCATGTCTCGGTCCACGCGCTGGG
>NZ_MLCF01000182.1 GCF_001879105.1 Mangrovactinospora gilvigrisea | reverse complement strand
GGGCGCAGGAGCGGGTGCCGGGGCGCCCGCGGGGGCGGCGGGCGGGCCGGACGGGCCCGCGCCGGGGCGCGGACCGCGCGAGGGGCCGCCGCCGGCGGGACCACCGCCGCCGAAGCCGCCTCCGCCACCACCGCCGGCCGGGCCGCCCGCGGGCGGGGTGCCGCGGCCGCCCTGGCCGCCACCGCCCTGGCCGCCGGACGGATCGACGATCGCCTCGATCGTCCAGTCCTGGCCGAACCGCTCGACGATCGCGTCGTGCAGCACCTCCGGGCTGCCGCTCCGGACGAAGCTGTCCCGGGCGCCGGAGTTGCCGAGCGCGACCTGGAGCGTCTTGCCGTCGAACCCGGCGACCTGGCCGTTCTGGCTGAGCAGCATCCAGGTGAGGCGGCGCTTGTTCTTCACCGCGTCGAGGATGTCCGGCCACATCTGCCGCACCCGGGCCGCGCCCTCCTGGGCGTTGGCGCTGGGCTGCGCGGCGGGGGCCGGGGCGGGCGCCGCGGCGGGGGCCGGCGCCGGCTGCGCGGCGGGCGCCTGCTGCCTGGGCTGCGGCTGGGGTTGCGGCTGCGGTTGCGCCTGGGGTTGCGCGGGCTGCGGGGCGCCGCCCTCCGCCGGGAAGCTCCGCGGGATCGGCCACGCCCCGCGCTGCGGCGCGGGCTCCGCCGCCGGCTGCGGCGCGGGCGCCGGCGCGGGCGCGGGTGCGGGGGTAGAGGCCGGGGCGGGCGCGGGTGCCTGCTGCTCCGG
This sequence comes from Mangrovactinospora gilvigrisea, assembly GCF_001879105.1. Classification (GTDB taxonomy): domain Bacteria; phylum Actinomycetota; class Actinomycetes; order Streptomycetales; family Streptomycetaceae; genus Mangrovactinospora; species Mangrovactinospora gilvigrisea. The sequence continues at coordinate 4,445 of NZ_MLCF01000182.1, read as the reverse complement.
CGCCTGCGCCGCCGGCTGGACGGGGGCCGGTTGCGCGGGTGCCACCGGTGCCGCGGGCGCGGGTGCCACCGGTGCCGCTGCCGCAGGCTGCGCTGCCGGCATGGCGCCCAGCGCCAGCCCCGCCTGCACGCGCCGCTCCAGCGCGTCCAGCCGCGCCTGCGCGCTGCGCTCGTCGTCGTACGCCCCCGGCAACAGCACGCGCGCGCAGATCAGTTCGAGCTGCAGCCGCGGCGCCGTCGCCCCCCGCATCTCCGTCAGCCCGGCGTTGACCAGATCGGCGGCGCGGCTCAGCTCGGCCTGCCCGAAGGAGGAGGCCTGGGCCCGCATCCGCTCCATCCGGTCGGCCGGGGCGTCGATCAGGCCGCGCTCGGCGGCGTCCGGGGCGGCGGCCAGCACCACCAGGTCGCGCAGCCGCTCCAGCAGGTCGGCGACGAAGCGGCGCGGATCGTTGCCGCCCTCGATCACCCGGTCGACGATGCCGAAGGCCGTCGCCCCGTCGCCGGACGCGAAGGCCTCGACGACCTCGTCGAGCAGCGCGGCGTCGGTGTACCCGAGCAGGGAGGTGGCCATCGCGTACGTCACGCCGTCGGCGCCGGCCCCGGCGAGCAGCTGGTCCATCACCGACATCGAGTCGCGGACGGAGCCGGCGCCGGCGCGCACCACCAGCGGCAGCACGGTGTCCTCCACCGTGATCCCCTCGCGGCCGCACACCTCCGCCAGGTAGTCGCGCAGCGTGCCGGGCGGCACCAGCCGGAACGGGTAGTGGTGGGTGCGGGACCGGATCGTCCCGATGACCTTCTCGGGCTCGGTGGTGGCGAAGATGAACTTCAGGTGCTCCGGTGGCTCCTCCACCACCTTGAGCAGCGCGTTGAAGCCGGCCGACGTGACCATGTGGGCCTCGTCGATGATGTAGATCTTGTACCGGCTGGAGGCGGGACCGAAGAAGGCCTTCTCGCGCAGGTCGCGCGCGTCGTCCACACCGCCGTGCGAGGCGGCGTCGATCTCGATGACGTCGATGGAGCCGGGGCCGTTGCGCGACAGGTCGCGGCAGGACTGGCACTCCCCGCACGGCGTCGGGGTGGGCCCCTGCTCGCAGTTGAGCGCGCGGGCGAGGATGCGGGCACTGGTGGTCTTGCCGCACCCGCGCGGACCGCTGAACAGGTACGCGTGATTGACGCGGTTGTTGCGGAGCGCCTGCTGGAGCGGTTCGGTCACGTGCTCCTGGCCGATGACCTCCGCGAAGGTCTCCGGACGGTAGCGGCGATAGAGAGCGAGCGACACGCCACCGACCATAACGGTCGGCACCGACATCGGGGGACGGCCCGCGCCGGACCCCGGAAACGACAGGCCCCTCGTGCACCCGCCAGAGCTCACCTACCCTTGCTGCCTTCCGGCCCTGGGGGAGTTCAGCGAGATGACGCCGCACGAGGGGTAGCCCCAGCGTACCGGACGCGCCGGGGTGCTTTGACCACGGGAACGGATTAGGAGCATCGCGCCTCGTCTAGTAACGTTCTCCCCGGAGGATTCGCCTAGTGGCCTAGGGCGCACGCTTGGAAAGCGTGTTGGGGGCAACCCCTCACGAGTTCGAATCTCGTATCCTCCGCACCTCGCCTGAACAGGCGAAACGAACAGCCGAGCCGCAATGCGGCTCGGCTGTTCGTCGTGCGGTGGTTGCACCGGGTCTTCCGCTGCCGCCGACTCGGTTCGTCGGGCTGGGCCCGCCGCGGCGATGCGCCCCGGGCGCCGTCTTCGTACGTCATCAGTGGATCATGGAATTGCGGCATCCTGACCTTGGCGCCGAAGCGGCTTCGGCCCGCCTGTGACGTTCCGTCTGTCGAGGTGCACTCGCATGAAGTCCCGATCGACGCTCACGACTTGGCTGAGCGGACTCGACGGTCCCCGACTGGCGCGCATGCTCGCGCTGCGGAAGGACGCGGCCTCCGCACCGGAACCACGCTCGCTGGGGGAACTGGCGGACCGTCTCCAACGCCCGGGGTCCGTGGCACTCGTCCTGCCGCATCTCACGCTGCCCTGCTTGCAGGCCGCCGAGGCGCTGGCAGCCCTGGGAGTCCGGGCGACCCGGGACAGCCTCGCGGAGTTGCTCGGCCCGATGCCCCCTGCCGCGGTACACGCGTTGGACGCGACCCTGGACGCCCTGTCGGACCAGGCGCTCGTGTGGCCCGGCGACAACGGGACGCTCCGCATGCCCGCTGCCGTGCGGCAGGCGTGGAGCACACCTCTGGGGCTGGACGCGCCGCTGCAGGCGCTGCTGGCAGGCGCCACCTCGGAGGAGTTGCGCGGCATGCTGGCGGCCTTGGGTATCAAGCCGCCCGGCACCAAGCAGAACCGGCTCGCGGCCCTGGTGGAGCACCACAGTGACGCGCAGCGGGTTGCCGCGCTGGTGGCTCAGGCACCGGCGGCCACCCGGAAGTTGCTCGAGCACAGCTCCAGGTCCACACCGCGCCAGTCGCTGTTCGTCGTGTTCGGAGCTCCTGCCCTCGACGTCCGACCAGGCGCCCGATGGGCACTCGACCGCGGGCTGCTGCTCCAGGACCGTCACGGGTACGGACCCGTCCGGATGCCGGCCGAGGTGGCCCTGGCTCTGCGGGGTCCCGATTGGCACGCTCCGTTCGAACCTCTGCCGCCCGTCGCGCAGCTGGTGCCCGTCACCTCCTCGGAAGTGGAGCGGGAGGCCGCGGTGGCCGCAACCGCGTTCGCGGCGCATGCCGCCTCCGTTCTTTCGGCGTGCGCGACCGCTCCACCGGCCCGGCTGAAGTCGGGCGGGATCGGCGCGCGTGAACTGGCCCGGCTCGGCAAGGCCGCCCAAGCGGACGACGCCGTCGTACGCATCGCCCTGGAAACCGCGTACGCCGCCGGGCTGCTGGCCCGCGACGGCGATCGCGTCCGTCCCACCAAGGCGTACGACGCCTGGGCCGAGCAGGAGCCCGCGGACCGGCTCGCCGTACTGCTCCGGGCGTGGCGGAGCCTGCCGCTCACTCCCGCCCGGGCGCGCGACGACGACAACAAGGCACTTCCCGCGCTCGCCGGTGCGCCTGCCTGCGATGGCTGTCTGCAGGCCCGCCACGGGCTGCTCACTGCGGCCGCGGGGCTCCCGCCAGGACAGGGCGTCAAGGCCGCTGCGGAGCTGGGCCCCCTCGTGGCCTGGCACCGTCCGCTCGCGGACGACGCCTCGCCCGAAGGCACGGCACCGTTCAGCACCGTGATCCGTGAAGCCGAACTGCTGGGCGTGCTGGCACGGGGTGCGCTGTCCCCGCTCGGTGCCTGCCTGGCGGCTCACCCCGACGAGGAGCTCGGCACCACGGCCCGTCGGCTGCTGCCGCCCGCGACCACGACGGCCCGGATCGGCGCCGACCTCACCGCCGTCGTCACCGGCACGCCGTCCGCGCGGCTCGCGGCGCTACTGGATTCGATGGCCGACAGGGAGAGCAGTGGCACGGCCTCGGTATGGCGCTTCAGTACCGGCAGCATCCGCCGGGCCCTGGACACCGGCCTCGCCCCGGACGACATCACAGCCGACCTGGCCGCCTGCTCCACCACAGGCCTGCCGCAACCGCTGACCTATCTCGTCGCCGACACCGCACGGGGCCACGGCCGGGTGCGCATCGCCCCCGCGGCATGCGTCCTCCACGGCGACGAACCCGCGCTCCTGGCCGAACTCGCCGCCCACCGCGCACTGTCCAAGCTCGCGCTGCGGCAGCTCGCCCCGACGGTCCTGGTCAGCGGCAGCCCACCCGCGACGACTCTGGCCGCGCTCCGTGCCGCGGGCTACGCCCCGGTCGCCGAGACCGCCGGGGGAACGGTACGCATCGAAGAACGTCAGACCCAGAGGGCCGCCACTGCCGTCCCGCCCCCGCGGAGGAACGCCGGGCGGCGCGGCGACCGGCCTGCCGTGATCCGCGCTGCCGACGCGCCCGCCGGCGCCGAGCTGGACGCCCTCGCCAACCGGCTGCTCAAAGACCCGGCAACAGCGCCGGAACCCGATCCGGTCGGCAGCGGGGCGCCCTTCGCGACGGACACCGAGGAGATCGTCGCCGGATACGCGAAACACCTGTCGTACAGCGACGTCCGCCAGGTCGCTCATGCCATCGACACCGATTCGGCCATCACGGTCGAGTACATCGCCACCTCGGGCAACCGGACCGTACGCACCCTCAGCGACCTGGAGCTCGACCCGCCCTACCTCAACGCCTGGTGCCACCTGCGCGAAGCAGAACGCGTCTTCACGCTCTCCCGCATCCATGGCGTGATGCCCGCCAGAACTCCGTGACCGGGTCGGCATCGCGACCACGACTTCGCCCGCATCGCGGCAGTGACCGGCCAGGCTCTGCAGTGGTACGGCCCGGACAGCGGCAAATAGACGGGCGAGGAGGTCCGGGGGCCGCGGGCCGGGGCGTCAATGCGGTGGGGGCGGGGTCGCCCGGGGG
>NZ_MLCF01000181.1 GCF_001879105.1 Mangrovactinospora gilvigrisea | reverse complement strand
GCCCGGCCGGCACCGACCGGCCGCCGACATGCGCCCGCGACCGCCCCTCGGCCGAGACCGTACGGCTGACCAGCAGCGCGCCGTCGGCCGTCGGGCACCCCGACCCGGCCCTCCACCACCGCCCGCTCGGCGCCCACCCGTACCAGGCCGGCGTCGGCCCGCCCGCCCAGCAGCAGGCCGAGGCTGGTCACGACCATGGTCTTGCCGGCTCCGGTCTCGCCGGTGACGGCGGTGAACCCGGGGGACAGCTCGACCACCGCATCGTCGATCACGCCGAGACAGCGGATCCGCATCTCCTCCAACACGCATCCGACGATACGACCTTCCGGCCGCGGAGAGGAGCACAGCCCTGATGTCGCTCGCCGCCGATCCGGCCGCCGGCGGCGGATGACGCGCCGTCAGGCGCCGTCCGAGCCCTCCGGGGCGCCCCGCCAGCCCGTCACCGGCAGCGCGAACTTGGCGACCAGCCGGTCCGTGAACGGCGCCTTGTGCAGCCGCGCCAGGCGCACCGGCACCTTGCCGCGCCGCACCTCCACCCGCGCGCCCGGCGGCAGGTCGAAGCTCCGCCCGCCGTCGCACCACAGCACACCCTGCTGACCGTTGGCCGACAGCAGCTCCACCGCCAGCACCGAGTGCGGCGAGGCCACCAGCGGCTTGGCGAACAGGGTGTGCGCGCTGATCGGCACCATCAGCAGCGCCTCCACCTCCGGCCACACCACCGGGCCGCCCGCCGAGAACGCGTAGGCCGTGGAGCCGGTCGGCGTCGCCAAAACCACCCCGTCGCCGCCGAAGGAGGAGAGCGGGCGGCCGTCCACCTCCAGCACCGTCTCCAGCATCCGCTCCCGGGACGCCTTCTCCACCGAGGCCTCGTTCAGCGCCCAGTCGCAGTGCCGCACCCGGCCGTCCGTGCGGACCAGCACATCGATGGTCATCCGGTCCTCGACCTCGTAGTCGCGGTCGACCACCCGCTCCACCACGTAGTCGAGGTCGTCGCGCTCCGCCTCGGCGAGGAAGCCCACATGCCCCAGGTTGACGCCCAGGATCGGCACCCCGGAGCTGCGCGCGGTGTCCGCCCCGCGCAGCAGCGTCCCGTCACCGCCCAGCACGATGATGAGCTCGCAGCCCTCGGCCGCCCCCGGCCCCTCCGGAACCACCTCGGTGTCGAGAGGCAGGCCCAGCTCGGCCGATTCGCCCTCCAGGACCCTCGCCCGCACATCGGCGGCGCGCAGGGCGGTGACGAGCTTGCCGGCCATCTCCACCGCGGCCGGTCGGCCGGTGTGCGCCAGCAGCAGGACGGTGCGTTCGCTCATGGGGGTTGCGCCCGCCACCGCCATTGGTGGCCGCGGCGCGTCCTCCTCTCTGCCTCTCAGCAACTCCGGACGGAAGCAATCCGGACGGGAACGGGTCGTCGGACGCCCAGACGCAGGGTATGCCGGAAACCCGGCCGCCGAGAACGGCACCCCGTCGTCACGCGCCGCGTCACCGCGGGCCCTCGGCCACCGCCCGCTCCACCTCGGCCGTCTCCAGCGGCGGAGCGCCCGCCCGCAGCCACAGGAAGTACTCCACGTTGCCCGACGGGCCCGGCAGCGGCGACGCCACCGCACCCAGCGCGCCCAGGCCCAGCGCGGCCGCCTTTGCCGCCACCCCGAGCACCGCCTCGGCCCGCAGCTCCGGGCTGCGCACCACCCCGCCGGTGCCCAGCCGCTCCTTGCCCACCTCGAACTGCGGCTTCACCATCAGCACCAGGTCGGCGTCCGGGGCGGCGCAGGCCACCAGCGCGGGCAGCACCAGGCCGAGCGAGATGAACGACAGGTCGCCGACGACCACGTCCACCGGCTCGCCGTCGATCAGATCCAGCGTCAGCTCGCGGACGTTGGTGCGGTCCTTGACCACCACCCGCGGGTCGTTCTGCAGCGCCCACACCAGCTGCCCGTAGCCGACGTCCACGGCCACCACCTGGCGCGCCCCGGACCGCAGCAGCACATCGGTGAACCCGCCAGTGGACGCGCCCGCGTCCAGGCAGCGCCGCCCCTCGACGCGCAGCCCGCGCGGCACGAACGCCTCCAGCGCCCCGGCCAGCTTGTGGCCGCCGCGCGAGGCGTACTCCGGGTCGTCCGCGTCCGGGACGACATAGAGCGCCGCCGAGGTCTCCACCTGGGTGGCCGGCTTGGCCGCGACCGTCCCGGAGGCGCCGCCCACCCGCACCCGGCCCGCCGTGATCAACTCGCTGGCGTGCTCGCGGGAGCGGGCCATGCTGCGGCGGACCAGTTCGGCATCGAGACGGCGACGTGCGGGACTCACGGACTTCCTTCGTTCGGACGGCGATCGAGGGCGGCCAGCGCCTCGCGCAGGTCCGCATGGACATCCTCGTACATCGCCACATGGTCGCGCGTCGGGGCCGCGTCGGCGGCGGCGAGGCGCGCCAGCGCCGCGTCGATGGCGGCGTCCCCGGTGGCGGCCGGGACGGGGCCGAGGGGCGCGGGCGCGGCGTCCTCGGGGGGCGCGGGCTCCTGCTGCCGGTCGTGCTCCGGCTCCCCCGGCTGCTGCTCCTGCTCCTGCCCCTGCCCCTGCTCCGCCGTCGGCGTCTCCGCCAGGTCCTCGCTCATCCGTCCCTCACCGATTCCCGCAGCCGCTCCAGCAAGCGGCCCACCGCCACCACGCGCCAGGCCGCGTCGCCCAGCCGCTCCACCGCCTTGTCGGCCTCCTCCTGGGCCAGGCCCACCAGGAGCGCCCGATTCCCCCGAACCGTCACCGACCACCACGACCGCATCGACTCGCAATCGACGACCATGCCACGACGCTACCGCTTCGCCCACCGCCGGCCCGTCCGCTGCGCTACCGTCGGCGCCAGATTCCTCTCGCAAAAACGCCGCCAGAGGCCCCGTCAGAAACCGGACACGCCCCGCACCATGGCCAGCCTCGAACAGTGCCGCGCCGCGGCCGAACAACTCGCCGCCCGACTCCGCGGCGATCCCGCCACCGACAAAGAGCCGCCCGACCCCGACCTGATCGCCGCGGCCCGGGTCGACCGCACGCTCAGCTGCCGCCTCACCGACCTCGGCGGCTTCCTCTCCGCCCGGCTGCGGGACGGCGCCCTGGAGAACATCACCGCGAGAGCCGGCGAGCCGCCGAACCCGCGCGCCGACATCCGGCTCGCGATGACCGGCGACGACCTGCTGCGCCTCGCCGACGGCAGCCTCGCCCTGGCCGCGGCGATGGCCTCCGGGCGGGTCCGCGTCAACGCCTCCTTCAAGGACCTCCTCCGCCTGCGGACGCTCCTCTAGGCAGAGGTCCGGGCGTCCGGGCGTCCGGGCGTCCGGGCGTCCGGGCGGCCGGGCGGAGGCGCGCCCGCGGCTCAGAACCCGGCCCGCGCCACCGCCTTGTCCACCCCGCCGGGCGCCTCCGCCGCCGCCCACGCGGCCGCGCAGAGCGCCCGCAGCGCGTCGATCCGCTCGCCCTCGCCGTCCAGCCACAGCGCCGCGTCCCGGACCCCCGCCGTCCACCCGCCGCAGCCGAACGCGCCCGGCTCCTCACCCGGCATCAGCTCCGGATGCGCCACCAGCAGCCCCCGCAGGTCCTCCGCCAGGTACACCGGACGCCGTCCCTCGGGCGCCGTCACCGCACCCGCCGCGTCCGTCACTCCGGTGAACACCAGCAGGCTGTCCACCCCGCCGCGCACCGCGCCCTCGATGTCGGTGTCCAGCCGGTCCCCGACCACCAGCGCCCGCCGCGCCCCTGTCCGCAGCATCGACTCCCGGTGCATCGGCGGCTCCGGCTTCCCCGCCACCTCCGGCGTCCGCCCCGTCGCGATCCGCACCGTCTCCACCAGCGCACCGTTCCCCGGCGCGATCCCCCGGCCCGTCGGGATCGTCAGATCCGCGTTGCTCGCCACCCACGGCAGCCCCTGCCGCACCGCGAACGCCGCCTCCGCAAGCTGATTCCAGTCGACATCCGGGGCGAAGCCCTGCACCACCGCCGCCGGCTCGTCGTCCAGCGACCGCACCGGCACCAGCCCGCGCTCCCGCAGCGCCTCCAGCAGCCCCTCACCGCCCACCACCAGCACCGCGGCGCCCTCCGGCACCCGCTCGGCCACCAGCCGCGCCGTCGCCTGCGCCGAGTTCACCACGTCCGTCGGCGCCGTCGGGATGCCCAGCTCCGTCAGATGCTCCGACACCGCCCGCGGCGGACGCGAGGCGTTGTTGGTGACGTACGCCAGGCGCATCCCCTCGCCGCGCGCCCCGGCGAGCGCCGCCACCGCGTGCGGGATCGCCGCCCGGCCCGCGTACACCACTCCGTCCAGGTCGAGCAGCGCCGTGTCGTACTCCGTCGCCAACGGCCGGGCGCAGCCCTTCGGCAGCCTCGCGGTCATCCGATCCTCCTCGGCAGTCCGTCCCTGCGGCGCCCCCGTCGGCGCACCGCCACCCGTACCCTAGGCACGCCCGCCACAGCGGCCGAAATCTGACACCCCATCAACACGTCCCGGAAAGCACTCTCACGCCCCCTCACCAGGGCAACGTACGATCGGTGGATGGCTTCCACGGCTGGCAACGGCGCCCCCCACCACACGGCGGCGCCCGCACCCGACGCCGCGCCGCAGGCCCACCGGCCCGCGCGCGGCCTCGCGCTGCACCCCTTCCGCGGCCTCCGCTACAACCCGGCGAAGGTCAGCAGCCTCGGCAACGTCACCTCACCCCCGTACGACGTGATCGAACCCGACGGGGTGCGGCGGCTGGAGACCCTCGACCCGCACAACGTCGTCCGGCTGATCCTCCCGCACGACAGCAACGGCACCACCTACCGGGAGGCCGCCGACTCGCTCCGCTCGTGGATCTCCGCCGGCGTCCTCGTCCCCGACCCGGCCCCCGCGCTCTACGTCTACGAGCAGCAGCAGGGCGGCCGGGTGCAGCGCGGCGTCATCGGGACCCTGGACATCACCCCGCCCCCGGCGGGCATCGTCCTCCCCCACGAATCCGTGGTCCCGGAGATCGTCGCCGACCGGACGGAGCTGATGCGCACCGCCGAGGCCAACCACGACCCGCTTCTCCTCACCCACAGCGGGGCCGACCAGGACGGCGCCGACACCGTCGACCAGGTGGTGCGCCGCGAACCGGCGCTGGAGACCACCACCCCGGACGGCGTCCGCCATCGGCTCTGGGCCACCTCCGACCCCGCCGAGATCGCCCGCATAGCGGGCGCCCTCGCCGGCTCCCGCGCCCTGATCGCCGACGGCCACCACCGCTGGGCCGGCTATCTGCGGATGCAGCGCTCCCAGCACAGCGGCCTGTCCACCGCGCACCGCCCCACCCCCTGGGACCGCGGGCTGGTGCTGCTCGTCGACACCGACCGCTACCCGCTGCGGATCCAGCCCATCCACCGGGTGCTGCCGCGCCTGACGCCCCAGCACGCGCTCGCCCGACTCGGCGAGGCCGGCACGGTCGAGGAGATCGCCGCCGCCAACGCGGCCGGCCTCGCGCCGGAGGACGCCACCGCCGCCGCGCTCGCCGTACTCGGCAGCCGGCCCGAGGACGCCAACGCCCTGGTGGTGGCCGGCCCGGACGAGTCGGGACGGCCGCGCTTCCACCTGCTCACCCGCCCCAATCCGCAGCTGCTGCGCCGCGCGGTGCGCCCCGACATGCCGCTCTCCTGGCGGCGGCTGGACGCCACCATCCTGCACCGGGCGCTCATCGCCCAGCTGTGGGGCGTCCCGGACGACCCCGAGCACATCGGCTACCCGCACGACGCGGCGTCCGCGGTGCGGCAGGCGGTGGAGGCGAACGGGACGGCGGTGCTGCTGCGGCCGGTCACCGAGGCGGTCGTGCGCGACCTCGCCGGGCAGGGCGTCATGATGCCCCGCAAGTCGACGTCCTTCGGCCCCAAGCCGGCCACCGGCCTGGTGCTGCGCGACCTGCGGCTGGGCTGAGAAAACACCAAGGCCCCGCGGCGGAGACCGCGGGGCCTTGGTGCTTCAGCGAGGGGCGAGGGGTGGAGCCGGGCTCGGCCGCAGGGGCTGGGCTACTTGACGTTGCCCTCGTCCTCGTCGTCGTCCTCGTGCTCGTCGCCCTCGTGCTCGTCGTCGTCCTCGTGCTCGTCGTCGTTGCCGTCCTTGTCGTCCCTGGCTTCGGACGCGGTGGCGGGGCTCTCGCCCTCCTCGTCGTCGTCCAGCTCCGGGTCGAGGGCGTCGACGAAGCTCAGGCCGTCCAGTTCGGCAAGGCGGTCCGCCGCGTCGGTCTCACCGTCGCGGTCGGCGTCCAGGGCCTTGGAGAACCACTCCCGCGCCTCCTCGTCCCGGCCGCCGACGGCCAGCAGCGCATCGGCGTAGGCGTAGCGCAGACGGGCCGTCCAGGGCTTGATGCTGGCCGAGTTGAGCTCCTGCACCTGCAGCGTCACGACGGCGGCGTCGAGCTGGCCCAGGTCGCGGCGGGCACCGGAGGCGACGAGGCGCATCTCGATGCGGCCCTCGTGGTCCAGATCCTGCACCTCGGGGGCGCCGGCCATCTCGAGCGCCCGCTCGGGGCGGCCGAGACCGCGCTCGCAGTCCGCCATCATCGGCCACAGCTCCGCGCCGCCGGTCATCCGTCGGCGGGCCCGGAACTCGGCGAGCGCCTCGGCGTACTTCTCGGTGCCGTAGGCGGCGAAGCCGACGGCCTCGCGGACGGCGGCGACACGGGCGGCCAGCCGCTGCGCGACCTTGGCGTATCGGTACGCCTCCTCTGCGTCGCTGTCGAGCAGCCGGGCCGCCATGACGAGGTTCTTGGCGACCTCGTCGGCGAGCGTCTTGGGGAGGCTCTTCAGCTCCTGCCGGACATCGGGGTCGAGCTCGAAGCCGGTGACGTCCTCGGGGATCGGCAGACGCTTGACGGGCGCGTTCTCCCGCAGCTGCTCGCCGCGGTCCCAGTTGCGGCGGTCGCCCGAGCGCGCGCCGCGCTGCGGACGGTCGCCCCGATCGCGGTCACGGTCGCCCCGGTAGCCGCGGTTGTCGCGGTCGCCCCGGTCATTGCGGAAGCCGCCGCGGTCGCCACCGCGGTCGTCACGGCGGGGGCGGTCGTCGCGGAACGAGCGACGCTCGCCCTGGGGACGGTCCCGGTCCCGGTCGCGGTCGCGGTCGAAGGGACGTCGGTCGCTACCGCGGTCGTCACGGCGCGGACGGTCGTCACGGAAGGGACGCCGGTCGCCCTGCGGGCGATCGCGATCGCGGTCCCGGTCGCGGTCGAAGGGACGTCGGTCGCCACCGCGGTCGTCACGGCGCGGACGGTCTCTGTCACGGTCCCGATCGCGGTCGAAAGGCCGACGGTCACCCTGGGGACGGTCCCGGTCGAATGAACGGCGCTCGCCCTGGGGACGGTCGTCCCGGAACGAGCGACGCTCGCCCTGGGGACGGTCCCGGTCCCGGTCGAAGGGCCGGCGCTCGCCACCGCGGTCGTCACGGCGCGGACGGTCGTCACGGAAGGGACGCCGGTCGTTACCGCGATCATCACGGCGCGGACGGTCCCGATCACGGTCCCGATCGCGGTCGAAAGGCCGACGGTCGCCGTACGAGCGATCCCGATCGCGGTCACGGTCCCTGTCGAAGGGACGCCGGTCGCCCTGCGGACGGTCGCGGTCGCGGTCCCCGTAGGAACGGCGACGGTCGTCGCCGCGGTCGTCACGACGCGGACCGCGGTCACGGTCTCCGCCGCGGTCGCGGTCCCGGTCGTCGCGCTCGAAGCGGCGGGGACGCCCGCCCTGGTCACGACGGTCGCGGTCACGATCGCCGCCGCGGTAGCCGCCACCGGAACGACCGCGGTCGTTGCCGCCGCGCGACGCACCCCCGCCGGCGCGGCCTGCTCCGTCGCCCGCTCGCCGTTCCGGGCGCTCGGGGCGCTCGTGGGGTGCGTTCGGCATTTCCGTCTCTCCAGTTCTTCCAACGCGGTACAGCTCAGCTGGGTCGGCCGCCGACGGACCGGTCCGGGGCCAACTGCCATTGTCCCCTACTTCGCGAGTGCCGGTGGCACCCGCGGTCCGTGAGACGGCCCCCAACGCACTGTGGCCCCCTGACGCAAGGTCAGGGGGCCACAGTGTCTCTCAATAAAAGTCCGGCGGCGTCCT
>NZ_MLCF01000180.1 GCF_001879105.1 Mangrovactinospora gilvigrisea | reverse complement strand
GGGCGGGGGCGCGAGTTGGAGGAGGAGTGGACGGTGCCGGTCCGCGCGGACATCGACGGCGCGGTGGTGACGCTCACCTGGGACGACGGGCGTACGGACACCCTTGATCTGGAGTCGTTCTTCGGCTGACAGGCCGCCGGTGGGGGCGCGGGGAACCGCGCGAGCGAGCAGCGCGGGCCGCCCGCCCGGCAGCCGTCCCCGGCCCCTACGGCGCGGTACCGCGCCGCGGCCCCGCCACGGAATCGCGTTCCACGATGTGCGTCGCCACCCGGATGGTGCGCGCGCGGCCCGACGCGCGGACCTCGCCGAGGTAGTCGTCCTCGCCGTCCCCGACGGAGAGCCGCACCGCCTGCCGTCCCATCTCCTCCAGCGGGATGTGCACCGTGGTGAGCGCCGGCCGCATCTCGTGCGCGGCCGGCACATCGTCGTAGCCGACCAGCGAGACGTCCTGCGGGATGCGCAGCCCCGCCTCCTCCAGCGCCAGCGCCGCCCCCGAGGCGGTGATGTCGTTGCCCGCGAAGAGCGCGGTGAACTCCGCCCCCGAGGCGAGCAGTTCGCGGGTGAGGTCGTAGCCGTTCTGCCGGCCGAACTCGCCGGGACGGACCAGCTCCTCCGCGTACGGCAGCCCGTGCCGCTCCAGCGCGCGCCGGTAGCCGGCCAGCCGGTCGCGGGTGACGCTGAGGTCGGGCCGGCCGCCGACCATCGCGATCCGCCGGTGGCCGCGCTCGATCAGGTAGTCGGTGAGGGCGTGCGCGCCGCCCTCGTTGTCGTAGGAGACGACCGCCGCCGGGGCGCCGCCGGCCAGCGGGGGCCGTCCGCACAGCACCAGCGACGAGCCGCCGGCGTCCAGCGCCCGCGCCCGCTGGGCGAGCTCGGCCTCGTGGGCGCGGTCCCGGGCGGCGCCGCCGACCAGCACCACGGCGTCCGCGCGCTGCTGGTGGAGCAGGTCGACGAAGGCCAGTTCCTGCTCCTTGCGGCCGCGCGAGCAGCACACCAGGCAGAGCCGCCCGGTGCGGGCCGCGGCCGCCTCCACGCCGCGCGCGATGTAGCCGTAGAAGGGGTCGACGACGTCCTGGATGATGATGCCGACCGTGCGGTTGGTGCTGCCGGCGAGCGCGCGGGCATGGGCGTTGACCACGTACCCGAGGTCGGCGATGGCCTGCTCGACCCGCTCCCGGGTGGCCGCGGCCACCGCCTTGCGGTTGATGACCCGCGAGACGGTGGCGATGGAGACGCCGGCCGCCTCGGCGACCTCGGTGATCGTGACGCGCCCGCCCGCCGGCCCTGCCGCGTCGACCGCGGCGGTGCGCAGGTCCGTTCCCATGTGAGTGCCTCGCTCCTGTCCGGCCGCTCCCGCCGGTCTCGCGTCCCGGCCCCGGGCGGCGGGTGCTCCCGAGGGTAGCGGCCGGGGCGGTGGTCTCAGGCGATGCGGTCCCAGTCCTCGGGACGCACCTCGTGGTCGAGGGCCTGCCCGGCGGCGTAGCGGTGCAGTTCGGCGAGGGCGGCCTCGCCGAGCCGGGGCACCTCGTTGCCGAGCGCGCCGGCCAGATGGGGCGTCAGCAGCACATTGGGCAGGTCGAAGAGGGGGTGGCCCGGGGGCAGCGGCTCCGGGTCGGTGACGTCCAGGACCGCGTCGAGGCGTCCGGACGCGGCCTCCTCGGCGAGCGCCGCGGTGTCGATCAGCGCCCCGCGGGCCGTGTTGACGACGAGGGCGCCGTCCGGCAGCAGGGCCAGGCGGCGGCGGTCCAGCAGCTGGCGGGTCTCGGGCAGGTCGGGGGCGTGCAGGCTGACGACCTGGCTGCGGCGGGCGAGGGTGTCGAGGTCGACGGGCGCGGCGCCGAGCCGCTCGGCGGCGG
>NZ_MLCF01000018.1 GCF_001879105.1 Mangrovactinospora gilvigrisea | reverse complement strand
GGTTCTCCGTGCGTGCTTGGGCAACGCCGCGGATGTGCGGGCCGGGCGGCGCGGGAAGCGTGCCCGCCTTCGCCAAGCCCGCTCAGTGCCGCCACCGGCTGCGTTCACCGCGTCCCGGCGCCCGGCGCCTCGCGGTCCACCGCACCGAACTCCGGGCCCCGGCACACGCATCCGGCCACGGCACCAGGCCCTCGGTCGTGTCCGGGGTCCGGATCACGGCGCCCGACGCCGTACGGGGCCGCCTGCCGCGTTGTCGGGACCGCCCGAGTACGCCCGGCACGAGGACGACCCTCCGCCATGCATCCGACCCCGTCCGACGCCGGGCGCTGATCATGATCCGGACCCCGGACCGGACCTAGCGGGACTGGCCGCGGTCGCGAGCGGGGCCGGGGCCCGGTGATCCGGTGCGGTGGCTCGCAAGGCGCCGGATCGCGGCTCGTACGGGTGTCCTCGCAGGATTCGGCAACGCCGCGAGGTGCCGTGCCGGGCGCCGGGACGCGGCGAACGCATCCGGCCACGGCAACAGGTGCGGCGAGGAGGGGTGCCTCCCGGACGAAGTCCGGGGGGTGCCGGGTGTCGCGGCGCCGCGGAGATCCGCCGGAAGCGGCCCGGCCGGCACCGCCGACAGCCCTCCGGAACGCAGTGCCTGACGGCCCCTCGGCGGGGGCCCCGCCACCGCGCTAACCTCGGCGGGTGGCCACCCACGAGCCCGCTCCCGAGATCACCTCGCTCGCCGAGTTCGATCGCGCGATCGATTCCGGTCGGCCCCTCTCCGGGTGCCGGCTCCGCGCCGTCGACCTCACCAGCCGGACGTTCACGCTGCTCTCCGCCGACACCACCGGCACCGTCTTCCTCGGCTGCACGCTGGAGCCCGAGGCCGAGGCCTCGGTCCGCTCGGGAGGCGCGCTCGTCCTGCCGCCGCAGCCCGAACTCCCCTTCGACCCCTACCGCAGCACCCTCTACACCCCCGACGAGCTCTACCGCTCGCACGGCGAGGACCGCACCGCCGACGCCCGCACCCGCGCCTGGTTCCTGCGCACCGCCGCCGAGGGCGACATCCTCGCGGCGCTGCTGCGCACCGTCCACGACGACGCCGTCGCCGCCGCGCTCGACGGGCAGATCGACGGCGCACGGGTCGCCGCCGTCGCCGGATCGCCCGACATCCCGCGCGGCGGTCCCGGTTCCCGCTACGCCGCCGCCGCCGAGCTGGGCCGCGAACTGGCCCGCGCCGGGCTGGTGGTGGCCACCTCGGGTGGCCCGGGCGCCGCGGAGGCCGCCAACCTGGGCGCACATCTGGCGCCCCGCCCGGACGGCGCGCTGCGGGAGGCGCTCGCGCTGCTCACCCCGCCCGCTCCGGACGACTCGCGGGCGCTGCCCGTCGACCACTGGGCGCACGCAGCGTTCTCCGTCCGGGACCGCTTCCCCGGCGGCGGGCCGTCGCTGGGGGTGCCGTCCTGGTCGGACGGGGAGGACCGGCCGACCAACGCGTTCGCGTCCCGGGTGGCGAAGTTCTTCCGCAGCGAGCCGGCCCGGGCCGTGCTGCCCGACCGGGCGCTGGCCGGGACGGTCTTCCTGCCTGGCGCCGCGGACACCGTCGAGGAGCTGTTCCGCGCCGCGGCGGCCAACGACCGGCGGGCGCGGACCGCGCCGGGCCCGGTGCCGCTGATCCTGGTGGGCGTCGCGCACTGGACCACGGTGGTGCCGGCCTGGCCCCTGCTGGAGTCCCTCTCCGCCGGCCCGGCCCTCGCCGAGCGCGTCTACCTCGTCGACTCCGTCCGCGACGCCGGCGCGCTGCTGGCCGAGCCCGCGTGACCGAGGGCCGCCGCGCTCCCGCGCCGAGCGCGCCCGCTCAGCGCTCCGCCGCCGCCAGCTGGCCGCAGGCGCCGTCGATCTCCTGGCCGCGGGTGTCGCGCACCGTCACCGGGACGCCGTGCGCCTCCAGCCGCCGCACGAACTCCCGCTCGTCCTCCGGACGGGAGGCGGTCCACTTCGACCCCGGAGTGGGGTTGAGCGGGATCAGGTTGACGTGCGCCCGCTGGTTCTTCAGCAGCCGGCCCAGCCGATCGGCCCGCCAGGCCTGGTCGTTGATGTCCCGGATGAGCGCGTACTCGATGGAGAAGCGCCGCCCGGAGACCTCCGCGTAGCGCTTCGCCGCGTCCAGCACCTCGGCGACCTTCCAGCGGGTGTTGACCGGCACCAGGGTGTCGCGCAGCTCGTCGTCGGGGGCGTGCAGGGAGACCGCGAGGCGCAGGCTCATGCCCTCGTCGGCGAGCCGGTGGATCGCCGGCACCAGCCCGACCGTCGAGACGGTGATGCCGCGCTGCGACAGGCCGAGCCCGTCCGGCGCCGGGTCGGTGAGCCGGCGGATCGCGCCCATCACCCGGTTGTAGTTGGCGAGCGGCTCGCCCATGCCCATGAAGACGATGTTGGAGAGCCGGGCGGGGCCGCCGGGGACCTCGCCGTCCCGCAGGTCGCGGGCGCCGGCGACGATCTGCTCGACGATCTCCGCGGCGGAGAGGTTGCGGGTCAGCCCGGCCTGGCCGGTGGCGCAGAACGGGCAGTTCATACCGCAGCCGGCCTGCGAGGAGACGCACATGGTGACGCGGTCGGGGTAGCGCATCAGCACCGACTCGACGAGCGTGCCGTCGAAGAGCCGCCACAGCGTCTTGCGGGTGGCGCCGTCGTCGCAGGAGATGTTGCGGACCACGCTCATCAGCTCGGGCAGCAGCTTCTCGGCGAGCCCGGCGCGGGAGGCGGCGGGGATGTCCGTCCACTCGGACGGGTCCGAGGAGAGGCGGGTGAAGTAGTGGCGCGCGACCTGTCCGGCCCGGAACGGCTTCTCGCCGAGCTCGGCGACGGCGGCACGGCGCTCGTCGGGGCTGAGGTCCGCGAGATGGCGGGGCGGCTTCGCGGCGCGGGGCGCGGCGAAGGTGAGTTCTCCGGGCTTGGTAGGCATAGCCCGTCCATTGTCGCAGCCCCGGCGGGGTGCCGGACCGCGATCGGCCGAGGCACCCCTCACAGCGGCGGCGGAAGGGGTCCTAGGACCCGACGAAGACCACCAGCAGCAGCCATACCATGGGGGCGGTGGCCAGCAGGGAGTCCAGCCGGTCCATGATGCCGCCGTGGCCGGGCAGCAGCGTGCCCATGTCCTTGATGCCCAGGTCGCGCTTGAGCATCGACTCGCCCAGGTCGCCGAGCGTCGCGGTGACCGCCGCGGCGAAGCCCACGATCAGGCCCTGCCACCAGGTGCCGTCGTCGATCAGGTACTGGGTGTAGACGGCGCCCACGATCATCGCCAGCCCGACGGCGCCGAGCAGGCCCTCGCGGGTCTTGCCGGGGCTGATCGCCGGGGCGAGCTTGTGCTTGCCGAACTTGTAGCCGACGGCGTAGGCGCCGGTGTCCGCGCAGATCGTCAGCAGCAGGAAGAGCAGCACCCGCCACTGGCCGTCGTGGGCGCGCAGCATCAGCACCACGAACCCGGCGAGGAACGGCACGTAGAAGAGGGTGAAGACGCCGGTGGAGACGTCCCGCAGATAGTCCTGCGGGGAGCCGGGGGCGGTGAACATCCGCCACACCATCACCGCGAGCGCGGTGAAGGCGGCCCCGACCGCGAGGCCGACGCCGCCCGCGGTGTACGCGGCGATCAGCATCGCCGCCCCGCCGACGCTCAGCGGGATCAGCGGCACCTGGAGCCCGCGGGACTCCTTCAGACGGCTCGTCAGCTCCCACAGGCCGACGACGACCGCCACCACGGCGATCCCGACGAAGGCCGCCTTGACGATGAACAGCCCGGCGGCGAGGACCGCGCCGAGCACCACCCCGACCCCTATGGCCGCGGGCAGGTTCCGGCCTCCCCGCCGCTTCCTGGGCGGCTGGGGGTCGGACGCGCCCGCGGTGGCACCGTGGGAGACCGCCGGGCCGCCGTCGACGGGGCCCGGGGACACGGCAGTCGGCACGCCGGGCGCCGCCGGGGCGGGCGGCGGCGGCTGGGGGGACGGCTGCCCCGGAGTGGAGTTGTCCATCAGACCTCGAGCAGCTCCGCTTCCTTGTGCTTCAGCAGCTCGTCGACCTGCTGCACATGGCTGTCGGTCAGGTCCTGCAGGTCCTTCTCGGCGCGGCGCACCTCGTCCTCGCCGGCGTCGCCGTCGCGGACCAGCTTGTCCAGCGTCTCCTTGGCCTTGCGGCGGACGCTCCGGATGGAGATCTTGGCGTCCTCGGCCTTGGTGCGGGCGACCTTGATGTACTCGCGGCGCCGGTCCTCGGTCAGCTCCGGGAAGACCACCCGGATGATATGGCCGTCGTTCGTCGGGTTGACGCCCAGGTCCGAGTCGCGGATCGCGCGCTCGATGGCGCCCAGCGAGCTCTTGTCGAACGGCTGGACGATCGCCATCCGCGCCTCGGGCGCGGAGAACGAGGCGAGCTGGTTGATGGGCGTCTGCGCGCCGTAGTACTCCGCCGTGATCTTGGCGAACATCGAGGGGTGCGCGCGCCCGGTGCGGATCGCCCCGAAGTCCTCCTTGGCGACCGCAACCGCCTTCTCCATCTTCTCCCCGGCCTCGAGGAGGGTCTCATCGATCACCGTCTGCTCCTGTCCACTGCTCCCACGAGTGCCATCTGGTGGGCATGGTCTGCCCGTTGCGCCTTCCGGCGCGCCCTCTGCCGCGGCGCCGTTCCACGGGAATTGTCCCGCGCGGCGGCGCCGATGTCGCGGTCCCCCGCCCCGCAGGAGGGGTGAGAGGGCTGCTAGTCCCGGCTCCCGGTGCTGTTGATCAGCGTCCCGATCTTCTCACCGCGCACGGCCCGGCCGATGTTGCCCTCGGTCAGCAGCTCGAAGACCTGGATCGGCAGCGCGTTGTCCATGCACAGGCTGATGGCGGTGGCGTCGGCCACCTTCAGCCCCCGCGAGATCACCTCGGAGTACTCCAGGGCGTCGAACTTGACCGCCTCGGGGTTGTGCTTGGGGTCGGAGTCGTAGACGCCGTCGACGCCGCTCTTCGCCATCAGCAGCACCTCGGCGTCGATCTCCAGGGCGCGCTGGGCGGCGGTGGTGTCGGTGGAGAAGTACGGCATGCCGATGCCCGCGCCGAAGATCACCACGCGGCCCTTCTCCAGGTGCCGGACGGCGCGCAGCGGCAGGTACGGCTCGGCGACCTGGCCCATGGTGATGGCGGTCTGCACGCGCGGCTCGATGCCCTCCTTCTCCAGGAAGTCCTGGAGGGCCAGGCAGTTCATGACCGTGCCGAGCATGCCCATGTAGTCGGAGCGCGCCCGGTCCATGCCGCGCTGCTGAAGCTCGGCGCCGCGGAAGAAGTTGCCCCCGCCGATGACGATGGCCACCTCGGTGCCGTCCCGCACCACCACCGCGATCTGGCGGGCGATGGCGTGCACCACGTCGGGGTCGACGCCCAGACCGCCTCCGCCGGCGAACGCCTCGCCGGACAGCTTGAGCAGGACGCGGCGCCTCTTGGCACCGGCTTCCGACTGATCCACGTGCTCCTCCAATTCCCGCCCGGCCGCGCCCCGGGCCCTGCTCCCCGCGCCGGTTCGGTCTCCGGCGCCGGGCGTCATGCGCATACGCGAAGAGGCCACTGCCGCGGGCGACCGGCGATGGTCGCGGCGCCGCTCACGGCAATGGCCTCCTCGGTGCTCCGATGTGCCGGGGGGCGGCCCCCGGAACCCGGGTCGCCGCCTCTTCCCCGGCGGACCTTACCCTTTCGGGCCCGGTCGGTGCGGTCAGACGCCGACGCGGAAGCGGGCGAACCGCTTGACGTCGACGCCGGCCTCGTCGAGGACCTTCTTGACGGTCTTCTTGCTGTCGTGGGCGTAGGCCTGCTCCAGGAGGCAGTTCTCCTTGAAGAAGCCGTTCACCCGGCCCTCGACGATCTTCGGGAGGGCGGCCTCGGGCTTGCCCTCCTCGCGCGAGGTGGCCTCGGCGACGCGGCGCTCGTTCTCCACCGTCTCGGCGGGGACCTCGTCGCGGGAGAGGAACTTCGGGCCGAAGGCGGCGATGTGCTGCGCGAGGCCCTTGGCGAGCTCGGAGTCGGCCTTGCTCAGCTCGACCAGCACGCCCACCTGCGGCGGCAGGTCGGGGCTGGTGCGGTGCAGGTAGTTGTGGACGTAGGCGCCGGCGTACCGCGCGAAGCGGTTCGCCACGATCTTCTCGCCCAGCAGGGCGCCCGCCTCGTCGATGTAGGCCTGCACGGTCTTGCCGGACTCGATCTCGGCGGCGACGAGCGCGTCGACGTCGGCGAAGTCGTTGGCGAGCACGAAGTCGGCGAGCTTCTGCGCGACCTCGATGAACCGGTCGCCCTTGGCGACGAAGTCGGTCTCGCAGTCGAGCTCGAGCAGGGCGCCCTCGGACTCGCCGTTGGCGGCCGCCACCACAGCGCCGTTGGCGGTGGTGCGGCTCTCGCGCTTGGCGACGCCCTTCTGGCCCTTGATGCGCAGGATCTCGACGGCCTTCTCGACGTTGCCGTCGGCCTCGTCGAGCGCCTTCTTGCAGTCCATCATGCCGGCGCCGGTCAGCTCGCGGAGCTTCTTCACGTCCGCAGCGGTGAAGTTGGCCATGGTCTTGGGTGTTTCTCTTCTCGTGGGTCAGGAGATGGGGGCCGCCGGCCGGCCCCGAGGACCTCGGGGCCGGCCGGCGGTGACGCTGGATCAGGCCTGCTCGGCGTCGGCCTTCGGCTCCGGCTCGACGGCGGCGACCTCGTCCGCGACCTCGACGGTCTCGGCGTCGGCGACCTTCTCGGTCTCGGCGGAGGTCTGGACCTCGGCCTCGGCCTCGACCTCGGCCGGCTTGGCGTCCTCGGCCGGAGCGGCCGCGGCGTCCTCGGCGGGCTTGGCGTCGTCCTTGGCGATGAGCTCCTGCTCCCACTCCGCCAGCGGCTCGCCGGCGCCCGGCTCGGCCTTGGCGTCACCGGAGGAGGCACCGGCGCGGGACCGCAGACCGTCGGCGACGGCGTCGGCGATCACGCGGGTCAGCAGCGTGACGGAGCGGATCGCGTCGTCGTTGCCCGGGATCTTGTAGTCGACCTCGTCGGGGTCGCAGTTGGTGTCGAGGATGGCGACGACCGGAATGTTGAGCTTCCGGGCCTCGCCGACCGCGATGTGCTCCTTCTTGGTGTCCACGATCCACACGGCGGACGGAACCCGCTGCATGTCGCGGATGCCGCCGAGGGTGCGCTCCAGCTTCTCCTTCTCGCGCTGGAGGACCAGGAGCTCCTTCTTGGTGAGGCCGGAGGCGGCCACGTCCTCGAAGTCGACCTCCTCGAGCTCCTTCAGGCGCTGGAGGCGCTTGTAGACGGTGGAGAAGTTGGTGAGCATGCCGCCCAGCCAGCGCTGGTTGACGTAGGGCATGCCGACGCGGGAGGCCTGCTCGGCGATGGCCTCCTGAGCCTGCTTCTTGGTGCCGACGAAGAGGACGGAGCCGCCGTGGGCCACCGTCTCCTTGACGAACTCGTAGGCGCGGTCGATGTAGTTCAGCGACTGCAGCAGGTCGATGATGTAGATGCCGTTGCGCTCCGTGAAGATGAAGCGCTTCATCTTCGGGTTCCAACGGCGGGTCTGGTGCCCGAAGTGGACGCCGCTCTCGAGCAGCTCCCTCATCGTGACGACGGCCATGGCCGTACTCCTCGTGTTCTGCGCCCCCTTGCGGGGGCTGTTCCCGGTTGTCCGCGACCGCCGCGCGATGGTGCGCGACTGCCGCCCTGACGCCCGTTGCGCCGCGCCGACGGGCGTGGAAGCCTGCCGGACCGAGAGGCGCGGGGAACCGGCTCGGCCGGTTCCGGGGCGTGCGAAGTCGATCCGGGGACCCGGATCGCCACGCAAAGTGTACGGGAAGCCGCGAGCCCCGAGCGAACCGTGCCGGTAGGTGGTTTTCCACAGGCCCCGGGACGGCTTTCGGCGGTGCTGCGGCGGGGGCGCCACCGTGGTGCGCATGGACATTCTCGCGATGTGGGCGGCATCGGTTCTGGCCGGTGCGACGGTGCTCGGTCCGGTTGTCGTTCCCGCCCTCGGGCCCGCTGTCTTTCCCGCTGTCTTTCCGGCCCTCGGGCCCGCCGTCGTTCCCGCCGTCGGGCGGTGGCCGCTGGCGCCGCCGGTGGTGCGGGGGTTCCGTCCGCCGGCGGTGCGCTGGGGTCCGGGCCACCGGGGCGTCGATCTCCGCGGCGCGGCGGGCGATGCGGTGCGGGCCGCGGCGGCGGGGCGGGTCGCCTTCGCGGGACGGGTGGCGGGGCGCGGGGTGGTGACGGTGGAGCTGCCCGGCACGGGGCGTCCGCCGCTGCGCACCACCTACGAGCCGGTGGCCGCGCAGCTGCGCGTCGGCGAACAGGTGCGGGCCGGGCAGGTGCTGGGCCTCCTCAGCGGCCCCCTCGGCCACTGCCCCGCCGGCCCCTGCCTGCACTGGGGCCTCCGCCGGGGCGACGCGTACCTGGATCCGCTGCTCCTGCTGGGGCCGGTCCATGCGCGGTTGACGCCGGTGCCGACGGCGTCCCGCACGGGGCGCGGGGAACCGCGCGAGTGAGCGGGGCGAACCCCGTACCCGAGCCACGGAGCCACGGGGCCACGGACCAGACGCACCCGGGACGGGCCCGTCGCGGGCAGGTCCCTAAACCCCCACCGCCCGCAGCGACATCGCGACGGCCTCGTCCACCACCGCGTCCGCCTCCGCCTGCGGCACGGCGAGTTGGCGCGTCGCCGCGCGGATCACGCCCTGCAGCAGCGCCGCGACGAGCGCCGGCCGCTGCACGCCCAGCGCGGCGACCGCGTCGACGATCATCTCGACGAGCCGTCCGTGCGCGGCGCGGATCTGGTCCCGCGCGCCCGCGTCCAGCTCGCCCGCCGAGATGGCCACCACCGCGCGGTGCCGCGCATCGCGCACCGCGTCCAGCTGGCGCCGGACGTACGCCTCGACCTGCGCCGCCGGGTCGTCCCCGGCCGCCGCCATGGCGTCCTCGATCTCGCGCGCCCAGACCGGGAAGTCGATCCGGCACAGCTCCTCGACGACGGCGCCGCGGGAGCGGAAGTACTCGTAGACCGAGGAGCGGGCCAGCCCGGTGCGGGCGGCGAGCGCGGGGAACGTCAGCGCGTCCATGCCGCCCTCGGCGAGCAGCCCGCGGGCGGCATCGAGCAGCGCCGCGCGCTGCATGCTGCGGTGCTCGGCCACGGAGGCCGCTCGAATCTTCGGCACCGAACCACTGTATTCCCCGGCGGCCCGCGCGCCGCGGCTCGGCCCCGCTCAGCGCGCGTCGGCGAGCTTGGCGCGCAGCTGGAGCACGGCCTTGGTGTGGATCTGGCTGATCCGGCTCTCGGTCACGCCGAGGACGCCGCCGATCTCGGCGAGCGTGAGGCCCTCGTAGTAGTAGAGGGTGACGACGGTCTTCTCGCGCTCGGGAAGGGTGTTGATCGCCCCGGCGAGCAGATGGCGGAGCTCGCGGCCCTCGGCGATCTCCTCGGGATCGTCGGCGGCGTGGTCGCGCAGGGTGTCGACGAGGCTGAGCCGGTCGCCGCTGTCGCTGCCGGCCTGGAGCAGCTCGTCGAGGGCGACAACGTTCGCGAGGGAGAGCTGGGCGAAGAGCGCGTGCAGCTCCTCCAGCGGCATGCTCAGCTCGGCCGCGACCTCGGCCTCGCCGGGGGTGCGGCGCAGCTTGCCCTCCAGCACGGCGTAGGCGCGCTCCACGGCGCGGGCCTTCTGCCGCACCGAGCGGGGGATCCAGTCGAGGGAGCGCAGCTCGTCGATGATCGCGCCGCGGATGCGGCTGATGGCGTAGGTCTCGAACTTGATGGAGCGGTCGGGGTCGAACTTCTCGATGGCGTCGATCAGTCCGAAGATCCCGGAGGAGACGAAGTCCGCCTGCTCGACGTTGGCGGGCAGGCCGACGCCGACCCGTCCCGCGACGTACTTCACCAACGGGGAGTAGTGCAGGATCAGTTGCTCGCGCAGCCGGCGGTCGCCCGTGCGCTTGTAGGTGCGCCAGAGGGTCTCCAGCGCGGAGGTCTGGTCGTCGGCGGGCGTGGTGCGCGCGCGGGGCACCCCCGCGCGGGGCGTCGTGTTCGCCACGGCGTCACGCCCGGGGGTGGTGTTGGCCATGGATCGCCTTGGGGTGCCGATGGTGGTGCCGTTCTGCTGACGGGGACGGGCAGGGGATGCGGGAGGTGACGCGAGCGTAGCGTGACCGGACGGTTGCAAGGGGTTGCGCTCGTCCTCGCCTCCCTCGTTCAGGTGGACCGTCCGCGAGGGGGCGCGGCGACGGCTCTGCGCGCTCGCCGCGCCCTTGGTCACACCCGTCTCACCCCGCACAGTGACCACTTGATCACCCAAATGCCCCAATCTTCAAGGACCGATCGGACGTGTCGCACCGTCAGGTTGTCGACACGCAGGCCCCTGGGCGGGCCCGTCAGGCCGAGCGGGCGAGCTCCTCAGGCGTGATGGGACGGGCGAACGCCAGTCCGCTGGCGAAGCGTTCGACCTCCTCGACCGCGTAGTCGCCGAGCCGCCTGACCTCGTTGCCGGTGGAGCCGGCGAGGTGCGGGGTGAGCACCACATTGGGCAGCTCCCACAGCGGCGAGTCGGCGGGCAGCGGCTCGTGCGGGTCGGTGACGTCGAGGACGGCGTTGAGGCGCCCGCTCACCAGTTCGGCCTCCAGGGCGGCGTGGTCGACGACGCCGCCGCGGGCGGTGTTGATCAGCGTGGCGCCGTCCGGCATGGCGGCGAGCAGCGCGGCGCCGACGAGGCCGGTGGTGGCCGGGAGCAGCGGGGTGTGCAGGGAAACGATGTCGCTGGTGGCGAAGAGCTCCTGGAGCCCGCGCGGGGTGACGCTCTCCGGCAGGCCGGCCAGCGCCTCGGGGTGCGGGTCGTGGAGGGAGACGTCCAGGTCGAAGGGGGCGAGCAGTTCCGCGACGCGGCGGCCGATGCGGGAGGCGGAGAGCAGGCCGACGCGGGTGCGGTAGTTGCCCAGGGTGGAAAAGCGCGTCGTCCAGTCGGAGCGGAGGCGCTCCTCGCGGTAGTAGTCGCGGATCCGGAAGGCGCGCTTGCCGGAGAGCAGCACCATCGCGACGGTGAACTCGGCGACCGGCAGCGCGTTGGCGTCCACGGAGGAGGCGAGCGCGATGCCGCGGCGCCACCAGCCGTCGTTCACCAGCTTCTTGACGGAGCCCGCGGTGTGCACGACGGCGCGCAGCCGGGGCGCGGCGGCGAGGACCGCCTCGGTGATGGGCGGCGTCCCCCAGCCGGTGACGAGGAGTTCGGCCTCGGCGAGGGCCTCCCGGGCGGGGGCCGGGAGGCCGGCGGGGTCGCCGAGACCGGTGAGGACGGCCTCGGGGCGGGTGTCGATGCGGACGGCGCGGTGCAGCCGGTCGAGCGCCTCCGGGCCGAAGAGGCGCGGCAGCAGGTGGGGGTTGAACGCCAGCACGGCGCGCGGGGACGCGGGCGGGGCTGCGGGGGACGCGGCAGGATCGGTCTGAGAGGACGTCATGGCTCCACGGCGGGTGTGTCGGTGGCTGCCCGCCTCACGGCGGTAAGCGCTTTCAAGGTGTGGTCGGGACCGATTCTCACCCGCGCCCCGGCACCGGTCCAGTGGGCGGCACCGCCCGCCACAGGCGGCCCTCCCGGGCCGCGAAGCCCAGCGCGACCAGCTCGTGGAGCCGGCGCAGCACCCGCTCGGGATCGCGCCGGGCCTCGGCGGCGACCGCCTCCAGCGGGGCGCCGGGGCGCGCCGGGACGGCCTCCAGCACAGCGGCGGCCTCGGCGTCGAGCAGGTCCCTGGGGAGGGCGGGGGCGGCCAGGGGCGGGGCGAGGTCGGCGCCGATGGCGCCGATCTGCTCGGCGACCTCGGCGGCGGAGGTCACCAGCACCCCGCCGGCGCGCAGCAGTTGGTGGGCGCCCTCGGAGAGCGGCGAGGTGACCGGCCCGGGCACCGCCATCAGCTGGCGCCCCAGGTCGCGGGCGCGCCGCGCGGTGATCAGCGCGCCGCTGCGCAGGCCCGCCTCCACGACGACGGTGCCGCGGGTGAGCGCGGCGATGACGCGGTTGCGCAGCACGAAGCGGGAGCGGTTGGGGGCGGTGCCGGGCGGCAGCTCCGCGACGACCAGGCCGTCCTCGGCGATGCGGCGCAGCAGCGCGGTGTTGCGCGGCGGGTAGGCGCGGTCGACGCCGCAGGCGAGGACGGCGACGGTGGGGCCGGCGACGGCGAGCGCGCCGCGGTGCACGGCGGCGTCGATGCCGTAGGCGGCGCCGGAGACCACCGTCCAGCCCCGCTCGGCGAGTTCGGCGCCGAGCTCGCCGGCGGTGTGCGCGCCGTAGGAGGTGCAGGCGCGGGAGCCGACGACGGAGACCGAGCGCAGCGCCCACAGCCGCAGCGAGGGGGCGCCCCGCACCCACAGGCCGTACGGCCGCAGCTCGCCCAGGTCGTCCAGCTGGGTGGGCCACTCGGCGTCGCCGGGGCAGACGAACCGCGCGCCGTGCGCGCGGCCGCGCGCGAGCTCGGCGGCGGGATCGAGGGACGGCAGCGCCGCACGGATCCGCGCGTGGCGCTCACGCCCCATCCTCGGCAGCGGCTCGGGCCCGGCGAGCCGGGCGATGAGCTCTTGCGGCCCCAGCTCCGCCAGCCAGTGCCCCACCACCGCATCCCCCGGCTCCGCCACCCACCCCAACCC
>NZ_MLCF01000179.1 GCF_001879105.1 Mangrovactinospora gilvigrisea | reverse complement strand
GGGGACGGCTTCGTCGGCTCCGGCCCCGTCGCCTCGGCCGCACGACGCTGGACGGGCGGCGCGTCGACGGAGAGCGGAACGGCGCGCGTCGGCACTCCCTCGGTCAGCGGTGCACCCAGGGTCGGACGCGTCGTGGCGCCGGTCGGGGCGGTCGTGCCGGGCACGGCGGTCGTTGCCGGCGGAGCCTCCGGCGTGGACGCGGGTGCATCCCCGCCGAGTGGGACGGCCCGCGCGGGCGCACCGCCGGTGAGCGGCGCCCCCAGCCCGGGACGCGCGGGGTCCGCAGCGCGCTGAACGGTCTCGTCGTGCGTCGGGGCGTCAGCAGTGTGCGCGGGCGAGCCCGTTGAGGTGCGCCGCTGGACCGCGGGGGCGGGCGGCGCCGCACTCTCCGACGACGGCCGCGCCGGCGGTGCCGCCGCGGCGGACGGAGTGCGCCGCTGGACGGGCGCCGAAGCCGCCTCGGACACCGCCGGCCGCGTTGCGGCCGCATCCGGAGACTGGATCGGGGACGCCGGGGACGCCGGGGGCACGGCCGCGTCCTCGGCCGGTGCGGCCACCGCGATCGGGCGGGTCGCGCTCGACGACACCGGACGCTCCGCCGGGGGCGTCAGCGCATCCGGGCCGGTCGTCGTCCCGGTCTCCGGGGGAGCGCTCGACGCGGGTGATGCCGTGTGCTGGCCCGGAGTTGAAGTGGCGGGCGCCGCCGAGGCGCGTCGCTGCACCGGCGCGGACGAAGCCGTCGCGCCGGGCGCGGGGGCGGAAGGCGCCGGGGCAGCCGCGTCCTTCGACGGAGCCGCCTCCGGGGAAGGGGAAGGCGCGGGCCCGGCCGGGGCCTGAGGCGTCGTCGTCCGACGCTGCACCGGCGCCGCGGGAGCCCCCGGACCGCCGGTGGTCGTGGACGGCGGGGCCGTCCGTCGCTGCACCGCGGGCGGGCCGGCGGGAGCCGAGGGCGCTGAGCTCCCGTCAGCAGTCGGCGGCGTCGGTCCAGTTGCGACCGGCGGCTTCGCCGCGGGCGTGGACGCGGAGGCCGGAGCAGGAGCCGGAGCAGGAGCAACGGGAGGAGCCGCGACCGGAGCCGCATCCTGCGCCTGGGGCCGAGAAGCCGGCGTCGCCGCCACCCGCCGCTGCACCGGAGCCGCCGCCGGGGTCGCCGACGAAGCCGAAGCCGAAGGAGCCACCGAGGCCGAAGGAGCCACCGGAACCGAAGGAGCCGCCACCGCAGCGGCAGCCGAGGCCGCCCCCGTCTCCACCTCCGCCGACGGCACCTCGCGCGCCGCCACCGGCAGCGTCGGGACGTGCGGGCCGCCCAGCCCGCCCGTCGGCGTCGTCGCCGGACGCAGCAGGCCGTGGACCGTCCCCGCCGGAGCCTCCGGGGAGACCAGGTGCGCCAACTCCCGGACGTGCGAATGGTCCTGGTGCGCCGCCAGCGTCCCGCCGAAGTCCGCGCGCGCGCCGATCGCCGACAGCCCGCCCCGCACCGCCATCGGCGCCGCGGACGTCCACGCCGGAGCAACCGGCGCCGGCGGCGGCGCCGCTGGCGGCACCGCCGCCGCAGACCGCTCGTCCGCCGCCGCCGTCTCCGACGTCGTCGCCTTCGCCGCGACCGCGGGCGCGTCGTCCGCCCGCCCCTTCCGCCGCCGGCCCGTCAACCGCTCGCGCAGCCCCATGTCTCAGGCCCCTTGCCCGACCGAAGCCCCCGCGCGCTCCACCAGCGCCGCGATCTCCGTGACCCAGCGCTGCCGGTCGCGGTGCTCCATGTCGAGGATCGTGTCCATGTCCCAGTGGAAGTGGTAGGCGACGTACGCGACCTCCTCGTGCAGGCGGTCGGCCGCGTACGTCACGATTCCCCCAGGCGGCTCCCGCCCAGCTCGACCTCGAAGGTGTCGCGGCAGGACGGGCACGTCACGCTCGCGCGCGTGTGCCCCTCCGCGTTGATCTGCCGGTAGAAGTCCTGGAGGAACGCCAGATCGGAGGCGAACATCTCCTCCACCACGCCGTCGTGGACGGCGGGCAGCGTGCCCAGCCGGGTGATCACCCGACCGAGCAGCACCACCGAGAGGTACGCCGCGTTCTCCTGCACCCGCACGTCCCGCAGCGGCACCAGCTCGTCGCGCGCGGTGGCGAGACGCATGGTGCCGTGCCGGTGGACGGTGCCGGAGGCGTCGACGTAGCCGCGCGGCAGCTCGAAGTCGAACTCCGTCCGCAGCGCGCGCTCCACCACCGGCGCCGGTGCCGGGGCCGCCGCCGGGGCGGGAGCCGCGACCTCGGGCTCCGCCTCCGGGGCCGCCTCGGGCGCCGCCGCGTCCCGCCCCGCGATCTGACGCCTCATTACTCGATGACCAGCTCTTCGAACGTGATCGTCACGGTCTCCGTCAGCGCGGACGCCTCGCCGGCCTTCGCCGAGCTGGCGTCGACCTTGGAGCACCACGCGTTGCGCAGGTGGTACCGCTTGACCGGGCTGTTCATGTAGTCCATGAAGATGATGCTGGCGTTCTTGCGCGCCGAGCCCATGTTCCCCTGGATGGACTGGTTGATCCACTGCGAGAACGACGCGCTCTGCGTCGCGCCGCGGACCACGGTGCACTGCCCGGCCTTCTTCACGCCCGGCAGCTTCTTCACCACCGGCTTGCCGTTCGCCGAGACCTGCTGGTACTCGATGACGTCCTGCTCCATCGACAGGCCCTCGACGGACTGGAGGTACTCCACCATCACGCCGTCGATCTGGAGGCCGAAATTGTGCGAGGTGAGGGCGTCACCCGGCTGAAGACTCATGTCGCGTCAATCCTCGGTTCTCTAAGGTGCTTTCCCTGGCCGTCCGTCGTTCCCGGGGCTACTCGTCCAGCTCGCCCGCGCCGCTGGAGTGCTGCGCCATCCGGAAGACGACGAACTCCGCGGGCTTGACCGGCGCGATGCCGATCTCGCAGATGACCCGGCCGATGTCCACCGACTCCGGCGGGTTGGTCTCGGCGTCGCACTTGACGTAGAACGCCTCTTCCGCCGTGGCGCCGAAGAGCGCCCCGTTGCGCCACTCGTTGACCAGGAACGCCGAGATGTTGCGGCGGATCCGGGCCCACAGCGCCTGGTCGTTCGGCTCGAAGACCACCCACTGGGTGCCCAGCAGGATGGACTCCTCCAGGTAGTTGAAGTACCGGCGGACGTTGAGGTAGCGCCAGGCCGGGTCGGACGCCAGCGTGCGCGCGCCCCAGACCCGGATGCCGCGGCCGGGGAAGGCCCGGATGCAGTTGACGCCGATCGGGTTGAGCAGGTCCTGCTCGCCGCGGGTGATCTGCAGCTCCAGGTCGACCGCGCCGCGCACCACCTCGTTGGCGGGGGCCTTGTGGACGCCGCGCTCGCTGTCGTTGCGCGACCAGATGCCGGCCATGTGGCCGCTGGGCGGCAGCAGCCGGGTGCGGCCGATCGACGGGTCGAAGGCCTTCACCCAGGGGTAGTAGAGGGTGGCGAACCGCGAGTCGTAGCCGGCCGTCTCCTGGCGCCAGACGCGCACCTGGCGGGCGTTGAGCCCGGGCGGCGGGTCGATGATCGCCATCCGGTCGCCCATCTGCTCGCAGTGGGCGATCAGGCCGAGCTGGACGGCCTTGACGGCCTCCAGGTCCAGCGCGCCGCGCTGGTAGGCGGACATCAGGTCGGGAACGGCCACCATGGTGATCTCGTCCACGGCCTCCAGGCCGCCGAAGCCGGTGCGGTCGGCCGAGTCGCCCAGGTACGCCTTGGGGTTGACGACCTCCTCGCCGGCCGGGTCGGCGCCGTTGGAGCGGGCCGGGGCCGCGCCCGCCTTCGGCGGGCCGAGGGTGACGGTCTGGTTGTCGGGGCGGACCAGCTGCCCGGCGGGCGCGGCCTCCTCGACGGTGATGTACTGCGACTTCTCCTTGACCTGGGTGACCACGTAGGCGCGGTTGCCGCGCTTGGCGGTCACGTCCAGCGTCTCGACCGGCTTGTCGCCGGTCTTGACGACCAGCTTGAAGCGCTCGGCCGGGCCCTCGCCGTCGGCGTCGGAGACCTCGACGGTGATCGGGGCGCTGCCGGCGTTCTTGGCGGCGGCGGGCAGCGCGGCGACCTTGAAGCCGCCGAGCGCCTGCGGCTCGCCGGCCTCCAGGGCGGCGGGCGCGGAGGAGCCGGCCACGGCGCCGGCCGACGGGCCGTCGCCGAAGGCGCCGTCCCGGGAGCCGCCGACGCGGACCACGTAGCAGGCGGATCCGCCGTTGTTGAAGAAGCCGTAGACGGAGTGGGCCAGGTAGTAGCCGTCGGTGAAGTCGCCGAAGGCGGCCACGTACTGCGACCAGTTGGTGACCAGGGTCGGCTCGTTGAGCGGGCCCTCGGGGGCCAGCCCGACGAAGGCGCCCACCGCGGTGCCCACGCCCTCGATGGGACGCGACCCGCTGGCCACCTCCTCCACGTAAACGCCCGGAGACAGGTACGACGGCATGCTGCGGTGCTCCTCGCGGTGGGGTCGTTGCCGAGAGATGGCAGTGGACTCGGCCATGTTGGATTACGGACCGGTAGGGACGTAACGGCCGCCGGGTCCACGCCCGGGGCAGCGGCGCGTGCCCCCGAGGGCACAACGGTTCGGACGGTGCAACCGGGAGCCGCTCCGGCGCGTCCGACCTGCGCATCCCGCGGGATTCAGAAGGACGCCAGCGCGTCCTTGATCTTCTTCACCCAGGCGTCCGCGTCGCCGCGCAGCTGCTCCGTCCAGCCGTCCCGGGCACCGCCCTCCGCGGCGGGCACCACGCCCAGTTGGACGAGGGTCTGCCAGGCGTCCTCGCGCATCTCGGCGACCTGGCCCTCGCGCGTCGCCAGCTCGTAGAGCCCGCGGGCCATCACCTCGCGCTTGCCGAACTTGATGTCCTTCCAGAACTGCCAGAGCTTCTGGGCCTCGCCCTCGTGGGCGGCCAGGCCGCGCGCCGGGCCCTCGTCCGGCAGCGCGTTGGGCAG
Organism: Mangrovactinospora gilvigrisea; assembly: GCF_001879105.1. Taxonomy (GTDB): domain Bacteria; phylum Actinomycetota; class Actinomycetes; order Streptomycetales; family Streptomycetaceae; genus Mangrovactinospora; species Mangrovactinospora gilvigrisea. The sequence goes on along the minus strand of NZ_MLCF01000179.1, from coordinate 1,492 downwards.
CCGGTGGCGGTCGGGGGCCTTGAGGTCCTTGTGGCGCTTGCGGAAGAACTTCAGCGCCTTGTAGAGCGCGAAGAGCCCGAGGATCGCGGCCGCGGCGATCACCAGCGCCGGGCCGGCGGGGCTGCTGGCGGCGAGGACCAGGCCGGCGATCGCGGCGGCCGCCTTGACGCCGTTGCCGACGCCGGAGACCAGGCGCTTGGCGACGCCGCGGCGGCGCTTCTTGACGGCGTACCCGCGGATCTCGCGGAGCGTCTCGGCGTCCTTGCCGTAGCCGGCGCGGTCGGTGCCGAGCTGCTCGCGGGCGGTGCGGTTGTGCGCCAGCCGCTCGTCCAGGAGCTCCAGTTGGCCGCTGAGCCGGGTGTGCTCCGGGCTGCCCTCGGCGTGCTCGGCGAGGCGCTCGGCGCGGTTGCGGCGGGCCGCCCGCAGGCCGGTGCGCTCCCGGTCGAGGGCGGCCTCCCGGGCGGCGAAGTCGGCGACCTGGCCGGGCCCGACGTCCTCGACGCCCCTGCCGAGGCGGTGCGCGGACTGGGCGGCGCGGCCCAGTCCGTGGGCGTCCTGGGCGGTGCCGACGATCGCGGCTGCGGCGGTGAGCCCGCCGGGGGCCTGGCTGAGGGCGTGGGTCGCGGTGTGGCCGGCGACGCCGACGGCGTTCTTGGCGAGGGTGGTGCCGTCCCCGGCGAGGTAGAGGGCGTTCTTGGCGGTGGCCAGGCTCTTGTCGGTGATCCGGGCGTCGGTGCCGTGCGCGGCGTAGGCGTCCTTGCGGCGGTCGGCGACGGCCCCGACGAGGCCGGCGGTGCTGTCGACGAGGACCAGGGTGTCGGCGACGGCGTTGACGCTCGCGCCGGGGAGCGAGGCGGCGGGCGGGACGGGCTGGCCGCCGTGCTCGGCGAGCTGCTGGCCGACCTTGCCGAGGGCGGGGGAGACGATCCGGCTGGCGGCGAAGTCGGCGGTGTCCACTACCTTGTTGGGCTTCAGGGCGTCGAGGACGGCCTTGCCGGGCGAGGACTCCGCCGCGGCCTGCTCCTCCTCCTGCTGCTCCTGCTGCTGCGCCGGGTGGAGCTCGTCCAGTTCGTGGAGCTCGATACCCGGCTCCTCCTCGGCGGCCGCCTCGTTCTCCGTCGCCGTCCCGGCCCGCCGCAGCGACCGGGCGAGCGCCCGGTTGCCGGCCCGCGTCGCGAGCCGGGCGGCGCCCGCCGCCCCGGCGGTGCCCAGCGCGGGCAGCACCAACGCGGCCTCCGCGCCGGAGAGTTCGAGGTCCTCGGGGCGCCGCAGGGGCGCGCTCCGTTCCTCCCGTGCGCGCGCCTGGGACATGGTCGCCGTCCGTTCGGTGATCAGTGCGTGGGGCGCGGCCCATGCTTGCGCCGCCCCCGCGCACCCCGAAGGCCCGTGCGGGCACACCACGGTGCACCCGGGCATGCCCGTCCGTCCGTCGTCTCCGCGCGCGCCCGCGCCTAGCGTGGGCGCGTGAGTACCTGGGCCAGCCTCGAACCCG
>NZ_MLCF01000178.1 GCF_001879105.1 Mangrovactinospora gilvigrisea | reverse complement strand
GCTTGACAAACCATATTGGGAATCACTGCAACTACGCGAGCACCAGTTTCACGTAGATCGTGTGGTCGGCGTGGTTGTACTGGATGTTGCCGCGAAGCCGGCGCTCATCGTCGCGGAGGTGGACGGTGTCGGAGGCGTCGAGGATGGCTTCGACCTCCTCACGGGTGCGGCCGCCGCCGGCCGTGGCGGCTGCAATGGCACGCTCGCGATCCAGGGGCTCGACGGTCCAGCCGAGGTCGGGGAGGCCCTCCGAGGCGGTGAAGAACGACGCCGCCGCAGCCTCGGAGTCCGAGGTGGTGTAGGTCCAGTTGTGGTGCGCCGTGGTGGGTTCGTGCGGCTCTTCCAGGAGCTCCGGCTGGTCGTCTGAGGCGACGCCGCCGCTGAACATCATGCGGATCTCTCGGGAGGCGTGGGCTGTGGCGGCGAGCATGGCCGTGCCGTCCGGGGATCCTGCGGTGGCGTCTACGTCCTCGGACTTCTCCTTGTAGGCAGGCGACGTGACGGTGATGCTCAGCCGGCCCTTGGCGCCGATCTGGAGGCGGAGGTAGTAGTCGTCCGGGCGGCTGTAGAGCCGTGTGCTCGGGATCTTCCTGGACCACTTCGGGAGCGAGTCCACGCGATGGCTGTGCTCCTGCCAGGCTGCGAGCCCCTGCTCCAGGAGGTGTCCCGGAGGTCACCGAGCCGTAGCTGTGCCCGAGCAGCGTGGAGTTGAGCGGGCCGGCCTTGGGATCGTGGGTCACCTGCAGTCCACACAAGAACTTGTCGAGCTTCGGTGCGCCCGCATCTGCGCGGTCGGTGCCGGCCACCGAGGTGCCCTGGGGGGGCGTCGTACCCGAGCCAGGTGATCCCTGCGAGCGGCTCTTGCATGCCGGCGGCCTCCTGGTTCAGCCGCACGGAGCGGTCGATGGTCTCGTAGAAACCCTTCCCGCGGCCCACGCCACCCTTTGGCGGGCTCCCAGACAGCTTGGTGCCCAGGCCCGGCACGCCGTGTTGGGGAGGGTCACCCCCAGGAGCCCCGGGAGGTTGGACTGCGGAAGGCCGGTGCTGCCGTTGGAGCCGACGAGTGGTTGCAGCTCGGAGCCGTGGGTGGCGGGTCCCTCGTCGTTGCCCAGGAGCTGATCGGCATCCGTCAGCAGCGGACGAGTTGCTGATGCAGTTTCGGCGCCGCACGCCCGGTGCTCGCCATGTCCCGGGCCAGCGCCCGGACCTGGGGATGTCGAAGCCGACGATTCCCATCAGGCGCCCCCGCCCTCGAGGTGCCGCGCCTTGGCCTCCAGCCGATCGGCCGCCCGGGCCCATGAGCCGGCGTCATGCTGCAGATCCGAGGCCATCCGCCGAAGCTTCTTCTGATCCGACATCAGATCGGCGGTGACCTGCTGCGCGAACGGCCCCTTCCAGGTCTCCGGGGCCGTCGCGGTGGTGACGGAGGAGTCCACCATGGTGCCGAGCGCCTGAGCCAGCAACCCTGGTCGGCGGACGCGCTCCCGCAGCTCCGTCGCACGATGGCGCAGCTGTTTGGCTGCCTCTTTGTCCCCCACGCAGTCCCCGTTCCCGTTCCGCGGCTCAGCTCCTTCGTGGCGCGCGTACTCGACCGGGGCTGGACAGGTGCTCTCGGAGGGCACCGCCGTGGATGGAGCGATGCTGGCCGGACTGCTGTTGCCCATGTGCACGATCGAGGCCGGTCCGACGGTAACAGGACGCGCGCGCAGTGTCGCTGACGGGTATCGCGGTGCTCAGACAGACGCTGCGGTCGACGGAGGCGGATTGATGTCTTATTGATCGATTGCGGAGGATGTGTCCCATCGGGCGTGAGCGTCGGCCGTTGAGTTTCCGTAACAGGTGTTGGATGGCGGATGGTTGGACGGTACCGTCGCGAGAGCTGTACACGGGGTGACGGAGTTTCGGTGACCGCCGGAGCCGTGCATGTGGCCCCGACTGTCAACAGAATGGATTCTCACCCCATGCGTTCCGCCTCCCACCTGCCCCGCTTTCGGACTGCTGTCGCCGCATGCGCCGTCGCCGTTGGCATGGCCCTGACGGTCGCAGCGTGCGGCAGCGGCGGTGGCGGGGACAAGGGGGCGATCAAGGGCTCCTCTGGGAATGGGGGCTCCTCGAAGTCGGCGTCGCCGTCCGCGGCCCCGTCGCAGCAGGCCGGTGCGCCGACCATCAAGCTCCCGGCGGACTTCAAGCTGGACTACACGGGTTGGACGGCCACGGGCAACGCGACCAAGGACGCGGTGCTCAAGGACGTCCAGGGCTATATCGCCTCGATGAGCGCGGCCCGCGCCTATCACGACGTCAAGAACGGTCCGTACCTGTACTACACAGACCTTCAAGCCACGGCCGACGCGCGGGACGAGATCAAGCGCTTCGAGACCACTGACGGCGGAGCCACCATCACCGGCACGGACCGCTACTACAAGAACGACGTCGCCCTGGTGTCGGCGAGCATCGCCTCAGTGAGTTACTGCGAGGACCAGAACAAGGCGTATTCGAAGGTCATCAAGACCGGAAAGGTCCTGAGGACGCCGCAGACCACCAAGGACTACGTGTTCACCAACCTCCAGGTCCAAAAGAGCACTAACGGTGTCTGGAAGACGGTGAAGGTGACCTACAACCCGGGGGCCGTGCAATGCCAGTGACGAGAGTCGGTATGCGACGGATCGGCGTGGTCATCGGCATGGCCATTGCCCTCGCCGTGGGATCGGTGGGCACGGCGCACGCCGGCTACTCCAGCACGACCACGACCACGACCACGAAGTCGAAGAAAAAGGTCAGCCAGGACGGCAACGACACCAATCTCACCATCTCCTACACCGACCAGTCCGGTGCTCCCGTCACCACCCCGGGCAATGCGACGTCCACGGCCCCCGTCGATTCCGATCCGCCGCCGTGCTACTACGCGCCCGAGACGCCCGCCCAGGTCAAGGCGGACATGGATCCGGTCTGGGCCTCCGGCGCGATCGGCTCGCACTGGCGCTACCAGGAGATGCAGAAGTTCCATGTGAGCGGGCAGAAGGACGACAAGACGGACTACAACGCGGACAAGGCTGACGAGGGCTACTGGTGGGTCGGGACCTACAACCCTGACTACACCGGCACCGCGTCGTGTGGGATCGACATGGAGACCCCGCACTGGGTGAAGAAGGGCGACACCCCGCCCACGCCTCCGGCGGAGACGATCAACCCGACGATGCTGGCGAAGATGGCCTACGCCCGCCTCCATCTGCCCGACACCGAGGTGTCGCTGAACCCGGCGGGGACCTCCACGGTCAACCTGCCGACCTGGGCGTGGCTGCCGCCCAAGCAGTTCCACCCCGTCTCCGTCACGGCTCGGCTCAACGCCCCCGGCATCAACCTGTCGGCCACCGCCACCGCCAAGCCCGTCCGTCTCACCATCGATCCGGGCACCGCCGACGCGGCCGTCTACCCCTCGTCCGGCGGCTGCCCCGCCAACGCGAACGGCTCGATCGGCACGCGGTACCGCAAGGGCGACGCCACCAAGACCCCGCCCTGCGGCGTCTCCTACCAGCACGCCTCGAACGACGGACCGTTCACCCTCCGCGCGACCGTCACCTGGCAGATCGACACCGATGTGGCCGGCACCCAGCTGCCGCCCGCCACCTTCGGCACCGCGCGCGACGTCCCCGTCCAAGAGATCCAGACGGTGACGTCCGGGGGCCAGTAGTCGGACCGTGCCGGGGACGGGGACGGGGACGGGGACGGGGACGGGGACGGGGACGGGGACGGGGACGGGGGGCGGCGGCATCCGCCC
>NZ_MLCF01000177.1 GCF_001879105.1 Mangrovactinospora gilvigrisea | reverse complement strand
CCGCGGCGGAGACGGTGAGGGTGTAGACGATGCCGGAGCCGGGCAGCTCGCCCAGGTGCTCGGCGAGCCACGCCAACCGGTGGGCGGCGTCGGGCAGTCGGAGGGCGGCGAGCCGCAGGCTCTCGCGGTCGAGCGACCCGCGCAGCACCAGCGCCCCGCGGGACTCCGCCGGACCGCTGCCGCCGGTGCCCAGCTGCTCGGCGATGTCGGCGGTGACCCGGGCGTTGGCGGTGGCGGTGGTGGCGAGCACCGGCACCCCGGCGCGCAGCCCGGCGAGGACGCTGCGCAGCCGGCGGTAGTCGGGGCGGAAGTCGTGGCCCCAGTCGCTGATGCAGTGCGCCTCGTCGACCACCAGCAGGCCGGCGGTGTCGGCGAGGTGGGGCAGCACGTTGTCGCGGAAGTCGGGGTTGTTGAGGCGCTCCGGACTACCAAAACTGGGTGCCGCTTCGATTCAGGGCCGTGCTGAGTCCGTGAGCTGGGTGAACGCCCCCGTTCGGCAGGTTGGTGAGAGATCGAACTCGGTGTATGAGGCGGGTGGCCCCGGACGCGCTGTGCGAGACGTAGAACTTCCGGCTGCGCGGGCGGCGGTCCGCCGGGTCCTCGTCCCAGCCGCGTGTGGCCGGTCCCTGGTCTAGGTAGTTCGCCAGCCTCTCTAGGCAACGAGGCGAGAGCTTGCATCGCCGCCCGCCAGGTCCCCGGGGGCAGCACCACCGCCCCGCGGCCGTTCCACACCCGGTGCCACTGATCCGCCGACTTGCGGCGCACTCGAAGCCGCCGGGCAACCTCTGGCGGTCTCATCCCGTAAGCGAACAGCTCGGCGGCCTCGAACCGCACCGACTCCCGGCGACGACGTACCTCGGCCTCCAGCCGGCCCCATCCCTATGGCGCACGCACCAAGATCTACAGCCCCCGATGCCAGCCACGAACCGTCACCCTGAAGAGCCGAGCTCAGTAAGGCCGGAGTGAGATACCCAACCAACCCTCATGATCAACTTTTGTCGACCCCGGCCTGCCGCATAGCCTCCCCGTACGCACCCACCCCGAGGGTCGATAGGGAGCAAAGGCCAGGTAGAGGTTAAAGGTCGAGACGTGACAGCCTCGACCAGGCGCCAAGAAAGTCGCATGGGAGCTCGGCTCGTAGACCCCTCGACTGCGGCGAAGTGTCGGCGGGACGCCGGGTAGGGGCCTGCTGCCGATCAAGCCCCGGTCGCCAGTCCGCTACCCCATGGCCCCGACGGGAGCGCCATGAGGCGATCCCCGACAACCTCTAGCCCTCACCAGCAGCAAGGGTCCTTGTAACTATGAACGCCATCCCCCCTATTCAAGTCGATGTCGGCGACGACGGAGCCGGCTGCTGGATTCTCCACATCGGGTTCGGGCTCGCGATTGCCGCGGGCTGCGTGTCGTGGTGGGTCTGGCACATCGAATGGCTGTCGTACCTGATTGCGGTGGTGGTGCTGCTGCCAGGCCTCCGGCTGGGCAAGTGGCTGGCACCGCACCTGCCCAAGGCCTACCCGGACAAGGGCAAGGGCAAGGACGACGACAGTCCGGAATCGCCCGACAGTTGATGTTGGCCGGTCATATCGACTCCTCGGCCACGGCGAAGCCTTGATCGCGCTTCGTGCGGGTATCGCCACTCCGGCCGTTGGGATCGTGTTCTGCGAGCAGTGGCCCGAGCGAGACCGTGAAGGCGGCAGTCGCCGATCAGCGCGATGTGAGCCGTCGAAGCGCCGTCTTGTGACTGGGTCACTCGCACTCCCAACACCGGCGACGGTCGGGAGCGCGACGAGGTGCCTCGCGGCCTCTGCTCGAACCGGCGCACACCTCGTTACGAAGCTCGGCTGCGACCGCAATCCATCGTGATCTGCTAACTACCCTCCAATTTCGGGCAAAGCATTCACGTTGGACAGCTTGGCGCCGCCCCAGCAGGTGAGCCCCAACACTGCGAGAGCGGCCTCGGGCCCAAGCGCTGCCGCAAACTCGAATGCTCCACTGGAGAAGGCAACCCCCATACCCACCAGGCAGCCCTGCCAGTAGTAGAGGATCTTGCCGGCCAAGCTGCTCTTGGAGAGGCTGTCAATGGCACTCCATGCGGAGCTCCAGAACCCCAAGCCGGTCGGGTCGATGTTGTTTGTGGGGTCGCCGGCGGCGTAGAGGTAGGGGTTGAGTTCCTGGCCGCTGGGGTCGGGCTGGGTGAAGCGGCCGATGTAGGGCTCGAGGTAGCGGGCGCCGAGGTGGTACAGCTCGGTGGGGTCCTGGTAGCCGCCGGCGTACCGGTAGGGCTGGGGGACCTGTTCGCTGGTCTCGGGTCGGACGGCGCCGAAGAGCTCGTACAGGTACTGGTTGACCTTGTTGCCGTCCTCGTCGACGACGGCTTCGATGCTGCCGATGAGGTCGGTCAGGTAGTAGTAGCGCTTGTCAGCGGTGCGGAAGCCGTGCAGGTCGCCCTCGGGGCAGCGGGTGAAGTTGATGTCCACCCCGGCTGCGGTCTGGCCGGACAGGCCGACGGGTCCGTTGTGGAAGGCGGTGTCGCCGAGGCAGGTGCGCTCGGACTGGTCGGTGGAGGCGTATGCGGCCGCATAGACGGTTCCGTCGTGGGTGACGGAGGTCATCTGGGACAGGTCGTTCCACTGCGCGTTGGTGAAGGTCGATTCCGGGCGCATGGCGCCGGCGGTCTGGTTGCCTTCGGCGTCGTAGGCAAAGCCGCTGGTGTCGCCGTTCAGGGAGGTGATCTGGTCGGCGTCGTCGTAGGTGAGGGTGTACTGGCCGGGGCAGGTGGCGGTGTCGGCGTCGTCGTAGGAGGTGATGTTGCCGACGGCGTCGTAGCAGAGCGTCCAGTGGCGCAGCAGGGTGCCGCCTTGGTTCAGGACGGTGTCGGTCAGCCGGCCGGTGGCGTCGTAGGCGTAGCTGTAGTCCCAGCCGTTGACCGTGTCCTGGCGGCTGTGGAGGCGTGTGTCGTCGCTGCCGGTGTCGGTGGCGTAGTTGAAGGTCAGGTCGGTGAGTGTGCCCTGGCCGGAGGTGGCGGTGATCTGGGTGGGGCGGGTGGAGCCGTCGCGGGTGATCTTCTCCACGGTTCCGCCGGGGAAGGTCTTTTTGGTGAGGCTGCCGTTGGCGTCGTAGTCGAAGGTGATCTCCGCGTCTCCCGGTTGGGTGAGGGTGAGCAGGTTGTTGACGTCGTCGTAGTCGTAGTGGACCGTGCCGGCTGGGTCTTCGTACGATTCGACGTTGCCTTCGGCGGTGTAGGTGAGGACGGTCTGGGAGCCGTCCGGGAGGGTGCGGACGGTTTCGCGGGACAGGGAGTCGAAGGCGTAGCGGGTGGTGCCGGTGGGGTCGGTGCGCTGGGCGAGGTTGCCGTCTTTGTCCCAGGTGTAGGTGACGGTCTGGTTCGGGCCTTCGACCTTGATCGGGCGGTCGTGGGCGTTGTAGGTGAAGGTGACCGTGGTCCCGCGTCCGTCGGTGGTGGTGATGGGGCGGCCGAGTGCGTCGTAGGTGCGGGCTTTGCCCTGTTTCGCGGACATTCGTGGTCTACGCGATCAGGTTCACAGTATCCGCCCGCGCCTCCCGTCTCTCGAACTCAACCGGACTCAACAACCCCAGCGCCGAGTGCCGACGACGGGTGTTGTACCAGGCCAGATAGGCAAAGACCGCCATCCGCGCCTCCAGACGGTGCCGCCAGCCGAGGTCCAGCACTCGATCCAGGAGACGTCCAGTCCGGCGCGCACCGCATGCTCCACCGACGCCCGTGCGTCCGGTGTCTCGGTGACCGTGCCGCCCCCGTGGTAGCCACCGACGATCCAGTCCTTGGCGGCGATCGACTCCAGCGTCACGGCGCAGTCTCCGCCGTCGGCGAGCGAGATGACGTACGGCGACGCGGCCGAGCCGGTCCCCGTGACGGTGATGCCGGCACCGCCCTCGACAGCGCATGAACAGCTCCCGGCACATCTGCAGCGAGCCACAGCACTCCCCTTCTCTCATCAGGTCGTTGAACGAAACGAGACCGCCCCAGGTCGGCGCCGACTCCTGCACGCGGAAGGTCCCGTCCGGAATCCGTCGACAGGATCGATCGCCAGCGCGGACGGCAACCCGCGCCGAGGCGCGGATCGGTGCCCCGGCCATGGCAGTGGGAGCCCTGGGTGGATGATCTCGGGCCCGGTCCAGAAGCGCTGGCGGGCCCGAGCGCGCCGCTGATGATGGGGGTGGTGGGCCCTCAAAGCCCTGGCCGTGCGAGTCCCGCGGGTCCGTCTGCCTCCATGTCGGGGCGGCGGGGGCGCATGTCGGCCCGGGCGGACGGCCGCGGGGCGGCGGTGCGGTCCAGGGTTGCTCGGCTTCCTCGCCTGGTCGTGCTTTGGGCGGGACGGCCGGGAGCTGAGGTGCGGGAGTTTGCCGCGTGGCGGCAGGAAACTCGGGATCGTCGCGCTGGCCTGGTGGGGTGTGGATGGGGCTAACCGGCCGGGGTTCGGGGCGCGGTGCACCATCGTCACCTCCCGTCGTCGTTGTCGGGTCCAGTGACTTGTGGCGTTGTCGCTTCAGTTATTGGGTTGGAGCGGCCCGGGGGCAGGGGCGTGCCCTGCACGAGCCGGTGGCCGCAGGAAGCCAGGGCATCAAGAGCCCGCTTCGCGGCAGATCGGTGGCAGCGAAGCAGCCCTGCTGCCGGCGACACCGGTCGGGGCCGGATGCAGTTTTGCGCCGGGTATCAAGGACGCCCTGCGTCCGCTTCCGCGCCGGGAAAGGCCGCCCAAAGGGTTGTGGCACAGGGGGGGCGCCAAAAGGCGGGCCTCGTTCGATCAGCGGCGGCCATGACCAGCGCCGAAGCCCGCCAGGGTCCACGTTGGAATGGATGTGTTCGGTTGGGGTCGTCCTGCGTTCGAGGGTAGGAGCGGGCCGGATGAGAAGATAGAGCGATCCGGGCTCTGTCCCGATTTCGATTGCCGCGCGAGGTCGCCGGAAATCAGCGGGTTGAGGACATCGCTTCTGGGCATGGAGGAGCGTTCCGCCTGGGCCCGTTCCAGCTGGTCACCGGCGAGATGGCCGTGCGGGCCACGTTGCGGACACGACGCCCGCAGGAGAGCTCGGCCGGCCCGCTGCACACCGTTGCATCGGGGCTTGTTCACGACCACCGCCGCTAGGCGCGGGGCGGCGGCCGTCGCAGAGGCGCCGGCTCGGGACACGCCGCACAGGACACCGAAAAACACCCGATGCCCCAGGCCGCGACCCAAAGCCCCTGAGCAGCTAACCGTCCAACGCGCAGCATTAGATGACCTGCCGTCAGCGACGCCAGACGCTAGCCAACTCCGATGCGCGGCACCTACCGTGACACGGGTGCTCCCCTGGCTCACCATCGGACTGACCATCGCCGCGCACTTCCGCCTCACCCGACTGATCACCGACGACACCCTTCTCCAACCCCTGCGCGACTGGGGCGCGCGCACCGCCGACTGGCTCGGAACCCTCCTGGAGTGCGCCTGGTGCGCCGGACTGTGGATCGCCGCAGGCCTGACCGCACTGGCCTACCTCGTCGGCGAGACCACCTGGTACCGGGCGGCATGCATCGCCCTGGGGATCTCCTGGCTGTACGGGATCGCTTCCCAGTGGCTGGACTCTCCGCCACCGAGCCGACAACAGGAGATCACACTCATCCACGTCAACCGCGAGACCGGTCGCCGCTAGAAGGACCTGCGGGGTTGTTTCCCGCGTCCGCCTGAACAAGCGTCAGCAGAGCTTCCATGCGGGTGAGGCGCACGTGACATACGGGCGTCCAGCTCGTTTGATCGCTCGACCGGCCGCCGCATGCGGGCCGGCGGGCGGTCGACCTGTGCACAGCCCGCCCTGCAAGGGAATCGGGTGCGAACCGTGGCAGATCCCTTCGGCCGGGCAGCACCCGCCTCCTTCGGCGCCACACTGCCGGGCGCGAAGCAGCCAGGCTTTGGCCGGCGAGGCGGAGCTCGCACCGGCGGTGCACCGCCGCGTCGGCGTCCGCGTCTTGCCCCATCCGCTGCTACCTACGCGCCGTCGGCGAGAGCGGTACCGGCCGCTTGGAGTCGGGCGAACTCCTGCTCGGGGAAGGGGTGGCGCCAGTAGGGTCCGAACCTGGGGCGGTCGTGGTTGACGTAGCCGGACCGGGCTGCGCCGAAGGCTTCGGTGAAGGCTCGGACCAGCGCCGGCAGTGTGGTGGTCGCGGTGAACAGGGCCGGGCCGCGGCGGGGTGTCCACACGCCTGGGGTGTGGTTGAGGGAGGTGTCGAGCCAGTCGTCGGCGAAGGGGTGGATGGCGATGCCGGCCTGGCCGCGCCAGCCGTGGCTGAGGTCGATGAAGTGCCCGCGGGGTTCGGAGGGCCATCGGGCACCGGTGTCGGGGACGCCCTCGGCCAGCAGCCGCACGGCCTGGATCAGCGCGTGCACGGCGTCGGGCTCCAGGCCGTCGAGGTTGGTCGTCGAGATCTCGCAGGCGCTGGTGTCGGTCTCCAGCGTGAGCGTCATCCCCTCCGGAGGGGAGAGTGTCACGGCGAACAAGTGGGGCCTCCGGGGTGCGGGTCAGTGCGGGCGGTGCCGCTCGTCCAGGGGGCGGTCGCACAGGGCCCAGTTGTTGTCCGGCCGTCCGGTGCTGGTGCGCGGCATGTCGGTGTAGGCGGTGACGATGTCGTGTGAGGCATTGTCGTAGACAAACCATCCGTGGCCGTGGTCGTTGGTGAAGCGGCGTGCGGTCTTGCCGGGGCTGGAGCCGGGCTGCTCGAAGAGGCCGCTGACGGCGATCCTGTCCAGGCAGCCGAGGAACTGGTTGGCCCACTTGTCGGTGCCGGGGTGGCCGGCTTCGATGTGGATGAGCCCCTTGGTGTGGTCGCCGCACCGCAGCTGCCAGGATCCTCCGGGGCCGCGGAAGTGCGCGATGATGTCGTGCGGGCCGTTGTGGCCGTCGAAGCACCCCGAGATCGTCGCGTTGCCGGTGTTCCAGGCCGGTGTGGCGTGGGCCGGCGCAGTGTTGAGGGTGATGGCCAGGAGCCCGGAGAGGGCTGCGAGCAGGGTGTGGCGTGTGGGCATGATGTCCGTCCTCGGCTGATGGGTCGCAGGGGAAGGACTGCCCTTCCTGGTTGAGGAATCACGTACTTGAAGTGCGTATGACCTGTTTGCTACCAATCGTCTGGTCATAGGGAAAGCTGGGCGGGTGGATCTGCGCGAACGCCCTGATCCGCGGTGCCGGCCGATCCCTACGCGGGTGTGGGGGATTGGTGTGTTGTCACCGGGATCGGGTTGCATGGGGGCATGAGTGATGCGGAGCTGAGGGTCGAGGCCGATGCGGTGCTGGCCGAGCTGGTCGGCGGGCGGGTCGGGGAGGCCCGGCTGCGGGAGGATCAGTGGTCGGCGGTCGAGGCGCTGGTGACGCAGGCGCGTCGGGTGCTGGTGGTGCAGCGCACGGGGTGGGGGAAGTCGGCGGTGTACTTCGTGGCCACGGCGCTGCTGCGGCGCCGGGGCGGTGGGCCGACGGTGATCGTTTCGCCGCTGCTGGCGTTGATGCGCAATCAGATCGAGGCGGCGCGGCGTGCGGGTATCCGTGCGCGGACGATCAACTCGGCCAATCCCCAGGACTGGAGCGCGGTCTACGGGGAGGTGGAGCGGGGGGAGGTCGATGTGCTGTTGGTGTCGCCCGAACGGTTGAACTCGGTGGAGTTTCGGGATCAGGTGCTGCCGAAGCTGGCTGCCTCCACCGGGTTGCTGGTGGTGGACGAGGCGCACTGCATCAGCGACTGGGGGCATGACTTCCGCCCGGATTACCGGCGGCTGCGCACGATGCTGGAGGAGCTGCGGCCGGGGGTGCCGGTGCTGGCGACCACGGCGACCGCCAATGCCCGGGTGACGGCCGACATCGCCGAGCAGTTGGGCACGGGTGGGGGTGGGGCGCTGGTGCTGCGGGGCAGTCTGGATCGGACGAGTCTGCGGCTGGGTGTGGTGGCGCTGCCGGACGCCGCCCACCGGTTGGCGTGGCTCGCCGAGCACCTGGGCGAGCTGCCCGGCTCCGGCATTGTCTACACCCTCACCGTCTCCGCCGCGG
>NZ_MLCF01000176.1 GCF_001879105.1 Mangrovactinospora gilvigrisea | reverse complement strand
CTTTAGCCCAAGGCCATGAAGTTATGAACGGCGAGACTGTGTCAACACGGACCTGATCTGCGCGTTCGCCGGACACGGGAAGCGGGGCCTCGGTAGAACGACTTGTCCGCCAAGACTCGTCGCCACCACCGGAGGCCCCGCTGTCCGGCCAGTCTGCCATCCTGCGCACCATCCGCGTGGCCGAAGACGTCTTCGCGCCAGGCCATCTGGGCGAGTTGACCCGCCTCGTGCCGTTCGAGATGGTCGATGCCGCACTCACCCAGTGCGGCGCCCTCCAGCAGCGGGTGCGCAAGCTGCCCGCCCGCGTCGTGGTCTACCTGCTGCTGGCCGCCGCCCTGTTCGAAGACTGCGGCTACCCCGAGGTCTGGTCCAAGCTCACCGGCGCCCTCGAGGGCCTGCCGATCCCGAAGGTCACCGCGACCGCGCTGTGGCACGCCCGCTGCCGGCTCGGGATCCGCCCGATGCGCGCCCTGTTCGACCTGCTGCGCGGCCCGGCCACCGCGATCCGCACCGCCGGCGCGCGGTGGGCGGGCCTACTGGTGGTCGCCATCGACGGCACCTACCTGGACGTCCCCGACACCCCGAACACCCGCGCGGGCCTGGGCAAGGGCGCCAACCAGTACACGGCCGCCTCCGGCTACCCGCAGATCTGCCTGGTAGCCCTGGTGGCCTGCGGCACCCGGGCCGTCATCGACGCCGTGTTCGGGCCCCGGTCCACCGGCGAGAGCATCCACGGCCGGCGGCTGATGCGCTCGCTGCGCGCCGAGATGATCGTGCTGCTGGACCGCGGTTTTGCCACCAACGCCTACCTGACCGCGGTCGCCGAAACCGGGGCGGACTTCCTGGCCCGGCTCTCGGCCGCGCGCAAGCCACCGATGCTGCGGCGCTTCCCCGACGGCTCCATCCTCTCCCGGATCGGCGACGTCGAGATCCGCATCGTGGTCTGCGAGATTGCGATCGCCACCGCCACCGGGCGGCAGACCGGCTGCTACCGGCTGGCGACCACCCTGCTGGACCACCGCCGCTACCCGGCGTTTGAGCTGGTCAGGCTGTATCACGAACGGTGGGAGGTGGAGTCGGCGTTCTTCGGGATCAAGAAATCGATGCTCGGCCGCCGGGTGCTGCGCGCCCGCACCCTGCCCGGCATCGCTCAGGAGGTCTACGCCCTGCTGACGGCCTATCAGCTGATCCGGACAGCGATCGCGGACGCCGCCGAGGCCGCCGGCGCCGATGCAGATCGTGGCAGCTTCACCACCGCCCTGAACGCCGCCCGCGACCAGGTCGTCCAGGCCGCGAACGTGCTCGCCGGGACCGTGATCGACCTGGTCGGCGCGATCGGGCGGGCCGTGCTGGACAACCTCATGCCCGACCGCCGCCTGCGCGTCAGCCCCCGCGCGGTCAAGCGTCCGCTGTCGCGCTACGCCTACAGGAGCCTGCGCGTGGACCGGCACACCTACAAGGCCACCATCAGCGTCGACATCCTCTCGACAGACGCGCCGGGCCCCTAACTTCATGGCCTTGG
>NZ_MLCF01000175.1 GCF_001879105.1 Mangrovactinospora gilvigrisea | reverse complement strand
ACCTTACCAGACTTTCCGGCGGGGTTTTCCCCTCCCCTTTTTCCGCTTTCGGGCAGCGCAAGACATCGCACAGCCGTTCTGCTTCATAAGGGGGGTGCCGCCCTCGGTCCGCTCGGTGCTCCGTGCGTTCCCGTCAGGCAACTCGCAGAACATTAGGGTTCGGCGGCGCCCATGTCAACTCAGGTCGTGGTCCCCCGGCAGGTCGAACTCGCACCAGACGGACTTGCCCCCGTCGGGAGTGCGCCGGGAGCCCCAGCCGGCGGCGATCGCGGCCACGATGCCGAGGCCCCGGCCGGACTCGTCGGCTACGTCGGCGGTGCGGCGGCGGGGCAGCTGCTCGTTGCCGTCGGAGACCTCGACGATGAGGCGGCGGTGGGTGCGGCGCAGGCGGAGGCGCATCGGGGGCGAGCCGTGCGTCAGGCAGTTGGCGACCAGTTCGCTCACCGCCAGGACGCCGAGCTCCCGCAGGTCCTCGGAGAGGCGCCAGCTGGCCAGCACGCCGGTGGTGAAGGCGCGGGCGCGCGGGGCGGCCTCCGTTCCGCCGTGCAGCTCCAGGGTGGCGCCGCGGAAGAGGGCGTTCTGCTCGGGGGTGCGTCCGGGGAGCTGGACGACGAGGACGGCGACGTCGTCGTCGTGCTGCTCGGTGATGCCCATGGCGCGGAGCAGGCGGTCGCAGACCACGTCGGGGCCGCCGGCCGCGCCGGCGACGGCGGACTCCAGCTCGGTGATGCCGTCGTCGATGTCCTGGCCGCGGCGCTCGACGAGGCCGTCGGTGTAGAGGACGGCGGTGGAGCCGGGGAGCAGCGGCACCTCTTCACTGGTGTGCTGGTAGCCGCCGGTGCCGAGCGGCGGTCCGGCCTGGTGCTCGACGCGGCGGACGGTGCCGTCCTCGTCCCTGATGATCATCGGGAGGTGGCCGGCCGAGGCGTGCACGATGCGGGCCTCGCCGGGGTCGTAGACGGCGTAGGTGCAGGTGGCGATCTGGCTGGCGTCGATCTCGGTGGCCAGGCCGTCGAGCAGCTGGAGGACCTCGTGCGGGGGCAGGTCGAGGCGGGCGTATGCGCGGACCGCGGTGCGCAGCTGCCCCATCACGGCGGCGGCGCGCACGCCGCGGCCCATCACGTCGCCGATGACGAGGGCGGTGCGGCCGCCGCCGAGGGTGATGACGTCGTACCAGTCGCCGCCGACCGCGGCCTCGGCGCCGCCGGGGTGGTAGACGGCGGCCACCCGGAGGTCGTCCGGCTGCTCCAACTCCTGGGGCAGCAGGCTGCGTTGCAGGGTGACGGCGGTCTCGCGGTGGCGGCGCTCGCTCTCCCGGAGGCGCTCGGTGGCCTGCACCTGGTCGGTGACCTCGGTGGCGAAGACGAGGACGCCGTGGACGCGGCCCGCGGCGGAGGAGTTGCGGGCGAGGCGGCGGACGGCGCGCGGCGCGGGGCTGCTGTTGGCGTGGCCGGCGGGGGCGTCGTGGTCGGTGATGGGGGCGCAGACGAAGCTGTAGTAGGCGGCGGAGTCGCCGGTGGCGTCCGGCTCGTCGGGGGTGTCGTCGGCGGGGGTGCCGGTGGGCTGGGCGACGCGGCGGACGCGGACGGTGCGGGCCCGCCCGCTGCGGTAGACCTGGTCCATCAGCGGCAGCACGCCGAGTTCGTCGAGCTCGGGGAGGGCCTCGCGGGCGGGGGCGCCGGGGGTGCGGGGCCCGAACATCGCGGTGTAGGCCTCGTTGACGTAGGTGATGCGGTGCTGCGGTCCGTCGGTGACGGCGATGGGCGCGGGGGCGTGGGCGAGGACGTCGCGCAGCGCGGGATCGGCCGGGCCGCCCTCGGCGGCGGACTGGCGTGCGGGGGGCACGGCCGCGGGGCGCGGTTCGGCGGGGCGGCGGCGCGTCGTGCCCGGGAGGCGGGCGCTCCAGCGGGTGAGGTTCACGCAAGGTCTCCGCGCTACGAATGGGTGGGCTGGCTGGGTGGACGCACGGGTCGGGGAGGGGCGGTCCGGCCGGGTGGGCACAGG
>NZ_MLCF01000174.1 GCF_001879105.1 Mangrovactinospora gilvigrisea | reverse complement strand
GGGCCCGCACCGCGGTGCGCCGCTGCCCCAATCTGGCGCTGCGTCTGGAGCGATCCTGAGCGCCGTGATCGGCCGACTCCCGGGTCAATGCCCCGCATGAACGGCAGAAGCCCGGGCCATTGTCCGCATGGCCCGGGATTCGGGGGAGCCGCCTGTCGGGTTCGAACCGACGACCTACGCTTTACAAGAGCGTTGCTCTACCAGCTGAGCTAAGGCGGCAGGGGATGCGTCCGGGCAAGTGCCCGCGAGCGCGTCCACTGTACACAACACGGAGGCCGCGGCGGCCGGGTGGCGCCGTCAGGCGCCGGCGCCCGGGGCGGTGGAGCCCGGGGTCGGGCGGGGCGAGGCGGCGATGCTCCCCGGATGCGCCCACTCCTGCGCGAACTCGCTCCGGTAGCCCGAGATCTGGCTGTCCGTCGCCCCCCGGGCCACCGCCGAGACCTCCGCCTGGACCCGGTGCGTGGTGGCGTTCGCCGACGCCGGGATGGTGTACGAGGCGACGCAGCTCACCTGCGTCGACGAGTTCGGCGGCATCGTCCGCGGGATGCTGCAGGTGCGCACCGTCCGCCCGTCCAGCGTGACCCGCACCGTCACCATCGCCGACACCTGGCCGGCGCCCTTGCCGCGGTGGTCGGCGTTCTTCACCGTCGCCGACGCCGTGCAGCCGTTCGTGGTGCACGGCTCCAGCGCGACCTTCCCCGGTATGGAGAACGAGACGTCGGTGTCGACCGAGCCGCCGAGCGTGCCGACCCCCGCCAGATAGCCGTTGCGGAAGCCGGCCGCGGCCGACGGCGACGTCTCGGAGACCCGCAGCTCCAGCCCCGCCGGCAGCGCCGAGGCCACCGGCGTCACATCGTCGGCCTGGCGCGCCGCGACCGGTGCGGCCGAGGAGCTGTCCGACGGCGCCGGCGTCGACGGCGCGGTCGCACCCGGCGCGCTCGGCTTCGGCGACGCCGAGGAGGTGCCGCCGCCCGTGCTGATCCGCACCAGCCGGTGCGGCGCCGACGCTGTCACGTCGAACATCCCGTCCGGCGTGGCGATGCGGCGCACCGGCACCCCGTCCACCGTCGCCGCCACCGCGGGACGCACCCGCCGCGCCGCCGCGTCCTGCCGCATCGCCGCCGCGACCGAGCCCGGCGCCAGGCTCCGCACCAGCTGCGTCTGCCCCGAGAGCAGGAACGGTGCCTTCACCCAGTGGTCGCTGTAGGCCGTCAGCTTGGTGCCCGTCTGCAGGCCTTCGTCCTCCCAGAAGCCGCGGTCGCCCTTGACGAAGACCTTGCCCGGCTCCGGCGCCAGCAGCCCCAGGGTGCGCGGATGCGCCTGCGCGTTCGCCGCGCCGGCCTCCGTCATGCGGCCCGAGGAGAGCCCGGACGGTGTCGAGGTGAGGTCCAAGTGCCCCGGGCCGTCCTCGGTGTTGGAGAAGGTGCCGGAGTAGGCGGTGGCCCGGACGGTCGCCAGCCGGTCGGCCGCCGCCTTGAGGTCGGACGCCGCCGAGTCGAGTGCCGCCGCCTCGCCCCCCGCGCCGCCCCCGCGCGACCCGGAGCGACCGCCGTCCGGCAGCACGCCGCCCAGCGGCCCCCATATCGCGGCGGCGCCCACCGCGCAGGCGGCGGCGAGGCCGATCCCGACACCGGTGATCACACGTCGGCGGCGGGGACGGGGTGCGGCGGGGG
>NZ_MLCF01000173.1 GCF_001879105.1 Mangrovactinospora gilvigrisea | reverse complement strand
CATGTAGCGGCCGGGGTCGAGCGGCTCGTAGTAGTTCCAGTTGTCGTTCCGGACGCCCTCGGGCCCCTTGAGGGACGGCAGCGCGTTGTAGTGCCGCCAGGTGGCGTCCTTGGAGACCATGTCCATGGTCTGGAAGGAGGCCCAGATGTTGCCCATCGAGCAGCCCAGGACGACCTTCTTGCTGTTGCCGATGAGCTGCAGCTGGGTGTCGGTCATGGTGAACGACCGGGGGTCGATCAGGCCCTGCTTGGTGAGGCGGTGCATGTAGCGCAGCGCGTCGCGCCACTCGGGCTTGTCGACGACCAGGTCGACCTTGCCGCCGTCCAGGGCCAGCCACGGGTTGCCGGGGTTGTAGAGGAACGCGTTCATGAACAGCTGGTCGATGCTGTTGCTCATGGTGGCGTTGGTGCCGGCCGAGGCGGCGAAGGAGCTGATCGCGAAGGGGACGATGTCCTTCTTGCCGTCGCCGTTGGGGTCGCCGGTCTTGAAGGCGTGCAGCACCTCCTCGAACTCGGCGGTGGTCTGCGGGACGTCGAGGCCGAGCTTGTCCAGCCAGGGCTGGTAGAGCCAGGTGCGCGAGCCCATGGTGTGGCAGTGGAAGCAGTCGTTGATGTACGGGAGGCTGTAGAGCGAGCCGTTGGGGGCCTGCATCGTCTTGCGGAACTCGGGGTAGTCCCGGAAAGCGCCCTTGGTCTGCGTCCCGTACTTGTCGATCAGCTCGTTGAGGCGGATGAACAGCCCCTGGTCGCCGTAGTAGCGGACCTGGCTGGGCGTCAGTCCCGGGTTGGGCATCAGCACATCGGGGATGTCATTGGCCGCGATCATCGCGTTGATCTTGGTGAGCGAGTCCTCCGAGGAGATGACGACCCAGTCGACCTTGACGCCGGTGCGGTTCTCGTACCACTTGGTGAACTTGTTGGTGTTCCAGTCGCCGACGTTGGTGGAGTCCTGCATGACGAGGACCCGCAGCGTCGCCGGCTTGGTGGTGATCTTCCCGACGATGGAGGGGCGCGGACCCATGTACCCCTCGGGCATCCCCACACTCGTGTTGATGACGGTCTTGGCACCGGGCGGCGGCACCGGTTTGCCCAGCTGCAGTCCGGCGGTGTCGGAGGCGCAGCCGGAGAGCGTGGTGCCGAGGCCGGCGGCCACTCCGGCACCGAGGATCCCTCCGAGGAATCCACG
>NZ_MLCF01000172.1 GCF_001879105.1 Mangrovactinospora gilvigrisea | reverse complement strand
GGCGCCCGAGCTCGTTCGTAGTGGTTCTCCGTACGTGCTTGGGGGACGCGCCGCGTCCGGTGGGACGCCGGGGCGGAGGGGCGCCGCGGAGGGCGCCGGCACCGCGCGGGCGGCAGCCGCCGCCGCGGCGCGCTACAACTTCTCCACCGGCGCGTACTTCAGCAGCAGCCGCTTCGTGCCCTGCCCCTCCCCGAAGTCGATCGTCGCCTGCGCCTTCTGGCCCTCGCCCCGCACCTCCACCACCGTCCCCAGCCCGAACTGGTCGTGCGTCACCCGGTCCCCCACCGCGAGCGACACCGGCACCCGCTCCTGCATCTTCCCCGTGGCGAACGCCGGCGTCGCCGACCTGCGGCGGCCCTTCATCTCCGTCAGCGACACCATCGCCTCGGCCGCGGCCTCCGCCGGCGTCATCGCCTTGCCCCCGCGACCGCCGCCGGCCCCGCCGGCCCCGCGCCCGCGCCGCCCCCGCGGCTCCGGCGGTGCCGCCGCCGTCTGGGTGCCGCCCTTCCACTCCACCAACTCCGCCGGAATCTCGGCCAGGAACCGCGACGGCGGGTTCCACGACGGCTGCCCCCACGCCGAGCGCATCGCCGCCCGCGCGACGTACAGCCGCTCCCGGGCGCGCGTCAGCCCCACGTACGCGAGCCGCCGCTCCTCCTCCAACTCCTTCGTGTTGCTCATCGCGCGCATGTGCGGGAAGACCCCGTCCTCCATGCCCGTCAGGAACACCACGGGGAACTCCAGCCCCTTCGCGGTGTGCAGCGTCATCAGCGTGATGACGCCGGCGTCGTCGCCGTCCTCCGCGTCCGGGATCTGGTCGGAGTCGGCGACCAGGGACACCTGCTCCAGGAACTCCGGAAGCGTGCCCTCCTCGTTGACCTGCTCGAACTCCAGCGCGACGGAGGCGAGTTCCTGGAGGTTCTCCACCCGGGTCTCGTCCTGCGGGTCCGTCGAGTTCTGCAGCTCCGCCAGGTAGCCGGACTCCTCCAGGACGGCCTCCAGCACCGTCGCCGGTGCCGCCCCGCTCGCGGCCACCGTCCGCAGCTTCTCCAGCAGCTCGTTGAACTTCTTGACGGCGTTCATCGAGCGCGCCGCCATCCCGTAGGCCTCCTCGACCCGGGCCAGCGCCTGCGGGAAGGAGATCCGCTCGCGCAGCGCCAGCGCCTCGATCATCGCCTCGGCGCGGTCGCCGATGCCGCGCTTGGGGACGTTGAGGATGCGCCGCAGCGACACCGCGTCCTCCGGGTTGGCCAGCACCCGCAGATAGGCGAGCACGTCCCGGACCTCGCGGCGGTCGTAGAAGCGGACGCCGCCGACGACCTTGTAGCGCAGCCCGACCCGCATGAAGATCTCTTCGAAGACACGGGACTGCGCGTTCGTCCTGTAGAAGACGGCGACGTCGCCCAGCCTGGCGTCGCCCTCGTCGCTGAGGCGGTCGATCTCCTCGGCGACGAACTGCGCCTCGTCGTGCTCGTTGTCGGCGATGTAGCCGACGATGCCGGCGCCGTTGCCCGAGTCCGTCCACAGCTTCTTGGGGCGGCGGTCGCTGTTCTTCTCGATCACCGCGTTGGCGGCCGTCAGGATCGTCTGGGTGGAGCGGTAGTTCTGCTCCAGCAGGATGGTGCGGGCGTCCGGGTAGTCGACCTCGAAGTCGAGGATGTTGCGGATGGTGGCGCCGCGGAAGGCGTAGATCGACTGGTCGGCGTCGCCCACCACGCACAGCTCGGCGGGCGGCACCGCGCCCGGATCCGTCCCCGCCGCCCCGCCGACCAGCTCCCGCACCAGCGTGTACTGGGCGTGGTTGGTGTCCTGGTACTCGTCGACCATGACGTGCCGGAAGCGCCGCCGGTAGTGCTCGGCGACCTCCGGAAAGGCCTGGAGCAGGTGCACCGTGGTCATGATGATGTCGTCGAAGTCCAGCGCGTTGGCCTGCTGCAGCCGCGCCTGGTACATCGCGTACGCCTCGGCGACCTTCTTCTCGTAGTCGTCCTTGGCAAGGGCCGCGAACCCCTCCGGGTCGACGAGCTCGTTCTTCAGCTTGGAGACCTTGGCGCTGAAGCTCTTCGGCGGGAACCGCTTGGGGTCGAGGTCGAGCTCCCGGCAGACCAGCGCCATCAGGCGCTTGGAGTCGGCCGCGTCGTAGATCGAGAAGTTGGAGTTGAAGCCGAGCAGCCGGTGCTCGCGGCGCAGGATGCGGACGCACGCGGAGTGGAAGGTGGCCACCCACATCGACATCGCCTGCGGGCCGACCAGCGCCTCGACGCGCTCCTTCATCTCGCCGGCGGCCTTGTTGGTGAAGGTGATCGCCAGCACCTCGCCGGGCCGGACGCCGCGCGCGGCGAGCAGGTAGGCGATCCGGTGGGTGAGCACCCGGGTCTTGCCGGAGCCCGCACCGGCGATGATCAGCAGCGGCGAGCCGGTGTGCAGGACCGCCTCCCGCTGGGGGCCGTTGAGCCCCTCGAGCAGCGCCTCGGGGTCGGCGACGGTGCGCGGGGCGCCGTTGCCGTGGTAGCCGCCGGGGTGGCGTTCGTCACCGGGCTGCCCGAGGCCGAAGGCCATCGGCGGGGGGCCGTCGAAGAGGTCCCCGAAGAGGTCGTCCGGCAGCGGTTCGGCGGGCGTCGCGGCCTCGTCCTCCTCCTCCGGGGGCGCGTCGGAGGGCGGCTCCTCCTGGAGCCCGGTCAGGGGGACGTCGTCAAAGAGAGAACTCATCGCCCGAAAAGTCTAGGCCGCCCCTACGACAAGCGGGGGCGGCCCGGGCGGCCCGAGGAGGGCCGGTGGATCGAAGAGCGATCGGGGAGTGATCAGGGAGCGATCGGCGAGCGATCAGTTCCACATCACGGCGATGCACATGTTCGCAAGTGTCAGCAGGGCGATCGAACCGGTCACCGCGGTGGACACCTTCTCCTTGCCGCGGTTCACGTACACCAGGCCCAGGATCACCAGGAGCACCACCAGCTTCACGCCGATCTTGACGTGATCCACCTGGTGGCCGGAGCCGTCGTTGAGGCCGACCAGCGCCAGTCCGGTCACCAGCATCGTGAGCGCGCCGTGCATCATCGCCGGCGTCACGCGGGTGTTGCCGCCCTTGATCTGCTTCATCTGGGTCAGGAAGCCGCCCAGCAGGCTGGCCACGCCGACCAGGTGCAGCACCACGAAGATCTGAATAAGCACGCCCATGGGGCCGAGCGTAACCGCCGTCCGATCCGATCCGGCCACCGCCCCCGGGGACGAGCGGAGGGCCGGCATCCCCTTCGATCCGCGCCCTGTGGTCATACGATCCCACTTACTGATCGAATCGGTCATGGTTGTACGCCAATTTCAAAAACTTTCGATCAGAAGTGGTCAGCCGGTCGAACTCTCCTCCCCCTGCCGTCTAGCGTGCTCCCCCAAGCGGCTCGACACGTCCCCACGGCCGCGGCGGCCCCACCGGGCCACGAGCGGAAGGAGCGGCACATCCGCATGGCGCCCCACAGCAGGCATCGCAAGCCCCGCTCGGCCCTCGCGTCGCGCGGCGGACAGACGGCGACCGGCGCGACGATCGCCGCCCTCGCCACCGTCACGGTGATGGCCCAGGCAAGTCACGCGGACCCGCAGCCCTCCATCGCGGACGTGCAGAAGCAGGTCGACGAGCTCAACCACCAGTCGGAAGCCGCGACCCAGAACTACGACCAGGCGCAGGAGCGCACCGCCGGACTGCAGAAGCAGGTCAACAAGCTGGAGGACAAGCTCGCCGGCAAGACCGCGGCGATGCAGTCCACCCAGGACGCCATCGGGCGCCTCGCCGTCGCGCAGTACCAGAGCGGCGGTGTGAGCGAGGTCATGAAGCTCGCCCTCGCCAAGGACCCGACGCAGTACCTGAGCGGCATGGACCTCATCAAGCAGGTCAGCCAGAACCAGACGGACACGCTCAAGCAGTACGTCCACGACCGCGCCCAGGTGCAGCAGAGCGCCACCGCGGCGAACAGCAAGCTGGCCGAGCTGCAGAAGGAGCAGGCCAAGGCGGCCGCCGCCAAGCGCTCGGTGCTCGCCAAGCTGAAGCAGTCGCAGGACCTGCTGAAGCATCTGACGGCCCAGCAGAAGGCGAAGCTGGCCGCCGAGCAGAAGGCGAAGGAGGAGGCCGCCGCCAAGCAGGCCGCCAAAATCGCCGCCGCGGCAGCCAAGAAGGCCAAGGAGCAGCAGAGCAGCGGCAGCGGTTCGTCCGGTTCGTCCTCCGGTTCCTCCGGCGGCTCCTCGTCCGGCTCCTCCGCGAATGCGGCGCAGATCACGGCGAAGGCCCTGGCGTTCGCCAAGGCGCAGCTCGGCGAGCCGTACGTGTTCGGCTCCAACGGTCCGAATTCCTGGGACTGTTCGAGCCTGATGCAGGCGTCCTACCGGGCGGCCGGGGTCTCCATCCCGCGCACCACCTTCGAGCAGGTGAAGATCGGCCACCGCGTGTCGCTGTCGGACATCAAGGTCGGCGACCTGATCTTCTATTACTCGGACATCAGCCACGTTGCCATGTACATTGGCAACGGTAAGATGATCCAGGCCCCCCACACCGGCGCCTACGTGGACGAAGGTCCGATCACCGAGATGCCGATCTACGGAGTGGTTCGCGTGGTGGGCTGACACCACTCCCCATGAGCGTGGCCTCCCGCTACTCCCCCCCCCAGCGGCAGGTCACTACGACGGCCGATCCGGTTCATCCCCCCCCAACCGGATCGGCCGTCCCCTTTCCCCCGCCTTGGGCATCCCATGACCCGGGCCTTTGACGTGACGTGACTCCCGTTGCCCGGCCGCGACTTCCCTCTCCGCGGGCGTGTGCGGTAAGACGGTGTACGGAGCATCCACCGGAAATCCCACCGGACTCGCCGTCCGAGCGGTCAGCGCTGCCCGCATCCCCGGACCGGCCCTCCTCCCAGCCGCACACCCGCGACCCCACGACTGGAGTCATCCCCCCATGCCTCGCCCCGAGCGGAGCACTTCGGCGGCCGCGTCCGCCGCCCCCCACCTCCCCGTCCCCAGCAGCGCACCGACACCGCCCGCCGAGCACCGCGGCCGCAAGACCGCCACCGGCGCACTCCTCGTCTTCACCCTGGGCTCGCTGACGGCCCTGCCGCCGCTCTCCATCGACATGTACATCCCGGCGCTGCCCACCGTCACCCACGCCCTGCACAGCGACGCCTCGACGGTCCAGCTCACCCTGACGGCCTGTCTCGCCGGCCTCGCGCTGGGGCAGTTGGTGCTCGGCCCGCTCAGCGACTCCTGGGGACGCCGCCGCCCGCTCGTCGCCGGCATGGTCCTCTTCGTCATCGCCTCCCTGCTGTGCGCCGTCGCCCCGACGGCGCCGATGCTCACCGGGCTGCGGCTGATCCAGGGCGCCTCCGGCGCGGCCGGCGTGGTCATCGCCCGCGCCATCGTCCGCGACCTGTACTCCGGCGTCGCGGCGGCCCGCTACTTCTCCTCGCTGATGCTGGTCTCCGGGGTGGCGCCGATCGCGGCGCCGGTCATCGGCGGGCAGCTGCTGCGCATCACCAGCTGGCGCGGCATCTTCGTGCTGCTGGTGGTCCTCGGCTCGCTCATCCTGCTGCTCGCCGCGATCAAGCTGCCCGAGACGCTGCCGCCCGAGCGGCGCCACCGCGGCGGGCTGCGCACCGCGCTGCGCACCATGCGCGGCCTCGGCGCGGACCGCGTCTTCTCCGGCTACGTCCTCGCCGGCGGCATCACCTTCGCGGCGATGTTCGCCTACATCAGCGGCTCGTCCTTCGTGGTGCAGGACGTCTACCACGCCTCGCCGCAGACCTACAGCCTGCTCTTCGGCGTCAACTCCGTGGGCATCGTGGCGATGGGCCAGCTCAACGGGCGGGTCCTGGTGAGGCGCTTCTCGCTGGTGCGGCTGCTCGGCACCGGCATCGCGCTGGCGCTGGCGGCCGGCGTCGGCCTGCTGCTGGTGGTCTCGCTCACCGACGCGGGGCTGACGGCGGTGGCCGTCCTGCTGTGGCTGATGGTCGCCTCGATGGGCATGGTGATGCCCAACGCGACGGCGCTGGCGCTGGGCAGGGCGGACCACTCCGCGGGCTCGGCGTCCGCGCTGCTCGGGACGCTCCAGTTCCTCATCGGCGCGGCGGCCGCCCCGCTGGTCGGCCTCGGCGGGACGGGCTCCGCGCTCCCGATGGCGATCGTCATCACCGGGGCGACGGTCCTCGCCATGGCCGTCTTCCTCACCCTGTGCCGCCCCTGGCAGCACACCCACCCGGCCGACGCGTAACGCCCGCCCCGGCCCCTCCCCCCGCCCAGGCGAGGCCTGGGCGGGGGCGGCGAACCCGGCACCGCGCGAACCGCGACGTCAGACGAGCCGCCGCGCCGTCGCCCACCGCGTCAGCTCGTGACGGTTGCTCAGCTGCAACTTCCGCAGCACCGCCGACACATGGCTCTCCACCGTCTTCACGG